>PBLQ01000042.1 GCA_002721815.1 Myxococcales bacterium
TGCGGTGTTGGTACAAGCGGCGTTCGCATCGCAATTATCTGTATCGAGAGCACATTCATCGTCGTCTGTACAAGCGGTCCCATCACCACTGTAGCCGGCATTGCAGGAACAAGAGAAAGCGCCACCGGTATTGGTGCAAGTGGCGTTGGTATGACAATTGTTTGTGCCATCGGTGCACTCATTCACCTCTTCGCATAAGGTGCCATCACCACTGTAGCCAGCGTTGCATTCGCAGGTGAAAGCCCCCGTCGTATTGGTACACGTTGCATTCGCTGCGCAGTTGTCTGCGGCTTGCTCGCATTCATCGACATCTTCGCACGTGGTGCCGTCTCCCGCATAACCCAAATGGCAAACGCAACTGTAACCACCTTCATTGTTGGTGCAGGATGCGTTTTCATTACAATTATTGACGTCTTCGGCACACTCATCAATGTCGATACAGCTTTCCCCATCTCCGCTGAACCCTTCATGACAGGTACATTGATAATCGCCTTCGGTGTTTTCACAGGAAGCGTTGGCATCACATGAATCGATACTCAGGTCGCACTCGTCAATGTCTTCACAGCTGGTGCCGTCACCAAAATAACCATCGTTACACGTACAAATGAATGCGCCTTCGGTGTTCTCACAAGTGGCGTTGGCATCACAACCATCCAGATCAAGCACGCACTCATCGATATCGGTACAGGTGCTCCCGTCTCCTTCGTATCCACTGTTACAGGTACAGGTAAAGGCACCTTCGGTGTTCTCGCAAAGGGCGTTTGCATCACAATTGTCGGTACCCGCACTGCATTCGTCTTCGTCTACGCATGCATTGTCCTCCGCATTGCGAACGTAGCCTGCATCGCAGATACAAATGGCCTCACCGGATTGGTTTTCACACGCGCTGTGTGCACCGCAATCTACTTGTTCACAGGGGTCGCCAGGCCCTGCATCGAAAGGCGGCATGTCTTCGCATAACCCGGTGGACACATCGCACATGCCTGTTTCGCACAGGGTTTCAAACATGAGATAAGCGCAGACGCCCGCTTCGGATTCGCAAGAATCTGAGCTGGTGGCCTCATAACGAATGGATGATTTGCCGCCCAAACCACACTCCGGATTGGGGGGTGGTTCACAAGATTCGCAAATCAAGTTTGATATGCCGGTCCCCTTTAAACTGACTCGGGCGGGGCTTAGTTCGTCATTATTGTAAATGATCTCCAACTCGACTTCGTAGTCTTTTTCATCGCTTGGAAAAAAAGTAACGGGCAGCTCGTAGGTCTCTAAACGCTCAATGGTGGTGGACAAAACATCCAGATTGACTTGGAAACTGCCGTCATCCGGCGTGAGCACCATGTCCCTGATCTCTAAACCTGCGGTGCCCGAGTTCTTCAGCAAAAAGGTTTTCATGACCCGAATGCCTTTGGGGCTCTCACCCAAATCAAAGGGGCCGTTCAGCTGAAGGTTGGGCCCCTCAATGACCACGGGGCTGGTCTGCTGGGTGGGTTGACAAGCGCCCACGAGCGAGAGGATGAGCCCAAAGAGAAGGGCCCGCGAAATCAAGTGGTGTTTGTAAATCATAACATTGAGTGTAGTCGTTGGGCCCCGATACAGGCAAGCGAACGCGGCCTTAAGAGCGCAGTAAACAGAAGCGCCCACTCCGCACCCGGAAAGCTAACTTTATCGTATAAAAACAGCGGCTTGGCGGCCGTCGAAGTGCAGCTTGCCGCATTCATCAGCCTTAGGGCCAGCCGAACGCGCCGCTTTTCCTTGACTCTCTCACTTGGGTGCTTCTAATAGGGCCACAATTTGGGAGAACACTATGACTGACAACAACATCGAAAAAGTATTGATCATTGGCTCAGGCCCCGCTGGCTGGACGGCCGCCCTCTATACGGCCCGCGCCACATTGACCCCCCTGGTGTATGAAGGAAGTGCCCCCAATCTTCCCGGCGGCCAACTCATGATCACCTCAGATGTTGAAAATTACCCTGGTTTCCCCGAAGGTGTCTTGGGCCCAGAGCTCATGGAAAAGTTTAAAGCCCAAGCGGAGCGGTTTGGCGCACGGGTGGTCACCGAAAACATTGCCTCTGTTGATTTTAATCAGCGCCCCTTTGTGGCCACCAGTGAAAGCGGAACCGAAATCAAAGCCCACACCGTCATCATTGCCACGGGCGCCAATGCCAAATTGTTAGGCATTGATAAAGAAAAAGAGATCATTGCCAGCGGTGCCGGCGTGAGCGCTTGCGCCACATGTGATGGTGCCTTCTACAAAGACGTGGATGTCGCAGTGGTCGGTGGCGGCGACAGCGCCATGGAAGAAGCGAACTTTTTAACCCGCTACGCGAAAAGCGTCACCATCATTCACCGTCGTGAAGGTTTTCGTGCCAGTAAAATCATGGTGGACCGTGCGCAAAACAATCCGAAAATCAAATGGGAACTCAACCAAGAAGTGGCCGAGCTGCTCACCGAAAAACAAGGCATCATGAACAATGATACCCTGGTGGCGGTGAAAACCAAAAACACCCAAACCGGTGAAGAAAAAGAGATTCCATTTCAAGGCCTCTTCGTGGCCATTGGTCACAGCCCCACCACGGGCCTTTTTAAGGATTACCTTTCCTTTGACGATAAGGGCTACATCAAAACGCTGGGCCAAAGTGCCAAAACAGAAATCGAAGGCGTTTTTGCCTGTGGCGATGTGCAGGACAGTTATTACCGACAGGCCATCACCGCTTCGGGTTCTGGTTGCATGGCCGCCATCGATGCTGAACGCTACCTTGAAGGCAAGGGGCTATAAAGCACCTGCGGCTTTGCACAGGGTTACGTTCTGGCAAAAGCGTTTTGAATCATTTGGAATACAAATGCCATCCGACGAGTTTCAAAAGGGAAGTCGGAGGATGGTTTGCTTTTAGTCCATGGTGCGCACTTGGTCGCCACATGTTTTATGGTCGGGGTGATCTGGTTTGTTCAGGTGGTTCATTATCCCCTGTTTAAAGCTGTCTCTCATGATTCATTCGCAGCATATCACGCCCAACACACCCAACGAACCGGCTGGGTGGTCATAGGACCCATGTTGATCGAGCTGGTTTTGGCTTTTGTGCTCTTCTCAATGAGCCCTGCTGGCACCACTAAGTGGGCCGCCCTCGCTGGCATGATCATTCTCATCGGAATCTGGGCCAGCACGTTTTTGAGTCAGGTCCCGGCTCACAAACAGCTGGCGCAGGGCTTCGCCCCCAAGACATGGCGATATCTGCTGCGTTGGAACTGGATTCGCACTGTGGGTTGGACCGTGCGTCTCCCCATCGCCGCGTGGATGACTTACACCGCCTATGGGCTCGCAAGCGCTTAAGAAAATGAATCCAGATGTTTTCCAAATCGATCCATGATCCATCGGTGGACTTCGGCCTGGGTGGATCGATAAATCCACCAAGGCAAGCGCGGCTCAAAGTCATGAATTGCCGCCAGTAACGTACGACCATTCAACACCTGACGAAATTCGAGGCGACCCCTTTCGGTCTCTTTCGCCAAATAGCCGCCCGTCACGCGCATCACTTGACGTTGCGGATCGCTTCGGTGGGAGCGCATCTCTAACTCAAGCAGCAAAGGACCTTTATCGCTAAAACGAAAACCGATTTTATTCTCATCGAGCTGTATGACTTGCACCAAGCCCTTCATGGCTTCGGGCAGCCAACGAAAATATTCATTGGCAGCCCACTGAGCATCCTTTCCCGCCGGCAAACGCATGCGTTGCACCGAGCGTACCGTGTCTGCCCCTCGGCTATTGGAAGGTTTTAAAAATGCCCGAGGTGGCTTGGAGGCCTGTCCACGTTGTGAGGCCTGCTGAATAAGCTCGATGAGGTCCTGCTCCTGGGCCATTGGCAATTGATGCGGGGCCTCTTTGCGTGCCAACATCTCATGCCGGAGGCTTTCAATTAAGGGTGCCACCAGCTCTTTGGGTGCACCAGTGGTCAAACTCACCCACAAACGAGATAAGCGCGGCGATAGCAATGGAACGCCAACAAAGCGACGCTTGAGCTCCAGGGCTTGAGCGGTGGCCTGCATCAATTGCTCATAGGAAACGGGGGCGGTGGAGTACAGATCGTAAACCGCACCGAACGAATCTGGGTTCCCTAAAACATATTGGAAGGCTTGAACCACCTCTTGCTCAGACACCGGCTGCATTTTCGTTTGCGTCCAAGAAGGCAAAACCATCACCGGTAACCTTTGAACCAAGCGTGTGAGCAACTGATAGGAAGACCCATTGGCACCAATCACCAAACCTGCACGCAAGCTCGTGACCGGGACACCTTCACTTCCTAAAACCTCTTCAACTTCCAAACGGCTTTGCAAATGAGCGGAAACGTCATCATCGTTGGGCATGAGACCGCCCAAATAGACGATTTGCTTCACACCGTTACGTGCCGCCGCCTTGGCGAAATTATCAGCACATAACAGATCTAGGTCTTCGAAAGCCCCTTGAACCAAACGTGCCGAAGGCATCATGCTGTGAACCAAATAAATGGCGTAATCCACATTCTCCAACGCGGACTCTGCATCTTTCATAGAAAACAAGTCGGCGCGGCGAAATTCGCTGTAACCGTTTTGGGCCGGTTTCGCTGAACGTGACAGCCCGATGAGATGGTTTTGGTTACCTAGCAAAGGTCCCAAGGCTTGCCCAATAAAGCCGGATGCACCAGCCACCGCCACAGTCGCTCCGGAAAGCTGCGTCATTTTAACCTCGAAAATTCATGATTACCGATGAAGTATAACAACTTCCGCTGGGCTTATTGGGCTGGAATACCTGCACATTGCTCAAAATCATCATTGCAGTTTTCTTCTCGACAGGAGGCACAAGCTTCTCCTTCAGCGTCGAGTCCACATTGAAAGGCGCAATTGGAGGCCGTACAGGCGATGATCTCACCAAAGCAATCCGAACAGTCATCACTCAAGTCTGTATTGTCGGCAACACAATCACTGCCGCAGGTGGCCACGTCCGAACTGAGTAAACAACTTAAGGCACAGTCTCCCACCACATCGTCGAGTGTATCATCGAGCGAACCGAGCTCTCCTTCATCAGCGTCATTGTCACAGGCCCCGTTCGAGGGCTCTGGCTCAGGTTCGGGTTCTGGCTCAGGTTCATCGATGGCCGAGCCCGCATCTTGCGCCATTTCGGTTGCGTCCATGACTCCCGCGTCGCCCGTATCGAACCAGTTGTTGTTTTGATTGTTGTTTTGATTGTTGTTTTGAGAGCTGCCATTGTTGAAATCTAAATTTTGATCTTGAGCGAGCTCGTCTGAATCAGAGTCTTCTCTGGGCACGGTGGGTGAAGCACATCCCATAACGGTGAATATTAAGAGCAGTGCAGTTGTGAGGCGCCATTGTGTTCTCATTCATGTGTCCTTTATGAGCATCCTAAGTGCTGATTTCATATAGTCTTTATCCATTAAACCACCAATTTGGACGTAATGCTGCTGAAAAACCCTAATTATTTAATTTTTCAGGCATTCATTGAACGCACGGCCCGAGATCATTAAGCTCAACCCAATGAATTGGCCACCTCCCGCAGTTGAATACGGGCCCTACCGCGCACATTTTTTTGCCGGCATGGAAGACATTTCCGTGCAGGATTGGAATGCCCACAATCCCAATGCCTACCCCTTTTTGAGCCATGCCTTTTTACATGCCCTCGAAACAAGCCAGAGCGTTGGGCGAGAAAAGGGCATGATGCCCATGCACATGCAATTGCTTCAAGAGGAACAGTCTTTGGGCTTTGTTCCGCTCTATTTGAAGTTCCACAGTTACGGAGAATACATCTTCGATTGGGAATGGGCCCGTGGTGCCCAAGCGGCCGGCATTGATTATTACCCTAAGCTTTTGGTGGGTGCGCCTTATACGCCCGCGGTGGGGCACCGGCTGCTCATGGACCCAAAATATTTTGAAATCGCGGCCACAATTTTAAAGTCATTCTGTGAACAGTTAGGGCTCAGTGGGGTTCATGTTCTTCATTGCCTCCCCGAAGAGTCAAAAGCGCTACAAAAGGCGGGTTTCATCTCCCGCGAAACCCATCAATATCATTTTCATAATTCCGGCTATGAGAACTTCGGCGAATTTTTAAATGCCCTCAAAAGCAGACACCGCAAACAAATCAAAAAAGAGCGGGAACGCGCTACGGACAACACACTCACCTTGGGCTTAGTTCGAGGGAACACGCTCTCCCAAGAAGATTGGAAACGCATCTACGAACTTTACGAAAACACCTACCAACGCAAATGGGGCACCCCTTACCTGACCCCCAACTTTTTCAAAAATATGCCCTCGTCGGTTCAACAAACCGTATTGGCCGCTATTGCGCGGGACTCAGGAGGGACCATCCAAGCCATGAGCCTTTCCTTTGAAAGCGACACGCATCTGTATGGCCGGTACTGGGGGTGCGCCAGTGCTTATGACGCCATTCATTTCGAATTTTGCTATTACCGCCTAATTGAATACGCCATTGAAACAGGTAAAAAGGTCTTTGAAGCCGGCGCCCAAGGCGAACATAAAATTAAGCGCGGCTTTGTGCCCGTGACCATTCATTCGGCCCACGTTCTAACCGATCCGCGGCTGCACAATGCGGTGGCTCATTTTTGTCAAAATGAATCCACGCAAGAAGATCACATCAAAGAATTTTTAGGAAAATTGGCACCCTATAAAAGCAGCCCCAACACCTAACTGGAACGCGCCTCTTTATGACTTTGCAAAACCGTCTGCATGGGAAAACGCGTTCCCTGTGTGGCATTTGGACCGCCGTCTACGGATTTCGTCGGGACCGCATAGCCCTCGTTTTTTATTTTTTGCATTAAAGCAGCGGCGTCTTTTTCACCCTCTTCAAAAAGTGCCCAAGCTTTTTCTACGGGGGGGACTTTGATGGCCCACCAAGGTGTCACTTTAGGGGATGGAAACACATCTGCCCGCGCGTCAAAGAAAAAGGGGGAAACCCGTAAAGTTCTTGGTGTGAGCACCGGGCTGTTGTTGCTAAATCCGCCATCCATACAACGCATTTGGCGAAAGCGAATGGTTCGCACGCGTCGAGAAGGAATGTGGCAACTGGCACGAACCGCCGCACTTAAATCATTTAAGTCGTGAAATTCGTTCACCATCAAATTTTTAATGGAGGGGGCACGCGTGATGGACACCGAAACACGATGTCCAATGATTGGCAGTGTCTCTTCAGATAAAAAATGTCCTAAAAAACGATTGGCAAATTCCAAAAGCACATCTGACCGATACAAAATATTGGCGTGCGCGTGGGGTTTCAAAATATCGATGGCTACCGATGCGATTTCTTGAGCGTCAGAACCCTGCGCCAATAAAACACCCAAACCCGCACCGGCCGAAGCCCCCGCATAATGCATGCTTTGGGGTAAACCATATTGCTGTAAAGCGTAAGCCACACCGCATTGGTAGAAGTTCAGTGTGCCACACCCCGAAAAGGAGATCGCGTCGAAATGATCGTTTAGGTTCATGCGTGTCTCTTAAAGGCTCCTGCTCCATTCGTAAACCCATTTCCCCCCTGCCAGGGCAAAGGGCCTCCTTGGCTTGAAAGCGCTATCCGATGGTAAGTGACTGTTTTTAATCAGTTACAGTGATCGCCTTTTTTGCATGCATCGCCTTGGGCATCCGGTGGGAAACAGTTACACTAAACGCCATGCCTTCGAGGGAGACTCATGCGCGACCCAACACCAACACCCACATCGCTCATTGGCTTACTGGTGCTCTTGTTATGGGCTCAATTCGCATACGGCGCAGAACTCGAAAACAGTGATGGAGACTGCCGGTATCGGGGAGATGTGACCGGAGAAATCGCAGCTAACATGCAATGTCACACCGCTGATGCGGCTTCAGACTGTACCGGTGAACTTGAAACGACCGTCAGTGAGCAAATGTTAACCACAAATATTGATGTTACCGACATACAAACCTGGTTGGTGGAAACACTCGCGCACTCAGCGTACGCCTGCCAAAATGATTTAAACCGAGACAATGAAGTGAACGTTTGCGATGCCGTGGTTTTGGTGAACGGGGTTCTGGGAAACACAAACCAATACCTGCGAACGATTGAACCCACCATTCATCGGGCGGTCATACGTCACGGCTCACTCGAATTACAGTTTGATCAACCTCTCACCGGCGATGCCACTTTCATCATTGCGTCCGCCCAAGACAGCATCGAAATCACAACTTCAAAAATGGGACTGGACCGCTTTGAAATCATTTCAACACTCCCAAACGGGTTTGATGTGGGGGCCATTTCTTCATCCGTTCAACTCTGTACGGGTGAAACCCCATCGCAATGCAGTCCACCATTCACCCCGGTAACTTGCGCAACAGGACATCAAGGAAACCTGTGCGACGGTTGCGAAGAGGGCTGGATCATGGGTCCGGATGAACAATGTATCCCCTATGATGGCCCACTGTGTGGTGTGGTGGGGCGGCTGCCCTTACAAAAAAACTTCACCACCACCATCAGCACGGACCCTGCTTCCACGGACCCCGTGGGAGGACGAACCCTTTCGGTTCTTGGCGACTTCGCATTGATTGGCAACAGCGCAAATGATGTTGGTGCCTACTTGGTCGACGTGACCAGCCCCCCTAACCCCGAAATGATTCGCCGTATTTTACCTTCGCAAATTTCCTGTGAAGATTGCGATCCCGGGACGCCTCTGTGTAATTACCAAGACAGCGAACTGGATTGCACCAATGCCGGTGGCTCCTGGGTGCCCCCAGAAGGAAGACATCAAAGAGGCATCAACAACGTACAATTGCATCAAGGCTCAGATGGCGGACTTTATGCCTTCATCAGTTACTATTCAGGCTCATATTTGAACGGCGATGACATATGTGTCATGCAAAACCTCGGATATTACCCTTGCGAAGCGGCCCCTTACCCCTGCCGAGTTGAAATCATCGATGTGCTAGACGCTGTCGCCGCACCAGACACGCCCAGTAAGCCATTGGGGTACTTGATGTACCAAACGAATACCTATGAGCCAGCACTGCTGGTCAACAACCATCAAAACAAAACATTCGCTTATCTCGGCACCAAAGCAGGCCTTAGCGTCTACGATGTAACAAACCCATCCAACCCCACCATTGTCATCCCTGAAGAAACGGAGAATGACGATCCCAATATTTTTGGCGACAGCAAAGTCAGCTCCATGACCATTGCTGAAGATCGGATTGTCATGACCATTGGTGGATGGCCCTATTCGGTCCGGTGGAAAGACCTCACCACCGGTGCCTTGTCTGAAAACGGTCTTTACGCCGAGGGCGTTAAAAGCCTTGCCTACGCCCGCGGACATCTTTTCTATTCGACCTTATTTGATGTGTTCGCTTTTTCTTTTGATGCCCCAGAAAACCATGATGAACAAAGCCAACCTGTCTACGATTTTCAACCCTCGCCCGGATATGCCTACGAAAAGTCATTCACCACTGATGGCGAAAAATTGTATTTCTTTAAGTACAATCCCTCTCCAGAAATCACACAGGACATTCAGGGCTGGTCTCATCCATCTAAAATTTTTGAAATCAACCCCTCTGATGCCCCTAATTTTTCCCCACCTGGCGCAGCCTGGTGTACGGACTGCACAAATGATAGCGCATGCGAGTTTGAAGACGAGTGGTGGTGCACTGAAGCAGGTGGTCAATGGGTGGAGGCGAACCCCCTTTTTGAAAGCATCAACCAACCTTATTTGGGGGACTGCACACATTGCGGTGAATGTTCCGGGTGCGCCGGCATCGAAGGAAGCACTGAATGCGGGCGGTGCTACGATGGCAACTGCAATGAGCTGAAACCAAATTTCGACCAATATACCTGTAACTTTTACCACAACGACTGGGTCGTCCCTCTCAACCCTGATGACTGTGTTTCCGCTGGTGGCACTTGGCAGCCAACCCTAGATGATGCGTCATGTGCACAACTCGATGACCTTAGCTCATGCGATGCAAACAATGGTCGCTGGGCTTATACTGGACCCAGTGATGCCGCTACCCCGGTAAACCAACGTTTTTTTCAGCTCGACCAGCTCAACGTGGCAGACGGGTTTTTATACGGCCTCGAATGGGGGAACCCGTTCGTCCCCGACGTGCCTGCGGCCCTAACCATTTTTGATGTGAACTGCGACGAGTAATTTTTACTCCTCACACACATCGCCCACAAAATCACCATCGCTGTCCAGTTGGTCTGCATTTGAAATGGCCGGGCAGTTATCGAGTGCATACATACGGTACCAAGTAAGGCGACTGCTGTCGCTGTGATCGGCGCCTTCAAGCAAAAACACGTCTAAGCGCCCATCGGCATCCACATCGGCAATGGCGCCTCTTTTAGTTCGTACACCCCCATTACTCACATATTCCGTTTCAAACGAACCGTTGTCACGCTGTCGAAACCAATACTTATTGTTGGCAATGACATCCACATCACCGTCGCCCTCAACGTCGATGACTTTAAAAGGGCCCAAAAAGCCTTCGTCGTCATCAATGGAGCTTTGTACCTTAATCATATGGTCATCTAAGAGCGTTGGATCGGTGTTGCCGTCGTTTTCCCACCATTCAGCGCCATAAGAGGCGGCATCATTATTGGTGACAATGTCCAAATCATGATCCGCATCCATGTCTGCCGCTAAGACACTGACGCGGCCTTGCCTGTTCGATCCGTAATAGGTGAAATTGTCTTCAATGTCAGAAACCAAAGTCGCTTGAGTGAAATTTTCGTTGCCATCATTTCGAAGCCAAGCCACAAAACCATCGTTCTCACTCCAAGTCGGATTGGTCGCAACCCCGGCAAAAACAATGTCCTGGTGACCATCGCCATTAAAATCAGCCATCTGCGGGGTGTTCAAATACAAAATACCACTGGTCAACAAATGAGCGGCAAAAGTGAAATCGTTGTTCAGGTTCTCGTGCCACGCCAATGCGCCCAAGTCGTCAGAGGTCGTGGTTGTGCCGTTATCGTGCATGCACACCGTGACCAAATCGACATCACCATCGGCGTCTAAATCGCCACTGGTTTTGATTTCCCAACCATTATCGCATACCGCTTGCAATGCACTGTCCACGTAGCTTGCTGTAATTTCTTCAAACGCATTCTCCAAACGGTATTGACGCCACGGCTCTTCATCAGGGTCGTGCACAATTTGCGTGAAATCTTGTAAGTTTTTGTAAACCACCAAATCAGTAGCTCCCGCAGTGAGGAGCTCGGGGAAACCATCGCCATTGAGATCGGCCACCCAATCGGTTTCGGGATAAACATCTTTAAAGCCGTAGGTGGGGAACTGATCGATGGTGCCACCATTATTATAAAAAATATAAGCATCTCTTGGAATCACATCCAAATCACCGTCGTTATCGATGTCTTCAATAAAGGTTTTCTCCCCACGCCAGTGAAAATCACCAATTTGATAACTCGCAGTATTCTCTAAATCGGGCGCCGGCCAGCTGTCATTGTAAGTCCTCAAAACGGTTCTCACCCGGCCAATGTCATCGGCATAACCGTCACAATCACTGTCCCAGCCGGTGGATGCCGCAAAAGGATTCATATCGTCACAATCGCCCAAAGTCTCAAAGCCATCGCCATCGGCATCTGAATCACAGACATCCCCAAAACCGTCTAAATCAAAATCTTCTTGCTGGGTGTTGGCATTTAATCGGCAATTGTCTGTTTCATCGAGCACAGCGTCATCGTCAGCATCGGTGTCGAGTGCGTCCGCGAGCGTATCCCCATCGGTATCGCGCGCCACTTGGGGGCAGCCATTCTCATTACAGTTGAGTTCAACAAAATCATCAAAACCATCGCCATCGGAATCTGGGTTATCCGGGTTGGTCCCAAAGGTCCCTTCTTCAAGGTTGCCAACCCCATCGCCATCGCGGTCCGTGTCGCAGGCATCACCAATCCCGTCTAAGTCTAAATCCAATTGGTCCGTGTTGATGGTGAAACGACAATTATCAACCTTGTCGTGGATGGTATCGAGATCTTCATCTTGGCTGCAAGGGTTGCCGCGACCATCGTTATTTAAATCTGCTTGGTCTGGGTTGTAATGCGCAGGACAATTATCGTTCCAGATCAAACGAGAGATGTAGACGGTCGTCGTGTCATACCAGATTGCTTCGGGAACATGATCACCATCGATGTCCGCCCAGATACTCCCCAAAGATGTATCCTCGTCCTCTAAATATTCATTCAATGATGTTTGCAAAAAATGATTGGCACCATTGTTTTCATAGAGCATACGTTCGTAGGT
This sequence comes from Myxococcales bacterium, assembly GCA_002721815.1. GTDB lineage: Bacteria > Myxococcota > UBA727 > UBA727. Next base: position 12,261 of record PBLQ01000042.1, read on the forward strand.
ATAGGCGCCGAATTCACCGCCCCTCAAGGTTACGAGCAAATCGATGTCACCGTCACCATCCACATCAACTGTTCGCACGCTGTTCACCAAACGAGAACCTTCATAAAGCACCCGTTGGGAAAAATCAGCCTCCCCCGCTGCCCGCTCCAACCAATAAAGTCGGTAAACGTCGCTCCACACCAGCTCATCCGTCACTAATATTTCTCCTTGCCCGTTACCATCAAAATCGTCGCAGCCGACAACCTCCAAACCGAAAGGATGGGACTCGCTGTTGATGTCATATACATCGCTGTATACGGTCTGGGTGTAGTGTAAAGCAGGGGAACTGCTGTCGGTGAGTGTGGCCCATTTTACGTTTTCGTCATCCCAATAAACAATACCGCGTTCGCCCACATTTTTACTACAAACCTGCAGACTCCCATACTCCATATCTGCCATCACCGTCCGCTCGGTAAAGGTGCCATTACTGCTAAAGAGCAGCTGTTGTAAATCATCATCGTCGTTCTGATATAAGACATAGTCGCGATTATCGGTGGGAAGCCACGAAGCAATAAAGGCGTTTTTTAATTCCATACCGCCGAGTTCGTAGGTATCGCTCTCGTCACTCCCCTCATTTTCATACATGAAAAGCTTCGTATCATCGGTCGTCCAATTCCCGTCATCGACTGATTTTGTCGCAATTAAATCCAAAGGTGCCTGATCCCAACTCATATTAGAAGGAAGTGTTAAGCGACCCGCCTGCAAAGATGTCTGCCTGGTCACAAAAGAATAATCGATGTGGGTGAACTGGGACTGGTAGACTTCAAAAGGTAAATTATCGTTCCGATACCATTTGGTGCCGTCGATCACATCAATGTCCCCGTCGCGATCGAAATCTGCGAAAGCAAGCGTGTCCAAATAAGAGTTTGGGTTACCGGAATCTTCCAATACGATTTGAGTGGTTACGATTTCTTTTAAGCCGTAAAGGCCATCTTCATCAGGATCGTTGCGCACCATGCAAACCCGATCGGAAGTCGCAGTGGGCGGGGTAAGCTCGGGTGATCCCGGTGGGCACTCACTTAAGCGCCTGCATTGGCGGTCAGACGTGGGCGTGGCTGCCACGGTCTCGTATTCATTGATCCCGCAAACCGTATAGGGCCAGCACCCTAAACGGTCGTTGGAACCGCCCTCAAAATAACCACGGCCCTCGACGCACTCGCACGCGGGTGGCATATAGACGGTGGTGTTGTTCACACAAGTGGCACCCGGAGCACAAATACAACGGTTTGTTGAGAAGGCGTTTCCGGGCCACACACAATTATCATCTTCTTCAAGGCAATCGTCGGTCTCTTCACATTCGCAGGTGTCGGGATTGAGTTTGGACCAATCGGCACATGTTAACGTGCAACCAGAACCATCCGTGGAGCCGTTCGTGGAGCCATCAGCAGAACCATTCGTGGAGCCATCAGCAGAACCATTCGTGGAGCCATCAGTGGAACCATTCGTGGAGCCGTCAGTGGAACCATTGGCCGAGCCATCGGCGGAACCATCTGTAGAACCGTCCACACTGCCATCCATCGAACCGTCGGATCCCGTACCAGCCCCCTCAACAGATCCGTTGACCGTGCCATTGTTTCCTGATTCAGCCGGCCCCAGACAAGCCACGGCACTGCCCAGCAAAAAAGCTAAGCTGCTAATTAATAGTGATTTATTCATTTTTTCCCCTCAAAAAGAACCCCCGTCGATACCCCTTCGACGGCCTTCGGTCTCCCACTATTCTATGGACTTAGCCGTTGTTTTGGCGTCTGTCGTCTAAGATTTTGGCAAAGGAACGCGAACGAATCTCCTCTAAAGTAAGCCCGGTATCCGTGGCTTCTTCTTCAGAAATGGCGCCCGAATTCATGCCGCGTAAAAAGTAGTTGAGCAACCCTTGGCCCGTGGCCGCATCATCAAAAACATCACCCACCAAAGTGGCCTGCGCTGCTTTGTCCATAAAACTTTTCAAACGCAAGGAAGCCATGCGTGCCCCCTCTAAAAAGAAATAATACATGGCCGCATAACGAATGGGCACTTGGGCCGGATGCAAATCCCAACCTTGATAGTACCCCATGATCAAAGAGTGGCGAATGTGGCTGTAACTCAAACGCCACGCACGGTGGACCACATCGGCATTTTCTTGGAGCTGTGCGTCACTCAAGCTGGTACCGTCTTTCGGCTTGGCGTGGGGCCCCACCGGCATGACGTTGGTGGCACCGTTACTCAAGAAAATCCCAGTATTGCCGTAAGCCACTTTCATCATTTCTAAAGCAAAATCACAGGAAGGATGATCCATCACTTGGTGGTCGGCCGTAATTTGGCACGACGCCGTGTAATCATAAGTGCCAAAGTGACACCCTGTGATACGCCCCGCACCGGCATCGACCAACACCGGTAAACGCGAAGAACCATTGGGACCCAAAATACTTTGAGTGGTTTCGATCATGATCTCCATTTTGAGCGTGCCGGGTGCCAAGTTAAGTTTGGACTCGAGCATGCCGAAAACTTTTACCAACGAAGATACTTCTTCTTTCATCACCACTTTGGGCAAAGTCACCACAAAGTTATCCGGCAATTTCCCGCCCGTTTTCTCCACCAAAGTGCTCACAAATAAATCCAAAGTGCGCAAAGAACGACGCTTGAGTTGTTCGCTCAACGGCTTGATGCGAATGCCAATAAATGGCGGCAGCGTGCCTTCGGTCATGCCCAAAGCCACTTCACCTGCAGTGCGCTTTGCATCCCCGTCTTCTTCATCGTCAGGGCGGTTGCCATAGCCATCTTCAAAATCAATGCGGAAATCTTCGACGGGTTCGCGTTCGAGCTTTTTCACCATGCGGTCATAAACCGCGTGGGCCAGCCAAATGTGCGGCGCCTCTTTTTGCATTTGCGCGTTGTTTTGGGTGACATGCTCAATGAGTTCATCCACGTTGCCTTGATAGGTAGGCAAATCTTCGTAACCCGGGAATTGCAACGCTTGGGCAAAGGCCACAAAATTAGGGGCGTATTGGGTTAGGGAACCACGGGCCAATTTACCAATCTTTTCAGCCGTGTCTTTTTTGAACAGTTGCGCGCCACCGTAAATCGTGTGGACGGGTTGGCGATCGTGGCTCTCTCCTGGGTATCGGTGGGCAAACGCCGTGTTGGCGATGCACAGCTCATCGAGAACTTCAGACAAATCTTCTTGGGTCAATGTGGTCATGGTCGTGCCTTTCTCAGCTTCCGCGGTAAGTGCTGTAGCCAAAAGGATTAAGCAACAATGGAACGTGATGGTGCTCTTCGGGCTTGGTCACCTCGAAAGCGATGGTCACTTCGGGATAAAAACCTTGAACGTTATTGGCCTTAAAATAAACGCCGGTTTGAAAGTTGAGTCGGTAGTTACCGCACTCCAAACTCATTCCAGCAGGTAAAAAAGCCCCAACCCTTCCGTCGCTGTCGGTTTGATGGGTCGCAACAAATTTCCAATCGCCGCCTTCTTGCCGCTCCAAGGTAATCGAAACGCCTTCCGCGGGACGCCCCGCGGTGGTGTTGAGAATGTGCGTTGAAAGTTGTGCCATTAGATTTTCTCCAATCGAATTTTAGTGATGGCGCTGTGTTCGCGCGCCGCATTTTCTAATTCCTGTTGACGGTCATTGGGCAGCCGTTCCCGAAGTGCGTGCAGCATTTCGTCCGCTGATTTACCGGTGGCGCAAATGAGAAAAACAAAACCAAATTTTTCAAAATAGGCGTCATTGCCCTCGGTCAATCCTTGAATCACCTCTTCGGACGCCGACGCCACACCCGCTTGTTCGCCGGCAGACCAATCGGCAGTGCTGGCAAATTTTTCCCGCAGCTGACTTTCGCCAATGCGTGGGTGATGGCCAAAAGCATCGAGCCATTCTGATTCGGGCAAAGCAAACCACACCGCGTCCGACTTTTCGAACAATTCCGCATCGGACGTAAAAGGGCGCGCTTGCACCATGCTGCTCACCCATTGGGCAGACCCACAGCATTTGATCAGGGCTTCTCGAGCTGCTTCTTCGCTCATGGCGTTGATTTGGGCCAAGTCCACCATCGTTTAATCCTTAACCACCCTGCCCATCACGCGCAGACGACTCACGCCACCGTCGGGGAAGATCCGCAAACGGACGTGGGTGAATGGGCCAGCACTTTTGAGCTCTTCACAATTAAAGGTTTCATTGGGGCCCAAAGGGATTTCGCTGAGAACGTTCACCCAATCGGCCTCATTGCCATCGTAAAAACGAAGTTTTTGGCCGGTGGCGTCGATGCCATCCAGTGAGAAATGTTTTGGGTAATTGCCAATGAAGTGATCGGTGGACAATTGGATTTTTTCAAGCGCGCCCTTTTGGCCCAACTTGATCACCAACCAATCCTCGCTCCAGTCTCGCTTGCGACGGGTTTCCCAGCCGTCCCCCATGTTCACTCCTGGATGGGGCTTGATGATGTTGTGCATGTCGCCAAAAAACATGTCGTTGCAACCCACCACTTGGCCACCATGAACCAAGCCTGCCAAATCCATAATTTCGTCTTGAGCCGTCGTGGGCGTGACATCGCCATACACTTGAAAACGGGCCACCCCACCGTCGGGGAAAATGTTTAAGCGTACGTGGGTATAATCGCCCATTTTTTCAACGGCGAAAAGATTGGGTGAACCACGCAACAATGGCACCTGGGGCAGTATTTCTTCCCAAAGCTTTTCTTCGCCCAGGGTGACATTTGTAGAAGATGGCGCATCGATTTTGCAGGCATCCACAGAGGCAAAAGCAGGATGGTTCCCAAGAAAATGCCGGGTATCAATGTTCACAGCTTTCACTTTGCCGGGCAGACCCAGTTTGATCACCGCACGATCATAGCCCAGTTCTCTTTTGCGCCGGCTTTCCCAGCCGTCCATCCATTTGCCCCGTTCGGTGTATTTGTCTGCGATGAATATCGGCTCTTCTTTTTTGAGCAGGTTTTCTTTTTCGGCAAAGAAATCATCACTGGAAAAAACCACCTGAGAACCGAGGTCTTCTGCGGCCAAGTTCACTAAATTTTTAAAAGCTGCCAAACTGGGTGCATCCATATGCCTAAACCTTATAATAGGACTTCTAAACGTCCGTACCGGAAAATGGAAAATCGGGCTTGAACGGCGCGAATTACCAATAAAATGAAGGATATCTGGCATAGCAAAAAATTTGGCCATTCCCAAGTGGGTAATCAGGGTTGCAGTCTCAACCGCCAGTTTCTTGAATTATGACCCTTTAGAGGTCTAATCTACTGAAAAAGGAGCTTTTTTTCACATGCTTGCCCACCTTCAAGACTGGTTGACTCTCGGAATTCGCTGGATTCACTTCATCGCGGGCGCGGCATGGATTGGCGCCTCATTCTATTTCAACTGGCTCAACCACTCTCTCAGACCCCCAGAGGAAGAACGAGACAATATTGGGGGTGAGGTTTGGGCCGTACATGGCGGCGACTTTTTTCAGGTGAACAAATTTAAGGGTGCGCCTGAAAAGCTTCCGGGCACGCTGCATTGGTTCAAATGGGAAGCCTACCTCACCTGGATCAGCGGCTTTGCCATGCTCGTCTTGGTCTATTACTTGAAGCCGGGTTATTTGGTGGACCCCAGTGTGGCTGATATCACCCAAAGCCAAGGGGTCATGATTGGTTTGGGCACCATTGTTGTGGGCTGGTTCGTTTACGACTTGATGTGTAAAAGCCCACTTGGCAAAAACGGCCGGCTCTTGGCCATCATTGGTTTTGCCATGGTGGTGGTGGTCACCTATGCCCTTTGCAATGTCCTGGGCAGTCGTGCGGCCTATATTCACGTGGGTGCCATGCTCGGCACGATCATGGCGGCCAATGTCTTTTTTGTAATCATTCCCAATCAACGGGTGATGGTCGACGCCATGAGCAAAGGCGAAGCCCCTGATGTTTCCCTAGGGGAAGCCGGCGCGCTGCGTTCACTGCATAACAATTATATGACGTTGCCTGTTTTATTTGTGATGGTTTCCAATGCCCACCCCAGCACCTTTGGACACGAATACAACTGGCTCATCTTGGCCGCTCTCACCATTATTGGCGTGATGACCCGCCATTATTTCAACCTGAAAAACAAAGGGAAGAAACAACCTTTGTGGCTGGTGGCTTCCGCCTTGGGCATGTTCATTCTCGCTTATTTGGTAAGCCCAAAACCTGCCCCTGCCTTGTCAGAAAATGGAGCCGCGTCCTCTCCAATTACCTTTGCGCAAGTACAAACCATTATGGAAGCACGTTGCACCTCGTGTCACGCTGAAAAACCCACCTACGAAGCGTTTCCCACGCCCCCAAAAGGCGTCATCCTCACCAGTTACGACAAAATTAAAGCGCACCAAGAACAAGTAAAAACGTCGCTGGAAACCAACTACATGCCTTTGGGTAATCTCACCAAAATGACCGCCGAGGAGCGACAAACGGTGATTCAGTGGATCGCCCAAGGCGCTCAATTTCCATAAAAAAACGCCCGGTGAACACCGAGCGTTGAGTTTGAACTGTAAGTTCGCTCACTTATTCAGTGGCGGTACATGGATCGAGTTCTGGGCAAGCATCATAAAATGCTTTGCAGGCCTCGGGGTTGGCACACGTATCAGCGTCTGCAGTATCATCAGTGTCGTCACCCTCTTCTTCTTTGCAGCTCATTTCGTCGGCCATGGTTTTCATTTCATCCCAATTGGCGAGGGTGCAAGCTTCGTAGTCTGCCAGAGGGGCTGCACAATCTCCAAAGTTCAATTCACAACCGGCGTCTTCTGATTCTTCAGCCTCTTCGGACATACAGCTGTCATAGGACTCTTGGCATGTTTCTTCGAAGGAAGCATCACCGTCCATGGCAAAAGCCGCGCTCAGCTGCCCGCCCAAATAACAAGCAAATTTCTTTGATGCTTCTGTGACGCCCTGCGCTTCTGCTTCTGTTTCCATCGCGGTGCACAATGCGGTCTCATCTTCACCTGAAATGCCGTTCACTGGCGTATCGCCACTGATGCCGCTGTTAAATGGTGTCGAGCAGGCAGTAAAAATGAAAAGACTTCCAATTAAAATTAACAATTTTTGCATCTCTATGTTTCCTCCAACAAAAGGTTAGGCAGACCGCTCCATGCAGTCTTCCGGATGTTTGGCCTCCTATAGGCAACTTGCGGACCTTTTTCGTAAGTATTTAATTTGTTGCTACTTTTCAAATTATTCGCACCGATTTCAACGGGAAAAGCCTAAAAATCGCGACAGTCATGGCATACTTCACCCTTTTCACTTCAGAATAATTTACCCTGTTCTTTTTTTCTTATTGGCGTTAAAAATGATTTTTTTCACAGGAGCCTAAAAATGGTCAAAACACTTTCCACCATGCTGCCCTTAAAAACCCCTCTTCCTGGTTTTCAATTACCAGATGCGGTGACTGGCACTGTCTTCAGTACCGAGCAATTACCACAAGACCATGGTGTGGTGGTCATGTTCATCTGCAACCACTGTCCCTATGTGATTCACCTTCAAGACGCACTCACACGCTTTGTCCAAGAACACGTGCGCGCCCCTGTTTCGTTTGTGGCCGTCAACAGCAACGATGTTGACAAATACCCACAAGACGGCCCCGAACACATGAAAACATTGGCTGAAGAACTCAACTGGAACTTTCCATTTTGCTTAGACGAAGATCAGCAATTAGCCAAAACCTTTCAAGCGGCCTGCACCCCTGACTTTTTTGTTTTTAATCAAGACAAAACGCTGTATTACCGCGGTCAGTTCGATGCCAGTCGGCCCAAAAATGACGAGCCCATCACTGGCAACGATTTACGAGACGCGCTCACCCGCATGCTGGCCGGCGAACCCTCTCCACAAGAACAAACACCCAGCATGGGCTGCAACATCAAATGGAAAGAAGGCAACGCGCCCAGTTACTTTCCAGCCGGCTAATTATTGAAGATTGCCCTCAAGGCGTAACTGGTTGTCGGTCTGCTCAACGATGCCGTCGCTCAAGCGCCACACCAAGGGCTGGTTTAACCCTGCCAAACTCCCCACATCGAACTCGGGCAATGGGATGGATGATAAAATGGGGGTCAACAACTCGGGGATCATGGTCTCGAAAATGTCTGCTAACGCCACAGACATCTCGCCTTGATAGGCGGGTTCGTCCAAAGAAACCACTTCAATGTAAATGGTGATGTTGTCCGTGGGCACCAATGAAATTTCGTTGGTATCCCCGTTGAATGACATGTCAAAACCCACCAGCGCTGACAAATAAAACGTGATGGGGATGGTGCCCAAATCACCCATGGTCAAAGCCCCTGACGCCCATAAGTCGCCAAAACCGAGAAGCCCGTCTTCGTCAGAATTATCGCTGGGCATGATCACCGGCGGCGACAAGGCCTCAAGGTCCATGGCCACCCCATCGCCCAAATCTAAACTGGACTCGAGCTCAGGCAACGACATGGCACCTCCATACCAAGTGGCCCACATGATTTGGTTGAGAAAGTCTTTTTTCATGGCCACGCCAAAAGCTGAGGCACCCACATCAAACCAAGAAGTGATGCCGCTGCTCTTAATACTCCCGGTATCAAGCTGCGGGATGGTGGGCCCTTTTTGGTCGGGCGCGATTTGCGTTTTTAAACCCATGCGTCCGTAACCCGCCCCAAAGTTCGCATAACCAATCTCAGAAGACAGGGTCAAAGTGCCATTTAAAGGCGCGCCCAAATCCATCGATGTGCCCATAGTGAAGTCTTGGAAAAACCCTGCCATCAAAGGCTCAAGGTTGTTGCGCATCGCCACTTCGAGTTCTTCTTCGATGTCTTCGGTGAAGTAGTCTAGAATGAGGTTTCCAAGAGCCCCCACGGTACTATCCAAAAGAAAATCCCACCATGTCCACGAGCCCCAGTTAACGTCAATATCGGTATTGGTGAGCGTAATATTGAGTGTTTCAAACTCAGTCGAAAGCAAACTGCCATTCATTGCAACGGGCATGATGCCATAAACTTCTACTTTTTGAATGGAAGCAATACCCGCGGCATCCGTAATGTATCTGCCACATTCTGACCATTCGTAGCTGGCAAAGACATTCAAAGGCATTGAGAGATTGGAAACGGACATTTTGATCTCTAACCCCTGGCTGGTCGCGTTCACAAAATGAATAGTCGGGTCCCCGTATGTTAAATTGCCGGTTTTGGATACCCACCAACCTTCTTCATAGACGGTTTCGGTTGAACAGAAACCCGGAGTAAGGCTCGAACAACCGAAACCACACGTATGAATAGTTTGCTGGTCAGGATTCCCATCGCCATTAGAATCAAATCCATCAGAATGGGCCAGTGGATTCGAAATGAAAGCATCAATATCCGTTTGGTCCATCACTGTCTCTGCGAGGGTCGCCAGATCATCAATATCGGCCCGGTTGCCGTCATCAAAAATAGGCTGGTTGAACTGGGCGATAATGCCATTGCTCACTTGGGCTTGGCTGTTCGACGATACGGCCGGTGTATAATAGGCAGGCGAACGCAGGTAACTTTGGACCGTTTGACGGGTGTTGTCGCAAGCGTCTGTGGCAGACATGCGAAGGATATTCACGCCCCAAACACTGGTCTCCACCACCGTACTGCTGTGTGCCAACTGACCTGAAGCCACCGTCACAGGGTCTTCATTTAAAGAAATGGCGCTCACCGGCGTCAAAAGATCGATCACTTCAAAATCAATGGAAATAACTCCAGGCGTATACCCTCCCGCGGTCATCATCGATGCTCTGGAGGGGTTGGTGATTTCTATCTCTGGCGGTGTGGTGTCCACGATGACATCGAAAGAAGCGTTGAACGCGTTGGCGCCCGCATGATGAGGCTCTGCCACCGAAAAAGTAATGGTGATGTTTCCATCTTGCGTGAATTCATGTTGCCCGCCGCCAGTTTCAACGATGGCATCGATGGGTGAGGCCACCACCGAAAGGGCTGGATCATCGATGGGGTTTGCCCAGTAGTCCGTGACGGTCACTGAATAATTCAAGATTTGCCCAGGCTTTTGACAATCGCTATCGTCAAAGGTGAGCGACCAATCGTAAGGGTCTCCCGGCACCACTTGAATGGCCAATGGCGTGTCATCCACAATATCGCGAATGTGACATTTGAGTGCATACACACCCGCCACCGTATGACTCACACTGAACACCCCAACATCTACGGTATTCAACTCAAAACCGTCGGGAACTTCGAGCCAGCTTTCATCGTCCGCCGGCAGAGGGTTGTTCCACGCATCGAAAACATTGCAGGTCACATTGATGGACGCGCCCGCTTGAAGAACAATGGTATCGCTCACGGTATCTGTTTTTGCTGGTGATGGGTCACAAACAAAACCATTGCCTTCATAGTTTTCGTTGCACACACACGTGTAACCCGGGGTTTGATTTTGGCAGGTGGCGTTTTCGTCGCAGGTATGGCTGCCATTGGCGCATTCATTCACGTCTTGATCACAAAGTTCACCCGAATAGAAATCATCGCAGATGAAATCGCAGATGCCATTGATGCATGTGCCCGAACCTGTTTCGATGACACAAGAATTGTTACACGCCCCACAGTGGATATTGGCAGTGAGGATGTCTTGCTCACACCCATTGGTCATGTCCGCATCGCAATCGGCCCAGCCATGCTCACACCCTAAAATCTCACCCTCGATTTCAAATTCAATTTCGAGCGTGTCGTTGATACCGTGCTCAAACTGAAAGATAATTTTTTCCTTGGGCAAAGGACCCGGCGACAAACCGGGCAACAGTCGCACCGAGACCCACAAACGATCCCCCACATTCAAACGATTGGGGAGCACGGTCATTCCGTTCAACCCGCCATCGGGATTAAATGCATGGGTCACTTTGAGCTCGGTGGGCAGGTCTGCGGCATCCCATGACACAAAATTCAATGGCACCTCTCCGGTATTATCGAGCCGAACCCAAACGCTGGCCAATTCACCCGGTGGAATCTCGCCAAAATCAAGCACCTGTGTGTCATCACATTGATCGAGGTAGTAAGAAACACAGCTGGATGCCTCGGCATACAAATCCGCATGACCGGGAGCTTTTCCAATGCCGGCGGTTTCAGGATCACAGCCCATGATTAAAAGAAAGGCACCCAACCAACCAATCCACAAACGGTGGTTCAGGGCAGAGACAATGAATCCATGGGGCTGATACATGGGAAAAGCGTAGCACAAGTGGCCCGTTTCACTGTGAATTTTCCCACTGAACTGTCAATTTAAACAGGGCATATCGGTCACTTAGAGAAATATTTCTCTCGATTCGGCAGTTGCAAAATGGCATGCTAAGGCCGTCGTTTTGCAGGAGTTTGTCCTTTATGAGTCGTTATCTTATTTATGGTGCCAATGGTTTTACGGGTCGCTTGATCGTGGCAGAGGCCATCGAGCGCGGCCACAAACCCATTTTGGCCGGCCGCAATGCCAAAGAGCTCCAAGCCCTGGGGCAACAAACCGGGCTTGAGGTTCGCATTTTTGATCTCAAAAACATTGAGACCATCTCCCAACATTTGCAGGATGTTTCGGCCGTTTTGCACGGGGCAGGCCCATTCAGCATCACCATGCCGCCCATGGTGAAGGCGTGCCTGCAAAGTCAAACCCATTACTTAGACATCACCGGTGAAATCGAAGTCTTCGAAAAATGCTACGCCCAGCACGAGCAAGCGCTCAAGCAAGAAGTGGCCCTCATTCCTGGGGTGGGCTTCGATGTGGTGCCCACCGACTGTGTGGCCAAAACCCTGTCTGAAGCTTTGCCTGACGCCACCCATTTGTCACTGGCCTTTCGCGCCTTGGGCGGTGTTTCCCGTGGCACTTTAAAAACTGCCGTCTTGCACATGGACAAGGGCAGCTGGGTTCGCCACGAAGGTCAACTCAAACGCACCGACACCGAATTGTTTAAAGGCTCCAACTTTGGCACCACCGATGAGCTGTTGTTCACCGGGATTCCCTGGGGTGATTTGAGTGCTGCTTATCGCTCCACCAAAATCCCCAACATTCTCACCGCCATGGGCAGCTCACCCAACCAAGCCAAACAAATGGCAAAGATACAAAAGTGGATTCCATTGCTCAAACTCAAACCGGTGAATGCTTTGGCCAGACAAATCATTCAACGTAAAGTCACCGGGCCCAGCGAAGAAAAACAAAACACATCTATCTCTTACGTTTATGGCCGGGCCAAAAACAGCCGCGGTCACGTGGAGACGCGTGCCTTACAATGTTGCGAAGCGTATCGGCTGACCGCCAAGGCTGCGGTGCATGCAGTGGATCAATTATTAAAATCCAATGAGCTCAAAGGGGCCCTCACCCCCAGCTTGGCTTTTGGCAAAGATTTCTTATTCGACGTGCCCGGGGCCAATGCTGCTTGGTTGAATTAAAAAAGCCCTTCACGAAGAAGGGCTTGAGGGTGGTTTGCGCTTAACGGCCCGCGATCAATCGCACGTGGTGTCCGACCCGGCAGCATTGTCGCCCGCCTCGTTGGTGCCAGTGGCGCAAGCCGCACAGGTGCCATCACGCACTGCTCTATCCGCTAAGGCGCGATCGGTGCTGCAATTTCATAGGTTTTAGCGTACGCCAGGTTCCCGCGAACAAACACGCCCCGATTAATCGAGCTCTCGATTTCTTCTACGGTTTCCAGCGTGCCGTCTGGGGTAATGTAACGAACTTTTCCGCCCGTATATCCTGACTGGTCAACAAAGTAGACGCGCCCTTGAACGACACTTGCCACGCTCTTAGATGGGATGGTTATGGCGACAGTCGTCGCATCAACTCCGTCTGCCGCATAGTTGTCCCCTGCAACGCCCGTGCCCGCGATTACCTCACCGGCACCGCCATTTACCTTATCAACTCTGAAGATTTGGTGTTCGGTTGAAATGTATATGTATTGGTCACCGACTGCCATGCTGTCCGCAGAAGGGATGCCGCTTGTCGCGATGACCGTGGTCGTCCCAGTAGCCATTTCGTAGCGAGTTACCTCATCGATTCCTGTTCGGGCGTACAGGTAGGTGGTGTCTGAGGTAATACCTGAGTCAAAGACCTCAACGTCGAGACCGGTTGCGAATTCGCTCTGAGCCCCGAGCACTCCCCCCTCTGATTTCCAGATGGTAGTTGTCGCGCCTCCGTCAAACACTAATCCGGTGTAGTAGATGTCGCCGTTGGCTGGATTTTCGGCGAAGGTCGGGGTGCTCGAACCGAGATCGCTTGCCCAAGTCGTCCAGGTACCGCCCGATCGGTATTCAACATCCGAGGTGCCGTCGAGGTCTAAATCGGCAGAAAGTGCTGTGCCGGTCCCGTTGGTGTAGTATTTTGCGGTTTTGTCATTTGTTCCACAAAGTAACGTACCATCGCTCAGCACGTAGCTTGTGTAGGTACACCCACTGGCACCAAGATGCATCGGCGGGACTGGGGCACAGACGGAATTATCACAGATACCGCTGGTACATTCAGCATTGTCGGTGCATGCTTCGCCGAGATTTTTGGTTGGGTCGCAACCAGCACCGTCACCAAAGAATCCGGTGTTGCATTCGCATGCCGCGTCCGTGGTGCTCGTTCCAGGGGTGATTTCAGTGGCATTGGCGTCGCAAGCCGTGTGCATCGCGCAGCTGGTACCGTCGCCGAAGTATCCGGTGTTGCATTCGCATGCCGCGTCCGTGGTGCTCGTTCCAGGGGTGGTTTCACTGGCATTGGCGTCGCAAGCCGTGTGCATGGCGCAGCTGGTGCCGTCGCCGAAGTAACCGGTGTTGCATTCGCATGCCGCATCGGTGGTCGCATCGCCGGCTGATGTTTCAGTGGCATTGCCATCGCACACCGTGTGGGCAATGCAAGCGGTGGTCGCATCACCATCATCATCATAAGTGTTGGCGTCGCAGTCTGCGCAAGAGCCATCAGTCGTGGCGGTGGGCGCGGTTAAGGTTTGGCCGTCGGCGCAATCGGTCACCATATGTGCAATGCAAGGGGTTAAAGCATCCGAATCATCATCGTATTCACCCGCCGCGCAATCCGTACAATATCCGTCAGCCGTGATGGTACCAATGGTCAAGGTTTGGCCAATATCACAATCGGTTACAGTGTGCGCCACGCAATCGCTGCTCGGATTGCTATCGTGGTCGTAGAAGCCAGCAGAGCAATCTGTGCAAGAACCATCGCTGGTGCTCGTCCCCGGGCTCAAGAGTTGACCATCATCGCAGTCGGTCACGGTATGCGCAATGCAAGGGGTTAAGGCGTCCGAATCATCATCCCACGTACCCGCCGCACAGCTGTCACCTTCGCTGGGCTCATCGTCGCTGGGCTCATTGTCGCTGGGCTCATCGTCGCTGGGCTCATCGTCACCAGGACCAGCGTCGATGATACAAGGGACAAGCCCAGTGGTGCCGCCAACGCACTCTCCGCAGGCGTCGATTGAGGCAAGCCCACCAAATTCACCGTTACAATCTTGTACACAATCATTGGTTGGGTCTTCGTCGCAAACACCACACCCATCAGCAAGCGCTGTTCCACCGGGTACACCATTGCAATCCTCACAAGGTGACTCGTGGGTCCCTAAATAAGCGAAGGTGTTTTCCGGGAAGATGTTCCACGTCTCACCGGATTGTGAATCCCAGTCAAAATCGCCTGTGTCGATATTGCAGGCACGTACCAAAGTGTAGTCTTCAGTTGAGCCGGCGCCCACCACAAAAGAGTCGCCAGGGTCCACCCCTTCTTTGCCCACTGCATCCACCAATGTATCACAGGCGAACAGGCCGATGGCGTCGTTTCCATTATGTACTAATGAACCCGTTTCTAGGTCGCACTCATCTTTGATTGCTTGCGTGGCAGAGGAATGGCAAACGACAAAAACCTCACCGGCCGGCAATGTATCACTCATCGTGATCACTTTGTCTTCATCAGCCCAAGCTCCGCCATTTTGAATCAATACCAGCTGGTATAGACTTAAATCTACCTCACTGTCTCCACCATTAAACAATTCGACCGCTTTGTTGTTGCTGTCACCTTCAACGTATTCGGAAATGAACACATTACCCGCCAGTTCTTCGCAGGTGGGCGGGGCGCCTGCATCGGCAGTACCTTGGACCACACCGCCATCAGCCACGGTATCACTCGTACCTCCATCGGCGAGGGTTTCGCTCACGCCCCCATCGGCGAGGGTTTCGCTCGCGCCCGCATCGGCAACCTCTTCGGTAATCCCCGCATCAATTTCTTCAACCGGCTCACTGCTACCGGCATCGGTAGCCGTCGTGGTGGGCACACCCACGATGGCGGTGGTGCCATCTTCGCAGGTGATGGTGGCGGTGCCATCATCGTTTTGGGTCACGGTGCAGTCCGTGCCATCAATGCCATCGTCGCCATCTTCACCGTCGTCGCCGGCCTCACCGGTATCGCCCGCAGAGCCGGTAGCCCCAGTGGCCCCGCTGAAACCATTGTTACCATCATGAATCACCGCACTGGTGCCATCGGCACAGCGAATGGTTTTGCTGCCATCGCCATTATCGGTGATGGCGCATGATGTGCCGTTGGCACCATCGTTGCCCGCAGGTCCTTCGCAACCCCATACAGAGAGCAGTGCCAGGCAAAATAAAAAGCTTGTGAATCGCGTCTTAATCATTGTGTTTCCTTTACTCATCGCAGTCGAATCCGTGTGTTCCTAAATAATAAACGTTGTTCTCTTCGTAGACGTCCCATTGGCTGGCGCCCTCGCTCCAGTTGGTGCTACCGGACGTGATGTTGCTTTTGCGCACCAAGGTATAATCTGTGGTAGATCCAGTGGAGACACTCCAGCCAGCGGCGCCTGGATCTTGCCCTGGCTGCCCCACCACATCGAGGGTGACACTCCCCCGGTTGAGCGCCACCGCATCATTACCGTTGAAAGTGAGTGCACCGGAAGACTGATCGCATTGGGCGATGATTTCTGCATTCGCACCGCCATTGCACACCACATGCACTTCACCCGGCTCCAAACTGCCACTCAATTGAAGCATGGTGGTCAAGGCGCCGCCGTTCGTTCCTCTTTGCAGTGTGTAGCCGTTCAACGTCACGGTGTTAGAGGTGCCGTTAAAGATCTCGATGGCTTTGTTATAGCTGCTGCCCTCAATGTACTCAGAGATGATTAAATCGCTGGCGGCGCCAAAGCACCCTCCGCCATTGCCACCGGTGGTGTCTTGACTGCTGTCCACACCAACCCCAATGGTGGTGGATGTGCCATCGGTGCAAGTGATGGTCGCCGTGCCATCATCGTTTTGGGTCACGGAACAATCACGGCCATCTTTGCCATTGGCGCCATCTTCGCCATCTGGGCCTGGTAAACCGTCTGGGCCGTCAGCCCCTGTTTCTCCGGCTGCGCCGTCTTCACCGCGGGTGCCGCTGGAGAGAACTTCTTCGGTGCCATCGCTGCACGTGAGGGTGGCAGTGCCATCCCCATTGTCAGTGACCGAACAGGCGTTCCCGTCTGCCCCATCTGGCCCCTGGGTGCCGCACCCCAAAACAAAGCAAAAAAGTGTCAAAGCTCTAAAATTACGCATGAAATTCCTCTTTCTTGAGAGCAAAGAATTAGCCCAAAGCGGCTTGGTTGTAAAAATCATTTTGGCTTTATTTGCCCTTTTTGTAGATGAGCTCAGCATCTCGCGCGAGCAGCACCCCTTGGGCGTTGAAAACGAAACTTTCCATCTGCTCTTCCTCCCCAAACACAGACCCCGAACGTCGCACGTAAAGCCAGTCCAACCCACCGTGATCATTGGGTTTTACGCGGCCCGGTGTGCCCCGCTCTCGCAGAATCTTTTTCTGCCCCAGTGAAAGCTTCCCGGGTGCAGTTTTACGAGGATCTTTCAAGCCGCAACCTGGCGGCCCGGGCTTTTGGTGAGACATCTGAACGGGATCACAAGCGCCGATCATCGGGATGCTCAGACCCATTAAAAAGAGCAAAATAAAGTTCTTCATGGATTCTTTTTACAAACCTTTGCGCGCAAAGCAATTGGCCAACCGCCGCATGGCCATGGAGCGACCGTGTAGCAAAGACAATGCCTTGGGGTGTGAATCATCTAAATCTAAGTTCACCTGTGAGATGCGTAAATAATCGACCACCCGATCACCAAACTTTGCGACAAAATGAGCTGCCATGGCTTTGCTTTCAGAGTTCAGCATTAAATTGAAACGACGGCCGTCGGCCACCAGCTTAATGCCCATGGGGTATGAACCTTCAACCCGAGCCAGCATGCTGGATTTCCCTTTTTTCACAATACGCTCTAGCTTGCTTTGTAGTTGATCGGTGACCGTTAAGGTAAGCACAAAAGGAGAAGGCGCATTTTGAAAAATGGACTGGGTACAATCCAGATGCTCGTTGAAGCGATACAACGAAACCGTTTCCCGAAACACAAAACCGCGACTGTCACTGTAGGTCAGCACCGCTTGGCTGTCTTGCCAAACATCGGCCAAGCAATAGATGCGTTGATCGGCCGCAGAGGGATTTTTGTTGTAGCTCTTTTGCCGGATCACCAAAGAAGCGTTCAAATCGGGTGCTTGCGGATCCACCTGCCACTGTCGCGGTCGGGTCAGGGCCCGCGGTAAGCCGTGTGAGCGAAAACCCCCATCACGCTCAACGTACACCCTACCCCCTACCTCTAAAGCGAGCGGTACCCCATTGCTGTTCTTCTCGGCAATAAGCTTTTGCAACTGCTTGAGACGCACGGCCACCATTTCGCCCACGCCATTGGTGGGCATGGACACAACGTCCACGGAAGTGAGCGAGGCCGATAAAATACGCTCGAGCAATCGGCGGGGCCCATACCGACGTACACTGGGTCGCCCTCCATCGGGCACCCAGGCAATGAGGCCTTCGGTCAGTGATACTTGGCGTTTCGCACCGCGATTGAGAGGATCGGAGGGCAGTCCATCAAGATCTTGTCCGTTGAGTTCGGCGATCAAAATGGATTCACTTTTTCGGTTGAGAATCTGCTCACAAAACCGCAACCAAAAAGGATGTTTCCACACCGCCTCAGGAATTTGTCCGGTCACATTCACCCACAGGGACAAAGCACGGGCCTGCGCCTGCTCCGAGTGACGGCCTTTTCCCCACAAGACCCCCGCTGTATCGTAAATGCCATAAAAATTTTCGCCCTCGCGTTGCTGGGGCTGCAGCAACCATTCCTCTTCGGCACCGCGATGCCTTTCTTCGGCACGGAGGTTCATGGCCAACCGCCCGGTGAGCATGGGCGGCAAACCACGGCCAATAAAGCCGCGACGGAAGATGGGTTTTAATCTTTTCCTTTGAGCCGGGGTCATCACCCCGAAAACACGGTGCGCCATGAGCGTAAGATCTCGCCCAAGAGACATAATTTTTCGAGTGGTTAAGGATCCGCGTTCCGCATTTTTCTCCGCCGCATTGATGATGCCCGCATTGGAGCTGTCCAGCCGCTCTTGAACCGCTCGAAAAGTAGCCAATTGACTGGTTACCAAAGAAAGCGACTGAAACACGGCATCTTTGGCTTGGGTGTCTCTGGCCACCCATGCCGCACACATAAGATCCGGATCGGACAACGCAAAAATGGCATGGTTCGCAGATAAATCTTTGATGACCTGAATGGGAGGGGTCTCACCAGCCGCAGCTAAAAGAAACAGAGCCGCCCGTAAAAAAGGCGTCGGCGCAATCTCGGCCCAATCACAAAAGTCGTCGCCATCGAGCGGAGACAAGGTGCCGGTGGCCCAAAAGGCTTCTGGCAAATTCCCGGCCACCAAGGCCCCAAAAATCGCCAAACGGTTTCGCGTTTCGTGACTGCCATAGGGTTCGTTTAAATCCACCAAACGACAGGTGATGGGTACTTTTTGTTTGCTAAAGAACTTTTTAATCGCAGCCAGCCGACGAATAATTCGTGCCTGTGCACCGTCACGTGCATCCAAGACGGGGAATACGCTCAACTCCCACCCCTGCGCGGAGGGCATTAACCCCAAAGCTTGGATGTCGCGAAACAAAGCGGGGGCAGACAAACGCTTGGGTTTTTGAACCTCACCCTTACGGCTTCTATCTCGGGCCGGCAAATGATACCCCAGAATCCCCGGCGCATCTTTTTCAAGATCTGCTTCTTCAAAATTACCATGAAACAATTCGGGTAACCACGGCAACACGCCCAGAATTTGAGCCGGCATCTCGTGTTTCAGCCAGCGCAGTCGCCAACGCAACGCCGCAGAAAGTCGACGTGGATCGTCGTGGGGCAGCGTCTCCTGAAGTGAATCGAGGGAGATCTCAATGGACGGTTCATCATCAACACCAATCGCAGTGAGGGCATGACGCAATGCGCTCATGTTGTCGTAACGCGCACTTCGTTCTTTTTGCAGACACTTGTTAATCAATTGATTGAGTTGATCGGGAACGGGCTGGCCCTGCACGGACTCGATGGGTTTCGCCCGGGCATGTACGTGCTGATACAAAATAGAAGAAATGGTTTTGCCTTGAAATGGATACTTCCCACTCAACAGATAATATAACAAAATTCCGAACGCGTAGACATCTGTGCGGACATCAATGCTTTGCCCCAACACCTGCTCGGGGGCCATGCTGTTACAGGTACCGATCATCGCCCCGGTACGGGTGGCAAATGAGCCAGTGTTGTCGTTCATTTTTGCAATACCAAAATCAAGCACTTTCACACACATGTCATCGGGGGACGGTCGCAAAAGAACGACGTTGGCAGGCTTAAGGTCGCGGTGGATAACACCAGCCTCATGCGCGGCCTCTAAGGCAATGGAAAGTTGTTTCCCTATTTCAAAGGTTTCTTCGATGGAAAAGGGCCCTTGGGTTTTCACCAATCGGTCGAGCGGATCGCCCATGAGGAATTCCATGACCAGGTATTTTTGCCCATAGACGGTTTCACCATATTCAAACACTTCCACCACATGGTCGCTTTCGATGGCCTTAATGGCTTTGTACTCTCTTAAAAACCGTTCGGTGGCTTGTCGAGAGCTTTCCATATCACGACGTAGCATTTTGATGGCCACCGGCACATTGTCTGATAAACGGGTACCGCGATACACAATGCCCATGCCACCTTCACCCAATTTTTCTTCGAGAAGGTATTGGCCCCCAATCACCGTTTCTCCCATGGTGGGATCGGTGAAAGAATCACGCTCAAATTTCTCCATGGTGTTTTCGGTGAGTGTAAAAATTGGGTTTTGGTCTTGAGAAAATGACAGTCGGGTGGCGTGCTCTTCTTCGCTAATAATTTCGAGCTGAGGTTTGGGCGGTGACTTTTTCTTTTTGGGTGTGGTTAACAAAATGGGCTTGTCCGACTCATGGGTGTGACCGAAAGCGCGAACAGGGCTGGGGCTTAACGTGTCACCAAATGAAAAGTCGGCTTCCTCAGGGCTAGAGAAATCCTCCTCCTCTGCCGCTTCTTCGGAGGGGGTTAAGGTGCGAACAGTTTCGGTTCCAAAAAATGCGCCGAGCAAGGGGTGGTCCACCGTACGCACCCAATCATTGTTGCCCTGTTTTACTTCATCATGATCAAAAACTTTTTGTTCAAGAATCCAAATTTGAATTTGGCTTAAATCGGCCACTTCAATGGTGGCTCCGGTGGGATGCCGAATCACCCACGGTCCTTCTTCTTGATCGATGGCGTACTTGAAAAGATGATCGCAAACCGCACACCGAATTTTGGCCCCATCGGAACCGATTTCATCGCCGGTCAACTCATATTCACTTTTGCACTCAGGGCATGAAATCAGCATGTAGAAAGATCCAAGAAAACCACGGGGTCTCTATGGGATCAAACCAGATTCGCGTGGGTGAATGCAAGTTTGAGTGATGTAAAAAAGCTTTAGTTTTTAAGTGGTTAAACTAAAGGGTAAATTTCATGGCGCCCAGCAAAGCACCGGGTGTGCACTTGGCCGAAGCAGAACGCGCACCGTAGGTGGCCGCGGAGATTTCGGTGTGGCGTTGCTGGGTTAAGCCCTCACAAGCCGTCCCAAAAAGCGAATAGATGGAATCATCAAAACGCATGACATTGATGGGCGCCACCAATTGGCCACGGGTCACCTGAAAACATCCAAAACGGGTCATTCCCGTAATGCGACCCGCCAGACGATCGGAATAATTCAAATACCATAGATTGTTGATGTAGATGCCATCGCCCAGGGCTGACAGGACATCTGCCTCTTGTAACTGGCCACCGGCCATCGAAAGAGACTGGGGGGATTCGCCTTCATCTGCGCCATTGTTGACCCCACCGATTTGTTTGGCTGTACGCGGTGCGACCAATAAATCGGTACCCCTGCCCTCACGCACCAGGTGGGTTTGTGGGGGGCGATCAAAACCAGCGCTGTTAAAAAAAGGACCCACGCCAGCCTCGGTATCTTCCACCAAAGAAATTTGCGGACCCAATTGTTTTTTATTTTCATAGAGCAGTTGCAAAGCAGAACGCTTTTCTTCTTTGGCTCGCTGAGAAAAGCCGCCCCAACAAAAGACATCTAAAATTTCTGCCACGGCCGCCGGTGACAAAAACACACGATAGGTCCCAGGTGACAAAGTCACCGGCTCTTTTTCCATTAAAGCCAATTGTTCTTTTTGGCTGGCGAACGATTTCAGCCAGTCATCGGTAGACCATCGGGAGCCCGCCAAACCACTCTTCACCGCTTTGTCTCCATGGGCATACAAACTGTATTCGAGAACATGAGAGGCCCTAGAGAACCATTTGTGAGCCCCTCGGTGATTGGCATATCCAAAAAATTGGGGACCGCTGGCATAAAAACCAACCAAGTCCGTTCCCGCAGCGGTACTGCAAATATCTTCAACCACATCGTGAACGGATACATTTTCGCTGGTGTCTTCTTCGACTCGGATGTTGTCTGTATCGTAAAATACCGCGTAAGGGTCTTCGGGCAAAACGCTCAAGGCCTCTCGCAATGCGCCCAGATTATTTATCAAACGTTGGGCATCCTCTTTTGGGTTTTCGCCACATATGAATTCTTCGCTGATGGCCCGGCCGTTTTTTTGCAGATTAAAAGTGGCATAAGCTTGATCAACCGTGCCAATTTGGCGCACCCGCGCGTGGTTGAAACGAACAAAGTCGGATCGCTCACCGTGAAAATACAACGATGCTTGCTCATCGGTGGCCACCGCACCAAAAACCGCTTGGCTCAAATCTTCGAAATATTGTTTCATTTTTCACCACCAAACACCGCGACATCGCCAAACAAACAGGTGGGGCTGGCATGGCCCACACGAATGACTTGGTTGGGCTCACCCTTACCACAAAAAGGCGTCCCCATAATTTCAAAGGTAGATGTATCACCCACCGCCTCGAGGTTTCGCCAAAAGTTCGCTGAAACACCCCGGTAATTGGGGTTTTTGACGATGGTGGTTAATTCGCCGTTTTCGATGAGCTGCCCCCATTCACATCCAAATTGAAATTTATTCCGGGAATCATCGATGGACCAAGAACGGTTGGTCTTCATTAAAACGCCTTTTTCCACTGAAGACACCATCTCTTTAAAGCTGCTCGAACCAGGCTCTAAGTTGAGGTTGGCCATGCGATCAATGGGGGCACGGTTCCAGTTGGTGGCACGGGCATTGGCCACGCCCGGCAAACCGCTGCGGGCCATGGAACCCACCGACCCCATGGGGCACTCCAAAATGCCGTCTTTGATCAAATATTGTTTTTGGGCACGGTTCCCTTCGTCATCAAAAGCGTAACTGGCGATTTCGCTGGACATGCCCGGGTCGAAACTCACGTTGAGCAACTTCGATCCGTACTGATACGAGCCAAACATCTCTGGGGTGACAAATGTGGTCCCCGCATAATTGCGTTCGTCCCCCAAAATTCGATCGGTTTCCAAAGGATGCCCAATGGATTCATGAATTTGTAAAATCATTTGGTCGGGCATCAACAAAACATGGCGGCGGTCAGAGGGACAATTGGGAGCGTCCAACAAGGCGAGGGCATCGTTGGCCATCACCGGCGCACGATCCATTAAATTCAATTGCTCGATCAATTCAAAGCCGCCTTGACGCACCAATGCACGGCCAGACATGCTGCGGGTTTGCGCATCGTTATCATTGGCAGCGGTCACAGAAATATCCGGTGCCACAAAAGTGATCTTTTGAAGTACCTCTCCTCCCTCGTGGGTGATGTATCCGTGGGTTTCATCGGCGCACCACAGGGAAGACTCTCGGTAGACAATGTTGTTGTGGCATTTCATCGAAGCGTTCATGTCCATGAGCAACGAAACTTTGTCTTGAAGAGATACGCCTTGCCAGGGCTGACCCACTTGGCTTTCGTAGGCGCCTTGCGGATGCGGCCAATTAAAATCTTTGGGCCAAGGCAACTGCTGGTTCGCGGTGCGCTCGAGATGCCCCCGAGCCATCTCAATGGCCTCACGCACCCCTGCTTCAGAGGTGTTTCGAGTGGCGGCATAGCCCCAAGCCCCCTGATCCCAAAGGGTGATCATTAACCCCAAATCACGCTCACGCCGTAAGGGTTCCAGGTTTTCATCACGCACAGTGATAATTTCGGATTCTTTTTGCACCCAACGCAAGGAGCCAAAGGCCACCTGCGGACAATGTTTTTGAAAGATTGATTTGAGTTCTTTTTGCATCACCAACCACCCGCCACCCAGTTCACTGGGGCTAACCTCGCAATAATTCTAAGCATATTTTTGCTTTTTTCTCTTATACTTTTTTCAACAAAAACGCCTTTCCTTTGTTATAATCAGGAGTGCTTCGGCCCGACTTAGATTGTCCGCATGGATTTTGACCCCAAGTCTGAATCTCTGCATACCCCCCCTCAAACAATCTTTGACGTGCCGGGGCCTCTTTAATTTTGGGGCTTGGTTTTCTTTTGCAGCGGCTCAAAATTCAGCGCAGCCGAATTCACACAATAACGCAAACCTGTGGGTTGAGGCCCGTCGTCAAACACATGTCCCAAATGCCCGTCGCAACGATGGCACAAAATCTCTTCGCGAAGAATGCCTAAGCTGCGATCCGCCTCCACTTCCACTGCGTGCCCATCATGAGGTGCGAAGAAGCTGGGCCAGCCGGTCCCGGATTTGAATTTGGTCTCACTGGAAAATAACGGAGCGCCACATCCCGCACAATGGTAGGTGCCCGGCCGCTTTTCGTCCCAGTACGCCCCCGTAAAAGGACGTTCGGTGCCTTTTTCTCTGAGCACATAGAACTGAAGGTCCGTTAAAGCCGCCCGCCATTCCGCTTTGGATTTCACGATTTTTTGCTTTTTTTCACCCTGGACCCCGGCCTTCGGAGGGTTGGGTTTGGTGGCATGGGCTTCATGGTTGGTACAGCCAGCGCCACAAATCATCCACAAAATGAGCGCAAACCCCCAATGGAAGAAATTTTTCATCTTAAAGTCCTTTAAAAACAGATGCTTATATAATGTCTTCCCTTATTTTACACAATCCGAGACCCAAGCGCCGCTCTCCCCCTTCCTTTTTGGCAAAAAATCGCTATAGATCGGGTTTTAAGGGCCTTTAAAATCCCATGGAGCCGTTGCCTTGAAACAAAAAAAAGCATTTCACCTACCGCTCAACCCGGGTGATACACAAACTCAAACCATCGGCTGCCGTCATACCAACCCCGACACCTGCGCGCGTAACCACATGCCTAAAAAGTGCGCCTTTGTTCGAGTGGATAACGTATGTTTGTCACCACCGGCTTCATGGAAAAAACAATACCAAAAACTGTTGAGTGAAGCCCAAATCGAACAGGGTGGTTAAGCGCGGGGTCGGACGATCGACCGTCAGTCGATCATCGCATGATTTTTCCAGCTCCATTTAGATATCCTTCGGGCCATAAAGTGCTCGGCTAAAAGGAGTCCCCTATGCGTTGGATGATCCCCCTTCCTTTCCTTTTATGTGTGTCGGTTATGGTGGCCCCCCAGGCGGCCTTCAGTAAACAATCAGATCCCCTGATCCCCTCTGTGGTCTTGCTCAAGCCCGGAGCACAGTTTGAACTCGACGGTTTGGCCCAAGACTTAGAAGCGAAGCTCGGCGTCCAACTTGGGGCGCACAGAACACTCTTTTTAGGTTGGCTGCGACTGGAGCTCACCACCCTGGCGGGCGACCCCTTCGACCGCTCACAAACGCGAACGCTCCTCCAACAAATTGCAGACTTTGAAACCGTGCAACACACATCGCCCGAGCGTTTGTACCGCCCTCTGAACACGCCGAACGACCCGTATTACGAAGACATGTGGCATTTGGAAGACCTGGACATGGAAACCGCATGGGGCATCACCACCGGTGAGGTCACCCAACGCGTTGGGGTGGTGGATACCGGCCTGGTTCGTACCCATGAAGATTTGAGTACCAAAGATCTCACGGGCTATGATTTTATTTCTGACCGCAACCAAGCCAACGACGGAGATGGTCGTGATGCTGATTACCAAGATGAAGGCGATGGCGGTAACTGTTGGGGCATGCAGATGGAAGATTCTTGGCATGGCACCCATGTGGCCGGAACCATTTTAGCGGCCACCAACAACAACAAAGGGCTGGCCGGCATGAACTGGAATGCACAGCTGATCACCGGACGCGCCATGGGAAAATGCGGCGGCACGCTGACCGATATTATGGAAGCGGCGTCTTGGATGGCTGGGGGAGAGATCAACGGTGTTCCCAATATTGGCGAAAACAAAGTGAGTGTCCTCAACATGTCATTGGGCGGTGAAGGCGGTTGCTCTTGGTATGAACAAGAAGTGGTGGACTGGATCAACGAAACCGGTGTGATGGTGGTAGCAGCGTCCGGTAACGATGGTGGATCCGTGAACAGCCCCGCCAATTGCAACGGTGTGATCACCGTGGCCGCCCATGATCCCTACGGCACCCTCACCGACTATTCCAGTTTTGACAGCTCCGTCGAAGTCATCGCGCCAGGCGGTGAAATCCGCAACGCCATGGGAGAAGGCGTCCTGTCCGCAGTGGGGCCTGATGATAATGATTACCTTTGGAGCCAAGGCACCTCCATGGCAGCCCCACACGTCACTGGTGCCATTTCACTCTTTCAAGCCATTCAGCCCGACATCAATCGGTATGAAGTGATCGAAGTGATGCGCACCACCGGACGAAGCTGTGCCAACTGCCAAGGTCGAAAAAGTCTGAACGTCGGGGCCGCCTTGACCCTGCTTGAAGCTGGCGAACTCCCCACCTTTGAAGATGATCAATACGCCAATAACCAGACACCGGAAAATGCGGTGAGCATCAGTTGTGATACGTCTTTGGCGCTCAAAATGGTGCCGGGCGATGAAGACTGGTTTGTTTTAGAAAACCACCAAGGCCAGATGGTACAGGTGGACGTGTTGGCTTCCGACATCGACCAAGATCTTGATTTGTATGCCAGTACCGGTGCCGTACAAAACAGCAACCTGACCCAAAGCACATCGCCCAACGGTGAAGAATCGGTGCGCTTGGTGCATGATGGTGGCCCCCTATATTTCGTGGTGATGCCCTACGAGGCCGCACGGGGAGACTACGAATTGAGCGTGACCTGCACTGAATTTCTGGATGAGTTCGAACCCAATAATTCCATCGAACAGGCGGGCTTTTTAGATTGCAACACCAGCACCACACACTTCATGGCCCAAGGCGAACGCGACTGGTTTGCCCTGCCCATCGATGAAAATGAACCCTATACCTTTAACGTTCAGGCGGACGGGCCGGTGGACCTTGATTTGTACATCACCACCAGCGCCTCAGAATCTGGAATTGTGGAACAATCCACCACCCCAACCGGCGTGGAAGGGGTACAAGCCCAAGGCCTGCGGTACCAACTCTACGCGGTGGTGGTGCCCTTTCGAGATGCCACGGGCTTTTACACCCTTGATTTCCAATGCCCCGATCGAGAAGTTCCCGTGCCCGAAGAATC
Organism: Myxococcales bacterium; assembly: GCA_002721815.1. Lineage (GTDB taxonomy): Bacteria > Myxococcota > UBA727 > UBA727. Next base: position 39,130 of record PBLQ01000042.1, read on the forward strand.
CGTTGATGAAAAAGAGGACAACCTGAACTTGGAAACCACTCAGGTGAAAACCCAAAGCGTCGCCGGGTGTGGCTGTCACACTGCCCCAACAACGAATGGGAACGGTGGCCTTTTCGGCTTGCTCTTGTTGGCAGGCACCAGACTTTTGAGACGAAGAAAACAGTAGCAAAGTGCGCGCCCGGCAGACCTGTGCTCCGGTCTGTCGGGCATTTTAATATTCCGCACAAATGTATTCTTCGTTGCCCACCACAAAAGGTGCATTAAACTCTCGTGCACCAATGTCGCGGCTCGCACCTTCTTGAACCGGAAAAAACGCCTCTTGAAAGTCTGCATAATCAACGGCGGTTGCGGCATCGATAAACGATTGGCCAGGGCTGGGGCAGCCGAATTCGGAAATCACCCCATTAAAATCATCTTCAACGCAGCCCGAACCGCTCTCATCAACGTCACAGAATTGTTCACAGCATCCGGGCAAAGCTTGAAAGTTCGAACAGCCCACTTCATTTTCACAGTAGGTGAAAGCATGACAATAACCACCATTTTGGCAGTCATCACTGCGCAGGTAAACCAGGTGGTTGCCCACCAGATTATTGGAATCGTTTTCACGCATGCTCCCCAGCCGAATGGCCGTGGTTCTCAACAATCCCATCACCAAGTTGTTTCGCACAGACAAGCCGTTGCCACCCAGCTCCATTCCCGTTTGATATTCCCATTCTAAAGGCGCGATGATCGTGTTGTGATCGACGAAAGGCCCATTCGCGCAAGGGGTTAGGGAAAGATTAAAGGTGTCCATCTCAATGCCCGTCTCAAAATATCCTTCGATATAATTGAATGCGACAAAGCTGCATGACCCAGAGCTTTCAATGGCCGTGCCTTGGTCTCCATCGTTGGGGGTTTCGGTGGTCAATGTATTTTGCGTGATGGAGGTGTGATCATAACTGCTCCGGATGAGATAAGAGAGCTCACTATTACCAGAATTAGCTCCCAATCTGCCGCGCATGTCGTTGCCATGTAAATGAACCCAACCCGTCCCATTGCCGTGCTTAATATCAAAACCTTTTTTCACATTGGTGATCGTCAGGTTTCGAATGGTGATATCGCCTTCCAGCCCTCCTGTTTTGATCTCCATAAAATCAGAGCCACCCGTTTGCTTGAAGAACACATTGGCACCATTCATCGGCTCTAACACCACGGCGCTTTCTCTATCGACATCGATCTCTTCTGAAACGGGGTACGGGTTGTCTGCATCGTTGGCGGGCAAGCGAATCAAATGAATGTCTTCATCGTTGAGCAACTCCTTCAAACGGTCCACCATCTCTTCACCATCACTCACATTGGTGATGACATCGCCACAAGTTTCAGTGTTGTAGCTCGAACAATCATCCGAACAGGTCAGCTCTGCATTATTATCTGGCGGCATGAAGCCCAGCGCCGCACAATTGATATCTTCAGGCATGACATCCCCATCGCATCGCTCACTGGCTGGGTCCACAATTCCATCACCGCAATAAGACGTTTCACCGGGCTCCCATTGGCAAGAAAGGTTACAAACCTGGCATGAGGCCTCACCGTACGGGCACAATTCATTGGTCAAATCACCTGAATCGCAAGCTTCACCGTGCTCATCATTCAGCTCGCCATCGCCACAATACGAGCAATCATCGCGACAACCGTCGATCCCGCCGGCCGCACCGTCACATGTTTCACCGAAATCTGCGTTAATGGAATCATCGCCACACTTAGGTGCCGCGGTGCAATCTGAATTGCACCCCTGGTAGGTCCCGGTATTGTCAGCCGCCCCCAAGTCGCACACTTCGAAATCCGGTTCGAGATCGCCATCACCACAATAAGGGGCCAATGTGCACGCGGAGGTGCACCCCCCATAAGAACCGTCATTATTGATCACCCCAAGGTCACAATCCTCTTGCGGCGAATGAAGTACGCCATCACCACAAAAAGCGGTTTCACCCGTCACCTTTTGGCATGCTGAGCCGCAAACCACACAGCTGGTCAAACCGTAATCACAACTTTCGGTTTCTTGATTTCCATCATCGCAATTTTCATCGAATTCGGGTTCTTCCACATTATTACCACAGGGTGAACCGCATTCACCACTGGCATCCGATTGGCCGTCGGGGCACTGACACTCAAAAGACCCAACGGTGTTCACACATATTTGGTCGCTGCGGCAATTGCTCGCAGCTTCGGTGGTGCATTCATCCACATCTTCACAGACGTTATTCACCAAAGTGTACCCTTCGACGCAATCCGCGCAAGACGCTGCCTGGCCATTGCTGGCGGGAACACAGCGATAGGGAAAGCTGCATACCAAGGGGCAAGAATTGGAATCGGCGCCCGCATCCGGTGGGTGAACGACACCTGCGTCATGCGTTAGGTGCCCAGCGTCGTTGGATTCGTCCAAATGAAAACCTGCATCGGATGGATGTGTGGGTGTGGGGTTCATGCCGGCATCCAGGAGGGCACCCAAGCCTGCATCATGCAGTGCATTCGTTCCCTCCCCAGCATCGGGTTGATTGGCCATCATCCCCTCTCCCGCATCCATATCGGATGGCAGGATTTCGTTCACACCGCCATCCAAGGCCACTTCGACACCGCCCGGGCCTGCGTCGGGGTCGGGTAACGCCACAAAAGCGCTGAGCTCGATGGTCACAATCACTTGGCTTCTTTGTTCCACGGTAAACCGACCCGTCCCGCTGGAAATCATCATGCCTTTTCGAAAAGCCTGGGCATGCAATTCAACCATTTGTTGGTCCCATGCCTCCGGTAACAACAATTCAATGGATTCTTCGCCTTGGGTTGAGAAAGGCTTGGGGCTTTCGGGGATTTTCAACTGCGCCAAAACCTCGCCCACAACATCGGTCATTTTTAAATCGATTTGATCGGGCCAGTGAGCGGGCGGGTAATTGAACACCACACGAACACTGGTGGCATTTTCTTGCACTGAGGGCTCCGTACAACCCAAGGCCATCACCAGCATCAACAAAAATTGAACCCGTAACCAGATTGGCATGTGCGCCCCTTCTTTCCCTAAAGCGTACCACAAATACCCAACACGGTTCCACAACCCCCACCCACGAATGGTTCAAATGGGTTCACATGGTTGCCGTTTCGTATTATCCTGAGCCTCAACCTTAAAACCACCTGAATTACGGGAGATTCAAACCCTCCCCAGAAAGGTTTGGCCATGCCCAAAGCACTTCTCGCTCTCTCCTTCACCCTTCTGGCCAGTGTCGCGCTTTGGGCTAAGGCCCAAGAAAAGCACCCCTTGCAGCCCGCGCAACAAGTGGTTTCGCTGAATGCTGCAATGCACCGCCACGCCCCCAGCAAAAAAGCGGATGTGCACATTTTAGCCAGAGGTGACAACGCTTTTATGGCGATGCTCAAAATGGCCCCCAAAGCCAAAGTGCCTTTGCACCGCGACAAAACCGAAGAATACATTTATATTTTAGAGGGCAGCGGCACCATTCAAATCGATGGCAAAAAAACAAAACTCAAAGCCGGCGATGCCGTTTACATGCCGGCCAATGCCGAAGTCACTTTTGAAAATGGCGACAAACAATTGGTGGGCTTGCAAGTCTTTGCTGGGCCACAACCTGCGGACAAATATTTAAAATGGCCTATGGCAGCGAAATAACAACGCCCTTCGTTTGGGCCAAAGATCGCGACAGCAAAACGGGCGGCGTCACTTCCACACAAAAAGTGAAACCCATTCGCCAAAAAGAAGAACCCGATTTATGGTGTTGCGGTGTATGCAATCACCCCATCACCGAAACGCGCAAGGCTATTTCAGTGGCGGGCAACCACAGCCATCGCTTTATGAATCGTGCAGGCTTTCTTTTTGAGATCGGTTGTTTTGGGCAAGCGCCGGGCTGTGATCACCAAGGCGTTCCCGAAGAAGACTACTCCTGGTTTCCCGGCCACACTTGGCGCTTTGCGCTGTGCGCCGGGTGCCACACCCATTTAGGCTGGCGTTTCGACGGTGAGGGTACCGGCTTTTGGGGTTTGATTTTGGAGCGATTGGTGCAACGTTTGGGTGACGCTTAAGCAAGCCACGAATTAGGTGCGTCGCCTCAAACAAACAAAACCGAGAGCAAACACACCAAGCCACAACAACCCATCACCATTAGATGAACTTGTAGAACATCCACAGCCGGGGCCAATCCAAACTGGTTCCGAAAAATCAGAAGCATTTCCCGCAACATTCACACTCCTAACTCGAACAAAAGACGGTGTCTTTAGGCTCGCACCGACCGACGGCAAGCAAGTACCGCTTACCAATTCAAGAGATTGAGAGGAGACACGCTCAAAATCATCGAATGTGTCTGTATCAGAAAGTTGAATATCCCACCAAATTTGTTCATCGCTAGGTTTCTCTAATTCTATGCTAAGCGTCGTTGTTTGCGAGGTTGGGAAGGGCCACCAGAACGATGTTCTATACGCTCCAGCGATGACGGGTGTCGTTGGAAATGAATCATCAGGACCAGCCCCTGTGGTAAAAAACGCGGATGTCGTTGGAACTAAATCATCAGGATCAGCCCCTGTGGTAGTAAACATGGAAGCAAAACCTCTAAATTCATATTCCGTGTGAGGCTCCAAATAGGCTGTGCTCTGACCGTTTACAGGGGTTTCGAGGTCTTGAGCAATGATAGCAGGTTCACAACCATCGCCATCGCTGTCTCCATCGCTCATATTTCCTCCATCCATTGCATTGACTGCAATACCGCCATCGTAAGCATCGTCTTCACAAGATAAAACTTCCGCGATTTCATACGAGCCGCGAGGCAAATACTTTGGCCGAAAATTCGTTGGGACATCATCAAGTGAATCAGGGAATAGAGAGCTCATTGGAAGCGGCGGACAAGACGTTGCGGATGCATTGTTGGCATATAAACATGCAATAACTAGGGGGATGGATATCCGATACATGGCTTCTCCTTTTTCGAATCTATTCATTATTGAGGCCCAGCATCGAAAGATTCTGCCCCTGAAGCGAGTTGCCACGGAATTAATTTAGCACTGTTTTGACTTTTTTCATCAGACCACTTTTGTAATTGTTCAATGCGTTCTTCGGGTAACGGATGTGACGACGCAAACTTTTCGAACAACTTCAGGTTTTCGGGGCTTTGATCTTTCATTTTTTGAAAGAAATGAATGGCGCCACGGGTATGGCCGTATTTTTTTGCCACCAAATCTAAGCCAAAGGCGTCGGCTTCGATTTCATGTTCTCGTTGTTTTTTTCGGAGGGAGAACATTTCAAAAAAATCAAACACCATGGTTTGTGAAATGGTGCCGCCAGTGGCCATTTGAAAAAAAGCTTGGACGAGCATCCAGGACAAACCTTGTGATAAGCCTTGAATGTGGTGTCGGTGCTTGAAGTGGCCCAGTTCATGCGCCAAGACAAAAGCCAATTCGTTTTCGGTTTCGGTCATATCGAGCAACCCCGTGGTTACCCCGATGTAACCGCCTGGGAAAGCAAATGCGTTGGGCGATGCGTCGTCGAGCAAAAAACTTTTGTAGGCCAATGGCGCTTCTTCCCAATGTTCGGCAAGTCCGTCGATCAATTTTTGGACACGGATGCCCCGTCGTGCCTCTTCTACTTGCGGCAATGCTTTCACAAAAGTTTCAAAGATACGGCGTTCATGATCCGGCTGGAGGCGTTCCAAAATGGCGCCGAGCATGAAACTAAACCCAAAATACATGACGGCTAAAAAGAAGACCAATGCGCCCACCATGATCAAAAGATCATCCAGCAAGCTCTCTTTGGGGCTGTTCACTTCAGGGTTGGGCTCGCGCATCTGTGGTTTCATGAAACCACCGGTTCTTGGTTTGAGGTCGCCAGATAACGAACGGCCGTCCCAAACACCAACACCTCAACGCCTGCGGTGCCGTTTTTGCCGCCCTTCGAAGCAATGGTTGAAGTTTCGATGCGGACATTGATCACCGATCCATACCCGTGCTGCCTTGCTTGGGCTTTCATTCGCAACACTGCTTCACGACGCCCACGATCGAGGAGGGTTTCAAAAGCCTTCACCCTTCCGCCAAAAATAAGACGAAGCCCCGCAAGGATGCGCTTAAAATAATCTAACGAGACCACCACCGATCCAGTCACAAGCATGGATTGGTCCACCGCCCCTTGGCCTTCAGGTACAAAGTTACACACCACCATCTGTCGCGTTTGCAGTTCGCGTTTTCGAATGGATTTGAAATGTTTCTTTTCCGCCAATGAACCGCACACGTACCCCACGATAAACAGGAATAAGGTGAAGCCAATGGACGAAAGCGCATCAAACATCTTGCTTACCTTTGTACCGTCACAGCCGTGCCATACACGTACAATTCAGATGCGCCTGAGGCCACTGAACTCGTGGCGAAACGAACATTCACCACCGCATTCGCGCCCACACTTTGCGCCTGGGCCACCATTCGGGACACCGCTTCGTGACGGCTCTCTTCGAGGAGTTCGGTGTAGCCCTTCAGTTCACCCCCCACGATATTTTTGAGCCCCGCCATAAAATCGCGGCCCACGTGTTTGGCGCGGACAGTACTGCCGCTCACGATGCCATGAAATTCAGTAATGGTTTTACCAGGCACGTTTTCGGTGTTGCTCAACTCAATGGGAAAATCCATTTTCATCATAAAGCCTCCTCCGTCAAAAGACCTTACGACAAAACCGGACCACATCCAACCTTCAACAGGCTGGGGCGATGCATTTTAAGGGCGCTGGCTCAATCCGGGTCACAAGCCTCGTTACAGGGGTGTGTCACTTGACCCGTGGGCTGCAAAAAAGCATCGATTTGCGACAAGGCAGCAGGCACCCCCGAGACGCCGTTGTGCACACCGTTGTCTTGATCGGGATTATTGGCAATGCGATAAAACTCAATATCAACACCGAAGTCGTAAATGGTAAGGCCAGAGGCCAGCGGCATGTCACTGGCTTCTTGAAGACCCCAGGGCACCACCGGCGAAGGCGTGGTCACGTCTAAGCCAATGGCCCGGGCGTGGTGGTACGAGGCCACGTTGGGAACCTGATCATCACCCACTCCTGTTTGCATGAGTATGTGACGATCTTGGATGCCGCCGGTCAATGGGTTTTGCAATACATAGGGGGCATAGATCAAAGAGTCGATGCGGTCGAAAAGGCGCATCAAGGTAGCGATGAGTTTGCGTTGTTTTCGCGCATCGTCAGTAAGAAATGTTTCAATCACTTCCGAAAAAAGTTTGAAGGGGGCAGCCCGAAACATCATGTGACTGAATCCGCCACCACCCACGTTGAGCACATAGCGTTCAATACCAGGTTCAACCGCGGCCAAAGTGCCACCCAAAATATGGCCTTGACTGATCCCAAAGAAATAAAGCGCATCGTCGTTATAAAGTAACTGGCCACCATTATCGCCATCGCCATCTGGGTTGGCGACAACACCTTCATCACCCAAATTTGCAGCTCTTTTGAACACGTCCAATTCGGTCATTTCATTGAGAAAAGCGGATCGCACCACCGTCCAATTCATCATGGCCTGGTGCACCCGATCAGTAAAACGCATCACTCGATAAGGGTAAGACGTGATGTCGGCAAAGACGGAGGTCTCATCGTCATTGGACATGCCCCACCAATCGATGCCGATCAAAATGGCTTGTAAGGTATCGGCGGCCAAGGCTGAGCCCGTTCCCGACACGCTGCGGCCTTTTCCAAAAAAACCGTGGCCAAATGCGCAAAGCCTTGCGGGTGCGTAGCCATCACGCACACTAAAGGGGACCACCGCTCGGAACTCAACCCAATCGGTGCCATTCTGTATCACTTGACCGTCATCGTTGCGCATCAGTTCGGTGCCTGGGCTGGCGCTCTTTAAGAACAAGGGGATTTGAATGCGACCATCGATCACCCGCCAAGTGCGGCGTTCTTCTCGATTGGTCACATCATCGCTGGTGATTTCAATTTCAGGACTGTTGTTTTCAAGCCATTCCATGGTGAGGGTGCGCATGCGAAACATGTCTTCGGTGGCACGGGTTTCAGAGCCCGTGGTGAACGACCAAGCCATTTGTAAATCATCTTTTTTGACGCCGTGATCTGCAAATAATGGGAATAAGGTGTCATCATAAAATTTTTGTTTCGAAGCCAAATCCGGATCGGATTCGGTGCGGCCGGACAGCAAACGCTTAAAGCCCTCTGGGCCTTCAACCAAATCGCCCTCTTCATTTTTAACACCAAAAAGACCCACCACATATTGGGTGGCCGAATCAAGGTTCTCGACAGGATGTAAAATCATCATGGGCACTTCGTCTTCAGGAACCCGAGAATCAATATCCACATAATGGGCCACAGTGGCGCCGGTCTCAACATTGATGATCAAAGTCGCGCTGGTCTCAGCAGAAAGGCTCAGCTCATAGTCTTCAAGAATGTGCACCAAGCCATCGTAGGCAGGGGTTTCTTCAAACTCGGTCAAAATGGAAGGCACCAAAGAAAAGCCGTCCATCTCTCTCCAGTTGGTGGCGTCTAAATCTCGGCCGCCTTCATCGTAAGGAATCGCGTATTTGGAATAGGACACCCGTTGCCCACTGGGCATGGACGCATCGGGCACCAAGAAGTGATCGGAAGGATAAGGCAACAAACAATCTTCATTGAGGGTCAGAGGGTTACAGCCTTCGGGCAAGTTCATGGGAGGCAAAGGCTCAAGAACCTCTTCTTCGGTGGGTTCACAGGCGATGAAAAAAACCGGCAGGCATAACGTTATAATTAATCTAATCATGATCACTCTTTCATTTGACTCGTTGCGTTGTCTTATATGCAGGAGAACCCGCTTCAGCAAGGCGGTCGGAGAACCCCACAAAGACTTCAGCTCTAACGTAAAGCTCTGTTTTTAAGAGGGTTTTAATTTCGTGCATCCAAAGGGAGCTGATGGGGGCTGGTGGTGGTATTTTGGTCGAAAATTGGCTCCATGTAGGGCAGTGGTGTACATCGTCAACAGGTCACGCAACCTGTAGGAGTACTCTATGAAAAAAGCCCTTTTGTTTATCGGTATTTTGACCCTTTCCAGCACTGGCTGGGCCCAAGACGATGGCCCCGGTGAAGATCCATTAAGCGATCTCGACAGCGTGAGCAATGAATCAACCATAGAAACTGAAGCACCGGCAGCAGCCCCATCGGTCGCATCTGCCTCCACCCCGGCGCCTGCCCCCCAAGCCCCCGCTTCTGTTTGGGGCACCAAAAGCGTCAACCGTCAGGGCATGTGGGCCATTGGTGTGGACGCCGCTCCCGTTTTAAACCTCGGCTTGAACGTGGTGAACCTCTTTAACAACACGGGGCAAGACGCCACCAATGTTCTCAACAACCCGGCCAATTACGATCAAACCTTCGCCATTAAATACTACCTGCGAGATAACTTGGCCATCCGGGGTCTTTTACGCCTCGGTGCTGCCAACACCACCACTCTCACCTACTACGAAGATCCCCGCGATGTGGTAGATCCAGAGGTCGATGCCGGCAACCGCACTGAAGTTCAAGACACCACCACACAAAACGCCTCGGTATTTGGCGTGGGTGGTGGCGCAGAGTGGCGTCACAGTTTTGGGCGCTTCGAAGGTTTTTGTGGCGCAGAAGGTCTTTTGGGCATGAGTTCTTCTTCCACCAACACCCAATACGGCTGGGCATATACCGATGGCGACAACATTCCACCAGAACAAACCAGCCGAACCATTAGCGAAGATTACGGCACCTCCGTTTCATTGGGCGCCCGTGGTTTTCTCGGCCTGGAATATTTTATCCTGCCCGAATTGAGTTTGGCCGCCGAATACGGCATGGGCGGATCATTCAACTTAACGCCCAATGGCGTGGTGGTCACAGAAGTTTGGGAAACCAGCGTGAACGACGATGGCGAAGTCACTGGTAAATCCCGCAACAGAGAAGCCAAGACCGACGCTTCGCAAGTGGTGGCCCTGGCCAATGACATGGGATTTGGGCAAACCGCTGCGGGTTCGGCCTTCGCCTTGCGCTTGAACTTCCACTTCTAAAAGGTACATTGGGGCAGCCATAAGGAGTCTTTGTGCCGCCCAAACATCGCATCGCCACCATTCTGGGTCTCGCTTTACCCATTATCGGTGGCATGATGTCACAAAATATTTTGAATCTGGTGGATACCGCCATGGTGGGAACCCTTGGCGATACCGCTTTGGCAGGCACCGGCATGGGTGGTTTTGCCAATTTTATGGCCGTGAGTTTGCTCATCGGATTCTCTGCCGGCGTTCAAGCCATGGTCTCTCGCCGCATGGGCGCAGGCGACACCCAAAAGCTCACTGAACCACTGCACGGTGCCTTACTTTGGGCCTTCGTCGCTGGTGGCGTGCTGACCATCGCCTATGTGTGGCTCACCCCGATTCTCTTTCCCTATTTGCACCCCGATGTGCAGGTCGCCAGCGTGGGCATTCCCTATCTCCAAGCCCGGCTCATGGGGCTTATGGCCGCTGGATTGAATATGTCATTTCGCGGTTATTGGAATGGCATCGGTAAGCCCGGTATCTATTTTCGCACGCTCGTCTTCATGCATGTCATCAACATCTTTCTCAATTGGGTGTTGATTTTTGGCAATCTGGGGATCGAGGCTTACGGCGCCACGGGAGCTGGCATGGCCAGTGCCATCGCCACCTGGTGCGGCGCCATTTACTATTTTATTCAAGCCAGCATGGTTTCTAAAGATCATGGTTTTCTTCGTATCTGGCCCTCCGCATCCATTCAAAAACGGGTACTCAGTCTCTCCATTCCCAGCAGCATTCAAACCCTCATGTTCTCCACGGGAATGACCCTGCTCTTTTGGATCATTGGACAAGTGGGCACCGCCGAAACCGCGGCCGGCACCGTCCTCATCAACCTCATGCTCGTGGCAGTTTTACCTGGGATTGCCTTTGGCATGAGCACCGCCACCCTCTCTGGACAAGCACTGGGGCGACAAGATCAAGAAGATGCGTACCAATGGGGATGGGATGTCTCTAAAGTGGCCATTGGCTGCATGGGGCTTATCGGTTTGTGCATGGTTCTTTTTCCCCAGTGGATCTTGTCGGGCTTCCTTCATGAGCCCAGCACCATCACGCTGGCCAAAGTCCCCCTTCAAATTTTCGGGGCCACCATTTTTGTGGATGGCGTGGGCATCGTTTTTCAACACGGCCTCATGGGTGTGGGGGCCACCAAAACCACCATGAAAGTGGTGATCATTTTACAATGGGGCTTCTTTTTACCGGCGGCCTATCTCATCGGACCCATGATGGGTTTTGGACTGGTGGGAATCTGGAGCATGCACGCCATTTGGCGCTCTTTAAAAGCATGCGTTTTTGGGCTTATTTGGCAACGTCGGAATTGGATGGCCATTCAAGTTTAAGTTTGTCTTGCAGGTCTTTGGGCAGATGGGCTTCGAGACCTTCTCGGCTGTTCACCCCGTGTGTGGCGGCAGATTGTAAAGCTTTGATCATATGGTCATGCAAAACCGGATTGGCCACGGCCAAGTTCTTCTCATTTTCGTTCGTTGGCTGACCTTGCACATCGGTGACTGTGGCACCTGCTTCTTCCACCAATAAAATACCGCCCGCCACATCCCAGGGGTTTAAATCGTACTCCCAAAAACCATCGAAACGGCCACAGGCCACCCAGGCCAAATCCAAACCCGCTGAGCCATAGCGACGCACCCCGCGGGTTAAGAGATTCAAGCGACAAAATTCGGCATGGTTGTCATGGGGGTTGTAGAGTCGATCATAACCAAAACCAGTCACCAACAAAGATTGAATTAACTGCGCAGTGTCGTTCACACTGATGCTTTTGTCATTGAGAAAAGCGCCTTTGTCTTTTTGTGCCGTGAACATTTCATCGCGCATGGGATCATACGTCACCGCTAATTGGGTTTCCCAATGCGCTTCCTTTTTTTCTTGAAACGCGATGAGCACGCAAAAGTGATCGAGACCGTGGGCGTAGTTGGTGGTGCCATCCAGCGGATCAATCACCCATCGGAATGGCGATGTCCCTTCGCGGGTGCCACTTTCTTCTGCCAAGACATAATGATCGGAATAGTTCTTTTTGATGGCCTGGGTGATGACCTCTTCCGCAGCGCGATCGGCCACTGTGACCAAATCAATGCTTCGTTTTTCTTCGATGGTTTCTAATCGCCGAAAGTGGTTTTTGAGAATCTCGCCGGCCTCGCGTGCCCATGCTTGCATGTGAATAAGTATTTGAGGGTCCATGACCACCTCCTTGGGTGCAGACCATAAAAAAAAGAAATACAATCCTTTGTATCTCGGTTATAGAGGTGATTACAAAGGTAGGTGGAAGATGGGTTTATTGGTAGAAGGCGAATGGCAAGACCGGTGGTACAGCACCGAGAAATCAAAAGGACGTTTCGTTCGCTCTGAGAGTCAATTTCGAAATTGGATCACCAAAGACGGTGAAAAAGGGCCTTCAGGCCAGCAAGGCTTCGCGGCCGCCTCCAAACGTTACCACCTTTATGTTTCCCTGGCCTGTCCGTGGGCCCATCGCACCTTGATCATGCGCCAACTCAAAGAACTGGAAGACCATATCTCTGTATCGGTGGTGCATCCCCTCATGCTGGAAAATGGTTGGACCTTTGAAGACGGTCCTGGGGTCATGCCCGATCCGGTTCAAGACGCCCGTTATTTTTACGAAGTGTACCTGCGGGCCGATCCGAAATACTCTGGCCGCGTCACCGTGCCCGTTTTATGGGACAAAGAAACCCACCAGCTGGTCTCCAATGAGTCATCCGAAATTATTCGCATGCTCAACTCGGCCTTCAATGACATCACGCAAAACCAAGACGATTACTATCCCACCGCGCACCGCGAAGAAATCGACGCCATCAATCACCGGGTTTACCACCAAGTGAACAACGGGGTGTATAAAGCGGGATTTGCCACCACCCAACAGGCTTACGAAGAAGCGGTGATTCCATTGTTCGAAACCTTAGATTGGCTCAACGACCGCCTCACCGAGCGTAAGTTTTTACTGGGAGATGCCGTCACCGAAGCAGACATTCGCCTCTTCACCACTTTGATTCGGTTTGATCCGGTGTACCATGGACACTTCAAATGCAACCGCCAACGGTTGGCCGAGATCCCTTATTTGGCGGCTTACACACGCGCCCTGTTCGCCATGCCTGCTTTTCGCGACACCACCAATTTTGCGCACATTAAACAGCACTATTATGGCAGTCACCGCAATCTCAACCCAACGGGAATTGTTCCCATTGGGCCGGATGAGCCTTGCTAATTCTCAGACGTCACGTCGTCTGGGCTGAGGCTTACTCAACGAAATCGCCAGCGGCAGGTCGTCCGAAGCCATCGAACTTGGCACGAACTGCTGGATCGTTGAGGTCGTAGGTTTTACGCTGCACACGGTCTCCAACGTTACCCTCAATGGTGGTCAAAAGTCCGCTGTTGCGATCGTAACTTTCTACCATGCCCACATGACCATGGGCAAATAAAGCGGTGTCGCCTTCACGAATGGGCAATTGACTTGGATCGTTATAGACTTCATGTGGCAGATTACGACGACTTGCATATTTATCACCCACAGAGCCTGAAAACGTCATGTAACGACGTGTGCTGCCTTGATTCTCATGTTGCGCCTTTAAAGCATTGTTCTTTTCAATGGTTGAGCGACTGTTGCTGGTATAGCTGCGGTACATAAAGTAAGAGCGCGCTTTTTGGTAAGAGTGTAAACGCTTTTGGCCCGTGAACTTGGCGCCCCCTGCTTCGGCAGCGCTGCTGTAATTCCAAGCCGTGAAATGGCCACACCATTCTCCGGGTGGCATCCCTGCTTTGCGCGCATATTCTTCCACGCGATCCCCGCGGTTTTTCCCGCGACGCCGGTTCTCTTTAACACCGTCTGCCAACTCTGAGCGGGCCGAATTCATGGCCGCACTTTGGTAACGTGCCAAGCGGGCATCTTGGGTTTCGTTCACTGCAGGCGCTGCAATGCGGGTGGCCGCTGCGGCTTCTCGAGCACGACGCGCGTTATCGTTATGAGTCAACCGGCCAGCA
>PBLQ01000043.1 GCA_002721815.1 Myxococcales bacterium
TTTGCAATGGTCCAAACGGCTCGAAGGTGAAACGGGTCAAGCCCGAATTCAACAAATCCTGACTGGCTTAAGAACCAATCCCTTTTCGCAGCTTTGTGAAGAACCTGTACAAACCTTCACCGATTTAGGGCTGGGCCAATCATGGGTGGATGGCGAAGAAGTGCAGGCGCCCGATTTACCTGCGTCCAATGTTCTTATTTTCAAAACTTCACAGCACACTCGACTGATCGTGCGTCCCAGTGGCACCGAGCCTAAAATTAAGTTTTACCTAGAAAAACTGGGGCAACCGGAAAGCGAAGGGGATGTGGTTGGTTTGCAAGCCCAACTGAAGCGCGAAATGGATGGCTTCAAACAGGATTTAGAACGGGATCTCGGCCTTTAGGGGCTCTGAAGTGCCCTCCAAGGTCTTTTCCACCTCCAACTGCCGCGACGCCATGAGCGCTCGTAATTTATGGGGCCTAAAGTTAGAGCCTATCACGGGTTCATGCTACCCTCTTGAGCGAGTTGATTTTGTACATTTCCACGGGAGCATCTTATGAATATACCCTCTTTACGGTTCATCTTTCCCTTAATTGGCGCCCTGTTTTTCGCCTGGCCCAGTGATGCCCTGGCCAATACCGGTGCTTGTTGTCACACCGAGGCAAACGGGGGGGGCTGCTCAGATAACCTCACCTTGGCCGGTTGCATCGATTCAGGGCATGGTTTCGCAGGCGTGGGCTCTACTTGTGCCGTTGATACTTGTGCCAGTTTGAACGGTGCCTGTTGCTCCGGTGAAAGCTGTACGTTTGGTAAATGGAGCCAATGCCAACAATCCGATCAAACCTTTTTGGGGGCCAATACCCAATGCGACATGAATGGAGATTTACGAGTTTGTCCGGTCCCTCAAGGGGCGTGTTGCCATGCGGGTGGGTGCTCTTTGACGGATGCCGCCAGCTGCCAAGGCGATGGGTACCACTATGCTGGGGATTACACCGCGTGCGTGGAGGGCTCGGCCGCACCCCAATGCCCCGACCAAGTGGCGTGTTGCATCGATGGAACCTGCTCGGACATGTCTCCCGAAATGTGCGCAAGCCAAAATGGCACTGACGTTGGTGACTGCGATGACCCATGGCCTACGTGCGCAGCTCCCGCGCCGACCGGTGCCTGTTGTACGCCTGAAGGTTGTAACGACAATGTGACTCAGGATGTTTGCACTCGAGGCACCGATAATACCTGGGCGGGGGCAAATACCAGTTGTGACGACGTGGGCGTTTGTGGTGATGATGAGCTCGGCGCGTGTTGCTACAGCGATGGTTGCATGAATCAAAGACAAGAAGAATGTAATGGCACCTGGCAGGGCGTCGGGACATCGTGTGATGATGTGGGCATTTGTGTCGAAGACGAGTTGGGCGCGTGTTGTTTATCTGATGGCACCTGCCAAGATGTGACCAATGACATGTGTGATGAACTCAGCGGCCAATGGCTGGAAGACGATGATTGCGATTCAGCCACCGTCACGGGGGCCCCTCAATCCACTGGGTGGGACACTTTTGAGATTGGCAATTGGACCGGCAGTGGCATCACGCTTTACGACAATGGCAATGAAACCCCCATCGCTTGGGTGGACTACATCCAATGGATCTCGGTGAACGCACCCAACGCGGCTTTTAACACCTATTATTTCCAAACGTTGTATCCCGCCTCCCAAACGGCACCCAACTGGCTCTGCGCGGGGAATGTAGGCAACCGATTACAGAAAGTGTTTCAAGTTCATTTGGGCGATCACATTTCTGACGCTGCCCTACAGGGGAAAAGCTACTCCAATTTTGCAGCCCTCAGAGATGATGTGGCGGCCTCGGCTTACTATTCCAATACTGTCAATGCGAGCTCGGATTGGAATGCGGTCTACGGTGCCATTGGCAATGTCGGCGGTAATATTTGGGGGTCCAGTGGATCTTTCGCCAAAAATTGTGTTGAGACGCCTACCATTGTGAGCAGCCAATGTCCCATCGGTGACGTTCTCGGCGCTTGTTGTTTGCCCGATGGTACTTGTCTAGACTTAGATTATGAAAAATGTGTGTACGAGGGCGGCAACTATGCGGGCGATGGCACGTCTTGCTACGAAGCGTTAGACGCGGGTACTTGTGAGCCACCACCAACGGGCGCGTGCTGCGTGGACGACACTTGTAGTGAGCAAACGGCCGAGTTGTGTCATCGTGCCGGTGGGCTTTATTATGGTGATGGCACCCAATGTATCGATGGCGACCGTTGCCCTGATTCGGAAGAGCCCGCTTTGGGCGCTTGTTGCCTGCCTTCTGGCCAATGCGTGGATGCCACCGAAGAAGAGTGTCTACGTACAGACGGACTGTGGCTCGATGACGAGTCATGCGATGACGCCATCACCAGTACCGGTGGAACCTTGGTCTCTACCGGTTGGGATAACACAGCTTTGGGCAATTTCGATTTAGGCGCGGCCTCTCCGATCTTGGCGCCTTTTGGGTCCACACCTACGTCTACCCAGGAGTATTTACAGTGGCTGTCCATCAATGAGCCGAATACCCAATTCAGAACCTACTACTACCAGAACATTACCCCGGCCATTCAAACAGCCGCGGCCAACTGGCAGTGTGCTGGCGATGTGGGTAACCGACTGCAGCGCACGTATGTTTTCAAGCTGAGAGACATCGCAGATCTGGCATTGGTAGATACGTCTTACCAAACCATCGCAGACCTACGTGCCGCGATGATGGCGTCAAGCTATTATCCCTCCGTTAATATCGGTTCCACCTTTGAAGAAATTTACGATTCGTTGCTAGAAGCCAATGCTGCAGCGAACATTGGCTCCACGATTATTTACTCCATTTCAGGGCAAGTGGCGCAAGACTGTGTAGACATTGAATACGGCGACTTTCAATGCCCGATGCCGCAAGCTTGCTGCGTGGATGGCGCCTGCTTAGAGATGAACGCCACCGAATGCGAAAGAATGGGTGGGCAGATCGTCGGAGACGATTGTGATGACCCAGACATTGACTGCGAAGGCGAAGATCCTGGCGCATGTTGCGTGGAAGGGGCCTGTGTTCAAGTGGGCATTGAGATTTGCGAAGAGCGTTACCAGGGCATCTTCTACTCCGATACGGATCAATGTATTGAAGAATGTCGGGTAGATATCGGCGGGTGCTGTCTGCCCAACGGCGATTGCATCGACATGGAAGAGTATAAGTGCCTCACCTCCAGCGGTGTTTGGTTAGGCGCCGGAGAAAGTTGCGAAGATGTAGATGCCGGCCCTGCGGCAGGCGGAAACATTATTTCCACCGGGTGGAACAACTACCTCATCGGTAACCTCGACACTGGCTACAACCCACCGGTGTTGTACCCACTGGGTTCGGTGGTGACCTCTACCAGCGATTACCTGCAGTGGATCTCGGTGAACGAGCCCAGCACGAATTTCAGAACCTACTATTATCAAAGTACCTCGACGGCGATCCAAACTGCAGCGGCCAACTGGCACTGTGCTGGAGATCAAGGAAACAAATTGACAAAAACCTATATGGTCAAAATCTTTGATGTGCTTGATACCGCTTTGGCGGGAACCACCTACTACAATTTTACGGATTTGCGAGATGCCCTCATGGGGTCTGCGTCCTACAACAGCACCATCACCGCAGCCTCTGACTGGACCCAGGTGCACGAGACACTTATGGCAGTGGGTGTAGATCCCGACTCGATGAATGCCAGCCCCTACGGCATTTACGGCCAAAACGCCCATGACTGTTTCACGGTCGAAGACACCGGCTTTCAGTGTCCGATCCCTGAAGCCTGCTGTGTGGATGGCGCCTGTTTCGATTTGACCGCCGAAGAATGTGAAGAACGCGGCGGCCAAATTGTCGGAGATGATTGTGACGATACCACATTGATTTGCGAACCTGTCGATGAAGGTGCGTGTTGTTATCAAGGCAGCTGCGTGGCCGCGACACCTTCGCAATGTGAAGATCCGATGCAGGGCGTCTATTACACCGACAGTGCTCAGTGTTTGGCCGACTGTGTTGTGCCAACTGGCGTTTGTTGTTTGCCCAATGGAACCTGTAACCCCAACTGGGACGAATACCATTGTGAGTTGGCAGGCGGCTCCTGGTTGGCGGACGAAACCTGTGATGCAAATGATGCCGGTTTGTCCCAGTGCCCCCAACCAGACACGATCGCCTGTTGTATCGACGGTACGTGCTTTGAAATGACGGTTGAAGAGTGCGAAGAACGCGGTGGTCGAAACGTGGGTGATGATTGTGACGATCCAGATATTGTCTGTGGAACCCCTGTGGGTGCGTGCTGTACTGAAGACGGTCAATGTCTCGAAATTGACGAGGATAAATGCAAACACATCTTGGGCACCTATCAAGGTGACGGCACGGAATGCGATGATGTGACGTGTACGCCGTATGATGCAGGCCCCTGTGGCGATCCGGATCCAGTGGTTGTTGACGAACCACGGGGGGCTTGTTGCAAAGGGGAGAACTGTGAAGAGCTCACTGCGGTAGAATGTGCCGAAAGCAATGGCCTGTGGGGTGGTGCGAACTCAACGTGTGATGAAGAGGATATCTGCGGACGGGTGACCACCTCGAGTTCCGATGACTCCAGTGGTGGCCTCAGTTGCCAATCCAGCGGTACCGGGGCTTTGCCTTTGTGGGGCATGATCTTCCTCTTGGGGGCATTCCGCCGACGCAGAAGGTAAAACCCTAAAATAAAAGCCAAAAAGCGTCTTCAGCCCCATCAGGCTCGAAGGCGCTTTTTTTGTTTTGGCCCGGTGCTTTGGGCTTCAAACTGTGTTAGGAGCCAGAAAACAGCTTTGGTTGCAGAGGTTTTCACATGAAACAGTACTTGGATTTGATGCGCCACATTATGGCCCACGGCACCCCAAAAGAAGATCGAACGGGCACGGGCACCTTGAGTCTTTTTGGCCACCAAATGCGCTTTAATTTAAAAGAAGGTTTCCCTGCGGTCACCACGAAGAAGCTGCATTTCCGCTCCATCATTCACGAACTGTTGTGGTTTCTGAAGGGGGACACCAACATCAAATACCTCAAAGACAACGGCGTGAGTATTTGGGACGAATGGGCCGATGAAAATGGTGATTTGGGTCCGGTATATGGCTACCAATGGCGTTCATGGCCCACGCCCGATGGCAAACATATCGATCAAATTGCGAAATTGGTGGACAGCCTGAAAAACAATCCTGATTCTCGACGACATATCGTGAGTGCGTGGAACGTTTCTCACGTGGATCAGATGAAACTACCGCCCTGTCATTCGTTGTTCCAGTTTTACGTGGCGAACAACCAGCTGTCTTGTCAGTTGTATCAGCGTTCGGCAGATCTGTTTTTGGGGGTTCCCTTTAACATTACTTCTTATGCCATCTTAACGCACATGCTGGCGCAGGTGTGTGGCTATGAAGTGGGCGATTTTGTTCACACCTTTGGTGACGTGCACATTTACACCAACCACATCGAGCAATGCAAAACGCAATTGGGACGAGAACCGAAACCGCTTTCGAAGCTGGTGTTAAACCCTGAGATCAAAAACTTAGAAGACTTCACTTACGATGACATTAAGATCGTGGACTACGATTGCCATCCGGGCATCAAGGCCCCCGTCGCGGTATAGACATGGCAGTGGTTTCCTTTATTGTGGCGGTGGCTGAGAATGGCGTCATCGGAAAAAATGGTGATCTGCCTTGGCATTTGCCAGCGGATTTAAAGCGCTTTAAAAAGCGAACCATGGGTCAGCCCATCGTCATGGGCCGAAAAACCCATGAGAGTATCGGCCGGCCTTTGCCGGGCCGTCCCAATTGGGTTTTGACGCGTTACCCAGATAAAATACATCCAGACTGTCAGGTTTTCCCCAGTATGGAGGCCCTGCAACAAGCATTGGACGAGGCGCCTGAAGTCATGGTGATCGGTGGTGCAGAATTGTACAAGGCGTTGTTGCCCATGGCGAATTATTTGTACCTCACCGTCGTGCATGCCGCCCCCCAAGGAGATGCTTTTTTTCCAGGGCTTCACCCTTCGGGTTGGACGGTGATCGAGAAAAATGATTTCCCATCGGACGACAAAAACGAATTCGCACAAACCGAACTTGTACTGAAACGCAATGAAGGGACCGAGGCCACCATCTCTCATTTTCAAATCCCATCAGAATGGCTGACGAACCATGAGAGTTAAAGACCTTTGGGTGCCCGTGGCCGCCTTTCTGACCTTTGTGTTGATCAAAACGCTGTCGTGGACTTGGCGCGTGCGATTTGTTCCCGAGAATGCCTTAGAGCGCGCCCGAAGCTATAATGAAGGCACCTACCTTTTGGCCTGTTGGCATGAAAACAATTTAGCCGCGATGTTCTGTCATTTAGACGTAAAGGGCGCGACTTTGGCCTCAAGAAGAAACGCGGGCCAAATCTTATCTTTGACCATCAAGCGGTTTGGATGGGACACCATTCGAGGCTCACGCAAACGTGGCGGTAAAGAGGCCCGCGAGGCGATGGTCAACTATCTCCAACAGAACAACTTGCCGGTTGCCATCACGGTGGATGGGGCGAGTGGCCCCCGTCGCAGAACCAAGCCCGGTATTTTGA
This sequence comes from Myxococcales bacterium, assembly GCA_002721815.1. Taxonomy (GTDB): domain Bacteria; phylum Myxococcota; class UBA727; order UBA727. Next base: position 6,596 of record PBLQ01000043.1, read on the forward strand.
ACATTGCCGTCCGAACTGGGGTGCCCATCGTTCCCGCGGTTGGGCTCGCCAGCCGATATTGGGTCATCAAAAGTTCTTGGGACCAAATGCGTGTGCCCAAACCGTTCGCCAGACTCACCTGCGCCTACGGAGAGCCGCTTTACCCGCCGACCGATCTGAAAGGTGAAGCTTTTGATGCCTATTTGGTTAAAATTAATAAAGAATTGAACGCCATCGAAGCACGCTTGGCCGAGCAAATTGGGCACACCCTGCCGCCCATTTCTCAGGCGCTGTTGGAGGCCTCCGAATCCGAGGCGCCTCCGCCACAAACAACCTAAATAAAAGACCTTTTTGGCTCTCCTTTGGTGGCTTTGGCAGTGGATCTGCCTTTGAAAAGGGGATAGCCTTGGCTGAGAAGGTTCGTTCCAAAATGATCCTTGGGAGCGCCCCAGAAAATCATTGTCAGAGAGCACGTAGTTTATGAGTGAGACCACCCAGGCACAAAAATCCAAGTCGCCCATCATTTTTTTGATGGGAACCTTGATTGTGGTTCAGGCCATCGCCTTGGGTTTTTCGTTGATGCCCTCACCCATGTCGGAAATCCCAGCCGCCGTTGCAGAAGAAGAAGAGTCGCACTTTAAACCGCGCCCTCAACCGGTGGAAACACCCAAGCCTCTGGACGCAGGTCCCAAGCCCGAAAGTCCAGCCTCCGTTGAGTTTATTTTGACCGATGCGCCGGTGATGGAACCAGTTCGCATTAAATTGCGGGTGCACGATTACCAATTCTATCGTCCCGACGATCGCTACCGTGTGGTGCGGCCTGCGCCCAAAAAGCTGCAACGCTTTCCGGTGAAACGTTTTGGCCAATTTGGTTTTGGACTCATTTTAGAAGGGGACAACACAGGTTCAGAATTACTCAATGAGCCCGTGTTGTCGGGTCATTTTATTTTTCACACCGCCTCCGGTCCCTTGGATTGCCCGGTGGAGCCGGTCGCCAGCCATTTGTCTTTAGATACCAGTCATTCTCGATATCTGTGGGTGGATGAATCTCGCAATGCGGCCGAAAGGGTTTGGCGTCCTGGTGAAACCATTCGGTGGGTGTTGTACGAAGAATGTTTTGAAACCTTTGCTTTCGAAAAAGGCATCGAGAAAGTGGCGCTTCATTTGAAAGTAGAAATGAAGGTGGGACCACAAGATGGGAAGAAAGTGACGAGTTCACCCATCGAAATTAATCTCCCTGGCGGTGTTTTATCTGCTCAGCCCATTCAAAGAGATGATGGGGTGTTGGCGTTTTTGAGCGGTCAAAGTCTGATCGAATTACACGGGCAACACCACAAAAAGACCACCTTGTTCCAACAACAAAAAATGGCCACGGATTTCACGTTCAAGCCTTTGCTCAAGACCACGTTGCCCTTGCGTGTGGATGTTGCTGAGGGCTTCAAAGTGGATGTAGATGTGCAGCGTTTGTTGTCATGGCACGAACATCCTCGTGCACGAAAAGGCATGCGTGTGGTGGAACTGAAAGCCAAACTCAACCTGAACACCGATGCTGAAACTCAAAAAGCCGAAGATGAGATTGCCGCTGCAGAGGCGCAAACCAAATCTCTTTACGACGAAATGGTTGCGGCAGACACCCAGTACACCCTGCTTCGGGATCAGGCGTCGCAAGATCGTACGTTGTGGCCTGAAGTGAATGAAGCCAAGCGAACCTATCAGAAAAAACGATGGTCTTACCGGCGTATGGCCACCGAGGCACAACGCGTCCGTATGAGAAAGAAACGTGAAATGGAGCGCTTACGCATGAAGCGCGCGCGACAAGTGCCCTGCGATAAATTTCGTTTGGCCACAGATCGCGGTTGGGTCAAACCCATGGATGCACTCGATGTGAAGAAGCGGTGCCAATTTTTACGCGTCGAAGATGAGGTAGAGGTCATGCTCACTTATCGCATCAATCGTTACGAGGTGCCCATTGCGTTGGGCTACCAAGTGGGGTCCGAAAACCGGCTCCACCCGCTGGCCAGCCAACGCTGGTTGTCCTTCGATCCCCGATAAAACCAGCCAAAACCCCCTATAAAAGGTGTCAAAACCCACTAAAAGTGCAAAAAATTTGGAATCTACGGGATCAATGTAGGATGATGGCGCCTAATTGGACCACATGTGTCCACATGGGGCCTGGCATTTGTATCAATGACCGAAAGGCAAGCCGAGATGCTCAACGGTAGGGCAGAAGAAAGACGTGCGTTTGTTGCGGAAGTGGATGTGCTTCACGCAGGCCGTCCTGCACCCAAAAGGCTCTGGGGGAAAAACCTCAGCGAAAAAGGCATGTTTTTGCAGGTCGGTCACGGTTTTCGTGTTGGCCAAAGGCTCTCTTTGCGTTTTGATCTCAATGGGACTGAGGTTCACATCCCTTCTGCAGAGGTGGTTTGGGTCCGCAGCCAAAAAGAAGGGGTGCTCGAAGCTGGAGCGGGTTTACGATTTGAAGACATCAAACCTGCTGATCGTGAAAAAATGCGAACGTACATTTTAGAAACCGATGTGGACAGTGGTTTGCCCGGGGCCCTGAAAGAAAGTGTCAAGCCCGTTAGTGTTTCTGACATCACGGAGGTACCCCAAACCCGTGCGGGCTTTGCGGCTTCATTGTTACCACTCAAGAGCCCGAGGCCAGTGACCATGCGGCCGAGTCACCGTTCTGTGGTGCCCAATCTCACCCATGCCGTGACTCTGTTGCGCAAAGGGCCCGTACTTTCCACCCCGCCTGTACATCCTTCCATGCATTCTTTTCTCGAGCCCAGAGAAAGCGAGCTGCGCAACGCCAAAGCAGTTACAACGCCACAGACGGATGTACCAGAGAACAACACCCTGGTGAATAGCGATCAGCTTTTCTCGGACGAATCACCCAGTTTGTACGAGCAAGAAACGGCTATTTTAAACAATGGCGTAACGCCGATGGGGTCTTTGGCCTTTGAGGATCAACCACCAGGCTTACGGGCTTTGGATGGTCAAGAACACCCCACAAAGAACGAGTCACGTTCTCGCAAAGAACCCGAAGAGCCCGCCTTCTTACATTACGCCAAAGACATAAAAAAAGAGCAACGTTTCGAAGCGGGCGATTTATCTGCAGTGGATTTACCAAACGCCTCGCCGCGACAGGCCATTTATCGACGGAAAAAGAAAACGTCGCCTTTGATTTCCACCTTCTTTTTTGTGGTGATGGCGGGTGTGGGTTTCTTTTTGTTGTGGCGGCCTTCCCCCCCTACTGCTTACGAGTTTGACGTCCCGTCCGAAAAGGGTACGCAAGCAAGGTTGGTCCTCAGTGAGGACGGCGTGGTGACTCAGGATACCCCGGCGGAAAAAAAGACCAGTCCCAAGACAGCACCCGTGGTTGTTCCATCGCCCACTGCGTCTACGCCAAAGAAGGTGAAAACCAAAACCGAACAACCGGCGCCCAAAGCGCAAGACAATAATACGGATTTAGCACAGGCTGCCCCGGTCGAGATTGAAAAGGTGAGTGGAAAAAAGATCTACACGCCCCAATTGGTCACGGAGTACGGAAGGTTGCACCTCGGCATCACTGGTGGAAAAGTGGTGCGGTCTTTCGGATTGATTCGCCCCGCCAGAGTGGTGGTGGATCTCGAAGGTGCCAAACACCCGGGCAACATTACGTTTAAGGTGGAAAAGCATGGCATCAAAAAAGTTCGGATTGGACGGCCCGATGGCCGCTTGGTTCGGGTGGTCATCATCACCGAAGGCGAACGAAGGCCTCAGGCCATTTCCAGCGTGAAGCGAAAATCAAAGCTGTCGGTGGCTTGGCAATAAAAAGCGGTGGGCTGCCACCGCCCACATCATCGCATTAATTAAAGCAGGGATGGTTGCCGGGAGTGACCGGTGAGAATGTGACGTGTGCCTTGCGGCTGGTGAGCAGTGCTTTGAATGGCGTTAAAAACAGTTTCAAAGTGTGCGCGTTCTCTGGGAAAGTTCAAATCTTCGGTGTCTACGATGAGCACGGGACACTCTGTGAGTTGGCCGAAGAAACGATCGTAGGCCTCCATGAGATCTTTGAGGTAGCCCGGGTCGATGTTTTTCTCAAAGGAGCGACCGCGTTGCTGAATGCGCTCCAAAATCACATCCAGTGGTGCCCTTAAATAGACCACGAGTTCTGGCGTGCGCACCTGCGACTGAAGGGCTTGAAAGACTTGGTCGTACAAGGCCAGCTCGGAGCCCGATAAGGTAAGTTCGGCAAAGATTCGGTCTTTGGCGAACAAGTAATCTGCCACCACCCGTTGCTGAAACAGGTCGGGTTGGTTCAGCTGTTCTTGTTGTTTGAAGCGGGAGAGTAAGAAGAACATTTGCGTTTTAAAGGCATGAGCTTTTGAGTCTTCGTAAAATTCCGGCAGGAATGGATTTTCTTCCACCACTTCTAAGATGGTTTTTGCGTCTACCGCATCGGACCACAGTGCTGCGAGGGTGGTTTTGCCAACGCCGATACATCCCTCCAAAACCACGTAACCAGGGTGATGGGAGGCCTGGTTGGCTGGGGTGGCTTTGTCGGTTTGTCCGTTGCTGTTGGTGTCCGCCGTAACTTGATCCATGGTGATCCATCTCCTCATCGACCCACCTACTTTGCAGCCACGGCGACCATCTGTCAAAGCGTGCGTTGAGGTTTTTTACGATCTCACCGCCGGGTGGGTGGCAGCCATTTTTGTTTTTTTGGGGTGGGCTTTGAAGGCAGCAAGGCGGGGGTGCCGGTGTTCGGCGCCCGAGCCGGCGCGGGTGCAACTTTAGGAATCAATGCCCCGCAAAAATCCATCAATGCCGCTCGAACCAGGGGCTGCAAGTCGTGAAAGGTGCTGGCGTACAAGCGCTTTTTTTCTTTGGGTTTTTGTCCTTTGCCGGGTTGGGTCTGACAACTCAAATCCACCCAATGCCCTTTTTTGTTTTTGCCAAAACGGGCTTTGACCCAAACTTGCGCCTCTTTCACAAAAGCTTCGAGCCGTTGAATATCAGCGGCTTGGGTGGGGTGGATTTCGGTGTTGCCCAGCCGGCGGGCCAGGTCTTTTTTGGATTTGAGCAAGCCTTCGTACGCCACATTATCGTGGCCCACGCGCTTGGCCAGGGCGTTGGAGACCCAATTGGCCAAGGCTTGGGCGTCCGAAATCCGAAACCCCACGTTGCCCATGTCTTCGAGCACCACTTTCGTGGGACTTTGCGACCATGATATTGAAGTGCTTATTAAAGTAAATGTTACGATGACCAGATGGGGAATGCGCATGGTGTGTCCTCTGTTAAACAGACGAAATGGAACAAGCCTTATTCTACTTTTTTGACGGGTTTTCTGAAAAAAGACAACATCTTGATTCCCATAGAATGAAACGGTTAGAACGGTCCATCGACGAAAAGGAATCCCCATGAGTGATACAGGTTCTGGCGCACCCGCGCTCACATTAAAAACAGCCACCAGCCAAGAAGCAGACGTGGCTCAAATTCAGACCATGGCGGCCAAACTGGACCAACTGCGTGCTCAGGTCTCGCGGAAAATCGTGGGCCAAGAAGAAGTGGTGGAACTGCTGCTGCTCACTTTGTTCGCCCGCGGACACGCTTTGTTGATCGGCGTGCCTGGCTTGGCAAAGACGCTATTGATTCAGACTTTGTCTGAGGCCATGGACTTGTCTTTTTCGCGTATTCAATTCACCCCCGATTTGATGCCATCTGACATCACGGGCACCGAGATTTTAAACGAAGACCCAGAAACAAAAAACAGAACCTTTCAGTTTGTGAAGGGGCCCGTGTTCGCCAACGTATTGCTCGCCGATGAAGTGAACCGAACACCGCCTAAAACTCAGGCTGCTTTATTACAAGCCATGCAAGAACGCGAGGTCACTTCGGCGGGCAAAACATTCGGACTGCCCGAACCCTTCTTGGTTTTCGCCACCCAAAACCCCATCGAGCAAGAGGGCACCTACGTGTTGCCAGAGGCACAGCTGGATCGTTTCATGTTCATGATCAACGTGGGGTACCCCTCTATGGATGAAGAAGTTCGTATTGTGCAAACCACGACATCAGACCACGAACCCCAAATCGAAAATGTCATCAACAGAGATGAAATTCAGCAGTTTCAAGAGCTGGTCCGCCGCATGCCGGTGGCCGAGCATGTGGTGCGTTATGCTGTTTCCTTGGTACGGGCCAGCCGACCGGGCGCCGACAATCCATATGACGCCGCTAAAAAGATTCAGTGGGGCGCTGGTCCGCGTGCCAGCCAAAGTCTGATTTTAGCCGCTAAGGCCAAAGCAGCTTTGTCGGGACGATACGCAGCCGGTACCGACGACGTAAAAGCGGTGGCTACGGCTGTTTTAGGACATAGGGTGGTGGTTAATTTTGACGCCGCCTCCGAAGGGGTGGGCGCCATTGCCGTGGTGGAAGAATTGCTTTCTCAGGTGAGTGCCCAATAGGCCATGAATGAACCCGCGCGCGAAACCGAGCAACGCCGTCAACTGCTCACCAACGAATCTATTTTTCGGCTGAGTGCTTTAGAGTTACGCGCTCGAGTCATCGCAGAAGAAATATTTGCGGGCCATCACCCTTCTAAGCGTTTTGGGGCCTCCACCGATTTTGTGGAGCACAAAGAATATACGCCTGGCGATGATTTGCGCCATTTGGATTGGAAAGTGTATGCCCGACAAGATCGTGCGGTCATACGAAAATACCGCGAGGAAACACGTGCGCCCATGTACGTGCTGTTAGACAGTTCTGCCTCCATGGCATACGGCGGAGACACGCAAGGCAAGCCGGGCGCAGCCAAAATTGATTATGGTGCCACCGTCGCGGCAGCTTTATCCCTCATCGCGCAAACATCCGGGGACCCCGTGTCCTTATTGGGTTTTTCTAAAAAAGAACGTGTGTTCCTGCCACCTTTGGCCACCACCGAACATTTACAGCAAGTCTTTGGCACATTGCAGCGCATGACCTGTCATGGTGAGACGGATTTTGAGGGTGCACTCAATGTGCTGCAAAGCAAAATGAAAAGAAAATCGGTGGTGGTGGTGATCAGTGATTTTCTTGACGTACCCAGCAGCATGATGGCCAAATTGGGTGTGTTGCGAAAACGAGGGGCTGAAGTTTTGCTTTTGCACACGTTACATCACGACGAGCTGGAATTCCCGTTCGACGGCGTCATTCGATTTGAAGACATGGAAGGAGATCGCCTGGCTCAAGTGAGTGCCCCTGGCGTTCGAAACACCTACTTGAAAGAGTTGGGACATTTCCTTCACGAATGCAGGGAAGAGGCCCATCGGCATCGCTTACATTATTTTATGGTTTCTACTGAACAGTCATTTTTGAAGACGGTGAATCAGGTTATCAGTGTGAGTCGACGGTTCGAAGGGAGTCCTTCATGAATTGGGCTTTCTTAGCACCGTGGATGATTGGAGGGCTCTTTTTTATCGCACTGCCCACCATCATTCATTTGATCTCCCGAAAGAAAGCGCGACCGGTTGATTTTGCGGCCATTGCTTTTGTGCTGCAAAGTCAAAAGAAGACGGCCCGCAGCATGCGACTTAAAGAGTTGTTGTTGTTATTGCTGCGAACTCTGTGGGTGCTGTTATTGGCCATGGCCTTTTTGCAGCCAGTGCTGAAAGAAGCGCAGCGTCATACCCAAGAAAGAGCCGAACCGAAAATCATTGTTTTGGTCTTGGATCAAAGCGCCTCCATGCAAGCAGTGGTTGGCAGCACAAGCCGATTTAATACCGCCATTGAAACGGCGCGCGAAGAGATCGCATCCAGCGATCCAGATGTTCAATGGGGTTTGGTCGGGTGTGGTATGCCAAGCCGGTTAAGCCGTGTGAAACCCACCTTTGAGCGGGACAAAATTTTGCAGGCCCTCGAAAGTTTGAAGGTGTCTCATGGTCGAGGACGATTACCCGTTTGCATCGATGCGGCACAGCAAATCTTAACAGAGAAAAAAGGAAACACCGTCAAAAAAATATGGGTTCTATCGGATATGGCGAAGCACGCATTTGAAGGGGCGGTGGCGCCTGCGTCAGGGCAGATACAGATCCACTTTGATAAAATTGACGAAGCGCAATTGAGCAATTGGTTCATCGAGCACGTTGAAGTATCGCGTCATCAAATCGGTGAAAAACCCAAAACGCATATGAAGGTGGAAGTGGCTCAGCATGGTTTAACAAAAGCATCTGATACCGCTTTGGATGTTTTTCACAATGAAACCAACTTGGCGCGACAAACCGTTCGATTTTTGGCTGATGTGAAGCAGGTGTCTAAAGAATTAAACCTGCCCCACCAAGAACAGGACCCGCAAGCCGAACTCAAAAATGATACATGGCGGCTCTCCCTTGGCGACGATGCTTTGAAGAGCGACAACTCGGTTTCATTGCCCAGTCAAACGTTACGTCCTTTGCGCATTCTACTGGTAGACGGCGCCCCCCAATCCATCCCGTTCCGTGACGAAGTCTATTATTTGGCCAACGCTTTGGAGCAAAAAAAGCAGCGGGGTGGGCAGTTGGTGGTGCAGGTGGTGTTGCCTGAAGACGTGACTCCAACCCATTTGGCGCAGGCGCAAGTGGTCTATTTATGTAACGTACAAAAATTGAGTCGTGATGTTTCTCAGGCGTTGTTGCAATTCGTTCAAACGGGAGGGGGTCTTTTTATTTCCATGGGCGATCAAATTGATGTGCAGTGGGCGAACCAAGCACTCAAAAACTTATTGCCGGGTCATTTGCGCGGGGTGAAAACCCATCAGCTGTTGGATGATCAAGAAAAATCCATGGGCTTGGGACTGGCCCGCTTTGATGCCCACCACCCATTGTTCGAGGGCATGGTAGACAGCGTAGAGAAGGAACAAATCGTAGGTTTGACCCGCGTGCAAACCCACACCCTCATGCTGCTCGAACCCGATGCCAGCGAGCACCGTGACATTTTGGCGCATTTTACCGACGATACACCGGCCATGGTGGAGAAGCAGGTGGGCGAAGGTCGGGTGATTTTCTGGGCCAGCACCATTGACCGAGATTGGTCGGACATGGCCATTCGTCCGGGTTTTGTGCCGCTGATGAACCAAATTGTTCTTTACCTCACCGGGCAGCTCGCCAATCCGCGCGCGTGGTTGCACGACGTGGGAGAAGCGCACTTGTTGTTGCCCCCAAGAGGAGTGACCCAACTGAAAATCAAAGGGCCTCAAGGCAAAATGTTCATGGCCAAACAAGAAGAGGGCAAATGGGTGGGTGAGCATTTCAGTAGCCGAGTGCAAGCAGGGCAAACTCAGACCCAACTCTTTTTTCATCGCACTTTTAATCCCGGATTGTATGAAGTGTCTTTGAAGCGACCGGGGGGTGATTTTCGCATTTATCCCACCGAGGCTTTCTCGGTGAAAGTGCCGGCCGGGGAGTCCAACCTCACCTTAGTCGATTCGGTCTCTTTGGAAGCGGCGGTTCCTTTGGGGGCTCAGTTCTTCACCGAAATTCAACGAGAAGCCCAAACCCCATTGTGGCGTTATTTTCTTTTGTTGGCCTGTCTCATTTTTGGTTTGGAGGCATGGGTTCTGAAGAAATGGTTCACCCGCAAGCGTTAAGCGTTGAACACCTTATTGTTGGTCTTCAACGGGGCTCCAGGGCCTGGCCGTTTTGGATGGCTCACTGGGGGCCCAACTTGCCATCCAGTCTAAATGGGGTTGGCATCGAATCACGGTCTTGATTTCGTCTAAGTTGGGGGGTTCGGGTTGTCCCATGTAACGTTGTTTCCAGCGTGTAATTTTATCGAGGGACCGTTGAATACGCTCGGGGGAAATGCGTTTTTGTTCCACGAGCCGCTGGGTGATGTGAATGGCCTCTTCGGTCCACTGGGTTTCTTTGCAAATCAAAAAGATGTCCACGCCAGCCATCAGGCCCCTAAAGATCATTTCTTCAAGGCTGTGGTGATCGGCCAAAGCTTTCATTTCGAGATCGTCTGAGAAAACCAAGCCGTCAAAAGCCATTTGCTGGATTAGAATGTCGTTGAGTATTTTTGGGCTGAGCGTGGCTGGCCATTGATTGTCCAGCTCTGGAAAAAGCACGTGCGCGGTCATGATGCTGGAGACATCAGCTTGGATGGCTGCTTCGAAAGGTGGCCATTCCACGGCCTTGAGGCGTTCCAGGCTGTGATTGAGGGTGGGAAGGGCATAGTGAGAGTCCGTGTCGGTATCGCCATGACCCGGAAAATGCTTGGCACAAGCACCCACCCCTGCACCCTGCATGCCCCGAATCAAACCCGCACCACAACGGCCGACCCATTCGGGATTGTCATCGAAAGCGCGTTCACCAATGACCGGGTTATCAGGATTGCTGTTCACATCCACCACCGGGGTAAAATCCAAATGAAACCCCAAAGTCGCCAGCTCGCGACCCATCAGCGCACCCAGTTTGTAGGGAATGTCTTTATCGTGCCGGGCTGCGGCCCCCACAGTGGCCATGGTGGGCACGGGGGTACAGATATTTTTGAGCCGTTGCACGCGTCCTCCCTCTTGATCCACGGAGACCAAGGGGAACGAGTCGGCGTGTCGAGCCGAATGTATTTCAGTAATTAGAGAGGTGAGTTGATGTACTTCTTCAATATTACGAGAGAAGAGGATGACCCCGCCTGCATTTTTTTGCAGCAGTGAGAGGGCATCTTTGGGCAGGGAAGTCCCTTCAAATCCAAAAACAAAAAGCTGGGCCAACGCTTGGGAATCCATGTTTACCCCATACTCCTTTTGACCTCCCGGTGTAAAATAAAACGGGAATGTTTTTCTTTTGAATTACGGCGTGACTGGACAAGATCTCAGGTATAGGCTAGAGCCTTGGTTCGAGGAACCTATCCATGGGCTTTTACGACCCTATTTGGGCAACAGGTGGACAGAATTTTCAAAACAACACCATTCAGACGGGCATGTAATCTTCGGGTGCTGACAAACGGTCAAACGCTCTACCGCGTGGCATCTTTTGGTTTGATGGCCTGGCTGGTGGCCGCGTCCGCTCATGCAGCCAATCCAGCCGCACCCGCCGAAAAGACCAAGGCGGTAAATACCTTAAATTTTCCGGGAGGGCCCAGTCAGGTGCCACCCGACCTTCAGCGTGCGTTGAGCGAAATCCTATCTGACTCATCCTTGCGGGGGGCCCGGGTCTCTTTCATGGCCCAGATGGTGGACACTGGCCAAGTCTTGGCGTCCTACAATCCCGATAAGCTCATCAACCCAGCCTCCAACGTTAAATTGATCACCGCCGCAGCTGCATTGCGAATCCTCAAACCGGAGTATCGCTATCGAACGCGCTATTATGCCTGGGGGCCAATCATTGATGGCGTGTTGAAAGGGCATTTGGTGGTGAAAGGATTTGGCGATCCCACCGTGGTGACTGAACGATTGAAAAAAGTCGCCAGTGGTTTGGCTAACATGGGCATCAAAAAAATCACGGGCCAGGTGGTCATTGACGACTCTTTCTTTGATGGGGTGAGAGAAGCCTCGGGTTGGGAAACCGAAGAAGCACCTGAGCGGGCCTATGCGGCACCAGTGGGTGCGTTGTCACTCAACTACAATGCGGTTTCGGTATTGTTACGCCCCGACGACCTGGGCAAGCCGGCCTTAATGCAAGTGGAGCCCCCTGCCGAGTATGTGACCCTAGAGGGAAAGGTCATGACCAATCGATGGGGGCGACGACTGCAGGTCATGACTCGCGCGGGCCCTGATACCACCCTCATGCAGGTCGGGGGCACCATTCGTCCACGTTCCAAGCCTTTGCGTATTTTTCGTCGGGTTTACGATCCGGGCCTATATTACGGGTCTGCACTCACGGGTTTTTTGCAGATTCATGGGGTAGAAATGCGGCATGATGTGGTTCGCGGTCGTTTACCTGCCAGCGCGCGATTGCTTTATGTGGATCGCTCTTTGACGCTCGGCGAAGTGATCAACACGCTTAACAAATACTCCAATAACTTTATGGCTGAGACTCTGATCAAAACCATTGGGGCAGACCAAAGCGGTGCCCCCGGTACCTTTGATAGCGGTCTCGCTGCGGTGCGGTACTTTTTGGAAAATGAAATCGGATACGAGCCAGGCTCGTACAAACTAGGAAATGGCTCCGGTCTCAACCACGTGAACCTGTTTAGCTCACATCACATGGTGAAATTGCTGTCACATTTGTACAAAGATTTTGAGATCGGTTCCGAATTTGTGACCTCACTGGGTATTGCAGGAACGCAAGGGACCATCGCTTTTCGTATGCGTCACACCGCGGCAGAGAGACGGCTTCGTGCCAAAACGGGGACGTTGCGCGGGGTATCTGCACTGTCCGGATATGTGGTCGACCCCAAAGAACGTGTGATTGCTTTTTCCATCATGGCTCAAGGTTTTTCGGGGCGAACATCGAACATGTGGAAGATTCAAAATGCCATTGGAGAGGCGTTGGCCACAGATGGAGCTTCTTGGATCATGGCGCATGGCGATGAGGAAGGCGTCCAGACCACCAAGAGTGCTGGCCGTGCACGCGGGAGTGTCCGGTGACCCATCGCGGGCTGATGGCTCTGGTAGGCATCATGGGCTTCAGTCAAACAGGCTGGGCGGCCCAGCATCCAACTTCGGTTGATGCTTCCCCAAAAACGCAGATACACGTGACCAGCTTTGCGGAAGAGGTGATTCGAAAAGTCAAAGAACGCGAAGATGGCTGTCCCTGGAATTGCACCGATGCGGTCAAACGTTGGCAGGAACGTACCTTGCCCGTACCTGAAAAACTGATTTCCCGGGTCCGATTCTGGCGACGTGTTTACAGTGATTGGAACTACACCCAAATGGCCTTTCACGATCGAGATGATCTGAGTATGATCTACGCAGTGGTGGATGTGCCATGGCCCGGACAGCGTCTCAATGGGCTCACCCGTAAAGAGACCATCATTCAAACGAAAAAGAAACTGTCTCGTGTTCTAGAAGATCTTGAGGCCATGCAGCCCACCTCGACTCAAGGGCTGGAGGGCTTACATCGGCAAGTGTTTTTGGCATTGATGCACTCCACTCGAGGAGACAAATACCGTCGACAAGAGATTATGAGAGCACAAAACGGTCTTAAAGACACCTTTGCGCAGGCCATTGAGAATTCGGGCCGGTACCGGCCCATGATGCTCAAAGTACTCAAAAAAAATGACCTGCCTGAAGATCTTGCTGCGGTGGTGTTCGTGGAAAGTCTTTTTCAAAACCGCGCGAAATCCTATGCGGGGGCAGCAGGTTTGTGGCAGTTTATGCCCCGCACGGGCAAGGAGTACATGTCAATCAATGCACTGGTGGACGAACGATACGATCCTGAATTGGCGACGGAGTCTGCAGCTCAGTATCTCAAATCCGCCTTTGCGCGCTTGGGGACTTGGCCCTTAGCTGTCACCTCTTACAATGTGGGTGTGGCAGGGATGTTCAACGGGGTGCGCAGTGTGGGTACCCACGATTTTGGAACCATCGTTGAAAACTACTATGGTAACCGGTTTGGATTTGCTGCCCGCAATTATTATGCTGAAGTTTTGGCGGCCTTAGAGGTCTACCGGCACCGTGCGCGGTTTTTTCCTAATGTTCAACCGTTGCCACCTTGGCGGTTTGATGTGGTTCGTTTGCCTTTCCCCCTGCTGTTTTCACAGGCAGTTCATTTGGGAGGCGTGTCTCAAAAAGAACTGTTGAGCTTCAATCCAGCGCTTCGCTCTGGGGTGTTAGAGGACAAAGTGGTGTTGCCCCGGGGCTTTTCCTTGCGACTGCCCATGAACACGGCCAACGCGTTTTTGATGGGTATCGATGATGTGGATTTGCGGACCCGTCGCGCCATCGCCAAGCGCGTGGAGCTGAAACACAAAGCAAATGGCCGGGAGTCTATTTCCAATATCGCCGCCCATCACCGTGTTTCTACTAAGAATTTGGCCCGCCTCATGGGGATGAAACCCGAGGATTTACCCCCAAAAGGCACCATAATTCCGGTGCCCAAACGGGCCAAAAACCACTCCTTAATTCCTCGCGCACGGCATTTGCCCTTACCGGTTTTTGATGATTTAGTCTTCGCCTCAGAGCGAGAAAGGCTTCGTGCCAAGCCGCGATCTTAATTAAGGCGCGGCTGGGACCAGTAAAGGAGAGCCCCCATGTCTGCACCTGAAAACACCCTGCGCGTTCCAGATTCCAAACTGGCCCATCTCGATGCCTGTTTAACCGGAGATGTGGGTTACAAAAAAACCACGGGCTTAGAGTCTTGGGATTTTGAAAATCAAGCCGCAGCCAATATTTCCTTAGATCATATTAACGTCGAGACGACCTTGGCGGGTAAAAAAATCTCTGCCCCGATTATGATTGCCCCCATGACCGGTGGCGTGGCGCGTGGGCACGAATTAAACCGCATGCTGTTTCGTGCGGCTGAAAAATGGCAGTTGCCGGTGGGGGTTGGAAGCCAGCGGGTGGCACTCGAAAACGCCCAACGGGCGGCGTATTTTCACATCCGAGAAGACGCACCTTCCACGACGGTGTTTGCCAATGTGGGCGCCGGACAATTCTGTAAAGGTTGGGGTGTGGAAGAGGCCAAAAGGGCTGTTGATATGATCGAGGCTGATGCCTTGTACGTACACCTCAATCCCATCCAAGAAGCCTGTCAGGGAGGTGATGTTGATTTTAGAAACCTCACCAATGCTTTGGCAACTATTTGTAAGGGATTAAAGGCCATGGGCATTCCCGTTTTTGCTCGAGAAGTTGGTTTTGGCTTGAGCGAGGCGGCAGCCCGTACGTTGATCGATTGTGGCGTCGCCGGTTTGGATTGTGCAGGCGCTGGTGGGACTTCATGGGCGAAAGTGGAGGCCCTTTGTGCTGCGGATCCAGCCTACAGAAAATATGGCATGATGTTCGGCGAATGGGGCATCCCTACGGCAGAAGCCATTCAAAATGTGCGACGCGCTTCCAAGGACATTCCGCTCGTTGCCACCGGTGGCATTCGAAACGGATTGGATGTGGCGAAAGCTTTGGCTTTGGGTGCAGATGTGGCCTCTTTGGCGCGGCCCATGCTGCAAGCTGCCGATGTGGGGCCCGAGGCCGTGGATCAGTTCATCACGGAATTGGTGGGCGGATTAAAAATTGCCATGTTTGGCATCGGAGCGGCGGATCTGGACGGTTTGAAGCACACGCCCTTGCTGATAAAAAACAAGTAAAAACAGAACCTTAAGACTTGTCCAGGGGACCGAACCATTTCTCACGGAAAGATAGCCACAAAAGTTGTCTGAACGGGTGTTTATCGACATACTTTTAGCAGCCCCGATGGGGCATGACGGAGAGGTTTATGTTCTTGCACCCCAAAACCAGGCGAACCCCATGGCAACACTTTGTTGCGACCAGTGTTTTGCTAATGGGTTTGGGATGTGGGTCCGCCGATAATTTGGTGGAAGGCGAATTGGTCGATGAGCCTTTTTCCGTCGAGGATTCGAATCCCGCGTCTCGAATGAGCGAGCACGAAAACCATCTGATGGTGAGCTTGTCTCAAGAGTCTAGCGAGCAGGTGCACATGGTCCTCATTCAAATTCCTGAGATCAGCGACCGTACACTGCATCGGCCCATGCCGGTGGGAAGTGGCTTGCGCCCCGAGGAAAACAAACCCTGGATCGAGGTGAGTCGGGGCCTCAAGGACATCTCCTACCGCTCTGATGGGGCCCGCATGTTGGCCATGGAAGTGACCGATTTTGCCCGTTCTAGCACTGGTTTTATCGAGCTTTTTGAAAATGAAGGTTCATACGCTGGCTTTGTAGATATTACCCTCGATGAAGGCGGCTACCTCCAAGGCATTTTCTCGGTGGAACCTTAATCACCAAAACCCCAAACGTTTGACATAGAAGCGGTTTTCTCACACACTACGACTAATTAGCGGTGGTTAAATGCCCGTGAAAGAGGAGTGCGCACCTATGGCGTCCATAAGCTCTTCAGGCGATGGCCTGGATAATTTAGTCGATTTGATTACCCAGAAGGTTCAAGCACGCCTTACTGGAGAGTCCCAATCCACGGATCCGGGTTACGATCCCAATACCCCTTGCGATGTTTCACTCGATAATTGCAACGAATGCGGGTTTTGTGTGACGCGTAAAAAAGAAGCGGTGGATAATCTCATCGGTATCGGAGCAGCACGCATTGGAGCGGGCCCCGGTGGTGCCAAGCCCAGTGATAACCTGGCGCAATACATCGACCACACTTTATTAAAGCCAGAAACCACACGAGACGATTTGAAGCGTGTCACCGACGAGGCTCGTCAATGGGGCTTTGCAACGGTATGCGTGAACGCCTCGAACATTCCCTATGTGGCGCGTGCGTTGCGGGGAACCAATACCAAACCCATCGCGGTGGTCGGTTTTCCCTTAGGGGCCATGACACCCACGGCGAAAGCTTATGAAGCCAAAGAGGCCATTCGAAACGGCGCCCGCGAAATTGACATGGTGATCAACATAGGCGCCCTTAAATCAAAAAATTACCAGTTGGTTTGTGAAGACATTTGTCGTGTGGTGGAAGCTTCTAAACCTTACCCCGTGAAGGTCATTATCGAAGCATCGGCACTGAACCGAGATGAGAAAATTATTGCCTGCGCGTTGTCCAAGGCTTCCAATGCCCATTTCGTGAAGACCTCTACTGGTTTTGGTAAAGGGGGCGCCACCGTAGAAGACGTTGCCCTCATGCGTGAAGTGGTAGGAGACAACATGCTGGTGAAAGCTTCCGGTGGGGTACGTGACGAAAAAGATTTACGCAACATGATTGGTGCAGGTGCGGATCGCATTGGTGCATCAGCTTCGGTGGCAATATTGAGCGGCCAGAAATCAACGTCGAGTTATTAAGAGGACGGTGGTGCGCATCGATTTTCTCCACAGGACCTTTGGGGTTTTCGCCGCCCTCAGTTGCGTGGTGATATTGGGCGCGTGTTCCAGTTTCTTAGGTGCCACCTTACCCCCTGGGGCCGCGGGCGGGGCTTTTTCAAAAAATCCCAAAGGTTTGCCCAAAATGTCTCGGGTGATGTACGGGCACCAACTGGATTTGAATTCGGCCGCCACCCAAAAACTTCAAATGCAGTATCGCGTGTTACGACTGCTCGACATCACCTCCCGGGATTTTCGAAAACAATTTTCACGGCAGGCGACGACCTGGAAAAGCAAATTTACCGATTTTTCCCGAATCAAAACCAACGACATTGATCTGGTCATGGAAGGGGCGCATTGGGCAGTAGAGCTGGACGCGTTGCTTTTTTCGGTTTGGAAAGATTACAGAAATTATCTTCCCTATGGCTCTGAGCCCGATATTTACGCCCCTTCTAGCGGCGCAAATCTATTGGACAAAGCCACGAGAATGAAGGGGGGGGTTTTGGTTTTGGCAGCGGAATTGCTGCGAATGGACAACACACGAGTCTTGATCGAAACCTCTCAGAGCGTGCCTTTGGTGGCCTATCTCATGAACCGCGGTGATGATAAATTTGGGGTGCCTGGCGAAAGCTTTGATCGCATGATTGGCCAATATTTTGAGCCTGACAGGCGTCTCATTCTTCGAAAATTTTTGTTGGACGTTGAATTTTCACGACATGAACTCAATTCAATTGCGGCAAAAGACACTGAGCTTGCCTTTGCTTTATCGATCATTCAACAAAGCCAAGCTGGGAGTTTACTCAAGAAAGAGAACGCCTTTGCCCGGCAACGCAACTACTCCATTGTGGTGATGCAACGCACATGGGCCAGCTTTTTGACCCCAACTTACAACTGGCAATTGCGAGCCGCGCTCTCGAAAAAGAAAAAGAAGAAAAAAGAAAAAATGAAAACTGTGGCTGAGATTAAAGGGGCCGCCGAATCATTTTACGATCATTTGAAACCCATGGACGTGATTTTAATTGGCGAAGAAAAACGAGTCACAAAGGGGGAGAAAGAGCGATTTGATCATGCCGTAATTTATCTGGGTTCGTTTCGTGATGTGGCTCGAATGGGATTTGCCGAACATAAAGCCATGAGCCTGTATGGGGGTGATCTCCGTCGCGGTCATACCTTTTTAGAGTTGGCCGGAAGTGGCATTAAATTGTGGGAAATCGACGATATGTTGCAAGTCAATGAGTTGGTGGTTTTACGATACGCCAAAAACCGTTTGGTAGAGGCGACTTTGCCCATTAACGAAAATGAAGACAACGAAGAGGGCCCGGATGCTGAAGCGGCAGAACAGCTTACCATTGAAAACGAAGAAACATCAGGTTTTAACCGCCCATCCATCGAATTGGTCCAAGATGTGAATATTGGTAACTTGGGCCAAGTGGCATCGGAAGAAGCTTCATGGCGGGACTATGCGCAACGAGATGTGCAAGTGAAAAGCTTGACGCAACGAACACTCGACCTCATGATTAAGCCGGAGTTTGTGAGTCCCCCATCCCTCAATGATTTAGAACGATCGTCTCTACTGTTATCCTCGGTTTTCGGCATGAAGGGTTTGGGGGTTTCATTGAGAGCCGGTCAAAATGTGGCCTCGTTAAAGCAAATGCTCACCGCAGCAGTGGTCATTAGCGATGTGGCAGAAATACCTTTCACTGTTTTAAAAGGTGACTTTAGAGCTGAAGGTGCGGCGAAAGGCATGCTGATAAAAAGCATGGCAGAGATGAACTAGGAGTCCAGTTTGCGGGCATACGACTTAATTCTAAAAAAACGTAATGGCCTGGTGTTGACCAGCGATGAGATCGAATTTTTAATCGCGGGTTACACCGACGGTCGAATCACTGAATACCAAATGGCGGCCTTTGCCATGGCGGTTTATTTTAAAGGCATGACATCGCCCGAATTGGCACAGTTCACCTCATGCATGTTGCATTCCGGTTCGGTGATCGATTTGTCGCATCTCAATGTCCTCAAAGTAGACAAGCATTCTACAGGGGGAGTAGGTGACAAGATTTCATTGCCCTTGGCACCAGCTGTTGCGGCCTGTGGGGTACCTGTCCCCATGGTGTCAGGGCGTGGTTTGGGACACACGGGTGGGACGTTGGATAAGCTCGAGAGCATTCCTGGGTTTAGAGTGGATCTAGACATCCCCACCTACAAACGTTTGGTGGAAGATATCGGTTGTTGTTTGATAGGTCAGACGGGTGAGGTGGCACCGGCGGACAAGAAGCTGTACGCCCTTCGTGATGTCACGGCCACTGTGGACTGCATTCCATTGATCGCATCCTCCATCATGTCCAAAAAATTAGCTGAGGGCATAGATGCTCTGGTTTTAGATGTGAAAGTGGGCTCCGGGGCCTTTATGAAAAAAGAAGAGGATGCACGTTTACTTGCAAAAACGATGGTGGGCATTGGCACCCACATGAACAAAAAGGTAGTGGCCCGTCTCACCAGCATGGAGCAGCCCCTGGGCGTCAAGGTTGGAAACAGTTTGGAGGTCCTTGAGTCCTTAGATGTTTTATCAGGAGGAGGCCCCGAAGACGTCGTGCAACTCACCGTGGAGCTGGGGGCAGAAATGTTACTGGCTGGCGATAAGGCGTCCAATATGGACGAAGCACGTGAAAAACTTTCCGAGGTTTTACAAAACGGCAAGGCACTGGCCAAATTTGCTCAAATTATTGAAGCGCAACACGGAGACCCCAAAGTGATCGATGACCGTGGATTACTGCCTTTGTCTTCCAAAACAACCGTTTTTACAGCGTCGCAAACCGGTTATCTTTCGGCAGTCAATACTGAAAAAGTAGGCGTCGCCTCCATGCTTTTGGGAGGAGGGCGGCAAAAAGCCAGCGATGCGGTGGATCCTTCTGTGGGTTTAGAAATTCATGCGCGCTTGGGAGACGCCATTACAGCGGGTCAGCCCATTGCCACGGTCTATCATCAAGAAAAAGGATTAGATGAATGTCTTGAAGTCTTGAAGAGCGCCTTCACCATCGATGAACAACCTATTTCGGCGCCACCTTTGTTTATCGATCGCGTGGATGAGAACAGTCTATGATGAAGGTATGGCTATTACTGACCTTATGCATGTGGACACCAGCAGGTGTTTGGGCGTCCGATGGCGGTGTGACCGCTCAAAATATGGCCGTTGAGACCGCAGCGCCTGTTGTGACACCACCTGCAGCTGTACCTGAAGTGCCCGCAGAGCCACCAACTGCCACGACACAAAAACTGTCTCAAGTTTCAAATAAAACCCTCGACCAAGATTTCGGTGGGCGCATGATGGGTTTGGTGGGGTGCTTATTTATTTTATTTTTGGGTTGGGCCCTCTCTTTAAACCGTCACAAGATTCCCTGGCGTTTGGTGGGGATGGGCACTGCTTTACAACTGTTTTTTGCATTTGTTGTCCTTAAAACAGAGATTGGGCTTTCTTTTTTTGAAGTGGCCAACGACGTCGTTCGAAAGCTTCTGTCTTTTTCAGACGAGGGCGCTCGATTTATTTTTGGCAACCTAATTCAAAACAACGTGGAAGTGGGGCAACCGCTGTTTGCCCCCGAAACCATGTCGCCCTTACAGCCTGATGGTTCTTTTGCGGCAGTGGGTGCCATGTTTGCCTTTGGTGTGTTGCCCACCATCATTTTCTTTAGCGCCATGACCGCGGTTTTATACCATCTCAATATTTTACCTCGGTTGGTGCGGGTGATGGCATGGCTCATGCAAAAAACCATGAAGACGTCTGGTGCCGAAAGTCTGTCCGCTTCGGCGAATATTTTTGTGGGTCAAACTGAAGCGCCATTGATGATTCGCCCATTTCTGAAGGAGATGACATCTTCTGAGCTCATGGCCGTGATGACCGGCGGTTTTGCCACGGTGGCCGGCGGGGTGATGGCGGCTTATGTGGGGATGCTCAGTGGTATTTTTCCTGACATCGCTGGGCACCTCATTGCTGCCAGTGTGATGTCTGCACCTGCCAGTTTGGTCTTGGCGAAAATGATGGTGCCTGAAACTGAGACACCCACCACCATGACGGCAGAAGACGTGGTGGTTGAAAAGCAAGACGCCAACGTCTTAGCGGCGGCAAGTCGAGGAACCACCGAAGGTCTCACACTCGCTTTAAATGTTGGGGCCATGCTGGTGGCGTTTATCGCTATCGTGGCCATGCTCAATTGGATGCTGGGTGCTTTGGGCGCGCTTTTGGGTTTCGATGGGTTAACGCTCCAGGTGATTTTGGGGTGGATTTTAGGACCTTTGGCCTGGATGTTGGGCGTCCCATGGGATGACGCCAACCTCATCGGAAGCATGCTGGGCACCAAGACGGTGGTGAACGAATTTGTGGCCTACATGGAATTGGCCGACGGCCTGAAAAATGGAAGTATTCAGCATGCCAAAAGTGTGGTGATTGCCACCTATGCCCTTTGTGGGTTCGCGAATTTTTCATCCATCGGGATTCAGATAGGTGGGTTAAGCGCCATCGAACCGTCGCGCCGCGGTGATTTGGGCCGACTCGGCTTGCGCGCCATGATTGCCGCCACCTTGGCTTGTTTTCAAACAGCTGCCATTGCTGGCATGTTGCTATAAGATTAACGAAGGGACACACGCATGAGTACGACATTAGGTCAAACGGTCACGGGTTACGAAGCCATTCAAGCCGCCGCCGCATTTATTCGGGATCGTCTGGGGGTTCATGAAAACGTCGCCAGCGTGGGTGTGGTGCTGGGATCCGGCTTGGGATCGGTGGCAGATGAGGTATTGGCAGGAGAGGGCGGCCAAGCCATTCCTTACGGTGAAATTCCGCATTTCCCCACCTCGTCCGTGGCCGGTCATAAGGGCAGATTGGTGTTTGGCCAGTCCAATGGGCAACCCGTTCTTTTGATGCAGGGCCGTGTGCACGCATACGAAGGGTACACACCGGCTGCAGTGGTTTTTCCCATTCGCGTGTTAATGGCATTGGGTATTCAAACAGTTATTTTGACCAACGCGGCGGGTGGCATCACCGCGGGCATGCAACCGGGCACGTTGATGCTCATCACTGACCATTTGAATCTGACCGGTGATAACCCGCTCATCGGTAAAAATGATGATCGTCTTGGGCCCAGGTTTCCCGATATGTCATTTACCTACCATCCCGATTTGCAAACAAAAGCCAAAGCAGTGGCCCAAGAGGTTGGATGTGATTTGGCGCAGGGGGTTTATGCCGGTTTGTTAGGCCCCAGCTATGAAACACCCGCTGAGATAAAAATGTTACAAACTTTGGGGGCTAACGCGGTGGGCATGAGCACGGTCTACGAGGCCATTGCCGCATCCCATCAGGGGGTCAAGGTATTGGGAATTTCCTGCATTACCAATCTTGCTGCAGGTATCTCGGAGCAAGAACTGTCCCACGAGGAGGTGGCTGAAACCGCCAAAAAAGTGGAGCGGGTTTTTGCCAATATGATTCTCAAGCTGGTTCAACAAATATAGGCGGATTTACAACTCTTGTGTGGCCAACAAATCGATGCCTTTTTGATTGCCACCCACCCAAAAGAGGATCCCACCGGGGCCCCTAAAAAGACGCGATTGAGCTCTGCTTCTTTCGGGGGAGATGTCTTTGATACGCTCATTTTCTATCAGCCGAATTTGATCACCGGCTGCGTTGACAAAAACCCAGTGGTTTGGTCGGGCCTCGTTAAAAATGATGGGTTCAAAGCCCCCTTGGAAAACAGTCTCTTCGTCAATGAGCTCTTGAGGTTCTAGCTGTGTGTCCAGACTGTACAGACCTTTGGGGGTCAGGCATACCATCAAACTTTGGTGGTTTGCGGTACAATTCACCACTTCATCTTCAAAGAAGGATCGTTCTTCGGTGATTTCCCCATTTTCGTAGGACAAGAGGTAAAGTTTTCCATAGGACGAATTTTGTTTTTCAACGAGCCACATTTCCTGATCGTCTGGCTGGGTGTGTATAAAATGAAGAATTGGGTTGGGACTGTCGGTACTCCATTCGGCGCGTGGCGTTCCATCACGCTCCCTGACTTCGACCTTGTTTCCTTCGCTAAGCCAAAGAAGGGCGTTTCCTGCCCATATATCACTGTTGCAACTGGTTCGAGTGGGTTGCTGTTCGAGTGTTTGAATCACAGCTTCGTCGTTCAGTGGGGCTTTTTGCAGCGCACCCGCAGGGTTTCCTGTTTCATCACATCCCCCATACACCCACAGATTATTCTTGATGTCGATGGTGCAGGCGCCGTTGGTGGGTGTGTCTGTAAAGCTGGGACCGTTGGCAATTGATTTTTTAGCGTAATCCAGGAAGTGAATATCAGTGGAAAGTTCTTGCCAGTCGCCCAGCGAGGAGCCCATCACCAGTTGGTTTTCTGCGTCTAGGCAGGCCATGATATCGCCGTCATGGGGATAAATGGTAGAGATAGGGGCCACTTCATTGGCTGGGCCCATAAAGACCAATGCGGGCTCCTGTTGCACGCTGGTATCATCTTCTGGCCAATTCAAAGGCAACCAATCAGAAGCGCCCACGTAATCGACCCCCACATTGGTGAGTGCTAAATCAATTTGAATGGCGGTATCTGCCAGTTGTAAGTCAGATAATTCCACGGCAAAGTTTTCTGCGGGGCCATCGAATTGTTGTTGGTATCCGGTGTTGGTTTGAAGACGGGCTGTGAGCAAGGCGCTTGCATCAAAGTAGGCCGCACCCGTGGGTTGCCAAATGTTCAACCGCAACGTGTTTAGGTTCGTGGGGGCATCACATGCAAGGGCCAGTGCGCCAAACACTGATAATAAAAAACAAACCCCAAATTTCATGGTACCACCTCTACCCGAAGAGTGCCCTGTGGTTCTTGGGTGGGCCACAACAAAAACCCTGCGGTCACCGCACCAAGAACGATCACCGAAGATGTGCCAATTAACGCCCAAGAAGCCCCGCTGATGGCGGGTTTTGTTTCCCCAATACTGATCGCTTTTGTGTTGGGGGTGTCTATTGGATTGTTCGGGGTGAGGGCTTGCGGGGTACCTTTAAAAAGCGTGTTGAGTGACTGTCGCAGTGCCCCATCGCGTTGCTGCGGATGCTCGAAGTGGGTGAGGGCAAAATGCACCGCTTCTTTTTGTCTGGCATCAATGTATATGGCCATCACCGATTTTTGCTGCTGGCCAATTTCACCTACCATAAGCAACGGTGTCTCGCCTGCGGCGACGGACAAACCATGACAAAACGAAAAAAGATTGGAGTCTTTGGGTGGCAGAACAAAGGTGTTTGTTTGCTTTATAAATCGAAATTGAGCGTCGAAATCTAATTCGAGCTCTACTTTTTGGTGGTGAACTTGAATGGTGCGTGTGGGCGAACGTACACCGTCTTTTTCTGCCCAAATGCGATAAGTTCCTGAATGCAGCGCATCTAACAACTGCAAAGGGGCGAGCCCTACTTTTCGCCCTTCCACAAATACCACCGCATTGGTGGGGTTGGTCTTGATAAATAACGGCACCCTTTGGTTTTCCGCCAGGTGCGCTCGGGCTCGAGCAAAACGTTTGCGCAACACCGGTGGGTATTTGCTGGGGAGTAATTCCATTCGTGGGTTTGCTCTCAAAGCATCATTCAATAGGGTGGCGATCACTTTTTGTTGGTCATCGGTGAGGCTCTCGCCCAGCGCGAGTAAACGACTGGCTGTTTGCAAACGCAGTTTTTGCAAGGACTCGATTTGTGTTTCGGTGGGCCGTTGAAGCTGGGTTAAGGCTCGAATGAGTTCTTGATACACCAACACGGCTTGGTCCAGCTCGCCGCGTTGATAAAAGGCATCCGCACGCAGCCGGAGGTCATTGATGTGTTTTTCAACCTTGGTTGAGGTGCCGTCTTCAGAAGGCAGAAGGATTTGTTGCAATCGTGAATTAGGCAGAGACCTTAGTGAATTTTTCTGGAGCCACGCTTGGGTTTCTTTTTGAAGGTCTTGAGTTGCCTGATTTCCCACGTCCGGTTGGAGCTGACGGACCCCTACCACCATGAAGGCCTCGTTCGCCAGTACAGAGATCGGGATGATATTGGCCCCTAAAACCAAGGCCAAAAGCAAAAACGACCCTTGGTTTTTGAAGATCTCTAGACCCTTTTGTGCACGGTAAATCATGGGAGTGGGGATAGCTTATTGTCATTAAGCCCACAACATCCCGTATTGCCATTGGGACATGGAATGCCCTTCTGAAACAGGTCCCAGAAAAGGCCATTAAAAACAGTGCCTTGGCGGCTCGCCTCTTTTGGTGAGGTGCGTTAAATCTTTGGCCGGCCACACTTGTAAACTGGTAAAAACGCGCTAAAACGGGGCGGGACAGGGTTTGTTTTTTGAGACAATAAAGCGAGTGAACAGTGGTGAATAAAGAAACCAACGGATTTGGTGTGAACGCCAGCTATGTGGCTATTTTGCGGGCCCAATGGGTTTTGGATCCTGCATCCGTCCCTGTGGAGTGGGCGCAATATTTCGCGGCGTCACCCGATGACGAGACACCGGTGACGGCCGTACCCGAAACAAAATTCGTTGCGAAAAAAGAGGCCCAAAAGCCAGCGCCTCAAACACCAGTCAAAAATGACTCTGAAGAAGAAGTGCCACTCTTAGGCATCAGTAAAAAGATTGCTGAAAACATGGAGGCGTCATTAGGGCTCCCCACGGCCATGTCCACCCGGGAAATCCCGGTGAAAGTGTTGGAGGAAAACCGACGCATCATCAACAGTTATCTGACGGATACAGCAAATGCCCGCTGCTCATTCACCCACCTCATCGCGTTTGCCATGGTGAAGGCGGCCACTGAAGTTCCGGCCATGAATCTTGGTTACCGAAACGGGGCGAAAGGCCCCGTCAAATTGGTGCGAGAAAACATGAATTTAGGATTGGCCATTGATTTACCAGGCCGTGGCGGATCCCGAACTTTGGTGGTACCCAACATTAAATCCTGCCAAGACATGGATTTTTGGGCTTTCTTTTCGGCCTACAATGACCTGATCAAAAAAGCGCGAAGCGGTAAGCTCAGCCCAGCCGACTTTGCTGGTACCACTATCACACTGACCAATCCAGGTGGCTTGGGCACTGTGTCATCGAACCCTCGGTTGATGTTGGAGCAAGGGACCATCGTGGCCACGGGGAGAATCGGTTACCCCGCTGAATATGAAGCCACGGCGCCGGAAACATTGCGCGCCCTAGGCATTGGCAAGGTGATGTCCATGACCTCCACCTATGATCACCGGGTGATTCAAGGGGCTGAATCGGGGGCATATCTCAAATACATTCATGAACTGCTCAATGGGGAACACGGTTTTTACGACGAGGTTTTTCGCGCCTTAAAAATCCCTCACTTTCCCTATCGGTTGGTTCAAGATCGCTCGGTGGCTTTCGCACAGGGTGGCACGTTAACCGAAACCGAGCGCGCGATGCGTGTGTCTCAGTTGATTCATGCTTTTCGCGTCCGCGGTTACTTGTTGGCCAACACCGACCCGCTCGATTTACAACCTCGAGAGCACCCAGAGTTAAATCTAGACGCTTATGGACTTACCCTTTGGGATTTAGATCGAGAGTTCTTAACCTTGGGGGTCTTGCCTGAACGCACTGCACCTTTCCGGCAAATTTTGGGCCGTCTGCGTGATACCTATTGCCGACGTATGGGTGTGGAATACATGCACATCCACGAACCAGAAGAACGTCGGTGGTGGCAGCAAAACTTGGAGCGCGAACCGCTCACTTTTAGTGTGGATGAAAAAAGACGTATTTTGTCCAAAGTCACCGAGGCAGAAACCTTTGAACGATTTTTACACAAACGGTTCATGGGTCACAAACGGTTTAGTATCGAAGGCGGGGAATGTCTCATTCCAATTTTGTCCGCTTCGCTCACTTCTGCGGCAACCTACGGCGTGAACGACCTTCATATCGGTATGGCGCATCGCGGTCGACTCAATGTTTTGGCCAATGTGGTGGGTAAGCCTGTGGAGGCCATTTTTGCGGAGTTTGAAGACATTGAGACAAAAAGCCAGCATGGCTCTGGGGATGTGAAGTACCATTTGGGCGCCAAAGGTGAATACCTTTGGAGTGGCATCACCAATGACACGGATGCCTACGATGAGCGTTCCGTCCGTGTTGAATTGGCTTGTAACCCTTCACATCTCGAAGCCGTAAGCCCGGTGGTGTTGGGGTCCACCCGTGCGCGACAAGATTTGGTGGGCGATAAAGTTCGCAACCGTGTGGTGCCAGTCTTAATCCACGGTGACGCTGCATTTGCTGGCCAGGGCGTGGTGTATGAAACCTTGCAAATGAGTGGTCTCAAAGGATACAGCGTGGGCGGCACGGTGCACGTGATCGTGAACAACCAAATCGGCTACACCACCTCTCCGGACAAAGCGCGAACATCGGTGAGTGCTTCAGACGTGGCGCGTGCCATCTTTTGCCCTGTTTTACGGGTCAATGGCGACGACCCCGAAGACTGCGTGAGAGCTGCCTTATTGGCATTTCGTTACCGGATGGAATTCAACAAAGATGTGATCATCGATATGGTTTGTTATCGAAAATACGGTCATAATGAAGGCGACGAGCCTGGCTTCACGCAGCCCGTTTTGTACCGGGCCATCAACGAGCACCCGTCCGTGCGAACCTTGTACGCCGATTTGCTCGTTCGCCGTAAAGATTTTACACGCGAAGAAGTGGATGAGATTCAAGAAACCTACTACGCGAGCCTCGATGCGTCTTTGGCCGCCATTCGTGAAAAGGGTGACGACGCCATCCCTGAAGAAGCAGGTGTGCTTCCCGGTGCCATCGATCGCGATGCGGAAGAAGAGCCTGTGACTGCGGTCGATGAGGCCCTGCTCAAGCAAATCACCGAAAAGGTGACCTACGATCCCAAAGTGGTGGATATCCACCCACGTGTGATCAAAACCGTTTTGGAACGTCGGCGAAAGATGGTCCTTGAAGAGGGCAAAGGTATTGATTTCGGCATGGCTGAAACATTGGCTTACGGGTCTTTGTTACTTGAAGGCATCCCTGTCCGTTTGAGTGGGCAGGACGTGGGTCGTGGCACATTCGCCCACCGTCACGCCATTTTATATGACAACAAAGACGGTCGCCCTTACATCCCATTGCAATACCTGTACCGCTCTAAAGACGATGAGGCCGAAAGCATGTCCGCCTCACATTTTCGGGTGTATGACTCTTTGTTGAGCGAAGAAGGAGTGCTGGGTTTTGAGTACGGCTATTCCGTAACGCATCCAGATGCGCTGGTTATTTGGGAAGCCCAATTCGGAGATTTCTATAATGGTGCGCAGATCCAGGTGGACCAATTTATTGCGTCGGGCGAAGTGAAATGGGGCCAACGGTCTCGAGTGGCTCTGCTGTTGCCCCACGGTTATGATGGACAAGGGCCCGAGCACTCCTCGGCGCGTATTGAACGGTTTTTGCAGCTGTGCGCAGAGGACAACATGCGCGTGGCGAACTGCTCTACGCCTGTGCAGCTCTTTCACTTGCTGCGTTTGCAAGCCAAACAGCCTAAAAAACCATTGGTCATCTTTTCTCACAAAAGTTTGTTGCGCGCTGACTTCGCGGCTTCTGCCCTCGAAGATTTTACTCAGGGTGGTTTTCAAACCATTATCGAAGATGATGATGCGCCCCAAACAACCCAGAAAACAATTTTATGTTCCGGAAAAATTTATTGGGACTTACAAAAAGAGCGGAAAGCATCTCACCCAGATGCACCTATTCGCATTTTGCGCTTAGAACAACTTTATCCTTTTCCAGCGGCTGAGCTTACGAAAATGCTCGGCACGAAGACCAAAGATGTAACTTGGGTACAAGAAGAACCTGCCAACGGTGGGGCTTATTTGTTCGTGAAACAAATGTTGGAAGAATTAAATATCAAAACCCATTACGTTGGGCGCGCGGCGGCCGCCAGTCCCGCCACGGGTTCCATGAAAAAACACAAGGCCCAGCAAGAAACGATTATCAAGGCAGCTCTCACAGAGATGTCAACGAAAGAGTACCATGTTTAAGGAGATGTTTGTATGACCACCTCAGAGCAAACCCAGGAACAAGTGCAAGAAAAGCCCTTGCCGGTAAAACGAAAACGAAATGGTGTGGTGACACCCATTTGGGATATGCCCAAAGGTTTAAGCCCCGAGCGCATGTTGGAAGCTTATCGTTTGATGCTCACCTCCAGACATCTGGACAAAAAGATGCTGGTACTTCTCAAGCAAGGAAAAAGTTTCTTTCACATCGGTGCTGCAGGTCACGAGGCGGTACAGATGGCTGCCGCATTCGCATTGAGCGCCAAGCGTGATTGGGCCTACCCTTACTACCGTGATCAAGCGCTGGCTGTGGGTTTGGGCATGACGGCCAAAGAAATCTTCTTGGCATTTTTGGCCAAAGGCGATGACCCCAACTCTGGGGGGCGACAAATGCCCCAGCACTACGGTCACAAAGACCTCAACATTCCATCACAGTCTTCTTCAACGGGCATGCAATACTTGCAGTCGGTGGGCTGTGCATTTGCCTCTAAGCGACGGTTCCATGAGGAGAATGGTCAAACGGCCAAGCCCGACTACGAAGTAACAGTTGTGGGATCCGGCGAGGGGACCACCAGCCAAGGTGATTTTCACGAAGCACTCAACTGGGCTGCCCGTGAAAAAGCACCGGTGATCTTTTTGGTGGAAAACAATGGGTATGCCATCAGTGTGCCCATTCGGGAGCAAACCGCCGGTGGCAAAGTGTCCAATTTAGGGCAAGGCTACGAAGGCTTGGATGTCATTGAGGTAGACGGCTGTAACTTTGCAGAGAGCTACAAAGCATTTCAAAAAGCCATTGCACGCGCCCGTGGCGGGGATGGTCCAACTTTGATCGAAGCCAACGTGGTGCGCTTACTGCCCCACAGTTCTTCAGATGATCAACGTAAATACCGTCCAGCGGACGAGCTGGCAGAAGATTTGGCGCGCGACCCCATTCCAGCACTTAAAAGTTGGTTGGTAGAGCGCAACTTGGCTACCGATGAAGAACTCGAGGCCATGGACGTTCAAGTCAAACAAGACGTGGATGACGCTGCCGTTTGGGCAGAAGCACAAGCCATGCCGGCACGTGACACGGCAGAAAAATGGGTACTGTCCGAAGAGCCCGAACCCGAACTGGTAGAACCCACCATCGATGAAGCTGGCACGGGAACGGTTTTGGTGGACGCCATCAATCGCGCCTTAGATGAAGAGCTTTCACACAACCCGAAAATGCTCGTGTTTGGTGAAGATGTTGCCGGCGGTAAGGGCGGTGTGTTTACAGCGACTCGACACCTCACAGAAAAGCACGGTAAAGATCGTGTTTATAACTCTCCTTTGGCAGAGTCGAGCATTGTTGGGGTCTCCATTGGCTTGGCAACTCGAGGCTATAAGCCAGTTCCTGAAATTCAATTTGGTGATTATATTTGGACCGCCATGATGCAAATCCGTAACGAGATGTCCACCTTGCGTTACCGCTCCAACAATGCGTTCAGTTGTCCCATTGTGTTGCGGGTGCCGGTAGGGGGTTACATCCACGGTGCATTGTGTCACTCCCAAAATATCGAGGCATTTTTTGCACATATCCCCGGGATTAAGATCGCACTGCCTTCTAATGCATTGGATGCTTATGGTTTGCTCAAATCAGCCATTCGTTGCAACGATCCGGTCTTGTTCTTAGAGCACAAAAACTTGTACCGACAAAACTTTGCCAAACGCGTGCTGCCCAGCGATACCGATTGGGTTTTGCCTTTTGGTAAAGGCCGGGTATGTCGTGAGGGTGAAGATTTAACCATCATCACTTATGGCGCTATGGTGAACCGCGCCATGCAGACCGCTTCTAAGCTCGCAGATGAAGACATCGACATTGAAGTCATCGATTTGCGAACCATTAATCCGGTGGATTGGGACCTTATCATGTCTAGCGCGAAGAAAACGGGCAAGGTTTTGGTCTTACACGAAGACACACGCTTTATGGGGTACGGTGCAGAACTCGCGGCAGAAATTTCTGAGCGTTGCTTTGAGCACCTCGACGGTCCCGTCACACGCTTGGCGGGCAAAGACACACCCGTTCCCTTTAACTGGGATTTGGAAGAAGAGATCTTGCCGCAAGGCGACGATGTGGTGAATGCAGCGAGGAAGCTCGCGGCCTACTAATCATTTTCGTTCAATTGAGAATGAATAACGCCAGCGAGTCTGGCGTTTTTTGTTGGCTTGGGTTAATGTTTGGAAGCTACGAACAATATGTGGGGGTGAGTGGTTTGCACTTTAAATGGTTGTTTTTGTTTTTGTTTTTGTTTTTTCTTTTCGCTGCCGGCTGTCCTAATCCACCGCCAGCAGCTGACCCTTTGCCTCCCGATGGCCCACCCTCTCAAAACGCCACCGATGCAGGTGAAGTCATCGCTCCGGCACCACCGCTAGATGCCGGCATGGACCCTTCCGATCCGCCACCTATCGCTGATGCTGGTTCCGATCCTTCCGAACCAATCCTTGTCACTGATGCAGGCACAGAAATACCGGTGCCCGCAATAGATGCTGGAGTCGATGATGTTGTATCGGTGCCCGACGCGGGGGTAGATGTTCCTGTTGCTGATTTTGATGCAGGGATGATTTTGGTCGCAGATTCGGGGCCTGTTGCATCCCAAGATGCCGGGCTTGTTTGCGCGACTTGCCCAGAGGGAACGGTTGCGGGCACCGAAGGCTGCACTTGTGTGGATGTAGATGAGTGCGCCACGGCTAACGGCGGCTGCCATGCCAACGCCCTTTGCAGCAATGGGGCGGTGTCGGGCGCAGTTCCGGGATGCACCTGCAACGATGGTTTTTTTGGCGATGGTGCTGCTTGCAGCCCTTGGACCGTCTGCGGCGACAATGAATACGAACAAGAGGCGCCCACCGCAACCACAGACCGTGTTTGTGCTTCCATCAGCGTTTGTGATTTGGGTCATGGTGTGACTTCACCGGCCACCGGACAAAGCGACACGGTTTGCGAACCTTGCGAAACGGGCATCTCCTTTAGTGATGTGGTCGATGCCACCAGTGCATGTGAGCTGATCTCCCTTTGCGAAGCTGGGCAAGGTGTGGCCACTGCAGCATCGTCGCAAAGCGACACCCTTTGTGAGGCTTGTGTGTTGGGCACGAACTACAGCGACGTTGTCGATGGCACAAGCATTTGCCAAGCCGTGTCCGCCTGTCCTTTGGGTGAAGGCGTTACGGCCGCCGCCACCACTATCAGCGATACCCAGTGCGCGTCTTGCGTGGCCGGTACCACCTTTAGCGATGTTGAAGACACCAGTGGGGAATGCAGACCGGTGGGCACTTGTGATTTGGGCCAAGGTGTGACTCAAGCGCCTACCACTGAAAGCGATACCCTCTGTGAGCCTTGTGCTCAGGGGAGCACCTTTAGCGCGGTGAATGACAGTATGAGTGGGTGTGAAGGGGTGACGGTTTGCGGTTTGGGTGAAGGCGCCACCTCTGCACCCACCGTGTCCAGCAATACGGTTTGCGAGCCTTGCGAAGCGGGCATCTCCTTTAGTGATGTGGTCGACGCCACCGGTGCATGTGAGCTGATCTCCCTTTGCGATGTTGGGCAAGGTGTGGCCACTGCAGCATCGTTGCAAAGCGACACCCTTTGTGAGGCCTGCGTGTTGGGCACGAACTACAGTGATGTTGTGGACGGCACAAGCATTTGCCAAGCCGTGTCCACTTGTGGACTGGGTGAAGGTGTTACTGAAGTGGCCACAGTGCAAAGCGATACCGCGTGTGAACCTTGTGTAGAAGGCACCACCTATAGCGATGTGATCGATGACACCAGCGCGTGTGAGGCCGTTGCGTTTTGTGGGCCGGGAGAGGGTTTTGTGGCTGCGGCGACTTCAGAAAAAGACGTGATTTGTGAAGCCTGTGAGATGGGCGTCACCTTCAACAATGTTTCTGACGTACAAACACCCTGCCTCCAAGTGGCCACCTGCGCGGCGGGTTTTGGTTTAAGTCAATCGCCCACCTTTACCACAGATACGGTTTGTGAGCCCTGCGTGGCGGGCGAAACTTTTAATAGTGTTGATGATTCGACCACCACCTGCACCGTCATTGCCACCTGCGAAGAGGGTCAGGGGGTGACTCAAGTGGCCACCGCGAGCACCAATACGATTTGCAGCGATTGCGAAGAAGGCGTTTCATTTAACAACACCAACGATGCCACGAGTACTTGCCAAGCTGCCAGCACTTGCCCGGTAGGTCAGGGCGTGGCGGTGGCGTCCACCGATACCGAAGATACGATTTGTGAAGCTTGCATCGCCGGGCAAAATTACAGTGACAGTGATGATCTCACCGCTTGTTTGACGGTGTCCTCTTGCGAAGCCGGTTTCGGGGTTGCCACAGAGGCCACGGCCGCCGCCGATACCCAATGCGAAGCCTGTGTGATGGGAGAGACCTTCAGCAATGTGAACGATGCAACCTCTGTTTGTGAAGCCATCGCCCTTTGTCCTGTGGGTGAGGGGGTTTCGGTCTTTGCCACTGCAAGCGGTGATACCTATTGCGAAGCTTGTGAAGAAGGCATCACATTTAGTGATGTCGCCGATACGCAAGGTGAGTGTACACCCATTTCATCCTGCGATTTAGGCCAAGGCTTTGTGGCCGATGCCACGGTGACCAGCGACACTGTCTGCGAGGCCTGTGTGTGGGGTCAAACCTTTAGTGATGTGGATGATTTGCAGAGTGCCTGCGAAAGCATCAACACCTGTCCCACCGGGCAAGGCGTTGTGGCGGAGGCCACGTTGAGTGCCGATACGTCCTGTGAAGATTGCCAATCAGGGGAGACTTATAGCGATGTGGATGACGCAGTATCACCTTGTGCTGCCATCACCACTTGCGATTTGGGTTTTGGGGTTTATGCCGGAAGCACGTCTTCTTTGGATACCATCTGTGTTGAGTGTGTGGCGGGCACCAATTATAGCGATGTGAACAATGCTGTGAACTATTGTGAAGACGTTGTACCCTGTCCTTTAGGTGAAGGCGTGGCCGAGGGCCCCTCAACACAGAGTGATGCGGTTTGCACCCCTTGCGTGGACGGCGAAACCTATAATGATGTGCTCGACGCAACCACCGCTTGTTTGGCGGTGATGGTTTGTGGTGAAGATGAGTTTGAAACCGTCGCCCCCAGTGTTGCGCTGGATCGCCAATGCGAAACGGTGTCTCCCTGTGGCCTCAATCAGGTGGAAACAGCGCCGCCTACCGACACCACCGATCGCCAATGCGCTTGTATGGATTACTACGAATACGATGAATCGGATAATTGCATTCCGTCCGATTCCGATTCTGATGGCGTGCCCGATATCTCTGACGCTTGCCGCGAAGGCGAGACCGGTTGGCTTTCAGACAGCAGTACCGATTATGACGGCGATGGTTGCCAAGATGCCACCGAAGACACGGATGACGACAATGACAGCTTGAACGATGACTTGGATTGTGCGCCTTTAGATGCCAGCAAAAACATCCACCAAGATTACGATACCGATTGTGACGGGGCCGGGGAAGGGCTTGCCCACACCTTCAAAAGCGTTACCGTCGGACACCACCTGGTTTGCGGCATTCGAATCGACGATACGCCCGAGTGTTGGGCCGACAATGGTGCCTACGCTCCAACCTCCGCGGCACAAGCAGAGTTTGTTGTTGCGGGGTACGGCGAGTCAAACTTTGGTGAATATCACGATGTGTGCGCTCTGGAGAAAGATACTGGCGATCTGCGTTGCAGCGGCACCTCTTCTCTGGGTAGCAATATGCCTTCAGGGTTTTGCTGTGATAACCCTTGGCTTCAAGTGGACGTTTTCGGCATTACCAGTGGCATTTGCGGAGTGACCCAAGATAATCGACTCACGTGTTGGCAAGGGAGTAATTCTTATTACGACCAAATTCCTACCGATGCTGACAACGGTGACGCGCCCTATACTGATTGGATCCAAGTGACGGCGGGCGATGGCCATTATTGCGGTTTGCACAGCGATGGTGTTTTAGATTGTTGGGGATGGAATTACTTTGGGCAGTCCGATATTCCCACCGATACCGATGGGAGCGCTTACACCGATTGGGTTGCGGTGAGTGCGGCCGAAACTCACACGTGCGGCATTCGCAATACCAACGAAGCGGTTTGTTGGGGAGGAAGTGATGGGTTTGCCGCAGGGGTTGTGCCCACCCAACTCGATGGCGACCCTTATGCTTTCACGAAGATTTCAGCTGATGTAGATCACACCTGTGGGATGCTCGAGGACAATTCAATCCTGTGTTGGGGCGACAACACCCACGGCCAAATTGACGTGCCTTTAAACAACGGGGTTGCAGTGACGGATTGGATCGATTTTGACACCGGTCCTTATCGCACGTGTGGTTTGCATGCCAATGGCATCATCGAATGTTGGGGGCGATATACCACCGATGCCTATGCCGTGCCTCAGACCACCGCGCCGTACACCGACTGGAGAAGCGTAGATACCAGTTATGGTTTTTGCGGCATTCACGCTGACAATCAATTGGACTGTTGGGGTTTTAATTCGGCATCAATTACGCCAACGGCAGTGAACAGTGCTGAATCTTACGGTCCGGCTTGGCAAGAAGTCGCTTCGAGCCGTTATTTGATTGCTGGAATCGATACCTCTGGAGACATCAAGAGCTTTGGAAATGGTGCTTTTTATGGAGTTAACGTACCTGTGGATGGTCTCGGAGAGACGTTAACAGAGTGGCAATCCTTGGCGGTAGGGGGCTATCAAAACGGGCATGTTAATGTGTGCGGAATTCAAGGTGATGGGTATCTTTATTGTTGGGGCGGTGACAGCGATTACTTCCCTGAGCAAAATGAGATCCCCACCGATGCAGGGGAGCCTTATAGCGATTGGGTGCAAGTGGGGGTGGGTTACCGCAACGCTTGTGGCTTGCGGGCGTCAGGAGAGATTTATTGCTGGGGCGATAATACCTACAACCAACTGGAGGTGCCCGACCACGATGATTGGGTAAGCCTTTCGGTTGCAAATACCTATAACAAAAGTGATTACAACAGCCCGCATTTCAGTTGCGGTTTGCGTGAAACGGGCGAGGCGTTCTGTTGGGGCAGCACGCAAAGTGACGTTTCTACCGTGCCTTCCATTGCATCGGACCTCTCATGGACCAAAATCCAAGCTGGGCATAAAAGAGGTTTTGGAGAGTTAAGCGATGGTTCTTTGATCGTATGGGGTCACAACACCAGTAGTACGATGGAAGCAGCCATTGCACTGCCGGCAGGGCAACGCTATAAAGCATGGGATGCGCGATCTGTCTTTTGTGGGATATTGCCCTCGGGTTTGATGCAATGTTTCAACTGGTCAGGCGAGGATATTTCTGATGAGGTCCCCAGACGCTCATACGCTGTGGATAATTGCATGGGCCTCGCCAATGCCGACCAAACCGACTCGGATGACGATGGTTACGGCGATGCCTGTGACAGTGCACCGAACGATTCCGGTGTGCATTAAAAGCTATGAATCATAACCGGCGTGACGTACCGCTATATTTTTTTCGTCATGGTCATCACGCTGGTTTTCCAAAAAAGCCCAGACCGCATCGGTACTGTCGCCCCCTTCAAGCATTTTGCGGGGCGTGTCGTGTCCAAAGAGCAAATCCATAGCCAACCTATCGGAGACAAATTCGTATTCGTCGCGCCGCCAATCAAAACCCTTAAATGCCATGGCTGCACGAATGACCGAGATGCCAGTTTTCAGTGGTAAGAAAGTCTTTTCATCGGTGACGTGTAATTGAATACCGCCACACATTGCGTTGGCATGTTTTTGAAACATGGGCTTAAAGAAAGTGGGTCGGGCCGTCACGCCGGGCAGGTTATCGCCATTAATGCTGGCAGCCATTTGAGCGACATCATCAATATAAGGTGCGCCGATGAGTTCAAAGGGGCGGGTTGTACCGCGGCCTTCTGAAAGATTGGTACCTTCGTACAAAC
The DNA here is from genome assembly GCA_002721815.1 of Myxococcales bacterium. Classification (GTDB taxonomy): domain Bacteria; phylum Myxococcota; class UBA727; order UBA727. The sequence goes on from PBLQ01000043.1 coordinate 43,417, forward strand.
AGCCGCCGGGATAGACCAAAGCGGTGTCGATGGTGGGCATGTTGGGCGAGGGCAAGACCCAAGGCAAACCGGTCTCGGCGAAGGTCATGTGTCGCCTGTAGCCTTCACACCACACAATCTCCATGGAGGCTTTGGGCATGCCAGCAGCGGCGTCTTCGTTTTGAAAGAAGTGGCACAGCTCGCCCAACGTAAGACCGTGGCGATTGCACAAAGGGTATTCGCCCACGAAAGAGTCCCATCCTTTTTGAACCACATTGCCTTCGAGTACGCCACCCACAATGGGGTTGGGTCTATCGAGAATCATGCAATGCACCCCCGCTTGGGCGCAGGCTCTTAAAGCAAAAGCGGTGGTATAACAAAAGGTGTAATAGCGGCTGCCAATGTCTTGTAAATCACACAAGAGGACATCCACACCTTCGAGGTCTTGGGGCTTTAAAAAGAGGGAGTCTTTGGTGGTGCCGTACAGGCTGATAACGGGAATCTTGAGTTTCGGGTCGACGACTTCTTCATCTACGGATTCCATATCTTGGGCAGCGCCTAAAATACCGTGTTCCGGCCCGAAAAGACGGACCAGATTGATATCGGCCTGGATACAGCGATCCACCATGTGAATGAGCTGGCTGTCCACCGAGGCAGGGTGGGCGAGAAGGGCGACGCGCTTGCCTTTGAGCGCGGTCATCTGATTATCTACGAGTATGTCTAATCCGAGTTTCACCATGATTGGGTTTTTACATCAAAAACCAGAGCATGTATAGGTATCGTATGAAGGAATTTGAGTGAAGAGTGGCGTAAGCGTCGCCCTGCGAAAATCAAATTGTCTTTGGGCATATTTTAAATGGCGTGAGGCTCTAAACTGCATACGATCCACTTAGACGTCGGTGTGTTTGACTTTTCGGCCGTAGAGTTGAGCGGGACCAGCACGTTCGCTTCTGGAAAATAAGTGGCGATATTTCCTCTGGGAATCGTGTAAGCGACCAATTGCCATTTTTCTGCGCGTCTTTCTTCGTTTTTATAGTAGCTCACAATATCGACGTATTCCTGGGCCTGCCAACCGCGCGCTTTGATATCGTCTGGGTTCATGAGTACGATACGTCGATTGCCATGCAAGCCGCGATAGCGGTCGTGAAGATCATAAATCGTTGTGTTGTACTGATCGTGCGACCGGATGGTGATCATGACGTACCTGTCTTCTGGAATTTTCAGATCGGGTAACGGATGCGTAATAAAATGCGCTTTGCCATCTGCAGTGGCGAAAGAGCGGGAGTCTCGGGGTGGGTTAGGCAGACAAAATCCATTGGGGGCACGGACACGTTCGTTATAATTGTCGAACCCATGAAGCGCGCGGCTCATGAGTTCACGGATGTGATCATAGTTAGACGCCAGGTGGGGCCAATCACGTCCGTCATTAAGTACGACATGTGCGAGTTGCGATACAATCCAAGGTTCACTTTTTAAATGTTCAGATGCGGGTTTAAGGCTCCCTTGGGACGTATGGACAACGCCCATGGAGTTCTCCACTGTCACGAATTGCGGCCCTGATTCCTGCAGGTCTGTTTCGGTGCGGCCCAAGCAGGGAAGAATCAATGCTGTTTGTCCAGTGACCAAGTGACTGCGGTTTAGTTTCGTAGACACCTGCACTGTGAGTTTGACTTTTCGAAGACCCTCCGCGGTGGCCTCTGTATCGGGTGTCGCAGAAATGAAGTTTCCGCCCATACAAAAGAACAGGTCCACCTCACCCCGCTGCATTTTTTTAATGGCTTCGACCACATCTACGCCATGTTCTCTTGGCGATGTAATCCCCGTTGCTTCGTCTAACTTTTTAAGAAATTTTTCGGTAGGCCTCTCCCAAATTCCAACGGTACGGTCCCCTTGTACATTCGAATGCCCACGAACCGGACATAGGCCCGCTCCTTTTTTACCAATATGCCCACCCATCAGTAACAGGTTGGTCACCTCTTGTATGACCGCCACACCGTTTCTGTGCTGGGTTAACCCCATGGCCCAACATGCAATCGTTCCCTTTGATGCGACGCACATTTGCCCTGCGGCATCGATTTGTGCTCTAGAGAGTCCAGTGTCTTCTTCGATTTGTGCCCATGGCGTTTGTGCGATGTTGGCTTTCACTTTTTCAAAGTCTGTTGTTTGCTGCTGGATAAAATCCATATCGAGTGCACCGTTTTCGATGACGATTTTCATGAGGCCATGCATTAGGGCAGCGTCACTGCCAACTTTCACCTGTAGGAAGAGATCTGATAAGGTGTCGCTCCCAAAGGAAAGTTTCATGTAGTCTTGGGGGTGTTTGAAGCCGATCAGACCTGTTTCAGGGAGCGGATTGATGTGGATAATTTTAGCGCCGTTTCGTTTTGCATCTCGTAGTGCTGTGAGCATCCGTGGATGGTTGGTGCCCGGGTTTTGACCGATGACCAATATAAGATCCGCAGCGTCGAAATCTTCTAAAGTCACCGTTCCTTTTCCTATGCCTATCGCTTCACCGAGACCTCGCCCGCTGGATTCATGACACATGTTGGAGCAGTCGGGCATGTTGTTGGTTCCCAGGGTTCGTGCGAAGAGCTGGTAGAGAAATGCTGCCTCGTTGGAGGTACGGCCGGATGTGTAAAAGACAGACCGGTCTGGATCATCGGCTTCCTTGATCACTTGATCGATGAGTTGAAAAGCATCGTCCCAACTTAATGGTTCGTAATTATTTTTTCCTGGTTTTAAAACCATAGGCTCGGTGATTCTGCCGCGTGCATTGATCCAATAATCGCTGTTATCAGCCAACGCCTGCACCGTATTTGCTGCCAGGAACTGAGGGGTGACCCTTTGATTGGTGGCTTCATCCGCTACGGCTTTTGCACCATTTTCACAAAACTCGAACATGGAAGCGTGGGCAGGATCAGGCCAGGCACAACCCGGACAATCGAATCCTTTTTTTTGATTAACAGTTGCGAGCGTTTTCAGGGTTTTCCCAACGCCCATCCGAGTAATTCCATGGATGAGTGAGTTGTTGGCCGCAGGGATGCCGGCAGCAACCGTTTTGTGTTTTGACAGTTTGAGAGGCGTTAGGTCTATGGGTGTGCTCGCCCTTGCATTCTCCCTTTTCGCCATCCTCACTCCTGTAAGCTGCTCACCTTACTTTTTTACCACAAGGCATGTGGATGAACAAAGGGTTAAGGTTCACCGGTATACAAGCAGCAGATGAACAAAGTTAAAAAGCCATAAATAGCTGGGTTATAGGCTTTATGCGGCGAGTCTGTCGATATCTTGTATGGTGCTGTTATGCTGTGGTTGCTGCTTGAATTTCGGGATATTCAGGTGCGAATTCAAAGATGGGATGTCAGCTGTATCATGCTTCCATTCGCACAACCTTTGGTTTGGGATGTTAAAATATTGTGTTTCTCCGGCTAATTTTACACCGAACTTGACCCCTTAAATCTTTTGTCATCAAATAAGTTGGTGAGACACCTTTTGCAGGAAATGTTGTGCTCCCTTTTGAACATGCTGTACGACAAGTGGTTTTAAAGGCCTCCGAGCAACCGGTTTTGTTGTCCGTTCCTGTTTGTGAAACCGGTCAGCGGATCCCAGAGCAAGCGTTGACCTTGTCCCCATCGGATTCTCAAAAGGTCATTCCCATCCTCGATCATGCCGGTGCTGAAGCTTCGGTGTGGTGCAAAGAACGGGCATTGAGTGCTTCATCTCGCCCCTCTTTATTGACGGGCCGCGAGCCCAAAGAGCTTCAAGCCGAGGACTGGCATGCCATGGAATTGCTGTACCGGAACAAAGCGAAAGACTTGGTTGCGCAAGGGTTTGAGCATTTGATTTTTGGGGCAGATGCAGACGGGTTGATCGCCGCCGCCACACAGCGTCATTTGCCCCATGCAGAGGCGCTGCAAGAGCATGTTTTATCTCTATTCGCTGCCGTGAAAGCTCAGGCACCACAAGTGGGGGTGGCCCTCTGCGTGGAAGACTGCGCGCCGGGTGGAAACGATGCCATCGACGGCATTCATTGGGCCAAGGCGTTTGAAAAGGCCGGGGCCTCTTGCTTGATCGCCAGTGGCGGGTCTTGGGCTTTTCCACCCTTGAAAGAACGCAAAGCCACTCGGGCCAAGGGAGATATCCCCGTGGCCCACAATCAGGCTTGGATGGCATCACCGGCATGGTTGCTGGGGCAGGTAGGCATACCGGTTTACGCCTGCGGCCCTGCTCGTGATGTGACCGCCGCGCAGCAAGCCGCTGTTGAGGCGGGCTTTGCTGGCTTGGTGCTGTGGCACGATCGTGCGCTGTTTAACGCTTAAGCGCGTTAGCCAACGCTTCTTTGACTTGCGGTGTTTCCATGATTTCTCGCACGCGAACCATTTCACCTAAGTTGGGCGCATCGAAATGACGGGACGCTTTTTGTCGCATTTGTTGTTTGGTGTGCTTGAACGTTTCGCTGGGAAACGCGCTCACGGTTGTGAGCCAACCCCGGGCTGCTTCTTCAGGGTTTTGGGTGAGTACGTCGCCCACACCCATCTCGTAAGCGGAGGGAAAGTCCATCAGGGCGGCCCCATAAATGAGTTTACGCAGCGTTCGTGGTGGAACGGCGGTGTACATGGCATCCCATGCCACCTGTGGAAAAGGGACGCCCACGGCCAACTCGGTGGTACCAAACTGCGCGGGGCCATCCACAAGAGCGCAAAAGTCCGCCATGAGGGCCAATACAGCACCCCCGGCAATGGCGTGACCATGAACGGCTGCGGCAATGGGTTTTTCACAGAAATAAAAGGCGGAGTAAGCTTCGTCGAATGCCGTTAAAAATGCTTTTTGTCCCGCCTCATCCAAGGAGAGAACTTCCACCAAGTCCAAACCTGCCGAAAAACATTTGCCTTCGGCGCGTAGCAAAACCCCACGAACGTTGTCGTCTTGGTTGGCTTGGGTAAAAGCCTGAGTCAGTTGCGCCATGAATTCAGAATTTTGGGCGTTGACCTTGGGGCGGTTCAGGGTGACCACCATTAGCTTGTTGTCATCTTCGAATGCGATTTCGATCATGGATTCTCCTTGGGGGTTAGCCCTTCATAAGCATCATGCCCGCTCCAATGGCCACGAGCCAAAAGCCCAGACTTTTGTAAAAGAAGGCTTTCCCATCTTGGGCGGGGCTGAGGGTTGCGCCGTGGCGCTTTTTCATCCACCATCGGGAAGGCAATAGAAGCAATCCAACGGCGGCCATGGCTGGGGCCAAATAGGCTGAAAGCAAACTGAGCATGGTTGGAGCATATAACAGGTGGCCCCCACAACCAAGGAGTAGGCGCGATGGCATCTGCTGAAATTAATTTCGAGGCACCCGTCGTGATCGGTCGGCTGGTACGGCGATACAAACGTTTTTTCATGGACGTTCATCTGGAAGATAAGGATGAGGTGGTGGTGGCCCATACGCCCAACACGGGCAGCATGAAAGGCCTGTTGGATGAGGGCAACCGGGTCATGATGACCTACAATCCCTCACCAAAACGAAAATTAGATTATTCTGTTCAAGCCATTGAAGTGGGTGACACCTGGGTGGGCTGCAACACCCATCTGCCAAACCGATTCGTGGCTGCAGTCATTGCGGCCCAAAAGATTCCAGAATTAACGGGTTATGACACCATTCGCAAAGAGGTTAAATATGGCCTGGAGAACCGGTCGCGCATCGATCTGTTGCTTGAAGACCATCAAGGGGGAGCACCGTCTTGTTATGTGGAGGTGAAAAATGTGACCCTGAAAGAGGGGGCAGGCGCGCTTTTTCCGGACGCGGTCACCACTCGGGGGCAAAAACACATTGAAGAACTCCTGGGGGTGATGGCCCAAGGTCACCGGGCAGCTTTGGTTTTTTTGGTGCAGCGCATGGACTGTGAGCATTTTGCGCCGGCGGATGCCATTGATGCCAAATACGGAGAGTTGCTCAGAAAAGCAGAGAAATCAGGACTTTGTATTATCCCGGTGGTGGCGCAAGTGGGGCAAAACGGGGTGGGTTTTGCTGGAATGCTCCCTTTTGAGCTGTGAGCGAATGGGGTTTGATTCCAGGGAGACTCAAGGTAAAGTCGGGGCCTTGTAACCAATGAGGAACTTTTCATGCGAATGTTGAGCCCTATTATTTGTTGTGTGCTCGGATTGATGGCCTGTGCGGCGCCCAGTGGGCTGAACCAGGGCGTGTATGAGGATGCGCAGGTGCGTTATCGCGTGGTGGGGCCTGGGGCTGCTTGGAAGCCAGTCCGGCTACAAAATGCAGACTTGTCTTGGTTTCAACCCACCACGGGCAGCACCTTGTTAATCAATTCGAACTGTAAGGGTGTGAAGGATGTCCCTTTACATTCATTGACCCAACACTTGCTCATCGGAATGACCGACAAAAAAATCGTTCATCAGGAAGCCATTCCATTTTCAAACCGAGAAGCGCTCGAAACAGAAGCCGTGACCAAAATCGACGGTGTACCCCATCAAATGAAAATGCTCGTTTTAAAAAAAGATGGATGTGTCTACGACTTGGTCTACGCAGCCAGTCCCCAGTTTTATGAAGAGGACATGAAAGCCTATGTCCAAACCAAAGGTTCGTTCACCGGACACGCTCGCCGGCGTTAGGCCTTAAGGAAAGTACACTTGCGGTTTTTCTCTGCCATAGGTCACGCGCTCATTGAATTTTTCGCCTACACCGGCGCGATCATGCGCATGTCTTTGCGCTTTTTTAAGGTTTTGTTCAAAACCCGATTGTCTTGGCCTGAGTTTATTTCCCAATGTGAAATTATCGGTTTGCGCTCAGTTCCCATTGCAACTTTGATTTTATTTTTTGTGGGTTTGGTCTTTGCGTTTCAGTTCGGCCTGTCCATGAAAACCATGGGCGCCATTCCTTATTTAGGGAAAATCACCTCGCTGTCCATCGCAAGAGAGTTAGGGCCAGTGTTCACTGCTTTGGTGGTGGGGGGCCGCGTGGGTGCGGGCATGGCGGCGGAATTGGGCTCCATGAAAGTGACTGAGCAAATCGATGCGATTCGCTCCCTCGGGGCTGACCCAGACAACAAATTGCTGGTGCCACGTGTACTGGCCGCAACCCTGATGTTGCCCATCATCACTCTCATTGCAGACATCGCTGGATTTTTTGGCGGCATGCTCATTGGCTGGTCGGAGTTTGGACTCTCACCTTTGGCCTATTACGCATCATCCATTTCCACCGTGTACTTGTCGGACTTTTTATCAGGCTTTTTCAAACCCTTTTTCTTTGGGTTTTTCATTGCCATCATCGGTTGCTACCAGGGCTTTCAAACCCGTGGTGGCACGGCGGGGGTGGGTGACTCCACCACCCGGACCGTTGTGATCGTGTCCATGATGGTGGTGTTCGTCGACTTTTTTCTCACCCGAATTTTTGCGTTGATGCCTTCTTTTTAAGGCGTCACCAAGTCTTCAGCGTTACGTGGTACGATTTTGTAATTTCCGTAGGCGTAATGCAAAATGCCGGTAATAGATGAGAAGGTGGTACCCACGGGGTAGGTGTTGTCCATCTCTTCCCAGATGAAATCATCAATGCGTAAGCCGCCGGTGATTGCAAATTCATCATAGTCACTGTCACCGTCCGCATTTTCTTCGGTGACGGTGACATTTTCAACGCGGACGAACATGCCTTCGTATTTTTCGCCATCCACATCGCCATCCACCACGTTAGCAGGGTCGACCACCAATGGTTCAATGAGTGCCCCGCTGGCGTTGGTGACAGTGAGGGTCGCATCGGTGATTTCGGCCAAACCATAGTATTCAACGTAGGTGCCTTGGACTTCTACATCGTTGCCCAAGGCCACGGTGCCGGGCTCGAATTGATCGTAAATGTAAATACCGGAATAAGCGCCCCCTTGCCGGGTTTGACACCAAAAGCTGTCGTTGCCACTGTTGGAGCTGGTCTTGATGGCGGTGACCGCACAGTTAATGGCCACCGAAGTGCCTTCCTGTGGATGGTTCACGCTGCAAGTCTCTTGAATGTCGTAAATGGAGTAAGGGCCGGCGTAAGTGCTCGGTGGTACCTCGGGGCATTCATCACACTCATCGCCAATGCCATCGTTATCAGCGTCGATTTGATCCACATTGGGGGTCTCCAAACAATTGTCGGTGTTATCGCCCACGCCATCGCCATCGGTGTCTTGGGTTTCGGCGCCGTTGTTGGGGAGTGCGTCACAGGCATCACCGGTGCCATCATCGTCCGCATCGGCTTGATCAGGGTTGCTTAGGCCCGGGCAGTTGTCCACATCATCGGACACGCCATCACGGTCGAGATCGTTGGGGTCGAAGGTTTCGCAGTCGTTGGTGTTGGCGTCAAGCGGGCAGACGTCACACGCATCGCCAGTTCCGTCTGCATCGAGGTCGGATTGTTTGCCGCTGTCTAAAGGACGGGTTGGGTTAAAAATGTTGGGACAGTTATCATCGCCATCGGCAATGCCATCACCGTCCGCATCGCCACTTCCAGGACCTTGGGTGTAAGCGGTGGAGCCTTCTACGATTTCCGCATCGCCACGGTAGGGGATACAAGTAGGCTCGTTGTCGGGTGCACCACAAAAGAAGAGTGGATAAATGCCTGGCACTTCAGCTTCGATTTCAGCCAAATCCATGCCGGTTTCAGTTTGGGTACAAATCAATTTGTCGATGCCACACACATTCAAAGCGTCGCATTCATTGTTGAGTGCGCCCGCTAAATTTTCATCTCCACTGAGAACATCGCCACCACGAAGGACCAGTGCCACGTCTTCAGGGTTGCCTTTGACCACCGCTTCGTAGGGGCCCAAGCCATTGCGCATAAAAATGGCAATGTCCGCTACTTTTCCAGTACCCAAAATACCAATGTGAGCATCCATGTTCATGGCTTTGGCCCCGTTGATGGTGGCCATGGCCCAGAGGTCTTGGTAGCTAAAGAAACCGCCGAAATAGTTGGCATTGAGGAACTCTGCGCACGCCAGTTCGCGATTGGTGTTCATGGAACCCGAAAGAACCCAGTCTGTTCCGATGGCGATAGGCACGCCCAAACGGTGGTAAAGGGTGACGGGGGCTGTATCGCCATACAACGAGATGTTGGAGCGGGGAGACCAGATCAGTTTCATGCCATCGGCGGCCATGAGTTGGACGTCTGATGCATCCACGCCCACGCCGTGAATGATGGCTTTGTTCGCGTTAAGGGCGTACACGCCTCCGTTGGCTTCGGTTGACAAACACAAAAATTCGTTGCGTGCTTCGATGTCAATGCCCTCGGAGACATGAGGGGTAAAGGCTGATTCGGCGGATAATTCACTGGCATTGGGAAGCGAGTAGTCGCAGCCGTCCGATCGCAATGTACCGCTGGAATCTCCCAATGGAAAAGTTTCGTATTCCACGGCGTCTGCGTTGAGCCCCTCTAAAGCGTTGCTGCGATCCAGGTTTCGCAAGAAGCCATCCACGCTTCCTGAGCCGTTGATGCTGGTGGTCCCGCCCAGGGCAAAACGCATTTCACCCCAACGTTGGCTTTTGGCACCTTGGTGCTCACCTTTGCTTTGCGAGATTTTAGGGTGACCGCGTTTGCCTTTGCGCCAGTCGTGTCGGTGCTCGTATCGCAGCAAAGGATCTTCGCCCGCCTCTGTGGCCACGTAGGGATCGCCGCCCATCCAACCCATGTGATCGTGGGTGTTGATGAGGCCGGGGGAAATGGAAGCCCCATTACAGGTGATTCGTGGGGCGTCATCGTACTCGGTCAAACACGCGCAACCCACGCATTGGATGATACCGCCGTTGTCCACATAGACGCCGCCGTTTTCCCAAACTTTGTTAGGCCCTAACACTGAGCCCACCAACAAAAGGCCGTCACCACTGCCAGAAGTGTGGAAGCAGGTGCCTTCATCGGGGGGCAGAATGGAGCCGAGATTGCAGGTCTCTACTTCGAACGTTCCGGTGTTGTTCATGTTGGAATTGTTGTTGTTGTTGCCCGGACCAGCGTCAGGTGTATCTGGGGCCACGGGATCTGGCTCTCCATCGGGACCCATGGGGCAGGCGGTGAGGCAAGTGAGTGCGATGGGCAATACGAGGCTTAAATATCTAATTTTCATTGGTTTTAATCCATGGTGACGAAAGAAAGGCAAACTTCTCCCTATTGGGATTCTCTCCCATATATATGGCGTCACCATGTTTTGGCGGGAAACCAGTGAGGATTTGGGCAGATCTGACTAGAAAGCCACCCCAAAGAACAGCTGAAAGGTTTGTGCAGGCTGCGCTTTTGCAAATTGTTCACGAACTTGAGCTTCGCCATTTTCGTCCACCGCATGATTCAAACCTGCCAGTGGGAACAAATACCCGTATTGCATCATGAAATGAAAACCATCGAGGCTTTGGTAAAAAGCGGTGGCATCCACTTCAACGCCTAAGGGAGAAGCATTACCAGGGGTGGAGGTGGCGTAGTGGGCGAAGGATGAAATGATGTCCGCACGGAAACCAGTGTTTGGGTTAATGAAGTAAGTAACATGCGGTTTCACATAGATGGCATCGGTGACCGTTCCCAAAATCTCGCGGAAGAGAATCAAGTCCACTTGGTAATCTGGGTCAAATCTGAAGTTGGAAATGTTGTCATCGATGAGAATACAATCGCCATCATCGTTGGTTTCGATGCAACGGCCGTATTGTTTGGCATCGGCATCGCCAGGGTTGGCGTTTTGGTTAATCACTGGTCGCAAGCCAAAACCGGGCGCATCATCGCCGGAGGCCCAACCGGTATTTAAACCAATCTGCAAAGAGTCGTTGAGCAACTTATAAGAACTTTCCAGGGCGGCCCCCCCTTGGAAGACATTCAAGGGGATGGGGTTTGCGTCGGCGTCCACGCCCAAGCCTTCATCGTATGCATCCAGGCCGTTGGAAGAGGTGCTGGTGCCATTAATGGTCGCGTAAATACCTGCCACTTCGAGTTCGAGTTTGAGTTTTTGCCATTGGTACATGGCCCAACCAGAAACGGCGAACGCGTTGGCGTCGCGACGTACGTAGTCGGAGGATGATGCGCCCACCATGGGGTTTTGCTCTGTGTAGTAAGAAGGAATGTCATAGGCTTGTTGGCGGTAAACGGCAAAGACGCCGTAATTAAAGACTGAAGCTCCGTCGATGAGGAGTTGATCGATGGTGGCCGCGTTATCACGTTTTTGCACACTCAAGATAAAAGAATGAACGTCATCGCGGGGGTCGAGATTGTAACGCTGTCCGTTTTCGTTGAGGTAATACCGTTGTCCGAAGTCACCCAATGCACCTAAGCCGCCACCACGGCCATAGTCACCGGAGGCCGATAGAGAGTAAGCGGGGATAATGTAGTGACCGAAAGCTTTGGTGGCGAATAAAATTTGATCCGCATTGTCGCCGTAATCTTGGTCCAGACCGTCGCCGCTGTTGGCCAAGAGCCCCAAACCAAAGTTGTTGGGTTGGCGGCCAAAGCGAAGTTGGCCAAAGGGGGTGAGAACTTCCGCCCAAAGACGTTTCACACGAATGGCGTCGTAGCGTGCATTCAGTCCTTCTTGCGGTGCGTTTTGGTTGGCCGAAAACAAAGGCAAGGGAAGGGTTGGGTTTTGGGCGAAGCCAGGTTTGGCTTCAGGGGTGGAGCCGTAAACCAAGTTATCAAACACATCCACCATGGAACGAACGCGAATGTCTTCGGAAACATTTAAGGTCGGGTCTAAGCGCAAGCGCATGTTGATGGAAGAAATACTGTTGGTGTCTTTGCCTTCAGTATTGCAGACGGTGCCTTCAATGCCTTCGGCTTCGCAGGTTTCTACATCAAAAGGTCGGTACAGGGTTGGGGTGGGAAAGTTAGACGTGCCGCGCCCAAGACCATTGTCAGCCAACGGGTCAAAAGTGCCCAAATCGAGTCGGTGAAATAAGTCTGCACGGGTGCGGAAATAACCATCGATTTGCAGGAAGTTGAGCTGAGGTGCCAGCTCGCTCACCCAGGTTTCTGGGGTTTGGGTTTTGTTTTTATCGGCTTGGGTTTGTTTGGCACCTTTCTCGGCCAGGCTTTCGAGAATTTCGGCTTTGAGCTGGGCTTTGAGTGCCTCAATATCAGCGGTCGCGGCAGGGGCGGTGCTGGGGGCAGGGTTAGGTGCGCTCTGCGTGGTGCCCTCGGTCTTTTCTCCGCTTTCATCAGCGTTGGGCTCCAATTCATCATCCGCAGCCATGGGTGGGGGTAATTTGCCCTCTGATTCTGTTGCTTTTTCAGTAGAAGCCTCCGGCGCCTTTTCTTCGCTTGCTGCGTCGTTTTCTGCCGCGGTGAGCGGGCTAGCTGCCAGCAGAAGGCCGAAAATAGGCGTAAATACCTGAAATCCAGGCGTAAACACGGTTTGAAGCTTCTTCATAATTATCCCCTAACGTTTAATTGGGTCGTATTAACGAAATGCCCTGCAAACTAACCCACAAAAGCAGCAAAAAACAAAGGGTGTTGGGTTGGTTTTTTGGATCTGGGGTATTTTTAGTTCGGATCTGCGTCAGATCCGGTTATTTCTAACCACCTAAATTAAAAGGAAATTCATCGCCCCCCGTCCTACATGTAGGACAAAAACCTTCAATTAACTACTTTTCATCAGATCGTGCGCAACTTCCGCACCTAAAGGGCGAAAACTATAACATCACACACACACCACGTTTTAGAAGAGGTTCCAAATGCTACATACAGACAAAAAGCTCCTCAAAAGTTTTCGAAAAGGCGAAACCGACGCATTCGAGCAAGTTTATCACCTTTATTCCGACCTGGTTCGCAAGTTTCTCTACGGTGGATTCAGTTTCTCTAGCCAAGGTCGTGCCTGCCGTTTTCACGGCGCAGATGCCTCCATTGATGTAGAGGCCGTGGTTCAAGAAACCTTTTTACGCGCTTACGGTGAAACCACCCGAAAAAGTTACGATGGTGAGCGCCCTTTCCAGAACTATCTTTTTTCCATTGCCCGTAACTTGGTGCTCAAAGAAATGAACCACCGCGGTCGCGTTTTACATGTGGACCAAAGCGAAGAAGGCACCCAAGTTCTGTTGCACCACGCCCAAGCGGACGCATTCAAAACCACCCCGGTCAGTGCCGAAAAGCAATTGGTGCACAACGAACTGCATCACCTGACCAGTGAATTTGTGAACGGACTCAATGATGAAGAGCAGCAGTTCTTCGCCCTTCGCTTCGCCCAAGGCTTAACCCAGCAGGGCACCGCTGACGCCATGAACACCACCCGTGCTCGTATTAAAGTGTTGGAGCGCCGCTTGCGAGATCTCTTCATGCAAGACTTGCGTAAGAATGGTTACTTGACCGATTACACCCCATCTCCACGATGGAGCCGCAAGGTGGCCAACGCTTCATAGAATTTTCTCTCTAAAACTGTGTGTGAGGTACGTCGTCGCTTCCTGGTGGAACCGGCGGCGTATTTTTTTGAACTCCGCCAACGTATCTTCGTAATAGATTCGGTTGGTGAGCAAAACATAAAGGGCGGCGGGATGTGTGTTGTCGCCCAGGTCCAACCACAAAGAGGTACCCGTGAATCCCAAATGACCGATGGCGTTTGGGCTGAGCGATTCTCCAGTGCTGCCGCCTTCGGTGGGGCGATCGAAAGCCAAGGCTCGCTCATAGGGGGCTTGGCACATATCTTTTAAAACAAGCGCCAATGGAGAAGACGTTTGTAAGGTTTCAAACAACCAACGACCAAAAGCAACCACATCTTGGAGGCGGCCAAATAAGCCTGCGTGACCTGACACGCCGCCCATGACAAAGCAATTGTCATCGTGCACTTGCCCATGCATCCGTCGTCCACGCCATTCGCATTTAGCGGTGGGGGCGACGTCATTTAGTTGCGGGTGAAAGCCTTGCTCAGCCAACGGTACGAAATGGGCTTGGCATTGAGGAATATTTTCGCGCAACCAATCATGATACACCTTCTCCAAAGGCGCTTGGTAGCACGTCTCGAGATGATGCCCTAAGGCGATAAAACCCAAATCCGAATAGCACGTTTGTTCTTCTATTTTTGCCTCGGGCGGGGTTGTTAGAACTTCTTCCACTAAAAGGGTTTTACCCTCGCGAATCCCCGTTTTCTCCGGTGGCACCCTTTCGTAAAAAGGTTTCCAGTCGGGCAAACCACTGTTGTGTGCCAAAAGGTGCTGTATCTGGATGCCAGGCCATGAAGGAAACGGGCAATCATCAAAAGACAAAAGGCCATCCACTTTGGCTTGGGCCACCAAAACACCGGTGCACATGATCTTGGTGAGAGAGGCCAAATCATAGACGGTCTGTTTGGCCACCGGCGATAATGCCTCTTCGGTGCGCAACCCCTCTAAAACCAAAACGTCTTCTTGGGAAGATGCAAAGGGCACCACTGCGGCGGCACAGCCGGGGAAAATTTTATCAGAAATGGCGCCTTTGAGCACGTCTTGTACGGCACTTGAAGTCAAATCAGCCCTCGTGGCGTTCGAGAGAAATGTGCAGGCTGGCATCATTGCCTTGTTTGGCGATGCTCGCTTGACCGCCCACTGGAAAAACGTGATTGGGGTTCTGGTGGCCACAAGGGATATCGCCAAAAACGGGGATGTCTAAATCTGAAAAGTGTTGGGCGATGGTTTCTTGAGCGGTTGGAACGTGTCCCAGCTTTTTTTGACCTTGTTCTGATTCTTCGCACCCCGTGAAATGGCCCAGTAATACAGCCCGGACTTTTTGGAATGCACCTGCCTGGGTCATTTGGGTTAAAATGCGATCGAGGCGATAAGGCCGTTCGCCCACTTCTTCCAAGAACAGGATGCTTGGCTTTTGCCATAAGCATTGGGTTCCCACGAGGTGTCCTAAGACTGTAAGATTACCCCCCCACAAGGTTCCGCGTAATTCACCATCTGAAAACCCATCATTCAGTGGTTTGAGATTGAGGTAGGCCATTTCAGTACAATCGCCCGTGAGCCAATCCAGAGTGGCATCAATATCGACGTCATCTTCGTCTGCGAGGGTGGTGGCCAAAGGGCCGTGAAAAGTAACGGTGTTTTTTTGACTGAGAAACCAGGTGTTCAAGGCACTGACATCTGAAAACCCGATAATTTTTGGACAGCGTTCTAAATCTTTAAAGGCGTCATCAAACAAAGGCAGCAGACGGGTGAGCCCGTATCCGCCACGAGCGATCCAGACCACATCGTTATGAGGGTTTAAAATGGCATCACGTAACTGATTGAGGCGGAACGTGTCATCTCCATTGAGGTACCCGTGATTCCAATCAGTGGGAAGGTTCGGCAGAACCACTTCATGGCCGCGGCTTTGGAGGGCGCTTACGCCTCTGTGTAACCGTTCAGGCAGGTACGGTGAGCAAGGTGCCACCACCTGAATTTTAAGACTTTTAGCTGCCATGCCTCATTTCTAACGAAAATGGGCGGGTCAGCGCAAACAATTGCCCCTTGGGACTAGGATGCTTTTTTCAAATCCACATGTTTGACATTGGCGGAACGCTGAAGGGCTTCCATGAGCATCTGAGATGCCACACGCTGGGCCAATCTTTTGTCTCCAAGCTCTGCCAAAGCTTCTTCATATAGGGCTGCTGCTAACTCACCTAAAGTGGTGTTGACTTTTTGCTTCTCTTTCATTGCCGACTCCTTTTTCGAGGGTTCGCTATTTAAGAAGCAAGAGCGGTGCCAACTTATTCCAAGGAAAAGCAGAATTTGTAAGGTGCTGTAATACAAACGCTTTTTATGGGGTGGGAAAATGCGAATTTCGGCCACTGCCAGATTTTCGACACCTTATGTCCCATATTGGGTCAGATACGTGGCGCTTTTGTCGCGACCTGCGATCTGCAGTCTCATGATCGTCAGGCCGCCCAAAAACCTTAATGGTTCTTTTGGTTTATTTTTTCAAAATAGATTGAACGTGCCGGGCCAAGCGCATGCCCGCTTGAGGGTCGTGTCGCATGAACAGAGATGGTTCGATGAGTTCCAGCTCGCCCACCACATATTGGCCGTCAGAGGCCTTCATCAGATCCACGCGCGCGTAATGAAAAAACGGGACTTCTCCAAAACGTTTCTGAATGCAGGATTTGGCCGTTTCCAAAATGGTTTCACTGAGTTGGTGAAGTTCTTCCGGTGCTTCCACCGGAAAATCTTTCGCATCAAAGTCATCTTGAACCCGGTAATCGCCTGGAACGGGGATTTTCTGAACCGCATGTGAGAATTCACCACCCATGTACAAGAGCGAAATTTCACCCTCGGTTTCAACGGATTTGAGGTAGGGCTGAATCATCATGTCTTCATTGGCAAGCCATTGGTCCAGGTGGACTTGTGCTTCGTCCACAGTGGAGAGACCATCTCCAAAACGACAGGTACCACGGGCGGTGGCCCCAAAGACGGGCTTGATAAAACCTTGGGTCCAGTCATTCTTTTGAAGAACCTGTTTCACATTGACGGCATCCCCTTTTTGCAACCAAATGGTAGGGGCCAGAGGGGCGCCTGCTTCGTGTAAATCTCGCAAGTAGGTTTTTTTGGCGTTCCAGGTCACCACTGAAGGGCCATTGAGCAAAGGCACCCGTTTGGCGGTGTCTTGGGCCCACTTCATGTAGGCTTCTGGTTTTTCTTGGTAATCCCAAGTGGTTCGGATCAATACCGCCTTGGTATCCTCATTGAGAAAAGAGGGCTCGTCCCAGGCTTTAATTTCGAAGGGAATGCCCAGTTCTTCGAGCGCAGCGTGAAAGGGGCGGTCATCTTTTTCCCAATGCGGGACATTTTGACAGGTGGCAATGATGAGAGACATGGTGATTACTCCGTGAAATTATAACGCCAAATTTCGAACCCAGCGTCCTTATGGAACGCCTTAAAAAACAAATAGTCCCCCATGTTCACCATGCTGATGGGGTAGCTGCTAGAGAGTCCAGGAAACAAGTCTGCAAACAAATAGGTACCCTGCTCGGTTCCATCGGTGCGCCAAAGCTCGATGCCTTCATCACTGGAGGCCGCCGCAAAATAGTAAAAGCCATCCCTGCCTTTCACAAAGGATCTTTCGCCCCAGGTATCTGCCATCAACATCCCGCTGCCTGCGCCTGGTTGAATGTCTTTGACCAGCTCGTGGGTCAAAGCGTCCATGTCCAGGACATATAACTCTCGCCCCAGCTCCGCGGACGTGGCAGCAAAATACAATTTTTCATTTTCGATAGCCACAGGCCATGGAATGGCGTCCTCAGGGCCAGCGTGGATGTCCGATAGCATATAAGTTGTTGCTTCGGTGCCTTCGCTCACCCATAACTCGAAGCCGGTCTCTTCTGTTGAAGTAGAAAAGAATAGGGTGTCACCGTAGGTGGCGATAACATAGGGCTCTGCGCCGGTGTCATTCACATCGGTTAAGCGGTTTAGCTCGGTGCCGTTAAAGCACCACAGTTCTCGATCGTGGTCTGCCGTCCGTGCTCCAAAATACATATAATTGGAGGTGGGGGTGAGCGCATATGGGTACGAGCTGGAATAACCTTCATTGATATCGCGCAACAGTTGGGTTCCCGCTTGTGTGCCATCGCTTTCCCACAGCTCGTACCCGATGTCTTCTCCTCGGGCACTGAAGTAGAGTTTTCCTTGAAAGCTGGCCAGGTTTCTGGGGTAAGAACTTTGCGCGGAATCACCCGAGGACGCACCAGGATAGATGTCTTTCACTCGAGAGGTACCTTGGAAGGTTCCATTGGTTTTCCATAATTCTTTACCTTCATCGTCATTACCAGAGAAGAAAACGTATCCTTCGTGGACGTGCCCATAAGCCAGCCAGGAGCTCTCCTCATTGCCAGGGAAAATCTCGGCCACTTGGGTGGTGCCATCTGCAGTGCCGTCGGTTTTCCAGAGTTCACGACCACTCACCTCATCATAGGCAGAGAAAATAAGCGTGTCATCGATGATACCCATATACCAAGGGAAAGAGCTGCCCCCACCAGTGTTAATGTCTTTCAGACGGAAAGTGCCTTCGGAGGTGCCATTGCTGACGAATAACTCTTCACCAAGATTGTCGCCCTCTGCCGTGAAGAGGATCAGATCACCGAGCTGGATTGATTTTGCGGGTGGTAGGTTTGAGTTGGAGGCGAGGTTGATATCAGCGGTGAGGACCGTGCCCTCAGGCGTTCCGTCGGTTTGGAATACCTCAAACCCGGTTTCCCCGTTGTCACCCATGAAATAGATGAGCCCGTCGTATTGCGCCCAGTTTTGGGTGTATACGTAAGATCGGGTTGTTACACTTGAGAGGTTGGTGGTGAGCTCGGTGGTGCCCTGGCTTTGATAAATGGAGTATTTGCCTTCTTCATTTGCTTTTGCGTTGAACACCACGCGGTCGCCCAAAGCCATCATGGTATATTCAAAATCTTCGGTTTCGACGATGTCAGGGTGATCCGTATAAACTTGAACGGTCCCTGCAGGGGTGCCATCGCTTTGCCACAAATGAAAAACATAGTCTGTATCGCGCGCGAAGAAATAGATGTGGTCTTCTGTGGCCACCAGGGCATCAGGCCTGCTGTCTCGGTAGCCTTCCGAAATGTCATGGAGCAAGACGGTTTCAAGGGTTTCGGTGTCGGTGCAGTGAACTTCTTCACCGTGGTCGTCATCTTCGGCGGAATAACAAACCAGAGAATCCAACGTCACAAAGTCTACCGGGTAGGAGGATCCATTTGCGCGCACGTTGCTCAGCATTTGAATGGTCTCTCCATCAAACCAGTGGGGCTCATAGCCCGCCGTTTCGCTTCGGGCTTGAAAAAAGAGGCCCAAAGGGGTCGCGGTCAGCGATGAGATCGAACCGTTTTCGCCTTCGTAAATCTCATCGAGCATTTCGGTGCCATCTTCAGTACCGTCCGTACGCCATAACTCTTCGCCGGTGGCGGCTGTTTCAGCAATAAAGTACACGGCGTCTTCGTACGGGGTGAGGCTTTCAATATCGGTGGGCCGAATGGAGGTGCTAGTGTTGCCAAAAACGGGCTGTGTGCCCATGGCGGTGCCGTCCGAAACCCACAGGCCATAACCGAAAGTGGCATCGTATCCGGTGAAGACAATTTGAGGCTGTGCTTGTGGGGGAACGAGGGGGAGAACCACGCCCGCATCTCCGAAGCAGACTTTGGAGTTGCTGTTACAGTCTGCATTGAAAGATTGAACCGATAAGGTCCCTTCGGGGGTCCCATCGGTTTTCCACAAGGTGCCCGTCTCGTAAAGCTCGGTGAATAAGTACAAATGCTCGTCGGTATTTAAATTCGCACCGAAACGAATGGAACCATAATCGTAGGGTTCGCTGGTCCCAAGATTCACTAAAAGTGTCGTTTTGCCGGTGTCCGCATCCACCGAAAAGAGCTGCACTTGGTAAGAGCTGGCTGAAGCCAATACGATCAAAAGATTGTTGATTTTGCCAATGACAAACCCATCACTGGAGGAGGTTGCCACCGTATTGATGTCTTTGAGTAAAAAAGGTTGTTCCTGACAAGCATCACTGCAGTGGCCATCACCATTGTCGCTGCCTTCGTCGCACTGTTCATTGTGGTCGACGACCCCATCGCCGCAAGAAATAGACACGCAATCATCGCGGCAGTCCGAGGAGGGCAGCCCATTGGCCTCGCCATCATCACATGCCTCTTCTGCTGGATCAACGACGTTGTCGCCGCAAAATGATGTGATGCCAGCAACGCTTTGACACGCGCTGTTGCACACATCGCAGCTTTCTTCACCATAGGCGCAGAGTTCGGTGATTGCATTGCCATCGTCA
Organism: Myxococcales bacterium; assembly: GCA_002721815.1. Classification (GTDB taxonomy): domain Bacteria; phylum Myxococcota; class UBA727; order UBA727. The sequence continues at coordinate 63,107 of PBLQ01000043.1, forward strand.
CATGTTTCTCCGGTGCTCATAATGCCGTCGCCACACACAGGGGAGGTACAATCGTTTTTACACGTATCATCGTTGATGTTGTTGCCATCGTCGCATTCTTCACCATCGTCTAGGGTGCCATTGCCACAGGTTTTCGGTTGGCATACGTTATTACAGTCATCGTTATCGATTCGATTGCCGTCATCGCAGACTTCACCGTTATCTGCATCGGTGATGCCGTCGCCACAAAAAGAAGTGGTGCCCGTGGTGATGCGGCAGGTGCCATCACAGACCTCGCAGGCGGTTTCTCCGTAGGCGCAGACTTCTGTGCTGGTGTTGCCATCGTCACAGGTTTCGCCTTCTTCAACGAGGCCATTGCCACATGCGGGCAAGTCTTCTTCACAAGGCGCTTCTGCGGTGCATTCGGGCTCTTGCGCAGGTTGTTGGGTTCTTTCTGGAAGTTTACAACCAGCGTTCACCATGAGTAAAAAGAAAGTTGCCAGGAGGCAATGGAGGCGGAATGAAAAAACAGATGTGATACGCATATTATATACTGGATGAGGAGGGGTTAGGAGTGGAACCGATGTGTTGCGTGCCGCGTTCTTTGGCCAGTCGCATTTGCCTTTGTCGCATACGAAAACGCGCCTTTTGTTCATCGGTAAGTGTATCGGTACAATGGGGGCAACAGACCCCTTCTTCAAAATGAGGGTGTGCTTTGTCGTCTGCGTTAATGGGACAACGACATCCATAGCACAGGTCGTACGAACCTTCCTTGAGACCATGTTTAATGGCGACGCGTTGGTCGAACACAAAGCATTCGCCGTCCCAAAGGCTGTCTTGCTCTGGAATGTCTTCGAGGTATTTCAGAATACCACCCTTGAGATGGAATACATTTTCGAACCCTTCCTGCAAAAGATAGGATGTGGCTTTTTCGCAGCGAATTCCACCCGTGCAAAACATAGCGACTTTCTTATCCTTGTTCGGTTGCAGGTTATTTTTGACCCATTCCGGAAATTCCCGAAAAGATTCTGTATTCGGATTGATGGCGCCCTCAAAAGTACCAATGGCCACTTCATAATCGTTTCGGGTATCCACGAGCACCACATCTGGATCTTGAATCAGGTCGTTCCATTCATTGGGTGTGACGTACGCCCCCACTTTTTTCAGGGGGTCGATGTTGGGTTGGCCCATGGTCACGATTTCATCTTTGATGCGTACTTTGAGTCGTAAAAATGGCATTTCTGCGGCTTGGGAGAGTTTGTATTCTAGCCCTTGGAAGGCATCAAAGGATTCGAGGAAAGCCAAAAGTCCTTGAATGGCCTCTGGCGTACCAGCCACGGTGCCATTAATGCCCTCTCGGGCCAGCAGCAGTGTGCCTTTGATTTGCAGGGATTCGGCTTTTTGGGAGATAGCCACCTGCTTTTGCGACACATCATCCAGCACGCAAAAGTGGTACAATGCCACGACTTGGTAAAACTTGGGGGCCATCTCACTGCTCATAGAATGATTGTAGCGCAAATCAGCGCCTGCACAAGGGGGCGTCTTTTTTCTAAGCTGTTGAAATATAGCAGTTTTTTGATACGGCGATCGTTCAACGAGCAGGCAGATACTCACATGCGGTGACTTGGCCCAATGCTTGTAGAAAGGCCTGTGGCATTTCTTCGGGTGGGGAATGTCCCGTGCCGGCCAACACCGTGTAGCTTTTGGCCTTGGTGGCTTTGCGCATGGCCTCACCGCAACGCGCGGGTGGGAAAATGCCATCTTCTTCGCCCCAAATGAGATGTGTTTCTACATCGATCTTTTGGAGGTCTTGTTCATGTGCTTGAACGTGATCGGGGTGTACCGTGTTTTGCAAGGTGGCGTAAGCACTGGCTTTGCCTTCTGGGGTGGATAAGGGGCGCCACATGTCATCCACCAATGCTTCAGTGCACGCTTCTTTGCGATAAAAAACGTCACCCAAGAGGTATTGTTTGAGCATGAAACGGTTGTAGGCCTTCATAAAGATGGCTTTCCCTAAAATGGGGTTCATGACAATTTTACCCAAAAAGGGTGGTGGAATATTCACGCCCATGGCGTCGAGCAAAATGAGTTTTTCGATGCGATCTTTTTGCATGAGCGTCATTTGGGTGACCACGGCGCCGCCCATGCTGTGCCCGAGTAAATGGATTTTTTCGGTGATGTTTAATTCGTCCAACAATCCCCAAACGTGGGTTGCAAAAAAAGCGCGGTTGTATTGCGCTTGTGAGGGACTGGTTTTATCACTGTCTCCAAACCCCGGGAGATCCATGGCGATGACCCGATGGTGCTTTTCAAGGGCGGCAAAGACGTCGCGAAAAACAAAGGCGCTGGCCAAGTAACCGTGAACCAAAACCAACGTGGAGTCAGGACGGTCGCCTTCAGGGTGGCTGTCCACGTATGCCATGTTGATCCCATTCACGTTAATGTTACTTTTTTTCATGCGATCCCCTTTAAAGCGCGCGATGTTGGTAGAGTGTCCCGTCTGCAAACCCTTTTTTACGGTAATAACCGCGGGTGCCCACCCCAGATATCACACTTAACTTAGAAAATCCTGCTGCGCGTGCAATTTTTGCTGCTTCTTCCAAAAGCCGTTCCCCATAACCTTGATGCTGGCTCCCCCCTTCAGTGGGTCCATGCAGGGGCAGGCTTTTACCGTAGACATGAACCTCTCGAACCAGGGCCGCATCTACAATCTCTTGAAAAGGAGCCTCTATGCGCGGCAGTCCCAAGCGCAAATAAGCCAATATCTTATCGTCATTGGTGGTGAACTGTAGAAAAGCTTCTTCGCCCGCCCCCGTTTCGTATTGGATGACGCTAAATATCGCATTGGGTTCATGGGAACTCTTCGAGCGAATTTCACGACTCCGTATTTCAACCGGTATTTGCTCTTGGTCCGACAACTGGTGTTGGATGATTTGTCGCAGGTTGGCTTTCTTATTTCCGACCACGATATCGTCGGCCGAGAAATCTCGAATCATGCGCGATACCCGACAGTAAAGCGGGACGGACAATAAAATGTTTTTGAGCAGTGATTCCAGTTCCTGGGGCGCGTAAGGTGCCCAATCGCCTTTCTCATAGGCCCCATAGAGTTCAGTGTCTTCCACCAAGGCGCATGGGTAAATTTTGAGTTCGTCCGGGCGCAATCGGTGATCGGTGAAAAAGGATTTAAAGTCTTCTAAATCACTTTCAACGGAAGCCCCCAACAAATTCACCATCACATGACCGTGAATTTTAAAACCCATACGTCGCAATAATTCACAGGCGTTTTTGTTGTCTTCTGTGAGGTGTCCTCGTTTGTTTCGCTTCAAAATTTCATCGCGGTTGCTTTGCAGGCCTACCTGAATCTTGGTGCAACCCAGGCGACGTAAAAAATAGCCTTGGGCTTCGGTGATTTCTTCGGGACGTGTTTCTACCACCAAGCCAACGCAGCGGTTGGCACTGCCTTCGTTCTTTTGGTGTGCTTGGGTTAATCGTTCCCAGTCATAATTTTCCCATTCAGATTCGCCGAAGTCATTTTCGGAAAACACTTTGTTGACCCAGGAGTTATATTTCCCTCGTCGCTGAGAATCGTTGGGGCTCACGGTTGTGAAAGGCGTTTGGGTCGTGGTGTGGTCGTAAAGGGCAGCTTCATCGAACGATGAAAAATCGTTCAGCGCATCAAAGCACCGCCCAACAAAATACCGTTGGTAGGCTTCGGGATAGAAGGTAAATGTGCCCCCTAGAATGATGAGCTCAACTTTGTCGGTGGCATGTCCATGCTGCCAAAAATTCATGAGACGACTCAATACCTGTCGGTAAGGATCAAAACCATTGTTCCAGGCCCTTCGAGAGCCAGGCTCATTAAAAAGGTAACTTTTGGGCATCCGCACATCATTGGGGCAGAACACACATTTGCCGGGACATGGATGGGGTTTGGTGAGGACCGTGACGGGCGTGACACCACTGAGCGTACGGGTGGGCTTTTTGAGGAGGCCACTCGCTTGAAGCCAAAAATTCGCTTCATCCCCTTCAGATGGAAAGTCGGCTCTCAGCGCTCGAATGATTTCGGCTTTTGAAAAGAAACCGCCCTGCGGTTTGGGATACTGACGTAAAATCTTACGTAAGGCTTTGAGTGATTGAGGTGGCTGCTTGACCACTTCATGGCAAAGCAGCGCCAAAGCTTCTTGGTCTGCAGGATCGGGAATGGGAGGAAGCAAGGCCATGGGCCTTCTTATTACACCCGTTTAGAAAAAGAAAAAGCCTTATTCAGGTCGGTGGAAAGGGAATAAAAGGCTGCGGGGCCGAAAACATATCCATATTCCTGTCCATGATTGCGGGCCCATGCCATGAGGAATTCTTGAAGCGCCTCGGTGGATTCGGAATTTTCACCGGGGCCCACCGGGTCGCCATCTGTGCTCGCGGTGTGTTCCGCCTCCTCTTCATGAGTCACCGCAGCCGGTAGATTTAAATTCCAGCCTGGGGGGTTATCGTAAGACACATGGTTTTCTTCAAGCCAGTCGAAAATGTGTTGGTGCAACAAGGCATCTCGAAAGGTGAACCACCGTTTACGTTCCAACGGAAATTTCGCCAAGGCATCTTTAAACCGTCGAAAGGCCCCTTTGCCCACAATGGTATCTTGAAGCAGGGTGTGAATAGATGGCGTCGACACCGTACCGATAAAAATTTCCATCATTTGATACTGAATTCGAGATGGGACCGGTACGATCGTGAGAAAATGCGCATTGTTGTTGTTGGAATAAAGACCCTCTTTCACATCCAAAACTTCTCCGGTGGTTTTATCAAGGACGGCTTTCGCGCCCCCAGAGTGATTTTCAAATGCTGCCTTTAGCGCGTCCCATTGAATTTCACATCGATCTGCAGTGCCCACCGGCACGCTTGACTCATGCTGCATGTTGTCCCCCATTCTTATTCGGATGTCCCATCAATTCCTTATGCCGTAATCATAGGAAATTTGGGGCCTAATGCCCAGTTTTATGGATAAAAAAAGGCCACGCGCGCCAATTATTGATGCATACTTATATATAAAGCGGATGAAGCGTTTTTTGAGTTAGAAGGAGTCCAAAATGGGCATCAGTTTTCGTGACAAAGGCTTGCGCCAGGCATTTAAGTCCCTGGAAAATAGTGATAAAATTGAACAAGCCGACGTAAATAAGCTTTTAAAGGCCGCTATGGATGGCCCAGGTCTTTCAAAAACCGAGGCCAAAGATCTCCAAAATTGGCTTCTCAAGGCCGCAGATCGCATGGAACCGTCGGCAAAAAGCCAATTGACGCATTTCCTGGCCACCACTGAAGTGGCGACAGCAGGCAAAGTGCCGATTGTTTTAGTGGCTGAAAATTTGGGCCAAGTGAACAGTGCCGATCAAATCGCAACGGCCTTTGCTCAAGAAATGCAAAACCGCCCCGAGGTCACACCTGAATTAGCCTTTCAAATCTTCGCCGAATACGGGGGGCGTCTTAAGGCACTCATGAAAGATTTGCCGGCCGAGCAACAAGACCAATTGGTGAATGACTTGCTCAAAGCGGGTGAAAGAAGTCCTGCTGCAGGCTTTGCCAGCTCCGATATGGACCACGATACCGTGCAAGACCTTAAGGAAGCGGCCATGGCCCGCAACCCACACCATTTTGATGTGCGCGACGAAGAAGTTGGCAAGGTGTGGACCACCACGTATTGGCCCATGGCGGGCAGCGGTGGCTTGGACCAACCGGGGTCTCCTGGTTCTCACTTGTGGGCCAAAGAAGGGCCGTTGGCCAAGCTGGACACATTGTTAACGGCGCGTGGACACGAAGACACGGCGAAAGCTTTAGAGTTTGAACGTAAGCCGGCTCTGAACTGGTTGATTGGTGAACGCGACAAAGGTCATTACATTTCCAACAAAA
>PBLQ01000044.1 GCA_002721815.1 Myxococcales bacterium
CGCTGGCGCTGATTGCGATTGCCTGTCTTACGGATTTCGAGGCCATGACACTGCACCCGCTTCTGCTCAGCATATTGGGGTTCGCCGGATTGTTGCTGGCCGTCGGCGGACAGGCAGGCTTTTTTGCGTGGCACCTGACCAGCGGGCAAGCGCTTCTCGGTGCCATTCTGACCGGCGGATTTCCCTTTGTCATCAATGCCGGCTTTCGACGCCTGCGCGGCATGGACGGATTTGGCGAGGGCGATTTCTGGCTGATGGCAGCCATCGGCGCATGGTTGGGTCCTGTCGCCGGGGTTGCGCTTTTTATTGTTGCCAGCTGGCTGGGTGCCATCGCCGGGATTTTCCTGATGGTAACCAGCAAGGCCAAAATTTCCACACGCCTGCCTTTTGGCCTAATTGCAGGCGGTGCGTTTATTCTTTGGCCGAATTTATTTACGCGAGTATTTTAGCGATCACTAATGAAATGCCGTTCCGGAGACGAGGCTTCACCATGACTGTTTCAACGCGAAAACTGCCCTTGCATTTTGCACAAGGCCCCTTGCTGGCCGGGCTTGCCATTTTGCTTGCATCCTGCGGCGGACCGGAACGCCTTCCAGACGATCTGTCGATCCAGGAGACAAGCAAAAATGTCATTCAGGAACGCATGATCGCCCCAATCAACGACGACGGCACGGTTGAGGAAGAAGATACCTTCAAGCAGTTGCCGCGACGCCAGCTGATCCAGGTACGCTATGCGCCGGACAGCCTGCAGGACCAGTATTTTGTCTCCACCCTTGAATCATTGTTGGAAAGCACACCGCAGGTGGAACCAGACAGTGACAGCGAAACCACCGCTGCAAGCCCGCTGACCGATGCCGAAGTCGCGCAAATCCGGAACAGACGCGCCATTGAACGCACCGAATTTCTGGTTGCACGCGGTCTTGATCTTGAAAGCCAGATGCTGGGGCTCATTCGCACGCTTGATCAGGAAATTGAGACGGGGCTGGAAAATACCATCAACGGTCTTGGTGGCACTATTCCCGTCTTTGGTCGCAATCTGACAGGGATGGGTGACACGTTCCTTGAAGTGCCGAATGATCTGATTTTTGTTGGTGGCGAAAATGGCACCATCAGCTCGAAAACAGCCCTTTTGAAACAGGTGCTTTATAACCCGGAAATCACCTTTTCGGTGCGGGACATGCCACTTTCCGAAGCGCTGTCTTTCCTCTTCCAGACAATTGGTTTGCAGGCCACCATGTCGGAAAGCATTCTGCAACTGGACACAACGGTCAGCATTTCTGTCAATGCAAGCGCAATCTCGATTATGGATGCGTTGCTGGAGCAAAACTTGCTGTCCATTGTCTATGACCCTGCCATCGAGGTGGCACAGGTGTACACGCAGGTAGAATTCGAATTGCGGATGCTGGCCGTTCGCCAGTCGATTGAGAATTACAACGCGGTGCTGCGCCAGCGGCAAAAGCTGGAAGCCGCACAAAGTGATCATAGCCGTGTCACCGAAATGCTGGGATATGTCCAGCTGCTGTTGAGCGGTGATGACGAGGGTTTCATTATTGGCATGGAAAGCGTGTCGCGCGCGCCTGCAGGTCAGCAGACCTCTGAAATGATCGCCGATATGACGCGCGCCGCCATCGACCTGCGCACCCAGATGGCGACATTTGATGACACAACCCTGCGTCAGCTGTCGGGCCGGACCGGTCTTGCGGAAATCGCCAGCATCTCGTCGCTGACGACGCGCAATGACCTCAGCAACATCCTGTCCGAGGATCCCTGCATCTGGCCTCGTCAGGAAATCTTCACCGAAAAAGTCGCCGTCTATAATGCCGTAATCATTGACGGTAGCGATGCCACCACAGGCGTTGTCGGCAAGGTGAAGGAATTTTTCGACCAAATAAGACCAAGCGATGACGGCGGGTCCGCAGCTGACAACGCCGACAGTGACGCCAGCGCTCCCGGCATGCCGTCACTGCCAAGTTACTGTGGCACGCAGAACCCGGCACCATCTGTGCCCATCATTCTGCCCGATGATACAGGTGTAACCGTCATTGGAACGCGTGAGGATAATGATCTGGTGGTGCGTCTGATCGAACAGTATGACGTGCCCGAATTGCAGGTTCTGATCGAAATTTTCATCATCACAGTCTCGCGGGACTTCTCGCGGCAGATCGACTCATTGCTGCTGTCTGCGCAACCCAGTGCCGGTGGCAGCGGCACACAGGAAGCAACACTCAGCCAGCTGGCACGCGCGGCATCGACAACAGTTGGCACCTTCAGCCTCGACCTCAACTCGCCTAATAACGAGCTTGGCCTGCTGCTGAATTTCCTCGAATCGAACAGCCTTGGGCGGATCGTGTCTTCACCAACCATTCTTGTTGCCGCTGGCCAGGATGCCACCATCGAGCGCGATCAGATTGCCCGCGTACCGGGACCAAATATTCTGGATGCCGACAACAGAACGGTTGCCGGACCCCCGGTTGAATATAACGCGCCGTTCAAGCTTGAGATCAACAAGGTCAATATCAACAGGCTGAACAATACGGTCAAGCTGGATGTGAAACTGACAGACACACGCTTCAACACCACATTGGCACTTGTCGATGAATTGTCGGACCGCACATCAGATGTGATCGATACGACGTTCTGGGCATCACCGGGTGATGTCGTGGTTCTTGCCGGCCTGACGCGAAACGAGGAATCAACCGCGACCGCAGGTTTGCCAGGCACAACGGGCAACCTTGCGCCGATCACGCCTTTCCTTGGCGGTGCCGACAAGATGTCGACCAACCTGTCGGAAACGCTGATCTTCATGGCACCAACGGTGATTGACCCAAGCTCGGAGAACCAGCCGCACTCGGCCTTCAAGCGCTAGAGACAGGACCACACGGAAAAACAGCGGCATGCTGCCAGAAACAGGCGGCGTGTCGCTGTTATCTTTACGGCATGATTGGTTTTGGCGCGCCTGGTTTCCGGGGCAATTGGTCAGACGGGTTACGTACAAGAAAAGGGCGGCCCGATGGCCCACCCTTTCAACGCTGCGGACATAGCTTTGGACGCCCGGCCGGTTACGTCATCCGTGTTTGCGCTTTCTGATAAAGCGCCCGTGTTTCCGAGACATAGACCTCTTTCGAGATCATGCCGTCGAGATAAAGCTGCCGGGTGGCCAGCATTTCCTGCTCAAGACCTGCAAGAACAGCATCATCACCCGCTGCATCAGCCGCATCCGCCCCGTTGGCATCGCCACCTGATGACATATCATGCGCCGGCGCCGAACGAGGCTCTGTGGCTGCAGACTTGCGTTTGAAAAAGGTAAACCCGGTTGGCTGTGCCTCGGCATTTTCTGCGGGGTCCATCTCTGCTGCCGCCGGTTTGGCTACCTCGATTGCCGGATTTGCCGGGGCTGCCGCACTGCTGGCGGCAGCGGATGCATTGCCGGCTGTCTCGGCGGAAATATCCTCAAAGGTAACTTCCCGCCCGAACACCCTGCTGGCATGGGCATTGGTGCGCTTTCGACGCACCCGGACCAGTAACAGCAACAACAAAAGGGCAACCACTACCAACCCGCCCAGCATTGGCAGGTAGAGCGGCGAATCTACCGGTGGCACAAACGCCAGCGCCTCGGCCAGCAGTGGCGAGACGATCTGCGAAATTCTGTCGATCAACTGATCCATGGAATTACTATATATCCAAAAGGTTAATTAAGCGCATTATCGGCTCAGTTTTGTTTCACAAAGAGCCACTTCGTTTCGTTTTCCATGGCCCGTTCCCTCACCACATTTGCAAGCTTTCTGCGCCCGATCGGCAAGGGCAGCGACGAACTGGTTGCTGTGAAGCTGCATGCCAACGCTGTGACGTTAGCCGAAGTTCGCCATAAATCCAATGTGATAAATATCGATCAGCTGGGCAGTGTCGCCCTGCCGCGCCGCTTTGATCCACAGAATATTGCCCGCCAGCAGGACATGATTGGTGATGTTATTCGCACTTTCCGTGACCAGGCTGGTGTGGCGGCACGTGATGCCGGCATTGTCATCCCCGGCAGCCTTGTGTCGCTGCGCCAGCTGAATTTGCCTTTTATGACACCTGCCGAACTGGCCAAGGAAGCAGAAGATTCCAGCTTCTGGATTGAGCTGGAACCGGATATTGGCAAACTGGAAGACCCGCAGATTTCCTACACGACCCTCGTCAGCTCTGAAAATGACGACCTGACACGCGTCGTGGTGGCTTTTGCCGAGCGCGCCAACATCACGCAATGGTCAGATTTGTTGCTCAATGCCCATCTGAACCCGGTGGTTGTAGAACTGGAACCGGTGGCGCTGGCAAATTACCTTTATACCGCAATGTCACCTGCGGACCGCCAGCAGAGTCAGGCGATCCTGCATGTCTCCGGTGACCGCATGGAACTGATCGCTTTCACATCGCAGCGTTTCCATGTGTTGAAACTGGAAATCAGTGAATTTGATCAGGTTCTGTTGTCAGAAATTGAGGACGTGCCGGATACAACAGGCGAATTTTGGGATGAGGTTGGTGGCCGGATCGCCAACACCATGAAACAGGCCGTGCTGTTTCTGCAGGAAGAACAGGATTTTCCGCCCTTCCCGACCGTTCATGTGGTTGTTGATGCCCTGCGCGCGCAGAATTTCATCCAGTTGATCGATCGTCATTTTTCGCTGGCACCTGTGCGTCTATGGGACCCGATTGAAGGCACCGAGATGGCACCACAGGTGCAAACGCTTATGAGTCAGGTGGCCAATCGTTCAGGCTTTACCTCGGCACTGGGCCTTGGCCTGCGCCGTCTTGGCACCTTTGGATCGGATGGCACAGGCATCATGCAATTGTCGATGCTGCCCCAAGGGGACACGCTGCGTCGCAACCGCCAGCTTGGGGTCATTTCGCGTACAATGGTCATGGTCTGGCTGGTGACTCTCATGCTGATGACAGCCTGGACAGGTCTCGGGGTGTTGCCATCATTTCTGAAAAGCCAGAGCGAAAGCCGCGGTTTCGACGGCCTGCAGGCAGAAGCCGTCGCCGCGCAATCGCGTATCAAGTCGATCAATGACAAGGTGGGCGAGCTGGATACCGAATTGAACAATCTCAATATCGTTTCGACGCAACGCGGCAAGACGATGATCATGGACACCCTGCCCGATCTTGTTCCCGAAGGCGTCGAGCTGTCCAGCTATACACTGAGCGAGGGCAACCAGCTGACACTGACAGGTGCGGCGACCAACCCAAGCGTCGTGCAACTGTTCGTTAGCGAGCTGGCGAATAGCGGGTTGGTGGATGCCCCGCCCCCGGACGAGCCGATTTTGCGTGAAACTGCCAATATTTATGATTTCAAGATAACCGCCACTGTGCGGCAGGAGTCCTGACCGATGGTGTTTGGACTGGGACGCAAGAAAGACGAGGCTGCGGCGCAAACGCAAGCACCCCAGATGTCGCCCGCCGCGATGGAAATGCTGCAGCAGGCGGCAACAGGCGCGCCGGCAGCCGGCCAGGCAATGGCGCCCAGCATGACTCCGGGCATGGAACAGGCCCCGCCAACATCTATGGCCCCGTCAATCGCACCATCTATGGCCCCGTCAATGGCACAGCCGGCAGCAGCCGCAGCATTCCCGCCAGCCGGCGCAGCTGAGATGCCTTCGTTCACACCAGCGCCAGAAGCTGCACCTGCTTCCGGACGGACGGCAAAGCCATCGCGCGAAGAGAAGAAAGCCGCCGCTGCCGCGCGGAAGGAAATGAAACTTCTTGAAAAGCGCCGCAAAAAAGGGTCCAAGGCACGCTTTTCACGCGCACGCTATCTGCGCGAGGCAAATGGCAATGCCGCTGCAGGCCTTGCGCTGTCCATCCTGTTGCTGATCGCCACGATTTTGGGCCCGGTTCTGCTGAATTTCTCGGTGCTGATCCCGCAGACACGGGAAAACCAGGAAATCGTCAGCCAGGTGCAGCAATATAATGACATCCTGGCACAGGCGCAGCCGCTGCTGGAAGTTGCCATCAAAAATAAGACACAACGCGAACAGGCCATCGCCGGACGCCTTGGCGCATTTGGCGAGGCAAGTGCCGTGACCGGCCAGTTGCGCCAGCTTGTCAATGACCTCGAAGCGGCAAATGCGCAGATCATTGATGAGGCATCGCGCACGGTGGTTAACAGCAATCTCGGCATTGGCGGGCTGACAGGAAAGACTGTTACGCTCAAGATGCGGGCTGATTTCCTGAGCTATCTGCTGGTGCGGAACAAATTCATGCGCAGCCAGCAAAGCGTGAATGTCAGCAATGAACGCGTAGCGGCAAGCGAGGGTGATCCGATCGTGGATATCGAAGTCACGATCGTGGTACCGGCGCGCAGCGAAGAATAGTGGGCCTGCACCACGACTCACAACCAACATATAAGTTAATAATAATTTATTAACGCGTTGTAGAGTGGCTCGTTATCTCCTGTTCAGGTATGGAAACATGCAGTTTTTTCGTTTTACAGCTGCCTCTTTTGCCATTGCATTGGCTATGTCCGGCCAGATTCATGCCGGCGAGTCCACCGATATTGTCGAGAATGATTCGCTGATTGCGCCAGAGGTGCAGGATGTCGATGACCCGTTCCGCCGCGGGCTGGACCGGATTGCCGACCAGGCGACAGGCGGGGTGGAACTGCCAAGTCCGAGCGGGGACACCAATCAGCAGGACCCGAGCGGCGCCGATCTTCTTGGAAAACCGACAGAATCTGCATTATTGTCAAACCGCTATCGCGTTATCGGTGTGGCCGTCTCCAACCGTGAAAGTCGCGCGCAGATCTTTGCCGCGACAAATCAGGATGTGATGCCGGGCAACAAGCCGAAACTGCCTTATGCACGCCTTGGTCTGTTTGCAGATGATATTACTGCCCGCCAGTTGGCGATCGATCTGAAAAACACATCCGAGGACCTTCTGGGCGCGCATTTCATCCTCCGCGATGAAGGTGAGGACGGGCTGATCCTCGATATCGGTCCATTGCGCAATGTCATGCATGCAGAACGCTATTGCGAAGTGCTGTTGAACAATTCTTTTGGTCTCGTCGAGGAATGCTACGCCGCACTGGAATTTCCGGGGCTTGAACCAACGGACACCTTTACCTCGACAGCCATGCTGCGTGCCTCGGCAACAGCCGTACGCAGCGTCATCAAGGATTCCACCCTGTTCGATCTTGATACATCGGCGCGCCGGACCATGACCTTGCGTGAAGGTGATGAACTCGGCGCCAGCCGTGCCACGCTCGTCAAGGTCACACCAAACGGTGTTATTGTGGTGGCCGAGAACGGTGATATTGCCACCATGTCGATCGACTATCTGCCGGAACGTGCCTTTGACATCAATGATCTCGGCACGGGCGTCGAAGCCGCCGCATCCGACCCGTCCGCAACAGATTCATAACGGCAGCGCCAGATCATGGCCATTTACAGCAATGATGTTTCCGACAAGGTTCTGCGCGTTCTTCAGTCTGCAAACCGCCTTGATTACAACAAGCTGACAGCCGCGCGTGCGGCGGGCACCGGTGCCAGTGCCGATGTGCTGGAACGCATGCTGCGCAGCGGCGACGTTGATGAAGAGTTGGTGCATACCGTCCTGTCACGTGCTTATGCGCTGCGCCGCTGCACGCTCGAGGCAAAGGAAATCGATGTCCGCGCCCTGCCCTTGATCCCGCTGCAATTTATCGACGAGCATCATGCCATTCCCTTTGGGGTCGATCAGCGCTTTTTGAAAGTCGGCATTGTTGATCCGACAACCGCCACCCTCGCAAGCCAGCTGAAATCAGTGTCGAATTTCAATATTGAATTCCAGCTGATCACACTCAGCAATTTTGAAAGTCTGCGCGGGCATGAACGCGTCAAGGCTGTCCTTGATTCGGCCCAAAAGCGTCAGAAACAACAGACCCGCGCTAGTGCAAAGTCACGTCGGTCACGCTTTGCGCTTGATGATGACGAGCTGGTACCGGAATTTTGCGACCATATCCTGCATTCGGCGCTGGAAACAGGCACAAGCGACATTCATATCGAGCCCTTTCGCGATATCGCCCGGGTCCGGTTTCGGATTGATGGGCGGTTGATCGTACGTGAAGAATATTCAGACTATCTGCTCAAGCATTATCTGGGCGTCGTAACGCGACTCAAGATCATGGCGGATTGTGACATTTCGGAAAAGCGCCTGCCACAGGATGGCGGCATCGCCATCCCCTGGGACGGTGAGGATGTCGATTTCCGTTTCAATGTTCTGCCCGGCAAGAATGGCGAACGGATCGTGATGCGGATCCTGAAAGGCGACCCGTCGCTGTCGCTTGACCGCATCGGCCTGTCCCAGGTCAATTACGACAATATTGTCGAGGCGATTTCTGCCCCGCAGGGCATGGTGCTGGTGACCGGCCCCACCGGTTCGGGCAAGACAACCACGCTTTATGGATGTCTGCAGCATATCAATGACCCGCAGCTGAACATCATGACTGCCGAAGACCCTGTCGAATATTATCTCGAGGGTGTCGGCCAGACACAGGCTAACGAGAAAATTGGCCTGACCTTCAACTCCATCCTGCGGGCGTTTTTGCGGCAGGACCCGGAGGTCATTCTCGTTGGCGAGATCCGGGATCAGGAAACAGTCGAGATTGCAGTGAAAGCCGCCCTGACAGGCCACCTGCTCCTGTCGACGCTGCACACCAATGACGCCATTGCCACCATCACCCGCCTGATGAATATGGGCGTGCCGCCTTTCATGATCGCGGCCGCGACATCGCTGATTGTGGCACAGCGTCTTGGCCGGCCCAACTGTAAGGGTTGCCTTGCCGACGACCCGCAATCGACGCCTGAATCTCTGATGCGGATCGGCTTTTCAGAAGAAGAAGCGCAGACAGTCATCCCGAAAATCGGTGTTGGGTGCAACGATTGTGGTGGGTCGGGTTATAAAGGCCGACGCGGCGTCTATGAGGTGTTGAAAATCACCCCGAATCTTGAAGAGGCAATCCTGCGCGAGGCGCTGGCCCCTGACATGCTGGCAGCTGCAAAAATGGACGGATTCGAAACCATGCAAGAAATTGCCCGCGGTTTCGTAAGAGATGGTATCTTCAGTGTCGCCGAATATACGCGTATTCTGGTTCTTTAGGGTCCGGTGATGAAGAAGTTCAAATACAAGACACGGGTAAAGGGCAAGCGGCAGAAGGGCGAAATCGACGCCGAAAGCATACTCGCCGCAAAACAAAAGCTGCGGTCTGACGGGCATCGTGAAATTGTCCTGAATGAAATCAAGCCGAAAAAGAAGTCGGCGCTTAACGCAGAAATTACCTGGGGCCCTTTCGGGTCCATCCCGCAAAAGGAAATCGTCATCTTCACAAAGAAGATTTCGACGATGATGCGCGCCGGCCTGCCAATCGTCGAGGCGATGACGCTGGTGTCCAGCCAGACATCAAATCCGAATATGAAACGCACCGTTACGCAGATGACCGACAAGCTGAATAGCGGCGCGTCGCTGTCGCAGGCGTTCCGCGAACATAAAAGGCATTTTGATTCGGTCTATCTGAATATGGTCGAGGCCGGTGAAATTTCGGGTAAGCTGGATGTGTTCCTCGACCGGTTGGTGGAAATGCTGGAAAAGCAGCAGGCCATCCGCGCCGGGATCAAATCGGCGCTGTTCTATCCGGTAACACTTGTGGTGATCACAGTTGGCATCTCCTATTTCATGCTGACCAATGTCGTCCCGACCTTTCAGGACATGTATGAAGGTCTTGGCGCCGAACTGCCCGGTCCGACCCAAGCAATTGTTGATGCCAGCAACTGGATTCAGGATGGCGGCAATCTGTTGCGGGTGATCAGCACCGTGTTTGCCTTCTGGGCCACCAACAAGACGCTGACACGCTTTGTCCGCCCCTACCGAAAACTGAAAAGCATAATTGAACTGCGCCTGCCCCTGGTGGGAGACATCATCGTCAAGGCCACAGTTGCGCGCATGTCGCTGCTGATGGCAAATCTGCTGGCCGCCGGTGTCTCGGTGATCGACACGCTGGAAGTCGCCAAGACTGTTTCCTCAAATGTGCAGTTTCTGGATGCGACCGCGCGCATCAAGGACAAGATTACCACCGGCGCCCCTCTGTCACAGTTGTTTGGCAATGAGAAGGTTTATCCGATTGCGCTGTCACAGCTGATGGCGGTTGGCGAGCGGACCGGCAACATGGATGAGATGCTGACATCCATTGCCAAATATTATGAAGAGGAATTCACCGCGGTGGTCGATGGCCTGTCGACCATTATTGAGCCGCTGATGATTGTCTTTGTCGGACTGATGATCGGTGTCATGGTTGTGGCCCTCTATTTGCCAATCTTCTCGGCGGGTGACGCGATCCGATGAAGGCGCCCGGTCTTGCGCGGCTAAAGAAACGCTGGCCGCTAAGCCTTCTGGCGATTGCCCTGCCCCTGTCCCTATTTGCATTGGCGGTGTCTGACTGGAAGGAAATTGACAGCCGGACACGCGATCTGAGCCTCGACAGCTATACCCGTATCCAACCCTTTACCGGCGACCCCGATATGGCCCACAGCATGGTCTTTGTCGATATTGACGAGGCCAGCCTTGCACGGTTCGGGCAATGGCCATGGCCGCGGCAATATATGGCTGTGATGCTGCAGAATATCGGGCTGGCAGGTCCGCTTGCCATCGGTGTCGATATTCTGATGTCCGAGGATGACCGGTTCAATGCCCGCGCCATTGAACGACTTGGTGATTTTACAGAGGGCGAGCTGGAAAGCCGAATTGCTGACGGCGATGCACTTCTTGGTGACATGCTGGCCAACACGCCATCAATCATGGCGGTGTCACTGACCAGCGCTGAAAGTGCCAACCCGCCTTTTCTGCCAGCCTCGGTGTCTGTCATCGGTGACAGCAGGCCGCCCCTGATGCAGGGCAGCGGATTGCTGTCCCCGGTGGAAAAGCTGGCAACGGCTCCGGGCGCTGGCTTTGTCAGCCTGGCGGTTGAGCGCGACTCGACGGTAAGGCATGTGCCGATGGTGGCGCATTTTGGAGACCAGATGGTGCCATCCATGGCAGCCGAGATGCTGCGCGTTGCCCAGGGGGCCGGTGGTCATATCCTGAAACAGGCGATCGATACCGGTACTGGCGTCAACCGGTTGCGGACCGGACAGATCACCCTTGCTCTCGATAATCACGGACGCCTGCCCCTCTGGCATGGCACGGTTGATCGTTTTCCCGTGATCTCTGCCATTGACGTGATCGAACAGACCGGGATGGACCGTTTGACGGACGCCTTCGTGATCATCGGCAGCTCGGCGACCGGATTGAAGGACACCCATTCCACCAGCCTTGAAGCGGCGATTGCTGGACCGTTGATCCATCTGGCCGCGCTGCACCAGATTTTGTCCGGTGTGACCCTGCAGTCATCACGGCTCTACGAATTCGGCGAATTTGCCGCGGCGGCAGGGCTGGCAATCTTGCTAGGTCTGATGGCGGCCCACGCCCCAATCCCGGCCGCGCTGGCCGCTTTGCTGATTGGCACAGCCGGCACGGCCTATGGCAGCTTTCGCATGTTCACCGACCAGCTGCTGCTGTCAAATGCTATTCTTTCCACCAGCATTGTGCTTGCGACGGGCGCGCTGTGCATGATGTTGCGCGGGATTGCCGATGAACAGTCGCGGCGCAAGCTGCGCAGCGCCTTTGGCCAGTATCTGTCACCGCAAATGGTCCAGAGAATTGAAAAAAGCGGCGTTTCACCCGAACTGGGTGGCGTGACCAGCGAAATCACGGTGATGTTTATGGATGTGCGTGGCTTTACCACCCTGTCCGAACAGCTGTCCGCAACCCCACAGGTGCTGACACGGCTGATCAACATTATCCTTGATGAGGCAAGCGAGATTGTGCTGGCGCATGGCGGCACGGTCGACAAATTCATCGGCGATTGCGTCATGGCGTTCTGGAATGCACCGATGCCGCAGCAGGACCATCATGACCGCGCTGTTGCTGCAGGCATTGCCCTGCAAAAACATGTGCCGGCGATCAATGCGCGGATTGCAGCCGAGATTGGCGATGCGTGGCAGGGTGATGGCATTGCCATCGGTGTTGGCATGGCAAGCGGGAATGTAGTGGTTGGCAATTTCGGATCACGCACACGCCTGTCTTACTCGGTCGTCGGCGACACGGTCAATCTGGCGGCGCGTCTGGAGCCGTTCAGCAAGCAATCAGGCCTGTCGCTGACCTTTGCTGCCGCGACCGCCGAGGGGGCCACAGCACATCAGCTGCTGAAGATGGATGAAATTGCCATTCGCGGCCGCGAGGCGGCAGAAGCGATCTATAGCTGGCATCCGCTTGATGCCGATATAAAGGCGGCACATGACGCGTTTCTGGCACGGTTGCTGGCAGCCGAGGGTGCGAAGGCAAAACCGGCGCTGACACGTGCGATCAAGCCGCTTGCCGCACATCCCGATTATCCGCAGGGGCTGGCGGATTATTACCGCCGTCGCATCGCTGCACTTTAACTGAATCACGCATGTCTTATGTTTGCCGGTGGCCACCTTACGGTTTGCCGGTACGCACCTGTCGTTTGAGGCTGCCAATGGCCAGCTGCACGGTCTTTGGGCTGATGCCGGCGTGCGGCGCATGACGATAACGGGTCAGCATCGCCGCCATTTGCCGGATCTGATCCTGCAGGTTTGGCGGCATGCCGCGTGAGGCGCGACCAGCATAGGCGATCATCGTCTCACCTGCCTTGCGCGGCGTGGCACCATCAAGCGTTTCCAGCACGCGTTCCAATCTGCGCTCAAGACGATGTTGACGGTTACGACGGCGCGACAGAACGGCAAGGCTGGCTGCCAGCACAACTCCCGTCATGGCCATCGCAATTGCGATAAACACGAAGGCGGCCCTGTCCTGATTATCGCCGCCTGTCTCTGCGTCCTGCTGCTGGCCATAATCCATAATGGCCAGAGTCAGCCTGGTATTGAGAGCATCAACCCATTGCCCGGCAAGCCGCAGCCGCACAACCAAGGCCGCGCTGTCATCCTGCTGTTTTGCGCGTGGGGCAATAGGTTCAACAGGCGCTGTGGCAGCCGAGGGCACGAGACCTGACATCACCACAAGCGTAGGATCAAAGCGCTGCCAGCCTCTCCCATCCAGCCGTGCCTCAACCCAGGCATGCGCATCCGCATTGCGGATGGTCCAGAAATTCCCGTAGGCATTCCAGTCTCCCCCCAGATACCCAATCACGACATTCGCCTCGATCCCGGCGGCGCGCAGCGCTGTTGCCATCGCGGTGGCGAAATAGCTGCAATAGCCGCGCCGGTTATCAAAGAAGAAATCATCAAGAGCTGCATCTGCAGGGTTGGTGATGCGCGTGTCATAGACAAAGTCAGACGCAAAGCGGCGCATCAGCATGTCTGCAAAGGTGGCATCATCGGGCAAACCGGCGCGCTGCTGGCGTGCCCATGCAACAAGACGCGGATTGGCCATGGAAATGGGCGTGTTAGCATTCGATATCAGATTGCCACCATGGCGCGGTGTGCTGCTGCCGCCCACCGTGACCCGGCGCGGATTGGCCTGCGCGGTCGTCATCAATTCACCTGCAGGGGAATAATCATAATCAGGGCTGAAACCGGCAGGCCATCCGGGTGCCGGCAAGGTTGATGGGTCATGGTCATCCAGCAACAGGGCGAAGACATCATCTGGTGCCCTGCTTGTTACCGCTGGCATGGGCATCAGTGCCTTTTGCCGCCGCTGCCATGCGCCGTTCTGTTCGGCATCCAACACAAAGACACGCCAATAGCGCGCGGTGATTTGCCCATCCGCCTGCGGCACAGCCCGAAAGGCAATGGTCTCATCTTCCAGCAGGTCGCGCATGCCACCGGGCGCTACATTATCGGTAAGGGCAATCTTTTGCTGTTGCGGCGTAAAGCCGGGGATGAACCCGGTCGACACCCGCGGCACGGCAATAAACAAAACCATGATCAGCGCGGCAATAACCGTCGATATACCGATCACCGGAAGCCACCGCACGCGCAGTGAATCCAGCCGAAAACCGGTTAGCGCCATGCAGTACCAAAACAGGAACACCAACAGCCACAGCATCACCAGCAACAGGATAAAAAACTGGATCTGATACAAAAAGACCGCACCAACGAGAAAGATGGTGGGTGTCAGCCCGGCTGGCGACAATGTCATCGCGGATGACGGTGCGGGATGGTCCTGCAACCGCCATGTCAGGGGCAGCAGGCCGGCCAGCAGCGTGATGAAGAAATCTGCCGTTTTCACCGGCACGCTGATCGCCGCAAGCGCGACAAGCACCGCCAGCATTGGCAGTTGCACATACCAGCGCTGCCACCGTCCGGCCAATTGCGCCGCCAGCAGCCCGCCACCCCAGAACAACAGAAGGTAAAATCCGATATCCCATGCCAGCAGCAGCATCAATGGTGCTTGCCAGATCGCCATTCGAGACGATACAGGCAGATGCGCATACCATCCGGGCGCGGGTTTCGTGTCACCGCCATGGTTGTGTTCAGGCAAGGGCAAGGGCATCGAGCGCACCTCCTGCTGCCTGCGGGCGCACCTGACGCAATCTTATGTCACCAAGCTGAAAGTCAAATGATCTGCCGGCGCGCGCAGCACGCAACACCGCGCCGCACATGGCCGACAACGCAGCTTCATGACCCAGATGCGCCACGGCCGCATAGCTGATCATCGGCACCGCATCACCATCTGTATCACCTGTCTTTTCCAGCAACCGGTCCGTTGCGGCATAGCGTTTCCAGCTGATCCGGCTTTCTGGCGTTCCTGGCATCCAGTCACGTAGACTGTCCGCTCCTTCTGCCGCGCCACCAGCGGCCATGCCATGGCTGGTCTCCGCCGATATCAGCAACCGTGCCATCGCAAAGTCAGGCTGCGGTGCCACCAGCACCTTGGCCGGGCTGATCCACCCCCATGCCCGGGCAAGACCAAAGGGAAACCGTGTTTCAAGCCGCACAAGCGGCAGGCTCTGGCGACCACGGGCAGACGGGGTAAAGGTCAGCAGATGATCCGCTGTATGGTTTGCCTGCACGGCGGGCCGCGCGCCCGCACCAGTATCAATGCCGATATCATAGACCGGCTTTTCACTGGCAAGCTGCAGCGACAGCACCCCCGTCTCGCCTGCCACCATCCGGCCGTCATGACGTACGGTCAGACGCAGGCCCTGAAGGTTCTGGCCAGCCCACAGCAACGACAGCATGAACAGGACAAACAATGCGACGGCCATAAGCAGCAGCATATTGTTCTGGATCCTGATGGCGATGGCAAACACACCAAAAATGGCAAGCGCCACCATAAAGCCATGCCGTGTCGGCAGCACAAAGACGCGGCGCAGTGACAATTCGAAATACGGCCGGCGCCTATGGCTCATGAACCGTGTCAGCCTGTCAGACCAGCCGGCCATCACACGCCTATGGCAGGTCTGTTGCGGCGATAGCGCCCGCGACTAGTTCGGCACGCGCGGACGGTTCAACCCGTACCAGCCGATGGCGCACGGCGGGCAGAAACGCATGCTGGACGTCATCCGGAGCGACAAAATCACGGCCGGCGATCAACGCCCCTGCCTGGGCCAGCCGGACAAGCTGGGTGCGGAAACGGACGGACAGCGATACTGGCGCGGATGTCTCCATCCGGTCTGCCAGACGCAAGGCATAACGCATGACGGCGTCATCAACCGGCAGGCGACGCGCTGTTTCCTGCAGGGCCAGCAAGCCAGCCGCATCAATCACCGCCGGTATAGTGCCAGCATCATGCCCGCGCATCCCGGCAAGGATGGCCGCCTGCGTATCATGGTCAGGACGGCCGATTTCCATCGACAGCGAAAACCGGTCAAGCTGGCTTTCCGGCAGATCAAAGGTGCCAATCTGTTCCGACGGGTTCTGCGTGGCAATGACCAGAAATGGCTGCGGCAAGGCCCGCGTTTCGCGATCAATGGTGACAGCCCGTTCTTCCATCGCCTGCAGCAGGGCCGATTGCGTCTTTGACGGGGCGCGGTTCAGTTCATCCGCCAGCAGCAGCTGGGTAAAGACAGGCCCTTCGCGCATGGCAAAACTGCCGCTGTCGCGGTTGAAAACCGACAGGCCCGTAATATCTGCCGGCAACAGGTCATTCGTGCATTGTACCCGCTGGAAATCGAGACCCATCGCATGCGCCAGCGCCGCAGACAAAGCCGTCTTGCCGCTGCCGGGCACATCCTCGATCAGAAGATGCCCGTCTGCCACAAGGCAGGTGAGCGCTGTTTCAATCGCCATGCGGCGTCCCAGAACGGCGGTCGACACCGCATCGGCAATGGCAGCCAGCTGCGCGGCCGCCTGCACCGGGTCGACACCCCCCGCAGCGCTGTTTTTATCAAGCTTTCTGGTTACATTTGCGGCCATAAATTATACCCGTTTCTTATGACAACCGGTCGCTGGCCAATGTCTACTGCCCGGCGGGGCGCGGGCGCAACTCTTTTCTGTCATGCCGCCAGCCTGGATGACCGGCATGCCATGCATTGCGGTTGTCGTGACCGTCTGCGCTGACTAGGATGGGGGACGGCCGCAACGGCCATCACAGATTGCTTTTGGGGGATTGCCAGTATGGACAGCGTTCGTTTCCGCCGGATGGATGAAGGCACGGCCGAGGATTACGCCCTTCTCGACAAGCTGGAGCATCAATTTGTCGACAGCCTGCCGGACCGGC
>PBLQ01000045.1 GCA_002721815.1 Myxococcales bacterium
GCCACCGCAACTTTCGGGTTTTTGGCCGGCGCAAAGCCCACAAACCAAGTGAGATCCATGCCCGCACGGCTCTCAACGAACAAGCTACCAGTTTTCCCACCGGCACCTAACCGCCCCATGGCAGGTCGTCGTCGTTCGCGGAACGCTCGCCTCGCCGAACCTTTAGACACGGTTTGCACCATTGCCTTCTGTAAGGTGGCCGCCCCCTTCTCAGAAAGAACGGGCAAATACACCGGCTCTTGGGTGGCGTTGAGTTTTGGCATCGGGACACTGCCGCCGTTGGCCACAGCCGCAGCCATCATGACACCGTGAATTGGTGATAGGGGGACATCTCCAAACCCTGCTCCCGTTTGGGCAAAAGACAGGCGTTCTTTAGGGATGGTCGGCGTTCCGTAACTGCCATTGGGCAATGCGAAACGATTGGCGTCACCGAAACCCCACAACAGGGCCTCTTCTTGTAGCAAGTTGGGATTCAGCTTTTGATCGGTCCAGCGGGCGAAGGGAATGTTTTGGCTTTTGGCAAAAGCCGTTAAAATGTTTGAACAGCGGGCGCCCTTGCGTTGGTCTAATTGTTTTTTGGTGACCTTTCGCAGTCCGCCATTGAAGCAAACTTTTTCACCTTGTCCCAAACCTTCTTCGAGGAGGGCAGAGGCCGTGACCATTTTGAACACGCTGGCAGCAGGCCATTTCGCTTCCAAAGCCGCGCCCACATCAGAGCGGCCATTTCTTCGCCCCACAGCTGCTAAAACGTCACCGGTATTGGCATGGAGCACCACCACCGCGCCTTCGGGGACTTCGTAATCATCAAGCAACCAGCGCATTTTTTGAACCAAACGGGGATCTTGCCCTGCCATGGATTTCGAAAATTCGGATTTTTTCACCAAAGGCTGAATGGCGGGTTCGTTCTTTTCGGGCACTGGACTTTCGTCTGGAATGGTGTCCGCAGCGTGTCCTTCAAGCATCAAGAACGCCTTCGCTTCCTCACTGAGCTTGGGACCTTCCCAGTTTTGAACGGTTTCGTGGGCCCAACTGAGCGCGCCACGGCCTAAACTGTAGCCTGCGAAGAGCATCAACGCACCGAGTACGATCCTGAACCACGGCAACACACTGAAAAGACTCGGCTTTTCCTGTTTTACCCGTTTTCGCGGGGCATGGTCAATCATGTGGGACAATGGGCGTTTCATGGGGGCAAAAGGTGCCAAATGGAACCGGATCGGTCAAATTTTAAACCAAAATTTAACCTTATTTTCCCGGCGGTTAACTTTCACCCAAACGGCGATAGAGCGTTCTTAAAGAAATGCCCAGCAATTGGGCGGTCAGATTTTTATCACCCTGGGTGTGCTTTAAGGTGGCTTCAATGGCTGCCCGCTCCAGTTGTTCCATGGTCATCCCCGGCTGAAAGACCAAACCCGAATCATGACTCTGGCTGGGTGTGGGTGTGGGGCCTATGGGCGCGTCGGCCATTACGGGCGGCAGATGAGAAAGCTCGATCGTTTCTGCGGGACACAAAACCACCGCACGTTCCACCGCATTTTCTAACTCTCGCACGTTACCAGGGTAAGACCACGACGACAAAACGTCTAAAGCATCATCAGAAAATCCCCGAATTGATTTTTGGTGTTTGTCGTTAAATCGGCCCAACATCAAAGGCAATAACAATGGAATATCGTCGGCACGCTCTCTAAGTGGTGGCATTTGCAACGTGATCACATCGAGGCGGTAATACAAATCTTCTCTAAAGCGACCCTCTTTAATTTGCTGCTTCAAATCGGTGTTGGTGGCCGCAATCACACGGACGTCGATGGGGATGGGGCCATCGCCACCGAGGCGTTCTACTTCATTTTCCTGTAAGACCCGCAGAAGCTTCACCTGCATGGCCAAAGGAATATCGCCCACTTCGTCCAATAAAAGGGTGCCGCCGTTGGCCCGTTCAAAGCGACCGATCTTTTGCATTTCGGCGCCAGTGAATGCGCCTTTTTCGTGTCCAAACAGCTCGGCCTCTAAAATGGTATCGGGCAGTGCGGCACAGTTAACGGCAACAAAGGGGCCACCAGAACGGTTTGAATGGCGGTGAATTTCCCGCGCACACAACTCTTTACCCGTTCCGGACTCTCCGAGAATAAGCACGGTTGCCGAAGAAGGTGCGACCTGCTCCAGCGTGGCCTTCAAATGCCGCATGCCATCCGAATTACCCACCAAACCACCCTCGGGGGCCACCGCATGCAATCGCGCCCTGAGGTTTTGATTCTCCATTTGCAGCTGCCGGTGTCGTAAAGCGCGCTCAATGCAGGTGAGTAGCCCATTTCGCTTGATGGGTTTTGTCACAAAATCCCATGCCCCCTGCCGAATGGCCGTGAGGGCGTTGTCCACAGTTCCGTAAGCGGTCATGAGTACCACTAAGGCTTGGGGGCGAAGGGTTTGTGCCGCCTTGAGCACCGCAAAACCATCGGTACGGGGCATCACCAAATCAGTGAGAACCACCGCCACCGGATGCATTCGTAAGCAATCGATGGCCTGTTCCCCGTTTTCGGCGGTAATCACCCCATAGCCCGCCCGTTGGAAGATACGCTCCAGGCTCTCCAGATGGGCCTGTTCATCATCCACCAAGAGTAAAAGCGGCCTTGGGGGGCCTTCTTCTGCTAAATTATCGCTTAATTCAGACAAATTACGCTCCACTGCACCACACCTTAAGAAACATGGCCATCACATGCAATGAAACTTCCCTGTTTTGGCAGAGTACACTAGCATTTGCCCATGGGAATTAAACGGCGACTTTTGTTGATCGTAACGCTGATTATGGGTGCCAGTTTGGCCACCGGCCTCTTTGTGCTCAATCAAATTGAAATCCAAAACCAAAAACAAGAAAACACCCAACGCGTGGGCGCACTCTTGGCCTCCCTCTCTGCACCCGTCGCTTTCTCTTTGGTCCAAGGTCGTATCCCAGATTTGGATAACCTGATGGATCAATTGTTGGAACGCAAAGAAGACTTCAACCTAAGCCACGTAGCGCTCTTCGATCATCAAGGGCTATTGGTTGGGCAAACGGGCACACCGCCAAGCCCCCATGCCTTACCCAAGGCTTTTATTGAGAAAGCAGTGGCCGCCAATGGATCGGTGATTGCCCCCAATGCGCAAGGCTATCCTTTACGTATCTCCATGCCAGTAGAAACCGGGATTCGCTGGGCCACCTTGGTGGCAACACTCGACTGGAACAGCATTCAACAAAGCATTGCACAACGAGAAAAACGCATTTCATTAACCATCGTTGCCTTGGCACTTATTGCGCTGATCACCTTGCTCATGTCCATTAACCGTTGGGTTCTGGCCCCCGTGGTTGCGGTCGCCAAAGTGGCCCAAAAATTCGCTGAAGGTGATTTGAGTGCGAGAATTCATTTGCCTGGAGCTGGGGAGATCACCCGTCTGGCGCGGGTTCTCAATATGGCAGGTGAAAGACTGTCCCGACAAAAAGAACTGTTAGAACAAGAGGTGGCCAAACGAACCGACGATCTCAAGCGTGCCAATGAGCGCCTCGAAAAACTCGCCATCACCGACGGACTGACAGGGCTGTACAATCACCGCTATTTTCAAGAGATGTTAATTGCGGAGGTCCAACGTCAACGTCGGGGAGGGTCTTCTTTTTCATTAATCATGCTAGACGTTGATCACTTTAAAAAGTTTAACGATGAGCATGGGCACCCAGCGGGCGATGAAATTTTGCACACCATGGGAGAGATACTGTCAGAAAACGTCCGAGAAACGGACTTGGTGGCACGTTACGGTGGAGAAGAGTTTGTGATCTTGTTGCGCTTTGCAGATCATGACGATGCCGTCCAGGTGGCCGAAAAGTTACGACACAGCATCGAAGGCGCTTACTTTTCTGATGTTCACGGCACCCCTCGGTTCCGCTGTACCGCCTCTTTAGGGGTGGCCACTTGGCCCGAACACGCCAAACACGCACGCCCCCTCATTGAAATCGCTGATCAAGCCCTTTATCAAAGTAAAAGGCTCGGCCGCAATCGCATCACATCCGTCAATGATTTGGAACAGACGTCATGAAACACCTTCGCCTACAGATTTTATCATGGGTCTTTTTGCTCCTGGTCGGGTGCTTTCAGTCGGAGGTGAATTACGAGGGTCTGGCGAGTAATGGGGGTTTCGACCCCACGCGATACCAGCCCGGTAAACTGCCAGCCTATGAAAAAGGAGAGAAGCAACCCGAAAAGATTATTCTTGCCATGACGCCGTACTACTCCGCTAAAGTGCACCAAGCCATCATCGGCCCCATTGGATCCTATCTCGAAACCCAATTGGGCATCCCGGTGGAAATTAACAATGTGGTTACCTATCGAGAACTCATCGACGCAGTGGTACAAAACCAAGTGGACGTTGCTTTGATTTCTCCACTGGCATTTATTTTGGCCAAAGAAAAAAAACCTGAGCTCGAACTGCTGGCAGCAGTGGTTGCACAAGGCACCACCACATACTCGGGCTATTTGGTGGCCCCCATTGACAGTCCACTGACCAGCCTCCAAGAGGCCCAAGGAAAAAACCTGGCCTTAGTGGACCCCGTCTCCACATCTGGTTCTCTATTCCCCAAGTTGCTGTTTAAACAAAAAGGAATCGAGCCCAACACCTTTTTTGCGTCCGTTCAGTATGCCGGTACCCACGACAAAGCCCTCTCCCTTATCCGGGAAAAAAAGGTGGATCTTGCAGCAGTGTCCTCGGATACCCTGGTGGGTTACAACGCCTTAGGACCGGGTGGCTTTGCCCGCATTATCACCAGCACAGGCCGTGCGCCCTACGACGCGGTGGTCGCGCAAGCCAGCCTCCCCAAACGCATCCGCGCCCAAATACGCAACGCGTTCCTACAGCTAAGTATTCACTCGCAGGAAGGCAGACGTATTTTGGCGAATAAAAACCTTTTGAGTGGTTTTATACCGGCTGACGATAATCATTATAAAACCGTTGAGGCCGCAGCCCGCGCAGGAGGCCTCCTAAAACCATGACGCTGCAGGACTTTCTTCAAGCACAGCAATTGATTTTTTGCCATCTGGTTGCAGGCGACGACAACCTTTTTGCAGCCCCTGAAGCCGTTTTAGTTTTTGGGGTCAAAGACGAAACCCACTGGGTCATCACCCATGAAGACACCGAGCAAATCGAATTGTTACGTTTGTTTGCAGCGGCTGAAGAGCGGGTCTTTATTTTTGAACATGCACAAAGCCACATGCGACGGCTGTTGCATTGGAACATTCATGTATCGCGACCCATCTGCCAAAACGTCATTCACCGTTTATTGGAACTTTCACCGCCCTCAGGCGAAGCCTTTCGCAGCACTCAAGAAGCACAGCGTCATATGGAGTCCTCCCGGCAAACATTCTCTCAGAGCCAAGAAGCGCTGCACAGCTCTCCATACAAAAATGTGGCCCGACTCGAGTGCCTGGCGAGTTCCGCCTTCGCCCACATGGAATACCGAGGCCTCTATGTGGACCAACAAGTGTGGCGAAATATTTTAAAAGACGAAGAAGAAAAAAAAGCAGCAGCAGAATCTGAATTTTTTTCTGCGGCCAAGCCCCATGTGAAGATTGACCTTTTTGGGCGACCGGACATTAGTCTGGAGCAAGACGAAGCCCTGCGTGAACTATTTGAAAAGCTCACCGGAGAATCGTTAAACCGTTTAGATAAAAAAACCCTGCGCGGATTAGAACACCCAGCCGCCAAAGCGCTCATCAAATACCGCGAATCAGCGAAATTAGTGTCCACCTATGGTGAAGGCTTTTTACAAAATATCCATGCGAGCACCGGCCGAATCCACGCGCATTTTAACCCCTTGGGAACCTCCACCGGTCGTGTTTCTTGCCATTCGCCAAACATCCAAAACCTGCCCACCGACGAACGGTTTCATCAGGCGATCTGTGCGCCACCCAATAAATGCTTGGTTACTGCAGACTATGCCACCTGCGAGCTCCGGGTCTTGGCCGCCCTCTCGGGGGATAAAAGTTTTCTGGGCGCCTTTGAGAAAGACGAAGACCTCCACAGCCGCGTGGCCAGCGAAATGTTTCAAACGTCGGTGAGTAAGCATGAAAACGCACACCTGCGTCAACGCGCCAAAGCCATTAACTTTGGGTTGATTTACGGTATGGGGCACCGCGCGTTGGCCAGGCAAGTGGGCGTGGGTGAAGACGAAGCTAAGATTTTACTCAAACAATATTTTGACGCCTACCCTGGCATTGCATCCTTTTTAGAACACAGTGTCAGCAAAGCCAAATCCAATGGTTTTGCTGCAACGGTTTTAAACCGCAGACTGTATTTAGAACCATCCGACAATCAATTGAGCCGCATCGCAAAAAACATGCCCATTCAAGGCACCAGCGCGGAAATCGCCAAACTCGCCATGGCACGTCTGAACGAAAGACTGTGGCGTGACCACCCTGACGCTTTCTTGGTCAATATGATTCATGATGAACTGGTCGTGGAATGTCCCAAAGAAGACGGTGAGACCATCGGCCGAATTGTGGTGGAAGAAATGGAGAAAGCACAGCGCACCTTACTGCCCAGCGTTAAACCCAAAGCGGATGTGCATGTGGGACACACCTGGGGTCATTAAAGTCGTGGCGTTTTCGGCTTAGATCACCAAAAACCTTTTCACACGTGAAGCGTAATCGTCGTAGCCTGGGAGCTGGTCCAAAAGCATTTTCTCTTCCACATGGATGCGAACCATGATGGCAACACCGAATAAAAGCGCCACAGCCATCAAGCCCACCAACGTATTGAGCATGAACACCGCGCCCAGTGTGATGAAATATTCTCCCAAATAGCCGGGATGTCGCATGTGTCTGTACACCTCTTTGTCAACGCACTGCTGTTGTGCAGTCA
This sequence comes from Myxococcales bacterium, assembly GCA_002721815.1. Lineage (GTDB taxonomy): Bacteria > Myxococcota > UBA727 > UBA727. The sequence goes on from PBLQ01000045.1 coordinate 6,874, forward strand.
CGTACACCACGTCATAGTAATGAGGCGCCAAAGTCTTTTGAGCCCGATGCAGCAAAGACACACCGAGAACAATGAGGGGCAAACCACCCATGAGAAGCAGCGCCTGGTTGTGAGCCCATGGCATCCAACCACGTCCCGCCGATAAAAAGGCCAAGCCAACACCAACAAGGAAAGACAAACGCAGCATCACCATGGTTTTTTTTTCAATGGTAGGGGCAACGGTAAAGGCACTCTTTAATCGCGCATAAGCAAAAGACGCCAATAAGACGGTCATTGCTACGAACCACAGTGGCTGTGGTTGCCAATCTTCTAGTGCTCCAGCTGCCGTTGTCCAAACCAGAGCGTAAACACCTAAACGAAATAAAATATAGGCCAGACGAACGCGCCTGAGCACCCGCATCCCTTCGGGGGTTGGGCCCGTAGCGGAAGTCTGAGGCGCCATGGTCATGGTCTACCGATTGACCACGCGGGTATGCCTCACTTGCCAAGTGGCAGGGCCGGAGGCATTTTCAGTGACGATAATGAACGTCATCTTCATTTGCGAAGGCGTCACGTCGAACAAAACAAAACCAAGTTCTGCCACGTAAAAAGGCGCATCGTTTCGAGCTTCTACTTCAGAGGCTTTTGCGCCTGCCCCAGACACAATCCATTGGGTGCCACCCACTTCTCCCATGTCCTGTACACTGTGATCGTGGCCCGCCAAATAAAGATCGAAATGGCCTTGAATGTAATTCTCAAAAAAGCTTTTTAACTCGGTGCCAGAGCCTGGGAGAGACCATTCAAACCCCAGCTCATACGCACCGGCATTGCCATGACGCCCGTTGGACAAATAAGGGTGGTGACCGAATGCGATGCGCCAATCTGCAGTGCTGGACTGCGCCCACAAGGGTAATTGGGTTTCTTGTTTTTCATTTTCGTCTTCAAAGCTCCAAACGTTGGTGAGATAAGAACATGATAGGTTTTCCGCAAAAGAAAAATCAGCCCAAAACATGGCGGTGGTATTGAGAGATACAAGCTCCACATTTTCTAAAAAGACCTGGTAAAAGGTACCCGGCATTTTAAACTTGGTTTGGACGCCGGCATAGGCCACCTGCGCTTCACCTCTACAGGGCTCAAGGCCCGCACCGCCGCTGGTCAAACTCAAAGGGTCGGAGCCGTAATCATGATTTCCCAACGTGGCGTAAAACGGGAAGTCTAATTCAGCGTAAGGATCTTCAAAAACGGCTGACCATCTTGCATCTTCGGCATCTTCAACCCCTTCGTCATAAATATTATCACCTAACATCACCGCAAAATCACAACCTCCCTCTTGCGTGCACACCTGTTTCATGGCCGAAGCCACCGCATATTGTCCTGCGTGAGGTTGTCCCACTTCTGATTCGCCCACATCGCCCAACGCAATGAATTTGAGCCGGTAGGCTGGCGCACCAGGTCCAGCATCCACGGGTTGGCCAGGGCCGGCATCAGGGTTGGCCACTGCGCCGGCATCCACGGCAGGGCCCTGAGCGTTTTGATTTCCCGCATCGGGCCCTTTGGTGCCAAATTGGATGGGCTCACCAGGCGGTGTTGAGGGTTCGATGGGCTCCACCTGCTCATCAGGGCACCCCAATAAAAGGAAGAGTCCGAGAATCGTCAACCATTTAGCGCCCGCAAACATAAAGACCCCATTGCCAGAAAAGTTTGAATGCCATTATACACCAACCACACCCAATTGGGGAATTTTCCCGGAGCAACCAGGTACATGGCCAAATCAAAAGTATGGGTTGAGCCCAGTAACACCCAAGAACAAAAAGACATCTGCTTTGCCATTCGGCAAGAAGTGTTCGTTGAAGGGCAAAATGTCCCTCCCCACGAAGAATGGGATGATCTGGATCAAAATGATGCCATCTGTCCCCATTTCATTGCGTGGACCCAAGACGAATCCGGAAACAACATCCCCATTGGTACAGCACGCCTTTGGCTGCACACCCCAGAGAGCAGCAAGGCACAGCGGGTCGCAGTTTTAGACCTTTGGAGAGGCCACGGGGTGGGACGGGCGCTCATGGATGCATTGGAGGAGTTTACCTGGAAGACGGGCAGAACGACTGTGGTACTCGGCGCGCAAACCCAGGCCATCCCCTTTTACCAAAAGTTGGGGTACCAAGTGTACGGCCCTGAATATTTGGATGCGGGCATTCCTCATCGAGACATGAAAAAAGAACGCTAGGACGTTAACGCATCGATGGCGTTGATACCTTCCACCCGCATGTCGGGCTCATCTCCCAACCCAGCTTGGCGAAACAAAGTTTGCAGAACGTGTTCAGGTCGAACAATTTCACCACCAGCGTCTACCACCCCGGTGTCGAGATTGATGGGCTGTGGTGCCATTCCTAAATCAGAAGAAGCGCCCACAACCTGCCCACCTTTAATCCCGGCGCCAAGCAAGAAACAAGCATTGGTTAGAGAATGGTCACGCCCACCGTCTTGATTGAGCAATGGGGTACGAGAGAATTCAGAAAAGCCCAAGATGGTGGTGTGATCCAAAAAGGAGTCACCCGTGTCGCCGTATTGTGTGGTGGAAAGGTCCTCCACCAGTTTTGCCACCAAATCAAAACCTGTTTGCTGGTTCTCTCCTTGAACGGTGGTCCATTCATCCCGGTGCGTATCCAACCCGGACGTGATCCTCACCGTCACACACCGAGAGATGCCTGACTTAATGGCCTGAGACGCCATGGCCGCCTGGGCCTCGGGCGTTTGTAAGGCCGTCGAACCATTTGCGGAGATGCCATAGTGATCACGAATGGCCTCCATGACCGGATCATTGGCTTTTTGAAAATCGAAAAGGGCGTCCAATTGACTGTTCATCATCTCGATGGACTTCACGCGCGCGTCTTCTGCTTTTTTCCAAAACGCAGAACGTAATGCATCGGGACACAAGGCTCGCTGACGGTGACCTTCACGTATTTGATTGTGAACATCAATGTTGAGCAAAGGGTCACTGGGACTCAACGCCCGCACCAAATCAGGGACGCTGTTCACCTTCAAGGCCGAAGCAAAATTAGGCAAGCCGTCATTGAATGCAGCCACTGAAACAGCCAAATTGGGAATGGGGTGCGCTTGCCCCAAGACAGAAGACAACCAAGTACTCGCAGAAGAGCCTCTTGCTTGTAAGCCCGACGGTACTTTACCCGTCAAAAAGTAATTTCTGCCCACCTCGTGGGTGAGGGTGTCCATACTCATGCCACGAATCACAGCGAGTTTGTCCACGTGATCTGCCAACGCACCGATGTGTGGCCCCAAAGTCATTTGCGGCTTCTGCACCAACGCACCGTCTGAGGACTCGAGCAATTCGTAGCCAGGCTGAATTCCGGTAACGCGCATGTTCGACTGGTTAAACGTCATGGGGTCTCTTGGATCCAGTCCTAACAAGATGTCCCAGCCCCCGCCGAAATAACAAAAGATGTAATAGTGATCGGCGGCATCAGGGTTGCTGTGCGCGCGCACCAAAGAGTTAATGAAAGGGCTTTGCGAAAAAACCGCTGCGGTCCCACCCAGGTAAGTGGCGCCTTTTAAAAATTGTCGTCTGGACAGATGAAAGGGTGTCATATCTCTTTCCTAGAACGAATAAAAAGCTGGGTCGGTCATCAGGGAAACGCAAACGGCTTCCCAGCCTGCTTCAGGTTGACCCATTCTCATTTGGGCCATTTGAAACAACCAACGTAAATTTTCTAAAGCACCGCTGTCTTCTTGCAGCGCTATGCCATGGTACAACAAGGACAATCGGGCCAGCTGGGCGTCAATGCCTGCAGCGTCGTCCACATAATTTGCATCAGGAGAGACAATGCCCATCAATACCCGCGTTTCGGCGGTGCGCTCAGACACTTCGACTTCAACCAATTTTTTACACACCGAACGCGCCGCATCATCTACAAATTTAAGAAACAAACCCGAAGGAGTGAGGTCCTCGATCACCACTTGGATGTAATCAGGACGCCCCAGCGTCAAAGAGAGTTCTTCGAAGAGATTTTTGGGGTTATTCCCATCATCCGTCCATTCCAAGCCACCGGTCACCTGCTGAATGGCTCGGTCTAGCTGATCGATGTTCATGCGTTGCCGTGCGCGATGAGGTGCTTGGACGTCGATTTCTTCAGCGGTGTCCTCCTCAGGATATAAATCGATGGGCTCTAAAGGATTGAGCGCCACCGGGTGAACGGCCAACCCCACCGGCTGCACGTGCCCAGCCATGGGGCGATCAGTGGCCTTCAAGTTTAATGTCGACGGCTCAAGCTCTTGCAACGCCGGATCTTGCAGTTGTGGTTTTGGAGCCGACGGTCGAATGTGATCAGTGGTGGTCGGCACCGGCTGACAAGCCACCGCGCTCAACAAAGTGATGAAACAGGAAACTCGAATCATCGAAGCCTCCTGTAGGTTTCACTTTGTAACACTTTCTTCGTGAGTGTTCGCAATTTGTAGTCGCCCTGCACAAACTCCTGCGCCATCTCATCGATGAAGGCCGATTCGTCCGCAGTCATCTCTCTTCCCAACAACTTTTTGGCGACCCGTGATGCCATACAACGCGGGAAACGGTTATCCACAACGGTGCGTAAGGCCAAGAGACGTGGACCTTCTGCAATGTTACTGTAGTGGTCTTCCGCACGGAACATATAGGCGTTAAGATTCCCGAGATAAGGCTCTTCGTCGTCATGTGAGGTGGTGACCACATAGTTTCGGCGGCACTCCTGAGAGCACCCTTGCCCTGTCTGGGCGCACCTTAAGCAGTCATCGCGGAGCATTGGGAAATTGGTGTGGTCCAAATATCCCGCACCGCCTTCAACCCACCGCCCCCAATAAGCGGCAGCGGGTTCCAACAAAGCGTGACAGTACTTACAGCCCGCTCTTGCTTGCAGGTCGGGTTCAATGCCAGTGCTGTTGTCCACGTTTGGAATCCCGCCAGGCGGGGGCTGAAACGGTTGACACATGAACGCATTGTAAAACCGGTTGGCACGCGACCGGTCGGTTTGAAACCGAAGTAGAAACAGGGGTGATGTTAAAATACCAGCATGGTAGGCCGGCAACTCTATCTCCACCCAAGTATCTTTTTCAGTGTAGTCGAGGTTTGGCAGTGTCGCGTCGTCGATGGGAATCGGGCTGATGGGAATGCGAGCGCTCACTTCTTTGAGATGTCGGTAATAATGCACCAAAGGCCCGTTCACAAAAGCACGACGGCTTTCAAATAATTCCGTGAGGCTTTCATCATTGGCGACAATGGCGTTCACGCGCATTTGTAAATCGGTGGACATGGCTTCCAGGATATCGCGATTCACCGAATTGGGAGCACACCACCTCAGGTTCGGGCCACACCCGCAGCCGGCATCTCCATTGCCTTGCTCGGTATCACACCGATTGCCGGAGGGGGACACCGTTTCTTCTTGTGCATCGAAGGCACAGACTTTGACCTGCGTGTCCGGTGCCCAATATGGGGAGACCATCCGGTAACCCTCGATCTGATCGCCATCGATGGTCTCGGTTTGGATCACACCGTCAACGATTACAGCCTCTTCGTTTTTGCAGGTCACGTAAGAGCCACGATAGTTTCGAGGAAAAGTACCGGTGCGCCACAGGGGATTCCCCCGGAACAAGCTGTTGTTGTTGAAGAGACGGAGGTTGGAGATGTTAGGCCACAGCAGGGAGTCAAAAAACCGTTCAGACTCTCGAGCGTACGCTTCAGAGGTCAGCCAGTTGTCTATCCATTCTTCGGGCACATCTTCCAGCTCGCTCAGCGCGTCGTATTCATCCATCGAGGGCAACTGACCGCGCACCGCCAAACTCATGGAGCGCAAATAACTGTGCTTGTCTTGTAAGTCCACGGCCACAGGACACACCTCATCTGCATTGGTGCCATTGGCGTGTCCACTTGTGCTGAAACACAGCACAAAACAGCCTGATAACATCAATACGAAACGGGCAAAAAACATCTGGTGCCAACCTCTATTGAAAGCGGTCGATCGAGACCGAATAGGGATGCCGAAGCATAGCTCTTTGAACCCTTCCTGGCCACGATAACTGCCCAAATTGGCCGAATTTTAGGGTAAAAAGCCCCCATCGCGCCACGCCTTCAACAGGTCCACATCACTCGCAGGAAGGGGATCCGCCCCCAAAGGCATGACTCCATCTTCTAAAGTGCTGATAATGTTATCGATATCATCCTCCCAGGCGCTGGCTGATTCGAGATTACGCGCCCCACCTTCAGCACCGTGGCAATTCGCACAATGGGCCTCAAAGAGCGGTTTTACCTCCGCTTCAAAGCTGGTTTCAGGGATCGGCTCTACCACGTCATCCATGGTTTCTGGGAAACCTGCCGCCTGCCACCGGGTTAAAATCTCTAATTCTAAATCAGTGAATGGCGCGTCATTATCACCGGTAGGCAAAGGCATTTGCGCCGTTTCGAGGGCCAAATAGATGGTGTCAAAGTTCGCTTGCCAATGCTCCAAATCGTGCAACACATAAGTGTTGCTTCCCTCATAGTGACATTGGGCACAACGTGTCTGATACATGACTTGAACATCATCAACCCAGGTGGGCGTTCTCACTTCTCCCACCACGAAAGACAGTGAACGGGTCACTTCGGATTCATCTTCGAACACGATACGTGCACGCAGGGTTTGCTCACCATCGAACAGTTGAGTTGGGCTGATCAATGGGTTGCCATCGTTATCCGTTTGCCAGTTGTCAGGGTTGGGTTGGGCTAAAACCAACGCCACGCCATCTGAGGAATCTAACGCAAAAGGCACTTCATTCAAGGTCACCTCTACCTCGGTGGGTAACCCCCAGCCTCCAAAGGTGAGCGCCACATAGGCCTCATCTTGGAGGACCGCATCTTGCTCCAAGCCCAACCAGCGGGCGTAGGGCACTAAATGTTGTCTGAACAAACCATCGTTACGCGAAAGGACCAAATGACCCACCGCATCCAACATCCATTGACCATCACTGGGCAGGTTTAATAACTGCAGCAACAAGCCGTCTTCACGCAACCACCAACTGGGAACATCATCCCCCATGAACAAATCCATTTTGCCATTGTGCCCCCAAACGGAAGTTAAAGCGTCGGGCAAAGCGTAATGCATACGAGTGTCACCGTCGTGGATTAAGAGGTTGCCCTCATGAACCATCGCCAAACCGTGATCTCCAAAGGTGGTGATGGCGTCCGGGCTAAAATCATCCACAAGGATATAAGCGGTAAAATCATCGTCATCGTAGGTCAACGCATAAACCCAATCCCCAGCCGAAACCCAAACGCCCATGCCGCGGTCTTCACCTTCCACTCGGATATGACCGGAACGTAAGCGGGCTTGGTCGGATGGGACATCGCCCACTTCAACCTCGTAAAACATGCCGTCGGCCCAATAGTACAGCCCCGTCTCAAATGCGAAGAAAAAGGCATCCCCCACGTCGGCACGCCAAAGGTGTGCCACTTCATGCAGCACTCTGTCATCCAGTACCGCAGCCAAAGGAGAAACATCCCAAAACAAACCATCAAAAATCCAAATGGTTTCAGTGGTGAAAAGAATGGGTGCCCCATCCTCCAAGGTGGCGCAATGGATCAAGGCTCCCGCGGGCGCATCGGTCTGGGTTTCTGACAATCCCGCCCAGTGCCAATAGGTGAGTCCTGCATCGTGAAGGGTTAAAAATTGATCTTCACCAAAAAAACAAGATTGTCCTGATAAGCCCGTCAATGTCTCGTTAATGGTGTTTTGCCCCGTAATTGGGAAAAGGGATTCTGGCTCGGGCCAAAAAGAGGAAACCCCTCCATCCGGATCTGAAGTTTCTACCGGCTCAGAAGGCACTTCAGCGCCTCCATCGTACACAGCGCTAACCACACCACCATCCCAAACGGGGGCCACGGGTTCATCCTTTTTTTCTTCTTTATTTTCAGTAGGCTCTTGAGGCGTTTCAGGATCAGGTTCGCCAGGACAGGCAGCCAGTATTAGTGCTCCTAAAAGATATGCCCCGTAAAATTTCTTTTTCAGCATGGCACCTTTGGTGGGTTGGGTGTTTCGTCCAAGGTATGTTACCCTCAATCATTAGCACGCTCAGCAATTTTTGCCGAAAAGTACACCATGAAGCAGGCAATTTCTTTATCTCTACTTAACATTTCAGCAGCATGCTTGCTCATGGCCTGTCCCACTTCACCGTTGGAAGCCCCCGAAGACCCGTACAAAACACCTCAGAACCCACCCCACCAACCCTCGGAAAAAACAGATTCGGGCGTACACACCCCCATCGCCAACGCCTCAGATGCAGGCGTGCCTCCCGACCCCCTCCCCTCCGATGCGGGCCAAGCCGCCTCACCCCAAAACAACGGTTCCATGGCTGATGCGGGAATACCGGCATCCATCACCGATGCGGGAACCGCAGCCCCCATCACCGATGCGGGAACCACGGCCCCCATCATCGATGCAGGCCCGCCTGAAAACCCCGAAGAGGCCTTCGATGCGGGCGGGCCGGCTTGCGATGTGCCCTTACAGGTCACACCCACAGAGATATTTACCCTGCCTTACCATTTGCACACGTTCCAATGCGAAGGTGGCGGGGGGCCATGTGAGTTTGAAATCACCAATGAAGATACTGAAAGTCATATCAACCGGAGCACCGGTGCGTATCTTTCGGGTGGGCAAGCGCCTTTTCAAGATTATCTGCGAATTTCAGAGCCCGTGTGTGGGTTTGAAATTTTACTCACAGTTGAAGTCGTTCTCCCCATGGTGCTCACACCACAAAACCCTTACCTGCCCCCAGACGGCAATTTGTTTTTTCAAAGTACGGGCGGCTCAGGCAACGCCTCTTTCAGCATTATTCAGAATGAAACGGGAGCCTCTGTAGACAATGAGCTTCGTCGCTATCAGGCCGGTCCTGTTCCGGGTCACGACGTAATTCGTGGTTTTGATCCTCTGAGTGGCGACTCCGACACCATTGATGTTTGGGTTCAATCCGGATTTCAACTGGAAGTCTCTCCGCAAACCATTGTCTTGCCTCAAGGGCAAAAAGCCCTGTTACAATTCAACGGAACGGGCGCTTATCAAACAAATGTAACGAACGACTTTATTTCACTGGAAAACGATTGGGTAACAGGGTTGCTGCCCGGTGCAGGCACACTGGTGATTCAAGATGTATTCACCACGCTCGAAGTGGACATGCCCTATCATGTACTCGCTCCCCAAAACTTAGATCTGGTCACCATGGGGGACCGACAGCAAGAGCCACTCCTTTTTGCCATACCAGATATCACCGGCGATGGTGAAGAGGATCTCCTGCTCGGGCTATGGTACGCAGACATTACCGGCAAAAATTCCGGCGCGGTTTATCTTTACGAAAGCACCGAGACCGGATTTGCTCCAGAGCCACTACAAATTCTTTCAGGGAAAAGCCGCAACGATTTTTTTGGCAAATCCATGGCTTTCGGCGATATCAATAATGACGGGCTACCCGATTTGTTGGTCGGTGCTTATGGGGCAGATGAAGGATTGAGCAATAATGGTGGGGCCTATTTGCACCTGGGAACGGGCTCTGGGTTTAGTGTTGAGCCCAACCGTATTTATGTGGGCATCGAGGGCAGTGATAATTTGGGCACCGGTGTTGGGATTTGTGATGTGAACGGAGATGGTCGCCAAGATGTGATTCTAGGCGCTGCATTGGCAGAAGACCGAGAATCCGACCCGAGAGAAAACAGTCAAGGCGCACTCTATATTTATCTGGGGATTGATGGTGGACTCCCAACAAACCTCGACCAAATTGTTTTTGGGCAAGCCTGGGATTTTGAAGACTCAAAGTTTATTTTCCAAAACGAGGCTCGACTGGGCAACTTTATCGACACAGGCGATATTAATGGCGATGGTCTATGCGATGTTATCTCATCGAACTGGCGTTACCGAACCGGCGGGAACAACCGACAAGATGGTGCCGTTTTTGTCTACCCAGGTCGGGCGCCTGCAGGCTTTTCTCTTGGGGGCATCGAATCGCAACCCGCGTGGGGTATCATCGCTTCAGGCAGCGAAGACGATGATCGCGAAATGGCACGGTTTCTTGAAGTCGCCGACATGAACGATGATGGTCAAGACGATATTTTAGTGAGTCACTGGTACGACGCCCCTTCCAGTAACCGACAAGGCACGCTCAAAATATTTCTAGGGCGTGGCCTCTCTGTTGAAACCCCACTCATTGTCAACGCAGATGAACACGACTGGCATGTCCAGGGTGAATCAAGTGGCGACCACCTCGGCATTTACAGTCAGGTGGGCGATGTGAATGGAGATAACATTCTTGATGTCATTGTTGGAAGCCCGCAGGGCGGAGAACGGATGACCGATGGCAGTAACCACCGGGTGGGTCATGTGGGCGTCTATTTGGGCCAAGAAAACGATGTCCCAAAGCCAACACCCCACATCGTCAGTCATGGCGAAGTATCGGGCGACTGGTGGGGGCATGCCGTCGCTTCTTTTTCCCGCACAGATCATAACTTCCGCCGCAATGGCCTCATCGTTTATGCCAGTCGCAAAGACAAAAACGACCAGAAAAAAATGCCTCATTTGGCTTTGACTGAAGTCGTATTTGACTCGCCGAATGCACAGGATGCTGGCCCTCTTCCTTTTTCCGATTGTCAAATCGAATTGTCACGCCCCATTCCGATGCTTTATGCGCATGAAACACCAGAACAGTCGGTCATCCTCAATTTGCCCGTGAAGATCGAGCAGACAGACGGGGGAATGTTCGCGATGGACGCAGGAGCAGGTCATACGATTCACGATGGTGGTAATAGCAACGCCATCGACGCCCCACCTCACCAACCGCCCCTCGCCCAAGCACGGTTTGTCGGGACCGGAGAAATGCCCCATCACCTGGATGAAGAGGGTTGGACAACCTTGACCTACAGTGGCGAAACAAATGGGTTTTGGAGTATGACCGGCATGCTCACCACGCCACAATACGGCTTGGTCTCACTGATGGGCCGGTATCAAACGCCAGCACAAGAATGGGTGTATTGTGACGCATCCTTCACCGAAGACACCTTTGCAACATCCGCAACCTACCAACAAGACATACGGTACGAGCTTGACACCCCCTCCGGTTACGGCGGGGCCGAAATGGGACGCGCCATGGCCTTTGTTCCGGATTTCTTTGGACCTGGCGCAGACGCGCTCGCAGTAGGAGGCAACCGTGCATCCACTGGTTCACAACAGACCCAATCAGGCACGGTGAATATTTATCAGAGAAATGAAGAAGCCTTTCAACTGGCACCATCCATGGTCCTCGCCGAATACCGAGGTCACACTGGCTACGATCTATTGGGGTGGTACATGTCAGCGGCCGGCACATTTCATGGCGCAGAAACATCATCATTGGCGGTCATTGCGGAGTATGATGATATTCCAAACAGCAGTGGACGCTCGGGATGGGAAGTGGAAAGTAATTGCCCGAACTCAAACTCGCTTGACAATGCTGGCTCCCTCGCCATTTTTCCAGGTGGTGAGCTCTCTACAGATGAAGAAAATAATTTACCAGGCAATCGTGACCCTTCGATGATCGTCTTCGGCCCTCAGCCAAACAAAAGGCTACATCGCGTGGCCGGTCAAATGGATATCAACAACGACGGCCTCGATGATCTCGTGGTGACCAGCCGCTACAGCAAGTCGGGGTCAGAACCCAACAACCACTGCAGCGATAACAACTGTGGGGGCTTTGGTGTCATTTGGGGACGTCCAACTCTTGAAGAAAATACATACGTTACCTGTGAAACCGACGTTTGGGTTTTTGGACGGGAGCACAATGCTGAAGTGGGCACCAGCGTCACTGGAATAGGTGATTTAAACAACGATGGTTGCGACGATTTTGCAGTAGGGGCGCGATCGGCCGATTACGGGTACAACAATCAAGGGGCAGTGCATGTGATCTTCGGCTTCGGCCACAGCAACTGCCCTGCAGAGCCCTTGGAGGTCGTGTTAACGCCACAAGTGAACAGTGGCCAGATGGGTGTCTCTATTGATGGCGGCTTAGACGTTACCGGTGACGGTATCCCTGACATTGTTGTGGGCGCTCATCAAACCAGAAATGAAGGTAATGCCATGGGTGCAGCCTACCTTATCTCCGGCGCCTACGTGGCCGACCTGTTTTCACAGGCCACACCCGCCTCTCAAGCCGAACTGCCCAATTTTATGCCACTGGGAAATGGCACGCACCCCTTCGCGCGTATCATGGGCGAAGCAACCGGCGACGAATTCGGACAAGCAGTCACACTGGTGCCACACCTGCACAGTCCCAACGTTGCAGGCATCGCGGTGGGTGCCCCCTTTTCATCGTCCTTGGGATTTGATCGAACTGGCGGCGTCTGGGGCTATACCTATGACGTGAACACACTGGGATTTTCCAGCTCCGCAGTTTTTGCTGTAGCCGGTGAAAGCGATCGCCCAGATTCACGTATGGGCATCTCGGTGGACGCCGCCGAACTGGGCGGGCGGGTTTTTGTAACCGTTGGCGGTGATTTTCTGAGTTCTGTAGAGGTGGACCAAGGTGCCTGTTTTACTTGGGAGATGACCGTAAACAATCCTTAAGCAAAGCCTCTACGTCGCCGCCACCACCACTCCACAACGGCACCCAATAGAACAAACACCAAAGCCCAATAGCGATTCCAAATGGGAATACTCTTTTGCTGAACGATTCGGTATTTTTCTTGGTCTTGGTAGGAAAAAGACGGCTTCGAATTGGCACGTACCGATTGCCCCATGCTCATTTCAGAGATAGCGGCCATCAACTCCGGGCGCGGTTCTGAGAACAATAACTCTTTACGAGCACCTTGAATGATTAATATTTCGTCATCTCGACCAATGAAATGTCCGTTTGATTCTGCTTGCACTTCGAGTCGGTACGCGCCGGGGGTATCGAATGTTTTCTTAAGAATCCACTTTCCATCATCACCAGTGAGGCCTTTTTCAGCTGGAAAGACGCCCATGGTCGACGCTTCATCCAAAGGTGAAATCTTAAATGTCACCTCAGCCCCGCCGGACAAACGGTACGCTTCATTTAATGAATGTATTTCAATGATCGCTTTTTCACCGGGTCCAGTTTCTTTTTGCGTCAACTGTATACGTACCCGGCTCAGCTCAGGATCTTGAATTAACCAACGCAAGGCATTCGCATAAAATTTTCGATGGGCATCAGCCCGCCCTCCGGTGGCGGCCTGCGGTAATGACCACATCCAAGTGCTATCGGTTAAAATGGCCATGGTACGTCCTCTGCCCACTTCACCCACCGACACCACAGGAAGCGGTTCGCCATCCACCCCATTTAAGAAAGGATGCGCCAACAAGGTCTGGGCATTGGCTTTGGTTTTGGCAACGCGGTTCACCCCTTCTAAAGGATTGAAGTATTGAAAGCTCTGTTCACCGCCATAGGCTTGCCCCAAATCGGTGATGGGGTGGGTCTTGCCCGACGACGTCAAGAACGGCTTGAAACTTTCTTCGTTGACGTGGCCCCTGCCAGATAGCAGCTCCACCGGTAAGATATCCCCGATGGGCGTGTGCTGATAGGCCCCTTCAGAAAAGGTTCGATCACCACCAATCATCAAAAAGCCACCACCCGCGTCTCGAACAAAATCTCTGATATTCCCCAGATAATGCGACATGTGATAGGGTAAATAATCAAAATCTTGGAAGATCACGATGTCGAATGTGTGCAACTCTTCCGTAAACAGTTGACGGGTTGGGAAGGGAATCAACGACAACTCTGAAGACGGCGCCCCCGATTGGTCGTTCGGCGTTCGTAAAATAAAAAATGAAATTAAATCAACCGAAGGGTTCTCTTTAAGCAATTGCCGTAAGAATCGCTCATCCCAAGAAGGATGTCCCGAGACCTGCAAAACCCGCAATCGATCGCGAATCACTTTCAATGTAAAGTCCAAACGATTGTTCTGGAATATACGCTCTTGGGGGTCCACTGGGACACGAACGGTGTACAAACGCTTACCCGCCCTTTTGGGCCTGAATGAAAACGGAATGCGAACGCGACTGCTGTCCGCTGTCAACTCTGCCTGGGCCGTGGCCATTTCTTTCCCGTCTTCGTACAAGGTCACCGGTACGGTTTTGGGATCGATGCCTTTGTGGCGAATGAGCACTTCTAACTTGACCTCGTTTCGCACGAAGGCAAATTCGTCATGAATGACCTCTTCGATGGCCACATCACGAAAAGGTTCGCCATCATCGATAAGCACCGTGTGGATTGGCACCTGTAAACGTCTCAGTTCATCACGAACAGCTGGGGACAATGATTCCGTGAGCCCTGTGGTATCTGCACCGTCACTGATCAGCACCACCCCCCCCACAGGCGCCTCATCGGTAGAGGCCGGTAACTCGGCTAACGCCTCTAAGAGGTGGGTGCCTTGAATGGCCGGGCGCGTGGCAGGGCTTGATGGGTCTCGCTTCAATAAACTGGACTGCTCTTCGATAGAAAGCCGCTTTGCCTTTTGTGCAAATGACCACACTTCTCCTTTAAATTTTTTGCTTTGCGCGATGTCGGATTTAAGGGCGTTCAATGCCTCTACTGCTTTTTCAAATCGCTCAGGGTGCACCTCGGTCATGCTCGCCGAGTTGTCCACCAAGAAATAGATTTTGTTGGTAATGCTTTCTTTGTTGAGCAACCGTAACCCCGGCTCAAGAATAACAAAAAACAAGGCCATGGCGCCCAATGTCCGAAAAGCCAACAAACCCAACCGTATTTTCGGCGGCGCCCCCTGCGATGTTTGAAAGCTCAACCAGAGGCCAAAGAGTAAGACGGCGCCAGCCAACCACAGCAACCCGCTGGGCAATTGGGTCAACCAGGTCAACTGAAAGTCAGTGAAACCTTGGGTGCTTTCAAATACCTGGTCAAAAAGGTTCATTTATCGGCGGCGTTTCTTCAAGATAAAAGGAATGTGAACTTGGTCAGATTTATAATCCAAACAAGTGGCGTACATGATCAGGTTGACCCCAAAGCGAATGGCCATTTCCCGCTGCCGTTCACCACCGGGTTCGCATGTGTAAACCCAGTTGCCCAAGCGATCGCGCTCTAAAGCACCCAACAAGTCATTTTGGGTCATGGCCAACACCATCCGTTTGTCTAGATCTAAGCCAACCACCCCTGTGTCTTGGGTGTGCCGGCCCACCACGCGCTTTAACAGAAAAAACGATTTAAACAGTACGTGCTGCGGATCCACCCGTTGAAAAGTGGGACTGTCGAATTCTTGGTTCCCCTTAAGAGATTTTCGAATGATTTCCACTTCTCTTTTCACAGAACTGGTAAATGGGTCGTCGGGGCTCGGGGTATCCACGTATAAGAAACCACCGAAGCGCAGATGCCTTGCTACATTTTGCCTGGCCTTTTCCGACCATTCAGGCATGGGCCCTTTGCCCGTGAGAACGAGAAATGGTTGCTGAAAAATATCGTCGCTCTCCATGTCCACAAAGGTGGCGTCGCGACGGACTTCAATGCTGGTTCTTTTTCGTATTTCCCAAAGCAACCGGCGCAAGGCCTCGGGGCGTGGGTCCCAGTTTCCCGCGTGCTTGAGCTGGCCAAAGCCTACTTGAACGCCAGTACCAATGGCCCAAGCAGGCCAAGACGTCATGGCCAGGGCGGGGATGGCCAACCCGGCCGCTTGAAGAAAATCTCGCCTGCGTCCCCAACGATGTGTCATGATTTGGAAAAGAGGTCCTTCGATAGTTTTTTGTTCATACGAAACTTAGTCACTTCGAGCTTACGGATCAACCGACCGTTATGCCATAACTCCAACCCTGAAAACAAAAAGGGTTCATCGTCAAAAGCCT
Organism: Myxococcales bacterium; assembly: GCA_002721815.1. Classification (GTDB taxonomy): domain Bacteria; phylum Myxococcota; class UBA727; order UBA727. Next base: position 22,695 of record PBLQ01000045.1, read on the forward strand.
GTTGGCCCAGAAACCGCCAATCTAAAATATCGCCATGCTTGTTCAAGATGGCCCGCACCGGCCGAAAATTAGACTTGGTCAACCATACCTGGGTGCGCTGCTCCTCCCAGGGCTTGGCACCGATAACCCAAACCACTTCGCTGCCATATCGGTTAATGGAAACCACTGAAGTGTCCACACCGGTGCGCTCGAGAGCTGCCGCCAAAGCCGCCGCACCTTTGGGGCCTTCTTTAGGCTCGTGAAGCGAATAATACAGCTGAAGAAATTCGGGAAACACCTCTGCAGGGAAATCGACTGAGCGTTGCATCACGCGCCCGGCCCCCATAACTTCAACCAAACTTTGTTGTCCTTGATTCACTTCCCGACGAAAATTATAGCCCCGTTGAAAATAGATTTGCTCCTTGCGGGCCACCCGCTGTGAATCAGGAGAAATCTCGTGGCCCTCCATGGACACCCGAATACTTTTCACAGGGCTTTCGAGATAAAGGGCCACCGTTCGGTTGAGAATCCACCGAACCGAAGGAAGAAAGGCGTGGGCTTGAGATGCGGTCCAAAGAAAAACAAAAGCACCGATCGCGCATAGAAGTTGGGTTTTCGTTCGTCGCAATGTTTGTGCTCCTTATTGCCCGTTCGTTTCTGCAACCATGGACTTCAGTAAGTTCATGACGGGCTCCTTGAGATCGTCGCGAGATAATGCTTCGAGCAGGTTCGCGTGAAGATAACCCACTTTATCTCCCGCATCCACACGTTGTCCACGAAAGCAACACCCCATGAGGCCTTCTTGCTCTCGGAGGGTATCGAGAGCGTCGGTCAACTGAATCTCGCCCCCTGCGCCTTCTCCGGTTTCAACCAAAATAGACCATATGCTGGGAGGCAGTACATAGCGCCCCACCACTGCTTGATCGGTTTTCTCAGTGCCCGGAGGTGGTTTCTCTACCAAAGCTGTGATGTGAAACGATTGTGCATTCTCAGGATCTTTCTCGCCTTCGGCCGCCCCGTATTTGTGAATCTCGGACAAGGGCACCTGCATCAATGCGATTTGGCCCTTACCCGTGCGATCAAAAGCCTCCATCAACTGACCAATGGCAGGCTCCGAATCACTGGGCGGTCTGATGATGTCATCGCCCAACAAAACGGCAAAGGGTGCGTCCCCAATCACGGGTCGAGCCGCTAACACTGCATGCCCCAACCCCAACGGGGCCTTTTGTCGCACCGAAACCACGGCGCCTCGGTCGGCGATGGCACGGGAGCCATCCGCCACCGCTTCTTTGCCTCTTTTTGAGAGGGTGTCTTCCAGTTCGTAGGCATAGTCAAAATGGTCTTCAATGCTGCTTTTGTGATGACCATTCACGAAAACCACCGTCTCGATGCCTGCGGACCAGGCTTCTTCAACAATGTATTGGATGGTGGGCTTATCAACGATGGGCAGCATTTCCTTGGGAATGGATTTGGTGGCAGGTAAAAAACGTGTTCCCAAACCTGCCACAGGAATAACCGCCGTTTTAACCTTGGACATTTTGTTCCTCCGGGGCCAGGCAGCGTATTTCATCATCACGCCGCGCCTACCCCCTTGGTTTACTCCCATTTCCACGCCGACCAAAGAAAAAACGAACAAAAAAACCCGGCACCAGGCCGGGTCATTTTAATTTGAAGAAGCCAATCTAGCCCTCGAGGTCGGACAGCGCTTGTGAAATGGCCTCTTTGACTTTGCTGAGTTTCTCTTTTTGAGTTTCATACTCGGTCTTGGTGGCCTGCATTTGCTCTTCGAATTCCTTCTTGGACTTCGCCATCTGTGTCTCGAGCGTTTCAGCCTGCTCTGACAAGGACGCCACCTGAGTGGACAGTTCTTTTTCGCGAGCCTCCAGCTCGGCTTCGTGCTTTTCGAGCTCCATCACGCGACTTTTGGCTTCCTCAGTATCGAGCTCAGCCCCCTCGGCCACAGCGCGAATATTGGCAATATTGCTCTCTTTTTCCACCAGCTGTTGGCGCATGCTCTCCATCTCGTCTTCTTGCTGGTCTAGAAGCTCTTGAAATTCAAGAACTTCCTGCTCTTTCTTCTTGAGGTCAGCGCGGGTTTGCTTGTTTTGCTCCGAGGCCTTATCCAAGCGATCTTTGAGCCCCTCTGATACCCGCAAACGGGACTCCAGCTCGGCCACTTTGGCTTTGAGTTGAATGTTTTCTTTTCGAACGTCGCGGATGACTTGTTTGTCTTCAGAGCTCAGTGCGGCGCCATCCGAACCGGCAGAGAGGTCTTCGACCGGCGGACCGGGTGGAGGCGCATCGGCTTCTTCGACCACGTCGTCTGCGGACATTGCACTTTCGGAAGCGTCGCCCCAGGAATCCACGGCTTCAACCGCTGCGTCCAACACGGCATTCATGTCATCACCGCCATCGGCCACATCTCCGGGGGACATGGAAAAAGGCGTTGAAGGCGGTGCCAACGTCCCGTTATCTGCGTCATCTGCCGCCATGTCCATCGCAGGAGCGCCGACATCCTCTCCAGCGAGGTCACCATCACCATTCATGAGGTGATCGATGCGCGCCAGTAGATCGTCGCTGCTGTAAGGCTTGAGCAAATATTCCTCGGCACGCGTCTTGAGCTTTTTGTGCTGCTCAAAAATATCGGTGGTGGCCTGAGAAGAAGTCAAAATCAGTGGCACGGCCTTGAGACCGGTGTCTTTTTTCACTTTGTTGCACACGGTGTAGCCGGAAACCTTGGGCAGTTCTACATTGAGCACCATGATGGACGGTCGATTTTCCTTCGCATAGGCCAACGCTTCATTGCCATCAGCCAATTGCCGAAAGCCCAAACCGCGATCGCTGCAAGCTTGAATGATAATGTCATCTACTGGCTCTGAATCGATGAAAAGTAATTCAGTCATGGGTGAGCCTCCTCAGGATAAATGAACGGTCCGGAGGGGGGATCCCACCCCGCTCGGATCCAATTAATACCCCTATTTGATACCCTTTTCCGCCACTTGGGGTCAAAAAAAAGCGCTCCTGTGGCTGGGGGCCCAGAAGTGCTGGTCTTTGATGGATTTTTTGGCTAATAACAGGCCGGAAAGACGCTTTTGCCCGATCCCAAATCGGTTTTGTTTTGGGGGTTTATGTGCAGGTCCCATGCCCCATGGCGCCCGCGGCCCCCATTTCAAACCACCGGGTCCCGGAACAAAAGCCTTCAAACCTCTCGTTTTTCCCAACAAGGATGAAAAATGGCCAAAAATAAAGACCAATTCTCAAACCGACTCCGGGCCCCCCTGCTCATCAGCGTGGGGCTGCTGCTTTGTGGGCTTTTGGCTGCGCCAAGCCAAGCTCAGGGAAACCGCTCCTACATTCCCTATGAAAAGTACCGGCTGGACAATGGCTTGGAGGTGATTCTTCACCAAGACGACAGCGCAGGAACCGTTGCGGTCAGCATGTGGGCGCACGTTGGGGGTCTGCACGAAGCCAAAGGCCGAAGCGGGTTCGCCCATTTGTTCGAACACTTGATGTTCCAGGGCACCCCCCACGTGGGCGATGACAAGCACTTTTCTTACCTCCAGCAAGCGGGCGCCTCCTCTATCAACGGGACCACCAGTTTTGACCGAACGAATTATTTCGAAGTGGTCCCCGCCCACGAACTCGAACTGGCCTTGTGGCTTGAAAGTGACCGGTTGGGTTGGCTCATGGAATCAGTGGACCAAGCCAAACTCGATGAGCAGCGGGAAGTGGTCAAAAACGAACGCTTACAACGGGTGGACAACCAGCCCTACGGCCTGGCCCAAGAAAAAATGTGGCAAGCCATGTTCCTCCCCTCCCACCCGTACTATGGCCGGGTCATTGGCAGCATGAGTGACCTCGATGCCGCGACCATGGACGATGTGAAAGACTTTTTTGGGCGATATTACGCGCCGAGCAACATGACCCTCACAGTGGCCGGCAATTTCGATGTCACGCACGCAAAGAACCTGATCGAAAAATACTTCGCCACCATCCCTGCTGGGCCGAAGCCCGACTACCCCAACATTCCCAAACCCAGCCTCAGCGAAGAAGTTCGGGTGGTGCATTACGAAACGCTCGGCAAGTTACCACGGGTCATGGTGTCCTACTTCACGCCCCCCTTCTTACAGCCCGGAGATGCAGAGATGGACATCCTGGCCCATGTCTTGGCCGGAACAAAAACCGGACGTTTGCGCAAGCACCTAATGGAATTAGAGGAACGAGCCCAGTCCGTACATGTCTACCAGCAAAGCATGCAAAATGTATCGGTGTTTACCATTGACGTGGTGTTACGTGCGGGGGAAAGCCCTGAGCAAGTGCTCGGTGTCATCGACTCTCGCCTCAGTGAACTGTATGATTTACCGCCTGAAGAAGAGGAAATTGCTCGGGCCATCGCTACCATTGAGACCGATAAGGTATTTGGCTTGCAAGCCTTGGGCGGTAACAGTGGCCGAGCCGAGCAACTCCAACGCTTCAATCACTACACGGGCGAGCCAGATGGTCTCGCTGCAGATCTCGAACGATACCGCAATGTCACCTCAGAAAAAATCATCCAGATGATGGAAATCTACCTGACACCTAAATCCCGGGGCGTGCTGTTCGCACTCCCGAAATCGGCAGACGATTTAAAGGAAATCAAATCGGGCTTTAAAAAATCAGGCAGCAAGGGGGAACAACAATGAAATTAATCACACGCACCATTTCACCTGTCCTCGCTCTCCTCTTGTTCTCGGCCTGCGCCACCAACAAGATTGCGTACCGAACCCCGCCACAAGAAGACTGGCGAAACCAGCGGCCCCCCGCAGGGCCTGCAGTGGAAACCAAACTGCCGCTCTTCGAGCAGCACCGACTCAGCAATGGGATGCAGGTCATCTTGGTCAAAGAGAACAAACTGCCCATCGTGGCCATCGAAGTCCTGATCAAAGCGGGCTCCTCTTCGGAATCAGCGGCACAAGCCGGCTTGGCGGGCATGCTCGTTGACATGTTGACCAAAGGCACCAAAACCCTCAATGCAGACGAGTTTTCAGAGAGCCTCTCTGACATTGGCACCAGTGTTTCCAGCAGCTGCGACCAAGATGCCGCATCATTGAGTTTGGGTGTCTTGGCCCAACACACCCGACCCGCGTTGGGCCTGATCGCCGATGCGCTACAAAACCCAAGCTTGGAACAAGAAGAGTTTGAACGCTTGCAGCGCCTCCGGTTGGCCAGTCTCGAAAAGCGCAAAGGCAACCCAAGAGCGGTGGGCAAAGACGTGTTTTATGAACGCGTGTACGGCGCAGACCATCCCTACGGACATCCCGTATCGGGCACGCTTACCTCGGTCAAAGCTTTGAAACGAAAGCATCTCAAGAAGTTTTATCAGCGCAATTATGGACCGGCCACCACCACGGTGATCGTCACCGGTGATATTCAAACCGAAAACATGCTGGGTCAGCTCGAAAAGACTTTGGGCCAATGGAAATCAAAAGCCAATCTGCCCGCCACCCCACCCGACGTTGAACCTGCCGAGCAGTTGACGGTCTACGTTATTCCGCGACCCGACGCGCCCCAAAGCTTCATGATGGCGGGCCGCCCCTTGATCCGAAAAGGTGACCCGGACGAATACAAGCTCAAGGTCATGAACGCTGGTTTTGGGGGTTTGTTTAGCTCCAGGCTCAACATGAAACTCAGAGAAGAAAAGCAATATACTTATGGCGCGCGCTCCAGCGTCAACCCATTACGAGGGCAAGGCGTCTTGGTGGCGGGCGGCATGATCAAGGGCGAACACACGGTTGATGCACTCCAAGAAACGTTCATCATTATGAACGACATTTCCCAAAACGGCATTACCCCAGAAGAAATGCAATTTGCCAAAGATGCGTTGATCAAACCTTTGCCTTCATATTTCGAGACAGTGGGCGCTTTGGCTTCAGCGGCAGGGATTTTGGCCACCTATGATTTGCCCATGAACCAATTCGAATTGGTGATGAAACAAATCAATGATGTTGAACTGCAGCATGTCTCTCAGCTTTCCAAAGATGCCTTGAACATCCAAAACTACACAGTGGTTCTGGTGGGCGACCCCAAGTGGCTCGACGAAAAGCTCAAAACGCTTTCCGATGCCAATGTGATTCGCCTGGATGAAAATGGGCGTGACCTTTAACTCAGCGACCACATGATAACGCGCCTCCTGCACAATCGAGCCTCAACGTTGTTTCACCTGCTGGGTGTGGGTTGGCTTTGCTGTTTGCTCTCAGCCCAAGCTGTCGAGGCAAAGAATATCGAAATCAAGATATCAGCCTCTCATGAGGTGGCCGCCGTCGGAGATGATATTGAGCTCAAAGTAGAATTCGTTCAGCGCAAAACCGGTAACCTGAGCAATCTCAAAATGCCACAATTCAGAGGCTTCGTAGAGCGTGGTCGTACCCGCTCCAATTCCAGCTCCGTGCGCATCGTGAACGGGCGCCGCACCATGGAAACCACCTATATTTTTAACATCCAGCTCACCGCACAAAAAAAAGGCAACCACCGACTCGGTCCAGCTCGAGCCACACTGGGAGATGAAAAAGCATCGAGCAATACCGTGACCGTGCGCGTTATCGCGGGTGCAGACCCACTGCCCCCCATGCCGGCAACCACGGCGGAGGCCATGCCCAGTTACCTGCAAGATATCGAAGCGCGGTATCAAAACCGCCCGCTTCCCCGAACGCTCCTACACGTGGCTTTCGATAAAACCGAAGCTGTGGTGGGCGAACAAATTACCGCCACCGTTCGGGTTCTTTCCACCGAAAGTCTTTCCAATGTGTCGCGGCCCGAATACCCCAAACTGAAAAATTTCCTCTCCGAGAGCATGGACCAACCCTCGCAAATCGTTCCCACCGATGTCCGCTTGAAAGGGCAGAATTACCAAAGCTACCTCATCGAAAGAACAGCCCTCTTTCCGCTTGAGCCCGGTCAGCACCACCTGAAAAACGTCACCCTCGAAACCAACATGGCAGGTGGCTTTTTCCGTCGAGGTAAAAAACTCAACTTAAAAAGTCAGTCTTATATGCTGGACATTCAAAACCTGCCGGCCATGGGACAACCCCCCAACTTTCCCATCCATAACGTCGGTCAATGGGGACTGGCCGCAGAAGTGGACCGACGCAAGACCAAAAAGAACGAGCCCATCACCCTCAAAATTTATGCGACTGGTGAAGGCAGCGCGCGGCAACTGCAGCTACCCAGCATTCAATCCACCGACGCTTACCGGGCGTTTCCACCCACCTATACAGAAAACACCAATGCGTCTTCTGGTCGGGTCATTGGTATGAAAACCATGGAGGTCTTAATTCAACCCAAACAGCAGGGTCGCTTAAAGCTGGGACCTTTCGCCATGCCCTTTTTCGATCCAGTGAGTAACACCTATACCAATGCCCAAACCAAACCGGTGTTTGTTCGCGTCACCGCCGCTGCCAACGAGGGACAAAAAACCACCGCCCAAAGTAAAAGTGAACAAACCTTACGCCCCTTGACCATGGGCATCACCCCCGTCCAAGGCAATCGCTTTCCATTCAACGTTCAAAGTCTTATTTTTACCTTTATGGGTGGCTGGCTACTTTGCATGGCCATCTGCTTGTTACTCGTTTTGCGGAATCAAAACCGAGGCAGTTTGGCCTACGCCAAGCGACAAGTGGTTCATGAACGATTACAACAACTCAAAAATGCCCAAAGCGAGAATGAAGTCGGTGTTGCCCTAGAAGTCCTCTATGACCACATGGCCTTTTTATTTGGTGAACGGGTCAAGTCATTGCCCGTGCACGAATTGGCATCCCACCTTGAAGCCCAAGGATGCCATGCCGCGACCGCGCAAGAAGCGGCCACGTGGTTCGATGAAGCACAGCAACAACGCTACGCCCCACCGGGCATGAATTCTGCTACCGACTTGCTTTCGCGAGCCCTCTCACTCTTTGCGCTTTTGAACGAAGATGGGGGTGACACATGATATTGTTTCGCGCTGTCGTCGTATGTATTGGATTACTCTCGGGACTGTGGAGCAACATCGCCCACAGTCAGACTGCACTGCAAGAAGCCGAAACGGCCCTCAAAAAAGGCCAGCCCGATCTTGCTTTAGCGGGTTACGAAAAAATGCTTCAACAAGGGTTCGATGGCGCACAGCTTCATTACAACATCGGTTCCTTGACCATGAAAAAAGGCGACTTGTCGCGTGCCATTTTCCATCTGGAAAAGGCCAAGCAACTCGCCCCCTTCGACGATAACATCAATTCGAATCTGGAAGTGGCGCGCGCTTCTCGGGTGGACGCCGATGTGGGTGCCCACCATCAGCCTGATGGGTGGGAGCTCGTCACACGCGCGTTGCCCTGGGATTTGACTGTTGGGGCATGGTTGTGTTTGTTGACCGCAGCGTGGCTGCTACTCATTTTTCGAAGCGCACTCAAAAAAGGCCATCACCGCATCCCACTGGGATGGGTGCTCTTTGTGGGGATGCTTGGCTTGCTCCTTACCGGTGTGTTGGCCTACCGGGTGACCCTTGATGACAAAAACTTTGCGGCGTTAAAGGTCGCACAAAGCGACGGCAAGAGTGCCCCCGCAGCCAGTGCCGAAACCGCGTTCACCGCTCATACGGGGGCTTACGGTGAAATCCTAGAAGCACAAAACGGTTTTTTGAGACTGCGTCTGCACAATGGTCTCGAAGCTTGGTTCGAAGAGAGCAGTCTCTACGTGGGTCCCGCCACGCCCAAAACCGAACAAGGCTTGTAAGCCCCTTATTTGGCAGCCTTTTTCTTTTTTATTTTTTCGCTCCTGGCCCCATTTCGGCATTGCGAGGTGGGATTGGCGTGGCTATGGTTATATCATGAGCACCTTTTTAATCACATTGACTGTTTTTGGCGTGGCCGTGTTCGGCATGGCGCTGGGTCTCATTTTGTCTGGCGGTCGAAAGCAGCTCAAAGGGTCCTGTGGGGGTCCCAGTGTGAACCCAAGCTGTTGCCTCACCTGCCCTGAAAAAGAAGCCTGCGACGAAGAACAAATGCGTCAAGCCAAACCAGATGAACCGGTCCAAATTCGCAGTACCGGTAATCGCGAGTCGGGCCATCCAGTGGCCAGCCCAAATCAAATCAACTAGTCCAAAGTGGGAAAGTTCGCGGTCTTAAACGCATCAAACCGCTGTTCATTTTGGTGTACAAAAAAGGCAGAGGCATTGGGATAATGTGCCTTCAACACCTTTTCAAATTCGGCTTGACCCAAGACCATGGCAGCGGTGGCCAATGCATCCGCCTGCATACACGTGTCTGCTACCACGGTCACTGAGACCAAGTTGTGATCCACTGGCTGCCCCGTTTTGGGATTAATGATGTGATGAAAGCGCTTTCCAGCCTCGTTAAAGAAATTCCGATAACTGCCGCTGGTGGCCATCCCACCTTTTGATAAAGCAACCGTTTCAATAATTTCGTAACGGCCCGCCTCGGGGGTTGGGCGATTCACGCCAAGCTTCCATTGCGAGGCCTGACTGTTCTTGCCCTGAACAAAAATCTCTCCACCAATCTCCACCATAAAGTTGTTAACGCCAGCGTTACGAAGCAACGCTGCAACGGCATCCACACCGTAACCCTTGGCGATACCAGAGAGATTGATTTGAACGCGCCCATCTTTCTTTTGAAATGCATTTTGGTTCACAGAAATCTTATCGAGCCCCGTGAAAGCTTTGAGGGACGTGATTTCCTCAGTGGAGGGGGCAGTGGTTCTACGTTCCCCTTTATCAAAACCCCAAAGCGCGATCAGTGGGCCCAATGTGACGTCGAAGGCGCCACCGGTCTGTTCGCCGATGTTGAGGGAGGCAGCCACCACTTTGGCGAATTCCTCTTGAAGCACCACCGGCTCGATGCTCGTGTTGGCGTTCAGCTTTGAGATATCGCTTTGGGGGCGATAGGTGGACATTAAATTGTTGATGTCCTCAAGGCGTTGATCGATCTTCGGTTGAAGGGTGTGCCAAGTCTGGGCCTGCTCTAAGGTTTCAGGTACCAACTTGATGTTATAGGTGGTTCCCATGGTTTCGCCGCGAAGCACCATTTCGGCAGGTTGTTTCGCCACTTCTTCAACGCCAGAATTGGAAACTGGCGCTTCCGCGTCCGGTCTGCGTAAAAACAGAGCGACGAAAAGCGCCAGTACAAATAAAAACGGAAGGATGAAACGCCGCCAGATGGAGACGTCGTTGTGGGGTCCGTTGACCACCGATCAGCCTCCGAAATCATCCAGAGCGATGTTTTCCATCTCCACGCCCAAATCCAAAAGCATGTTAATCACCGCTTGGTTCATCATGGGCGGGCCACACAAGTAATACTCACAATCTTCTGGGGAAGGATGGTCCTTGAGATAGTTCTCCAATAGGACTTGATGGATGAAACCTTTATAACCGTGCTTCGCACCCAAGGCTTGTCGGGTGGGCGAATCAGGATCGTCCCATCGATCTTCGTCGGTAAGGTCGGACAGCGCCAAATGCCACTCAAAGTTATCGTTTTCTTCTTGAATCCTATCGAAATGATCCACGTAGAAGGCTTCCCGATAACTTCGTGCGCCATACCAGAAGGAGACCTTACGATCGGTTTTGATGCGGTGGAACTGATCAAAAATGTGTGACCGCATGGGGGCCATACCGGCACCACCACCCACGAACACCATTTCGTTCTTGGTTTCTTTGGCAAAGAACTCACCGAACGGGCCTGAAATGGTCACTTCGTCGCCCTCCTTGAGACTGAAAACGTAAGAGGACATGATGCCCGGTGGTACTTTGGCCCATCCGTTGGCTTTACGGTCCCATGGTGGCGACGCAATACGAATGTTCAGCATAATAATGCCGTGCTCTTCAGGATAATTCGCCATGGAATAGGCGCGGGTCACAGGTTCTTTCACTTCGGAAACCAAGCCCCACATGTTAAACTTGTCCCAGTCGCCGCGATACTCATCTTCAATGTCGAAGTCTGCGTAGTTGGCCACGTGAGCAGGACATTCAATTTGAATGTAACCACCCGCACGGAATGGCACCGATTCGCCTTCGGGCAGTTCGAGTACCAACTCTTTGATAAAGGTCGCCACATTCTCATTTGAACGTACTTTGCATTGCCATTTCTTAACGCTGAACACCTCTGGTTCAACTTCGATTTCCATGTCGGACTTCACTTTAACCTGACATGACAAACGGCAGCCTTCGCGCTCTTCACCTCGAGAAATATGGGTTTTTTCGGTGGGTAGAATGGCACCACCGCCCGATTTCACGTGGACTTTGCAAACACCGCAAGTCCCACCACCGCCACAAGCGGAAGGGATAAAAATCTTTTGTGCTGACAACGTGTTCAACAATGTATCGCCTGCGGGCGCGACAATGGGGTTGTCTGCATCCTCATTCACAACAATGTTCACGTCGGCTGAGTTAACTAATTTCGAGCGTGCGCCCATCAACACAAACACAAGGGCAACGATCAGTAGAATAAAAACTGCAACACCAAGTCCTGCTGTCGTAAGCATTTCGTCACTCCTTCCTTAAAGCTGAATACCGGCGAAGGCCATAAAACCGATGGCCATCAAACCTGTTAACATGAATGTCATCCCCAAACCGCGAAGGCCTGCTGGGACGTTGCTGTAATGCATCTTTTCACGCAAAGCCGCGAGCGCAACAATGGCCAACATGAAACCAATGCCTGAGCCCACACCAAAGACGGCGCTCTCAGCGAGGTTGTAATCCCTTTCCTTCATGAAGAGCGACCCACCCAAAATGGCACAGTTCACTGCGATCAGCGGCAAGAAAACGCCCAGCGCAGAATACAACGCCGGTGCGAATTTATCGATGGCCATTTCCACCACCTGTACGGTGGCTGCGATGGTGCCGATAAAGGATAAAAAGCTCAAAAAGGAAAGGTCCACAGTGGCGTACTCAGGGCTGAGCCAGACCAACGCGCCCTCTTTCAAGAACAGGTTGTAAACCAAGTTGTTCAGCGGGGTACAAATACCGGACACGAACACAACGGCGAAACCCAATCCGATGGCGGTGTCTACCTTTTTAGAGACTGCCAAGAAGGAGCACATGCCCAAAAAGAAGGCCAAGGCCATGTTTTCAACAAAAATCGCTTTCGCCGCGAGGCTGAGATAATGTTCCATGATTAACCCTCCTCCACTTGATCAGGCTTCCAGGTTCGCACCATCCAGATGAAACCGCCGATTAAAAAGAAGGCTGCTGGTGAGAGCACCAACAAACCGTTGGGCTGGTACCAACCACCTTCACTCGCCAAAGGCAAAACTTCGATACCGAAAAGTTTTCCAGAGCCGAACAGTTCGCGGAAGAAACCCACAAAGATAAGAACCAACGAATAACCTGCAGCATTCCCAACACCATCTACCATGCTTCGCCACGGGCCGTTTTGCATGGCGAACGCTTCCGCGCGGCCCATGATGATGCAGTTGGTGATGATCAAGCCCACGAACACCGACAGTTGCTTGCTGGTTTCGAACAGGAAGGCCTTGAGCACTTGGTCGGTCACAATCACCAAAGAAGCAATAATGGTCAACTGAATGATGATTCGAATGCTGGGGGGAATGTAATTCCGCAACAAACTCACGGACAAGTTGGACAGGACCAACACCGCGAACACCGCAGCCGACATCACCACGGCCGTTTCAAGCTTGGTGGTCACCGCCAAAGCCGAACAGATGCCGAGAACCTGTAAGCCGATGGGGTTGTTTTCAAAGAGTGGGTCTAAAAGGACCTCTTTTGTTTTACTCATAACGAGCTCTCTCCTTCATGAGCCATTAGGCATTTAGCCCGCTTGGCCAAGCGCATTCCGAATGTAGGGACCAAAACCATTTTCACCCATCCAAAAACGGACCAAGTAGGTCACGCCATTGGCAGTGATGGTGGCGCCCGAAAGACCGTCCACTTGATAAGGGTCTTCTGCCGGCGATCCAGCGTACCCTTTTTTAACTTTAATCTTTGCTTCGCCCCAGCTGTCAACGCTGCTGCCGGCCGGGCCAAACACCATCCGGCCGGGCCATTTGGACTTCCATGAGGGGTTATCCACTTCGCCGCCCAAACCGGGGGTTTCCCCATGTTCGTAAAAGGTAATGCCCTTGACCGTGTTGCCATCGGGGGCCACCGCCAAAAAGCCGTAGAGTGTGGACCAAAGGCCATACCCCTCGACGGGGAAAATGTATTGAGCCAACTCAAAGCCGGCACCATCCGTAGCCATCTCATTTTGGGAAACTTGATAGACCATGGCTTGATTGGGGATGCGACGTACCCCCGCTCTGTTCTTTGGTGCAGAAATGCTCGACGATGGGTCTTTTTGGGCTTTCCTTTGATCAAAAGAAGCCGCGTTTTGGGTGGCCTCTGCGTTTTCTTTGCCACTTTTCAAATCGATGATCACCGACTTGATGCGCTTGGTGAACATGGATTGAATTTTTTCCGCGCTCACGGACTCGCCCTCTTGAAGCAAGCCCGCCACAGTTAGCACCTTTTTTTGCCGGTCCAACAACTTGTTGGTTTCTTGTCTTTCCTTAAGACCCACTGCTGAGGAGGAAACAATAATCGCGCAGACCAAACATACGGCCACGCAAAATCCAATAATGTAAGGGACGCCGTTACGCTGCATTTCGTGCCACCCTCCGTTTAATGTTCGCCTGAACAAAGAAATGATCAATGAACGGTGCGAACATGTTCATGAATAAAATCGCCAACATCATGCCTTCGGGGTAGGCGGGGTTAACCACACGCACCAAAACCACCAAAACACCAATGAAGAACCCATAGATGAGCTTACCGGTATCTGTGAATGCCGAAGACACTGGGTCTGTGGCCATAAAGACCAAACCAAAGGCCCAGCCACCTACGACCACGTGCCAACCAAAAGGAACGGCAAACATGTTGTTGGTGTCCGATTCAATGCCGTGAAGCATGGTCGACATAATGTAGGTACCGATGGCGACGCCGAGCATGGTTCGCCAAGAGCCCACTTGGGTGGCCACCAAAATCAAAGCGCCTAACAAACAAGCCGCAACCGAGGTTTCCCCCATGGACCCAGGGACGAGTCCCCAAAAAGAATTCCACCATTCAGTGCCAAAAACCGGATGGGCCGCAAAGGTTTCTGCACCCGCCGCTGCTTTGCCCAACCAAGTGGCACCACTCACCGCATCAGGGAGCGTGCTGGAACCGGACAATCCTGAAAGACTGGCAGCAATCCAAGGGCTGTCACCAGAAATTTGTGCTGGGTAGGCGAAGAAGAGAAACGCGCGTGCCGTCAAAGCGACATTCAGCACGTTCATTCCGGTGCCCCCGAAAATTTCTTTGCCGATAATCACGCCAAAAGCGATACCGAGCGCCACTTGCCACAAGGGAATGGTGGGCGGCAGGGTGAGGGGCAGTAACAGACCCGTGACCAAGAAGCCTTCGTTGATTTCGTGGTTTCGAATGATAGCAAAACCAGCCTCAATCAAGCCCCCAACGGTGAAAGTCACCAATAAAACCGGGATAAAAAACAAACCGCCATAAACCACATTGGCCAAAAAGTCGCCATGGTTGTGAGCGAAACCCAAGGCTGCAAAGACGGTGGTCTGCCAAACATCTAAGGCTTCTGCGCCATTACCGATGGCCAAGTTGGCTTGGTAACCCGTGTTGTAAAAGGCCATCCCTATGCAAGGCATCAGGGCCACGGCCACCATGATCATCATGCGTTTGAGATCGAGGGCTTCACGAACGTGGGTGGTGCCTTTGGTAACCATCCCTGGCGTGTATAGAATGGTGTCCAGTGCCTCATGAAGGGGATAGAGCTTTTCGAGCTTGCTCCCCTTTGCGAATAGTTGTTCCTGCTTGTCCAGCAGCGATCTAATTAATTTCATTAGCCTTCCTGCCAAATATTCGTGAGAACCCTGCGAAGCGCAGAGCCATAGTCTTCTTTGCCTGGGCTCACAAAGGAGCACAGCCCTAAATCCTCTTCGAGAAGCTCTAAACAGCCGAGTTTCTCTGCATTTTCTACATCATCCACGAGCAGTGCCCGCAGTAGAAATGTAGGCATAACATCTAACGGCATCAACCGCTCATACATTCCGATGGGAACCATCGCGCGGTGCGACCCGTTGGTGTTGGTGGTCATGTCCCAGTCCTTTTTAGGCAACCATTTAGACGCAAAAGCGCGAATGGTGGAGAACTGAGAAAAGCCTGGCCCAAGCCATCCCATGAAAACGCGTTCACGATCTTCGGCCAACACCGAGATCTGCTGATCGTAACGATTCAGGTAGTCAAAAGCTTCGCTCGTGACTTGGTGACCAAACAAGACAGAACCAGAAATGGTTCGCGCCTCTGGGCCATCTTGGATTTCACCGGCGGTCATTTCTCCGATGCTCGCTCCCAAACGCGTTTGCAACAAACGCGGGGATTTCACGATGGGCCCGGCCAAAGCAACCACGCGGCCAGGATTCAAAATGCCAGTGCTAATCAGCTCGCCGATGGCGATGGCGTCTTGAACCCCCAAATGGAAGGCGAAACGTTCGCGGCTCACAGGCGCCAAGGTGTGGATGTGCGTTCCAGCCAAACCAGAAGGGTGCGGTCCGCTGAAGGTTTCCACTTCGACCCCGCCGGCGCCAGAAACATCAGTGGACCAATCGGGCCCCACGCACAAAAACAAAGAGCCATCGGTCAACTTTTTGAGGGCTTCTAGGCCGGTTTTGAGATGCGCTTCTTTTCCGGCGACAATGGCATTAATTGAGGGCGCTAAGGGATTCGTATCGGTGGCCGTCACAAAAACAGCATGGCATGGTTCAGAAATGGAGGGCACGCGACCGTGGGGACGCATGCGCAATGCCGTCCACAAACCGGACTCGGACAACAATGCACGAACTTCTTCACCCGTCATGTCGGACGCGTTTTTCCCTTGGTAAGCGGAAAACGTGACCTGATCGGCTGCTTGTGCGTCACCGGACTCGCTGAGCGCAATCACCAATGATTGGAATGCGCGTTTGTCACCCCGGTGGATGGCCACCACTTCACCAGCGCCTGGTGCGGTAAAATGAACCCCTTCGGATTTTCGATCTTCAAAAAGCAACTGACCACGTTTGACTTGATCACCCACCTTCACGTGCATGCGTGGTTTCATGGTGGGGTAATCGTGACCAAGAATGGCTACTTTTGTGATGGAGGGGTTTCCGGAAATTTCTTGCGTTGGCTGTCCCGTAATCGGCAGGTCCAGCCCCTTTTTAATTACATGGTTTCCCATCGAGTGTGCTCCCAGATGTCTATGCATTCAAATGCGATCATGTGGTCGCAATCTGAAGCATAAAAATCAAGTGGTTCAACGCCTTAAAGGGCCTTTTTATGAAGAAAATGGCACGCACCGCCGGGGCGGAAATACCACACTGTGGCATCTTTTAGCTGTGGGGTGAAGTCATCTCACCCGGCTGGACCCACTCATCAAACTGCGCTTCGGTGAGCAAACCCAGCTCTACCGCCGTTTCTTTGAGGGTTCTCCCAGAGGTAAAAGCCTGTTTCGCCACCTTCGCCGCATTGTCATACCCAATGTGGGGGTTGAGGGCCGTGACCAGCATGAGGGAGTTATTTAAGTGAGCCGTGATTTGTTGCTCCACTGGCTCGATCCCGCTGGCACAATTTTCATCAAACGATCGTAAGGCATCGCCCAGTAGGGTGATCGACTCTAAAACCGCATGGATTATCAATGGCTTATACACATTCAGCTCGAAATTGCCCTGGCTGCCGGCGATGGTGACCGCGGTGTGGTTGCCCATGACACGGCAGCAAACCATGGTGGCCGCTTCGCTTTGGGTGGGGTTGACCTTCCCAGGCATGATGGACGAACCTGGTTCATTGGCAGGAATCGAGATCTCGCCGATGCCGCATCTGGGACCACTGGCCAACCAACGTACATCGTTGGCAATTTTCATGAAGGCAGCCGCGGTGGTATTTAATGCGCCAGAAAATTGAACCAAAGCATCATGTGCTGCCAAGGCGGCGAATTTGTTGTCCGCGGTTTTAAAGGGCATCCCTGTGAGTTTGGACAAGTTACTCGCAATGTTTTGGGCGTAATCGGGATGGGTGTTTAAACCCGTACCCACCGCGGTGCCTCCTGCCGCCAAAGCATACACGCCTTCTAAATCGTTCAATAGACTTCTTTTACATTCCCGCAGCTGTGCCACCCAGCCGCTGATGGCCTGCCCCAATGTCAGTGGGGTGGCGTCTTGCAAATGGGTTCTGCCGATTTTAACCACGTCGGCAAAAGCCTCACTCTTACCTTGTAGCGTTCGATTCAGTTGATCAATGGCCGGAATTAAATTTTCTTGTGCCGCCAAGGCCACAGCCACGTGCATGGCGGTAGGAAAAGAGTCATTGGTACTTTGGGCTCTGTTCACGTGGTCATTGGGATGTACCGGGGATTTGCTGCCCATCTCACCGCCCGCCATCTCAATGGCGCGGTTGGCAATCACTTCGTTAAAGTTCATGTTGGTTTGGGTCCCCGAACCAGTTTGCCAAACCACCAAAGGAAAATGCTCGTCTAACTTTCCATCGATAACCTCTTCGGCAGCTGCGATGATGCGATCAGCGATGTCACGATCCAATTCACCTAAAGTTGCATTGGTGTCAGCTGCGGCTTTTTTAACCAAGCCATAAGCACGAATGAATGTGCGTGGAAAACGTTCTTGTCCGATTTTAAAATTTTGCCGGCTGCGCTGGGTTTGTGCACCCCAATAGGCATCGGCTGGGACCCCGATTTGCCCCATACTGTCTTGTTCCAAACGCATGCTCATGGTCACTCCTGTAATTCTGTAAGATCCGCTGGCTTTTTACCCCCTTTCTCCCGTAAAAGACAACAACGCAAGCCCCCTCACCCAGAGAAAAAAGTTTGGAAATCGAACTCAAATACGCCCTCGAAAACGTTCAGCAATACGATGCGCTGATCGCCCACCTAGAAACCTACTCTGGTGAAAAAGCCATACTTTTGAGCCAAACCAATGCCTTTTTTGATACGCCGGGCCTGCATCTGAAGCAGGCAGGCCTCATTCTTAGACTGCGCACCGAAAACAACCGTTTTGTACTCACCGCCAAAGGAACAGCCCCTGCGGATGTCACGGGCGATGACACCCTCGCTTGTCGGCTCGAAGAAGAAACCGAAATCACCGCTGAAGAAGCACAAGCCTTATTGGAAAATCGAATGAACCCCATTCAACTGCTCGAAAAAGGGGATTGGCCACAAGATGCGCAAGACCAAAAAAACCGGCTTTTACTCATGGGGCACTTGAAAACATTGACCACAGCACATGATTTTACACCGTTGGGCTCTTTCAAGAATGACCGCCGCGTCATCCCCGTTTCCATCGACAATGTGGTTTTTCGTTTTGAATGTGACGCCACTCATTTTTCATCTTCCCACACGGACTACGAAGTCGAAATTGAATTGTCCCATGCCACTGAAGCCCCCTTGGTCAAACATTTCGTGAAGACGTGTTTCAACGCGCTGGGCATCCCTGAAAAATCTGCGCCGGGCAAAGCTTGGCGCTTTTTTAATCAGCACAATCCCGTTTGAGTTTATCGGCCCACTTGTCGAAGAGCGTTGTGCAACTTGGAGCCCTTAGGTACCAAGCACAGGGCCCCGCTTGCTTTTGCTTTAGCAGTTGTAGGGTTGGTGGCTGCCTCCGCCCGAGCTTCTCTTAAAATTTGGTCGGCCTGTTGGCGCATGGACGTGAGCCGCTGCTTAATTTTAGCATCGTCCGGCGCATAACTGTTGGCTTGTATGAAATGCTGTGCCCCTTTGCACTTGTTCTTTACATACACAGTGGCGCCTACGAGATAATGCGCGTTGGCTAAGTTTTGGGCCAAGCCTCGAGAAAACACACCATCGGCACCACGAGACGCCTGACGGTACAATTTTCTGGCGGACTGAAATGCCTTTAATGCACTTTCTCCAGACTTCCCCTTGAGGGCTTGTTGTCCTTGTTCGAGATTTGTTTGCAAACGATCTAAACGCTGCATCATGCCCTTCTCCGGTGCGGAAGCCCCAGGAACATCTAAAACTTGGATGGCCTGCGACAATGCGCCTTGCAGCAACAAAGCACGCGCCTCTTTCATTTTTGGCGAATCTTTCACCGGCCGTTTTCTCAGTTCTGCAATATTCCAAACCCTCCCGTCCCCCCACAACACGCGATGCTCCGCGATGGCCTTTTCGGCACGCTCAAATTGTCGCGCGCGAATCAGCCGCTCAATGTTTTGGGTGCTGGTTTTTTCAGCCGTCTTTTGGAGTTGGGCCCTTAGACCATCTCGATCTTCGGAGAAAGAACTGCTGTCTGGGATCATGGCCAACTGTGTGAGCAATGCTTCGTCGTCGCCTTGGCCCACCATCTTTTTTGCCTTCTCCAAGTGGTTCAGGGCCTCTTTCTCGGAATTTAAAATACGTAAAAAGCTCTTCACAGAAGGAACGTTTTCAGCCAAGGGCGCAATGGATTTGATTTTCGTCTCTGCAGCAAAAATGTTTTTCCCTTTGAGATCGTTTTGGGCATCTCGCAACAAAGCTTCAATTTGCGCCACATCCACCGGCCCCGAATCAACTTTTCGAGACTGCCAAAAAGCCCATACACCGAAAGCCATACCGCCCAGGAGCGCCAAAGCCAAAACGGGTCTGAGCCCTCTTTTCATCCCAGAGGACTTATCGATACCCTCTGGTGGCATCGTAAATATCTGTGAAATCTCCCCGGTGAAATCTAAAATTTTTCGCCCAAAAAATGCTGAGGTGCTTTTTCTTTCAAGCGTGCTTTCCACTTGAGTGTCTTCGGGTTGGGCCTGCGATGGGCGGCCAGACCGATAAAAAAAACGCAATCGGGTTCGACCCACATTAATGATATCACCGTGGTGTAAACTCTTGGCCTGGTTGATGCGCACATCGTTGACGAGTGCCCCATTACCGGCCCCATCACACACCGAGACCTCCCAACGACCAGTTTCCTCGATATAGCTAAAGCTCAAATGTCGCTGTGAAATCGCCGTATCTTTGAGGTTGATTTCAACACCATCCTCATCCCGCCCCAAATAAGTGGGATAGGTCAATAAAGGAAAGATCTGTTCGGCATCTTCACCCGACAACACTTCCAGTTCGCCATTCAAAAATGAATTGTCTTCCCGCGTCCCATCATCGACGGCGGTGTCAGGCAGATCTTCTTCGGCATCAAGGACAGCGCGTCGAAACTCTTGATCGGGGTTGAGCTGTCCCGATTGTAAATCCCCACGAAATCGAGATGATGCACTGCGATCCAACTGACTGTCAAAGCGTAAACCCTGGCGGGTTTGGGTTTCAGAACCCAGTGCTTTTTGGGAGCGTCGGGTTGGCATATCGGTGGAGCCCACCAACGAAGCCCCCTCCACCGTTTTGGTCATGTTGACGCGCTCAGATGATTGGACCTCGGTCTTTTCGCCCTGAGCTCTCGCTTCATCATTTTGCTTCGCGGTGCGTCGCTCGGAGGCTCTACGGCCCTTTTTGCCCGTCATGTGATTCCTTTGTTTTGCGCTCTAAGCTTTCTAACGCACGAAGGGCCTCCGGTGCCACCTCTGGGTGTTTTTTTATGGCTATCAAGATGGCTTTCGCCTCCACAACATCTCCAACTTGAATCAATGCCTGGGCACCTTGAAGCTGCCAACGGGCAAATCCCGCCCAATCTGGCTTGGGTCTCTTGCTCCGACGGAACAACTGGAGAATGGGGACCCACCGCTCCTGAGACGCCCAGATGGCTCCCATGCACAGCTGAGGCCGGTATCCAATTTGGCTCAGCCCCGCTCCTCGCCTGAGCGCTCGGTCGCAAAGTGATAAGGCCGTCCCCACACGCCCGGCCTTTTTTTCACGATCCGCGGTCAATAGAAGATTCTCAGCCTCTTGTGCCCGCTCCTTATGCTTTTCCTCGCGGGCTAACTTTTCTTCAGGGCTGACTTTTTTACGAGCTTCCAAACGCCGCTTTTCCATGGCTTGGAGTTCAGGCGGCAAGGGCGGCGGGCCTTGGTTTCTTGATGGAATGGACTGGAGGCCACGCAGTTTATTTTGCAGCGATTGGGATGTACTTATTTTTCCAGGTTCAGACGCCGGCCTGGGACAAGCGATCAGAAAACCCATTGATAAAAGAAATATCCAAGAACCACGCACCCGACACCCCTGAGGATTTATACCACATGGGATTCTTGCAAGATCCATTCATGCCGGCAAGAGTCGCATCGGATTTTTACGCAGGCCCAATACGTGGTTTGGGTTTCTTGGTAAGCATCCACATCGAAGCCATTTCCGCACAGAGGGCAACAATTCGCATTTTGTTGCTCCAGAATCTTATTCACTACGGCTAATGAGCGCTTTTCGGGATGGGTTCTCATTCGTACTTTGTTTTGAATCCACCGGTGCAAACACTGACGCCTTTTGGCGGTCAAATAAAAAGTACTGGGACGGGTAACTTCAAGTCTTGTTTGTTGAACGGTACGCATTCGAACAGCGTAACGTTTTCTCGGTGAGTGTCTAAAATTTTGCGTTTAGCGACGTTTGCTGCCCTTTGAGGTGCTTCTGCGACTTTTGGATACCTTGCCCTTCTTTTTCTTACGGGGGTTGCCTTTTCGCTTACCTTTTTTCTTTCGTCGCGGAGGCCTTTCTTTTTCAGGGGTTACCTCTTCTTCTTCGGTTTCTAAGGGTGACCACCCCGTGGACCGGCCTGGTAATTTAGGTTGTTTTTTGGCTTTGGAACGCCAAGGCTCTGCGGGGGTTGGAAGGGTAGATCTGTTGGTGGGTTTGGGCTCCCTCAAGATAAAATCGATGTGTTTTTTTACCAGATCGACGTTCACCACTTCGACAACCACGGGATCACCCACGCGTATTTGAAAGCCCGATCGCGGCGCGTGGACCCCCAGCCCCCATTCGTCTTTTTCAATCGGACCGCCGCCCAACGTAGATAAGTGAACCATGCCATCAACAAAATGCTGGCTCAGTCTCACAAACAAACCGAAATCAGTGACTGACACCACCCGGCCTGAGAACACCTCTCCCACTTTATCTTGCATGTACCAAACGGTGTAAATGTCATTGATGTCCCGTTCGCATTTAACCGCCCGACGTTCTTGATTGGAGCAATGCAAGGCCAAACTCTCGAGAGCCTCGGCCGAGTCTTTTTCATCCACTTCGCCTCTAAATATTTTTTTCAATAAACGGTGAACGATTAAATCAGGATAGCGACGAATAGGAGATGTAAAATGCAAATAGGCACCAGATGCCAAACCAAAATGACCACGGTTATCGGAGCTGTAACGGGCCTGCATCATGGCTCTTAACACCAAAGACAAAACGGTGTCCTTAGCGGGGTGGTTTGTCATGCTGGAAGCGATTTTTTGCAGCACCGTCTGAGTGCTTTTGGCATCCTCAACGTCAACATCACCCAAGTTGGCCCCCAACCGGCGTACAAAAGCGAAAAGTGTCTCGAGCTTTTTCGCGTCAGGTGGTTCATGAATTCGATAAACAGCAGGGCGTTTCTTTTTCGTGAAAAAGCGCGCCACAGCTTCGTTCGCCATGATCATCAGCTCTTCGATGACACGATGTGCCTCCACCCGTGGATGGGCATGAATGGCCACAGGAAGGCCCTCTTCATCCAGATGGATCACTGGCTCTGGCACATCTAAATCCATGGTGCCTCGACGCTTACGGACCTTACGCAACCGTTGGGCCGCATCGCGCAGAACCACCAAACTAACGCGGATGTCTTCATCAATCGTCGCGATGGCCTCAGCATCATGCTCAAAAAAAGCTTGAACCTGCGTGTAGGTGAGCCGCTGATGGGATCGCATCACGGCTTCGTAAAAATGGGCTTCTTTAACAGCGCCGCCAACTCCCAACACCACTTCGGCCACCATGCACAAACGCTCGCAGTTGGGTTTGAGCGAACACATCCCGTTCGACAGGGTTTCTGGCAACATGGGAATACAATGGCCGGGGTAATATAAAGAAGTGCTTCGGTCCAACGCGTGAATGTCTAAGCTTGTGGACTCCACCACGTAATGCGCCACGTCAGCGATGGCCACATGAACTCGAATGTTTTCCCCTTCTCTTTTGGCGTAAACAGCATCGTCGAAATCCTTGGCCGTTGCCCCGTCGATGGTGCAAAGCGGTAAGGTCGTTAAATCTTTTCGCCCGCTTTTTGCCTTTTTGGGAATGGCACCTTCATGCTTCGCCGCCTGTTCTAAAACTTCGGGCGGAAATTCATAGGTCACACCGCTGGCGCTAATGCTTTTTTGAACCTCCACGGACAGCTCGCCCGGGACCCCAAGCACCCCGGTGATTTCTCCTGACGCCATAGCGATATCGGTTGGAAAAGAAAGCATCTGAACTTCCACCAACACACCAGGAAACAAACCTTTTTGCTTTCCGATGCCTTTACCGGTGATCAAAATCGGCTCATCAAAGATTTTTGGATCGGGCTGCACCATGTGCGCCTTGCCCCGCAGCAGATATGTTCCCGTGATTCGTTCTCGCCCGCGCTCGATCACCTGATGCACTTGCGCGTCCCACCCTTTGGGGGATTGATACACCACCGCCTTAATGCGATCGCCGTCAAAGAGGCCAGCCATGGCGGGCGGTGAGATGAAAGCATCTTCGATTTCTGGCGCATCGGCAATAAACCAACCGAACCCCCTGGGGTTCCGCCGCACATAGCCATCGTATTGCTCATTGAGGTGGGCCAACGCAAAGCGTTTCAAGGGCAGCGAACGTAAATGCCCCGAATGTACCAGCTGGCGAACGCGCTTTCTCAAAAACGCACGGCCGTCAGGTGCCACACCCAGAAATTTTGAAAGTTCCTTCAAGGTGAGGGTCTTGTCAGGATTCACCCGGAAAGCGTCTAGTATTTGTTGATCGGCCAATGGTGCCGGCATGTGAAGTCTCAATGCTCCTGTAAAAACGGGGATTTCAGTGTCCTTGGAAAATAACCCCAAACACAAGCAAAATGCCCACAACAGGCCATTTTTTTGGTCATGCATGTAGGTCGTGGTATCAGCATATCACCCGTTGGCCCCGGGATCCGCCAGGAGGAACCATGTCGCGCCTATATTCACTGAAATACCTACACCGTCTCTGTTTCATTTTGGCCCTGTCCGCGTGCCAATTTGGTGAAGCCAGTTTTGAGAAAGATCCAAACTCCCAAAAGAGCTTCAGCCCGAACGGCACCGTTTTCGCCTATGTGGACGCCTACGATGAGGACCTGAAAATCCGCGAAAACCCACGCATGCACATTATTATGAGCTGGCTGGTGTTCAACCCCAATGATGATCTGGCCAGCCTGCCCGGATCTCGGCTGGAAGACATGCGACACGAAATTCAACTGCGTGACTTAATGACCATGCACTTTTTCCCAAACACAGAAGCCACCAAAGGGTCTCAGCTGGAAAGTGTATTGGAAGAGAGCACCATTTTGAGTGATGGGCGATTCTTGGCGCACGTCATGCCCGAACCTGAAATTTTAGACCAAAGTGCGAACTTCGATGATTTCGTTCCCATGGGGTCTTTGCGTTCGGTGGAAATCAGCATTGATGACGCCGGATTCACCCCCAACCAAAGCACCATCTCTGGACGCTTGGCCATCGACATCCAACGTACCATCAATGATCCTGAAGACGCGCTCATTCGAACGTGGTCCGGAGCCTTCGCGGCCCCTGTGATCGAAGAACGGTTGGCAGAAAAAAATGTGAACACTTTAGGCCTGACCGAATTGGTCGAATCTCTTGAACCTGTGGTCCCCAACAACCTCGAAGAGAACGAATAGTTATCTTTGTAAAAGATTCTTAAAGAGCGTTTGCTGCGCCCACGTGGCGCGACTAGTCCACGTCCCACACATCGCCATCGTTTAACAGCTCTTCAAGCGTTCCGCGCCCTTCTTTGGCGATGATCGCTTCGCGTTGGGCATTCACGGCCTCGTCGTAACTGGGTCGCTGTAGCGCACGAAAGACGCCCACGGGGATCGGCATTTCAGGATGACGCATCCAAGCATACACATGGCACAGCATACCGGTGGCATCTTTTTCATCGTGAACGAGCAGATCAGACGTTTTCTCAGGGTTGGCTTCGAGATCCACGATATAAGGTTTCATGGTATCAGTATTTAACGCGATGCCTTTTTTGCCATCGTCGTAGATCAATGGTTTGCCATGCTCCAGTAAAACTTGATTGGCATTTCGCTGTTTTTTGTCCGAAACCTGCACGAAAGCACCGTCATTAAATACGATACAGTTTTGCAGAATTTCGATGAAGGCCGTCCCCTTGTGCTCATGGGCTTTTTGAAAAATGTCAGTCATCAAAGCAGCATCGGTGTCAGCCACGCGGGCCATAAAAGATGCTTCCGCGCCCATGGCGATGGCCATTGGGTTCACGGGATGATCCACCGAACCATAGGGGGTGGACTTTGCCACTTTACCCACCTCGGAAGTTGGGCTGTACTGACCTTTGGTTAAACCATAAATCTCATTGTTGAACAGCAGAACATTGATATCTACATTGCGACGTAAGAGGTGGATCATGTGATTGCCGCCGATGGAAAAACCATCGCCATCCCCAGTGACCATCCAAATACTGAGTTCAGGACGAGACACCTTCAAGCCAGTGGCAAAAGTGGGGGCACGACCGTGAATGGAATGCATGCCGTAGGTGTTCATGTAGTAAGGAAAACGGCTGGAACACCCAATACCTGAAATAAAAACCAAGTCCTCCTTGGCAACACCCAGGGTGGGCATGGTTTTTTGAATGGACGCTAAAATCGCGTAGTCACCACAACCCGGACACCACCGCACGTCATTTTCGGTCTTCATGTCTTTACGGGTGAATGGAATGGGGGCCTGCTCGGCTGGCTCTTTAATCTTCGCAACGTTTGTCATAGGTGTTTTCCTTAACTGCGTAACTTTTATTTGGCCAAATGCGCATCGATGGCTTCTTTAATTTCTGAAACCATAAACGGCAAACCTTGTACTTTCGTGTATTTTTCAGCGGGCACCAAGTATTCGGCCCTCAAATGGCGCCATACCTGCCCACGATTCAATTCACATACCAGCACTTTTTTGTAGCGCTTGAAGATGTCTTCTAGGCCGCGAGGCAATGGACTTAACCACCGCAGGTGCAAGTGTCCCACTTTATTGCCTTGCGCCAAATGAGCTGCCACGCCTTGCTTAAGCGCGCCATAAGTGCCGCCCCAGCCCACGACCAGCAAATCACCTTCTTGGGCCCCTTCCACTTGGGCTTCGGTCACGTCGTTGGCGATGTTTTGGATTTTCTCTTCTCGCAAGCGAACCATGGTTTCGTGGTTTTCGGGGTCGTAGGAAACGTCACCAGTGAGTTGGTCTTTTTCCAGGCCACCCACACGGTGCTGCAAGCCCGGTGTGCCGGGTCGAACCCAGTCTCGAGCCAACGTATCAGGGTTGCGCGCGTAGGGCATATAGCCTTCGGGGTCGGTCCGGAAACCAGGATCGATCTCTGGGATGTTCTCGGGTTTTGGCATGCGCCATGGCTCCGCGCCATTCGCGATATAGCCATCGCTCAATACGATGACTGGACACCTGTATTTGATAGCTATTCGGGATGCCTCGATGGCCGTATCAAAACAGTCTGCAGGGCTTTTTGCCGCCAAAACGGCCACAGGACAGTCACCATTCCGACCATACATCGCTTGCAGGAAGTCCGACTGCTCTGTTTTCGTGGGCATACCCGTGGAAGGTCCAGCACGTTGTACATTCACCACCACCACCGGCAATTCTAAAATCATGGCCAAGCCCATGGCCTCACCCTTAAGAGCCAAACCAGGCCCCGATGTGGTGGCCATTGCCAGTGCTCCGCCGTAAGCCGCCCCAATCGCTGCACCCATGGCAGCAATTTCATCTTCAGCCTGAAACGTGGTCACACCGAAACGTTTGTATCGGGCTAAATCGTGCAATATATCCGAGGCAGGCGTGATGGGGTAACTTCCAAGAAACAACGGTAAATCTGCTTTGTTCGCGGCAGCGACAAACCCCATCGCCAAAGCATTGTTGCCCATAACCCTTCGGTAGCGGCCTTGGGGCATATCCGCACTTTTTACTTCGAATGTTTCTTGGAAAAGCTCTGTGGCGTCGCCATAGGCGTATCCTGCTTTGAAAGCCAAGATATTAGCTTTTGCAAGTTCTGGCTTGCGTTTAAATTTCGCTTGAATCCAATCGATCTGTTTGGCTGGCTCGCGACTGTAAAGCCAGTACATCAACCCCAAGGCCCAGAAATTTTTACAGCGGGCGACCTCTTTGGGCGAAAGCTCTGTTTCATCGAGTGCTTTCGCGACCAGCTGGTTCATATCGATGGCGATAAGACGACGACCGTCTAAGGAACCGTCTTCGAGTGGGTTGGCCTCATACCCCGCTTTTTTGAGATTGGCTTTCGTGAAAGAGCCTTCGTTCACGATCAAGATGCCGCCCTCTTTGAGGTCATTCAGGTTGGCTTTGAGGGCCGCAGCATTCATGGCCACGATCACATCGGGTGCATCGCCAGGTGTGAAAATACTGTGGGATGCGAAGTGAAGTTGGAAACCAGAAACCCCTGCTAAAGTGCCCGCGGGCGCCCGAATCTCAGCAGGAAAATCGGGGAACGTGGCAATATCATTGCCCGCCAAAGCGGCCGCTCGGGTGAACTCTGTTCCTGTCAACTGCATCCCGTCGCCTGAATCACCTGCGAACCGAATGACCACCTCTTTGAGCGATTGTGGGGAGGAAGACTTTGAAGAAGGCTGTAAGTCCATATGCATGCATTCCTTTTACGAGAAAAAACCAGTGGGCATTGGTAAACCGGTCCTCCTTCATTCGTCAATAAGGAGGCGCTTTAATTGGGGTTTAAATTGCCTTTTCAGCCCTTAAATGAGGCAATTCGTCTTTCGAGAGCCCTCTAAAGACCCCCATCACTGTTTTCTTCATGAACCGCACCATCCGCGATCCATGTCAAAATGCGTTGAAAATCAGGGTCGTCTTCGCTGTAAAACACCCTTGTGGGGTGAATTTGGAGGTCGCTGGAGGCGGGGACTTGGAGCAGCGGAGAGTTCACGGGCGTCGTGAGATCCAGTAAGGCGCCCGCCACCAAATGGTCATAGACCGCATCCGGCGCACCGGCGAGACCCAATCCGCCACTGGGCAGCGTCCCACTGTGACAACTGGCGCAGCCGCGACCCGAACCGCCCACCTGAAAAATGGGCATGATATCTTCTGCGAAACGAAGGGGCTCGGGCGGGTCCACAAAGACGGAGCCTTCAAAAGGGGCCCCTTGCTCAATCCATGACCGAATGAGCACATAAGCTGGATCGTTGGTGGCGATAAATGCAGCGTTGGGATGGTCTGGCGGATCTTCGAGCAATGGTTTTTTTAGCAATAAAGAATCATCCGGTACGTTGAGATCAACACGTGGCGCATCGCCGCCCAACAACGCTTCGTACACGGCATCGGGCGTGCCATCCAGTTCCAGCTGAATGTTCGGCAAAGGACTGTTGGCCCGGTGACAATTGGCACAGTACAGGGACTCAAACAGAGGGTGGATTTCGGTGGCAAAGTCGATCAGGTTTTCGGGCGGCGGCGGCGGTGGCGGTGCTTCGCCCACCATCATTTTTTCGAACAAAACCGTCGCGGTGTGCATGCTTAAAATTCGTTCTTCGGTGTCCCCCTCGATCTCTATCGTGCGCGTGAATGAAGTTTGAGTGGATATCAAATTAGAGCCTGCCGTGCACACGTTCATAAATAGGACATATCCAGCCTCAGATGTACCGGTCGCATCGATGAGCACCTGATGGTCGTTATCCAAATAAAAAGGGCCCGAGGCATCGACGGCATCGGATAATGTGACGGGCCCCACGCCTGCCAAACCTTCGCCGCCACCATCAAGCACCTGTAAAAGGACCAACCCACACGCATTGGATTGGACCGTGCCGGTGTCAGTGCTCCATTGGGTCACCAAGTCATTGCTGACCATGGGAATGTTTTGCGATACGGAAACATTCTGAATCGCGATCGGAGAGAAAGTGGTACGATACCCCGGCCAAGAGGTTCGTAGGAAAAACAAACCACCGGCATTAACCTCCATTTCGAAATGCCCTTCCGCCTCGGAAGCGGTCACCAAAAACGGGTCATGTCCGTAGGTGCTTGCGGTCACCCCCGTGAGCCAACTGCCATTTGCTAAGTCGAAAGTTTGCCCAGTAAAAATGAGAGGGGGGGTAATACCGGCATCGTCTGGCGGGATGGTCTCCACGCCGGCATCGCTTTCTGGGGGTGGAATTGGTTCGTTTTGCCCCGCATCAATGGTCTCTGTGGGTACGGCGGCATCTGCTTTTTGTGGTTCCCCCAAACCCGCATCTGCGATGAAAATGGGCGCCCCACCATCCTTATCCGGAGGGAGAACCCTACCCCCAGCGTCTAAGGCCACCACATTTTGCGCGGGAGGCTTGGGCGGGGGTTGAGGGCCATCATTGGGCTCGGGGCAGCCCAAGAGCATTAAAAGGCCCCATAATGAGAAATAGAGAATTGGGGTGGCAACACGCATACGTTCAAAAACCCTTAAAAGGCGCAAACGGCCCGCTAGAAGGGATTTTAGCACAAAGCCCTGAAAATCCTTGAAAAATTACTCGAAAAATCTCTGAAAATAGCTATCTTTTGAGAGGAGGGTTTCTAAAACACGTCATGCTCACACCGGCCACCCAACTTTTGTCCTTCGTGATCATCTTTGTTTACGCATGGATGTTGATCGTCGCTCCCAATTCGATGGAGGGCCTGCTTCTTTTTCAACCGCAAACCCTACTGGAGCACGGCGCGGCCAGCCCAATTCATATTTGGCACGGGGACAGCTGGCGAATCTTTACCGCGCTGTTTTTGCACGGTGGATTTCTCCATCTCTTCTTTAACCTTTTTGTGCTTCGACAGATCGGTCCACTGTTAGAGCCCACTTTGGGTACCGCGCGCTTCCTCCTTCTCTTTTTAGCGTCGGGGCTGGGCTCTTTTGGCTTTTCTCTGTACATCAACGGGCAATTGGCCGTGGGCGCATCCGGAGGGCTATTTGGGCTTATTGGCGGGTTATTGGTCCTCAGCTTTTTTGCACGGCACGAAACCATCGGCTTCCGCTTGTTCATCGAGTTGCTGGTGGTCATTGCGCTCAACCTCGTGATCGGAGGTATGTTTCCGATTATCGACAACGCCGCCCATTTAGGCGGCTTAATCATTGGAATTATTTTGGGCGCGGGTTTGTTGGCCGACCGGTCCTTCATCTTCTTCACGGCGCCACCGAAAGAAGAAAAAGATGTCGACGACGCAGTACAGGTCCAGACTCAAAAACTGGGGTCACCGCGCATGGCCACGTGGGGAAGTTCTTTGGGACTGACCGTGTGCGTTCTGTTTTTGGTCCTTGGATTCAAACCCACCGATAGGGTGCACTATCACGTGACCCAAGCACACGATGCCATCGACTACGGTAAAAAAGACAAATTAGACAAACACCTAAACCTGGCACAACTCATCGATCCGTTACACCCGAGTGTGGCACTCGTAGAAGCACGGGTTTTCCTGCACAATAACCAACCCAACAAAGCCAAGCCGCTGTTGGTGGCAGCCTTAAGCAATCTCAATCAAAGTACGAACCACGCGTGGGGCGTCGCGCTGCGGCACATCGCCCCAACCGCCAACACAGACCAGCAACTGTTTCACGACGCCCATTTTACCAATGCGTTGTGCGATGAAGCCTTGGCCCTCACGTTAACCGAGCCCGTTATCGAGCTCATCAACAACTGTGCCTGGTTTTTACTCACCACCAAAAACCCGCAGTACCATAAACCCTCTAAAGCCATTCAGCTGGCCCGTTTCGCTGTGGAAAAAGCAGGTGCGGATGTTCCGCCAGCGATCCTGCACACTTTGGCCGAAGCAGAAGCCCAAACGGGCCGCCCCGAGGAGGCCATGGTCATGATGGAAAAACTGCTTCTTGAACAGGGACTTCAACAGCGCGACTATTATCAGAGCGAATACAAGCGGTTCGTGGGCTTAACGCAAAGTCGAAAAAAGCAAACATCCCCCCAAAACGTTCCTTGATTTTTGACGTCTTTTCCCCAGTCCAGTAAAATTTGAATATGGATGATCGCGCGCTACAAATTAAACAATTCGAACAACGGCTGAATCAGTTACAGCTCCGTTTCGAGTTGTATTTTCAAGGGCTCGAACGACTGCCCCCGGAAGGCACCAGGGATGAGTTACACCGTGCTCTGCGTAACTTCCAAAATGCAGCCTCTGATGCCAAGTGGCCCACCGCGTTGAAATACCGCGTGAATGCGTTGCTACAAAGATTCACCGCTTACGATCAAAAGTGGCGCAGGGAGATGGTGGCCATTGAAAAAGGCGACTCCCGTCGTGACCGGCTCCGTGCCGCACAAAAAAACAAAGCGCCCGTTGTCCCCATGAATGTACCGGCACCGATGCCGGAGATGCCACAATTACCAACGAGCCTAAGCGACCATGAAATCAAAAAAATCTACAATACCTATCTCAAGGCAC
Organism: Myxococcales bacterium; assembly: GCA_002721815.1. Lineage (GTDB taxonomy): Bacteria > Myxococcota > UBA727 > UBA727. The sequence goes on from PBLQ01000045.1 coordinate 54,223, forward strand.
GAAAAATTGCAGGACAACAAACAAACTTGTCATTGGACGGCATGTCACAAAAGTTAAAAAAACAGCTTCCAGCCCTACAAAAAAAGCATCCCGGTAAAACCATCGGCTTTAAGGTGGTCATGAAAGATGGGCAGGCACAACTCAGGGCTGTGGTGAAGTAGCTTTGTCTGAGGGCGCATCGGGACCTTCGATGGGCACTTCGGCATAATAAACAGCCAAACCCAGGGCCGCCAAAAAGCACAACAAGACCACCATTAAATGTCTTCCCACCCCCATGGGGCGCGGTCTGCGGGTGCCAAACAAACTTTGATCATCAGGATCGATGGGGTGGTTTTTCCCCTCATCCAATGTCATTTCCGGTGGAATTTTGCTTTTATCGCGCACATCGAGCTCCTTGGAGCCTATTTTTAGCCTGTTATGAGGCGTTTTGTCATAAAATTCGCTCGAAAATACCTTTTTTCACCCCTGTAAACAGGTTATGAGCCCTGTTCGGGCGCGGATTTTGCGCTCGAGATAAAGGGGAATTTTCGCATGGCCAGCCGTATTGTACTCAATCCCATACCGCTTCGCGACTTACAGCGCTTTCATCACTCCGTTATCAACAACTTCAACGAAACCGAAACCTTGGTAGATGCCATTTCTGCGCGTCCCGGTTTTTATGGCCCCAATCCGGTGGCAGTTTTGTCCCTCAAGGCCCGGCGCCCCAACCTTCATTTGGAAGACCCGAATGAAGCGCTCATCAACGATCGCACCCTGCTGCGCGTAGGGGCCTTTCGTGGCGCCCTCTTCTTGGTCTCCACCAGCGATTACCCGCTGTATTTTCGGGCCCTTCACACGGTGCTCAGACGTACCGCCACCGAACGCTTGGAAAAGGAAGGCATCACCGACAATCACCTGGCCCGATACGCCCACCGTCTCAAAGAGGCCGACTTCCCCATGCCTTTGGCCCATGAACAACTCATGGACATCATGTATCCCGGATTAGAAAAACGTCCGGGGCTCAACACCGAGCGTCTGATTCTTCGCAAACTCTGCGACAAAGGCGTCTTGGTTCGTACCACCTTCAAAGGCTGGAAGAGCAACAACTTCTTCTACGCCCTGTTCAACCGGTGGTTGCCCGACATCAACCTCACCATGGACAATCCCGAACCCGCGCGAACCGAGCTGGTGCGACGCTACCTGCGCTCCTACGGGCCCGCATCCCCCGACGACATTTCATGGTGGACCGGACTACCACCATTGCACGTGCAACGGGTGATCACACAGCTGGGACGCGAAGTGCTCAAATACCCCATCGAAGGCTTGTCTACCGAACTCATCGGTCTTCGAGAACGGGTGGACACCTTGCGCAATCCCCCCGAAAACAGCCGCCCCATTCAGTTCCTCCCTCTTTGGGATGCGTATACCCTGGGCTGGCGCGATCACCGGCGCCTCGTGGACGAAGCTCTGCTGCCTTGGATTTATGATGCCAATGGCAATGCCGTCAGTGTGATCGTCGACGAAGGGCGGATTATCGGTCTTTGGCAGTTCCGTGACAGCGACCGTTTAACGTTTGAGTACCATGTGTTCGAACATGAGCGTGCACGCCTCCCCGAAGTCCTCAAACGACTCGAAGAGCACGCCGCCGTTTTGGCTGAATTATCTTCAGCCAGAACCACTCAGATCATTGAACGTGAGTTGCCGCAACCGTTGTCAGAGCGGGGGCCCGGCGCTTTCATCTGGCCTTTGGGCAAAGAACCGCTCTATCGCAGTGGTAGCCCACAGCGAGAAGAAGAAGCGCGTTCCCCCATGGAACGACGCCACACCAACACTTACGTGCGTAAATACCTCGATGGTAAATATGTGGTGACCAACTCTGCCGAAGGCAACCCGGTTGAGGAAGAAGCAGAACCTGAACCCACCCCCACGGCAAAAAAGGCTGGGAAGAAGAAATCCGGAAAAGGCAGCAGCCAAGCCCAAAGCGCCTAGAGGAGACGCCCTTGGCCCTCGACTTGCAACGCCCCTTTCAACCCATTCAAATCGCCCTGTTGACTGTTTCAGATACCCGCACGCTTGAAACAGACAAAAGTGGCGATGTATTGGCCGAAAGGATTCAAAGCGCAGGTCACGTGCTGACCGCCCGCCTTTTGCTGAGTGATGACCTGGATGGCCTCATCTCTCAACTGGAGCAATGGGCGTCCAACCCTGAAATCGATGTGATCATCACCACCGGCGGAACTGGCGTCACCGGCCGAGATGCCACCCCAGAAGCCCTAAGCGCAGTGGGTGAAAAAAGCATTCCAGGCTTTGGCGAATTATTTCGCATGATCTCATTCAAAAAAATCGGCACCTCCACCATTCAAAGCCGCGCGTGCGCCGTGGTCAGTCAAGGCACTTATATCTTTGCGTTGCCCGGTTCCAAAGGCGCGGTCTGCGATGCGTGGGATGAAATTTTGGTGCATCAATTGGACATTCGGCTGCGGCCCTGCAACTTTGTAGAGCTCATTCCGCGACTTCGAGAAAAATAATGTCCGCCCACCCAAAAGAATTTTATTTCACCCACCCAAACCCATTGGGGCAGTTTCGCATTTACTTGATCGGCGAAAAAATTTCTCGGGTGCAGCTGCGAGCCAAAGAAACGCAAGCCCGTCCACTGCCAAAATCAAAAATACCTAACACCTACCTACAATTTTTAGATGCGTATTGCTCAGGGCAGCCTGTGCGCGCTCAAAAGGACTGGTTGCATTCCGCAGCCACCCCATTCGCACAGCGAATCTATCACGCTCTGATCCAAGTCCCCTTTGGGCAAGTGATCAGTTATGGGGCCTTGGCACAGCAAGCGGGTTATACCCCCGGGCACGCACGCGCCGTTGGCCAAATCATGAACAATAACCCTTGGCCACTCTTCGTTCCTTGCCATCGGGTCATCGGGTCAGGAAACCGGCTGGGCGGTTTCGGCGCAGGCCTCGAGCTAAAAATAGCCATGCTTAAACATGAGGGCGTTTGTCTATCGCCAGATCCAAATCAAGCCACAGCGTTCCACATGCCTTTAGAACGGGTGACCCATGCCTTCTAGTTTGGCCACCATCGATTGGCTATTAATTATTGGTTACGTGGTCTTCGCCATTGGACTGGGGTCATTTTTTACCAAAAAAGCATCCACCTCGGTGGACTCCTTTTTTGTGGGCGATCGCAAGTACCCCTGGTGGTTGGCTGGTACCAGTATCGTGGCCACCACCTTCGCTGCCGACACCCCATTGGCTGTCACCGGCATTGTGGCCAGTCAGGGAATCAGCGGGAACTGGATTTGGTGGTCGTGGGGCATTGCCCATTTGGTTGCCACCTTTTTCTTCGCACAGATGTGGCGACGCTCTGGTGTCTTGACCGATGCAGAAATTACCGAACTCCGTTACAGCGGAAAGCCTGCTGCTTTTTTACGTGGTTTTAAAGCTGTCTATTTTGGTGTTTTCATTAATTGTCTCACCATGGCTTGGGTCATTGCAGCCATGGTTAAAATCTCCAATGCTTTTTTCGAATGGCCCGCCCCGTGGGTCATCGCTGGCTGCATCGGGGTCTCGGTGACCTACACCACTTTGGGCGGATTCCGTTCCGTGGTGATCACCGATTTGGTGCAATTTCTTTTGGGTATGGGCGGTGCCATCTTGCTCGCATTCTACGTCATCACCGATTTTGGCGGAATGGGCTCGGTGGAAACGGCGGTCAGTCAAGCCAATGACAAAGCCCAAGGTCTCATCCCCGCATTGGCCAATACCCTACAACAAGAAGGACGACATTTGGCGGATTGGCTGGACTTCATCCCAAGGGCCGATCATCCCACCATGCCATTGATCTTTTTTGTGGTGTTCATCTTTGCTGGCTGGTGGCGTTATGCAGAGGGCAATGGCTATATGGTGCAACGCTTGGCCGCCTGTAAAAATGAGCAACACGCTGAAGCCGCTTCGCTGTGGTTTGCCGTTGCGCACAATGCATTGCGACCTTGGCCCTGGTTTATCGTGGCCCTTGCTTCTTTGATTTTGTATCCCAGCTTGAGTAAGAACGATGCTGAGCACCTCACCCCATTACCCGACCAAGCGGATGTTAAAATTAGCGCTAACGATTTGGATGTGGTGCGCGGTGGCGAAATCACCATTGAAAATGTCCCAGAACGAACCCAACTGGTTCTGAACGGGCAAACAGGTCAAACCCTCAAATACGAAAACAACACACTCACCCTGTCCTATAAAGGCTTCGAAAAAAGTGGGGCGCTCACCGCTTTAATCCAACTCCCCGGCGAGCCCCAAAAAAGCTTTGAGGGGCTGCGTGCCCAATTGCTCGATCGTGAAATGGGTTACCCGCTGCTCATGAAACACTACCTGCCTGCGGGTTTACTGGGACTGATGCTGGTGAGCTTGCTTGCCGCATTTATGAGTACCATTGATACCCATACGAACTGGGGCGCCTCTTACTTGGTCCAAGACTTATATTTGCGATTTATTGAGCCCGACGCTGCACCGCAAAAGGCAGTCTGGGTATCTCGGGCGGCCATCGTTTTCATGGCGATTCTCGCCGGCCTCTTTGCCACCTTCATTCATAACATCGCATCGGTGTGGCAATTTTTGGTCACCTTGGGCGCAGGCCTGGGCTCAGTATCAGCCATTCGCTGGTACTGGCACCGAGTCACGCCACAAGCAGAATTGGCAGCCATCGGCGTGACCACTGGCACCGCCATCTTTTTACAAGTGTGCTGCAGTCAAACCATCTTTGGCGGACCCAACGCTTTATTTCTCTTTGAAATTCCCGGGTGGTTACAAATATTGTTGATCGCCGGCATTTCGTTGGCCACCTGGATTCCAATTTCTTTGTGGGGGCCGAGAAACGATCCAAAACACTTACAACAGTTTGTCGACCGCATTCGACCGCAAGGTCCAGGATGGCGTGAGTTTAAATCCAACTCTACCGACACCAATAATTTTGGTACGTTATTTCTAAAACTGATGGTGGGACTTTGGGTCATGTACGGAACACTTTTTGGCATCGGCGATCTGGTGTTGGGCCGCACCGGTCGCGGCTGTCTGGTGCTGCTCTTCGTCATGCTTGGCGTCTTTTTCTTGGTAAAAAGTTTTCAACGCGCCGCAACGCAGCAGGACGCCTCGTGACCGAACGCCGTGCTTCCGGCCTGATCGATCCGCTGGTACATTTGGACGATCCGCGTTACGAAGATTTGTCCGGCGTCCTTCACCGGGCCGATCACTCCGGCGTGCGGCACTTGGTTTGGGCAGGCACTGAACCCATGACGGACAAAGACAAAAAGATTCCCCCCGCAGAAAGTCAGCCCAACATCTGGCGGGCCTTGGGTTGGCATCCCGCCTTTGTTCAAAGTGAAACAAAAAAAGAGCAGTTGGGTCAGTTGCAAAAAAGCATTGATGACCAACAAATTGTCGCCATCGGTGAAATCGGTTTGGATGCGCGAAACAACATGCCCGATATCTTACTCCAAGAAGAGATTTTCATGGCCCAGTTGGAGATGGCACGAGATGCTGCGTTACCGGTGATTATTCATGCCGCCAAAGCATGGGGCCGCGTGCTGATGAAACTCAAACATTTTGGCAAGCTTCCCGCGGGCGGCTTGTTGCATGCCTTCGGTGCGTCAGCAGAAATGGTGCCTCAGTTTGCTCAAATGGATTTAATCATGTCATTTGGCGGTTTGGCCACCCACGAACGGGCCAAAAAGATGCGTGCAGCCCTTAAAACAGTGCCTTTGAACCTCCTGGCCGTGGAAAGTGATGGACCCGATCACCCCTGGGTCCACGCCAAGCGTCCCCTGAGTGAACCTTCCGACTTGCCTCACATTTTCAACCATTTAAGTGAGATTCGAGGCGAAATTCCCGGGGTGTTGGCCATTTCTGCCACCCAAAACCTTCACCGTCTTTTCCCCCAATTTCAAAAGACCCACTAAAGCCGCATTGAACCTCCTGAAGAACTTGCTAAAGGTACGGAAGGAGTTTTTATGTCCCAGACAGAAGATGGTTGCTGCAGCACCGAACCCGCCGAATCCAGCTTCAAAGAGAACTTGGCGGAAGAAAACAAATACCGTTTGCATCGCAGGTTCGATCGCTTGGGTCGCCTGTATGGTGATCGCGCGGTTTCGCGTTTAATGCAGAGCAAAGTGGTGGTGTTTGGCGTGGGCGGCGTGGGCTCTTTCGCGGCAGAAGCACTGGTTCGATCGGCCATCGGGCACATCACCTTGGTGGACTTTGATGATGTATGTGTCACCAATGCCAACCGACAACTCCAAGCCCTCAAAGGCAATATTGGAAAGCCCAAAGCATGGGTTTTGCGAGATCGCTTACAGCTGATCAACCCGCAAGCCCAAGTGGTGGCCAAACGCGCCTTCTATAACGCGCAACGAAGCGAGGCCCTGCTCACCCCGCCCTGGCCTGAAGCCCAACAATACGATTACGTGGTGGACTGTATCGATAACATGACAGCCAAAGGACACTTGTTAAAAACCTGTAAAGACCTCGGCATTCCAGTGATTTCTTCCATGGGTGCAGCAGGTAAACTGGATCCCACACGCATTCAAATTGCGGATATCGCCAACACCCAAGTGGACCCCATGGCACGAGAAATGCGACACATTCTTCGAAAAAAGCATGGTTTGCCCGGCAAAGGACCCATGGGAATCACCGCCGTGTATTCAGATGAGCACCGCGCTTGGCCCAAAGAACTCACCTATGATGAAGGGGAAGGCTTCCGTTGTGTCTGCCCCACCAAATACCAAGAACACAACTGTGACAGCCAAAATCTCATCGATGGAACGGCCGCTTTTGTGACAGGTGCCTTTGGATTGGCCTGCGCCTCTCATGTGATCAACACCCTCACCGCCATGCTGCGGGAAACCGCCAAAGACGACCGGGATGAAAAGGGCTTCCAAGCCAAAAACACGCAGCGGCGCCCCGTGCGGCTGGCCGCCCCATAAACACCAAACGCAGCCGCCTCTGTGCCCATACTGCCATCGGGCAGGCCTTTCAAATCGCAGGCCTTAACCCCGAATATTTGACCCACGAAGAAAACCATCGCAAAATTGCCCCCATTGCAGGAGTTTTCTTTGGAAGGTCAACAACCCACCCCTGACGCTTTTTTTGGGCGGGCCCAAGAATGGGAGACCTTCAACGAACTTTGGTTGCAGGTCCACAAGGGACAACCGGCCGCACATATTTTTTGTGCAGGTGCAGGCATGGGCAAGACTGCCTTGCTTCGCGCCTTTGAACGCCGACTCCAAACCCGAGGTTTTAAAACCCTGTTTCTCAGACCCTCCGGGGGACTCTCCAAGGGCCACCTGGAGTTTGTCCGCGAAGCCGTGTTGACCCTTTGTGGTGAAGGCGAACGCGCCCATGAGTTTCAAGAAAAGCATATTCGTTACTTGGAACGCATTGGCTATCCGCCCGAGCACACCGATCGCTTAATGCGTCTTTGGGGGCCAGAATCCAGACGCACGCGACTCACCCATGAAGAGGAAGCTTTTTTAACCGATGATGCCATTCGACAAGTGTTTTTATTAACCGCCAATAAATTTGGACTGGGCCTTTTGGTGGATGATTTTGGACTGTGCGATCAAGCCTCTCAGCGGTTTTGGCTGCACCTGATTCAATTGGTCAAAAAGCACAATGCACAATTTGAAACCAAAGGCCTTCTGTTATTGGCCAGTACGCGGCAACCGGCCAATGATCATCGCTGCTTGGGCATGTCGGCATCTACTTTGGCACCCTTGCAAAGCAACGGGGCCAAACAAATGGTGGGGCATCAACTCAATGCTTTAGAAATCCCCGGGGTGCTCTTTAATTTTTTGAACGATAGAGCCAAGGGCAATCCCAGGTTTTTACAGGCGCTCACCCAATACTTACAGGACCATGACTTTATCGAAGTCATCAGCAGCAACGCGCACCTCAAAAGGGAACTTTCGTCCCGGCGTATCCCCGAAACACTTTTGGAACTCACAGAAGCAAAAATTGAGCAATGCAGCAATGATTCCATCACTTTTCTCAGCTACGCTTGCCTCTTGCAGCAGCCATTCTCAGCGCAGCTGATTCATCTCACCACCCAACACAGCGTCGATCAAAAAACCGCACTGTGGGAATGCGAGCAAAAAGGGATTATTCAAAAAATTCCCGGTACCGAGCACCAATGGCGCTTTGAACAGCGACGCTATCGTGAAGTGGTCCGGGCTCAACTCACAAAAGATGACACCCATCGGTATCAAAAACGACTGGCCAAAACCCTTGCCCAATCCACTGCGGCAAAAGTAGACCATCATGCGGAACAATTGGCCATGCTTTACGATGCCATCAACGAACCCACTCAAGCAGAAAAATGGTACGGGAAAGCAGCTGATCATGCTTATCGAAGTGGACAACTGGAGCATGCTGCCCAGCTGTATGCGGCTTGCTTAGAACGAATGGGACGGCTGTGGCAAAGCAACACCCACGATTTGGACACCATCAAACGTGGGTTTAAAATGCTGGCGCGCATGCTCAGCGCCATGAATACTTTTGCCCCCCAGAAAACCGTTTCGGCCAATTTTGATTTTCTAGAAAAAGAAGCCGCCGAAAAAGCCCCATTGAACGCGGCGCAAGTGTGCTGGCAAAAGGCACGAGGCTACCAACTCAAATCGCAACATGAAAACGCATTGCGCATGCTGGATCGCGCGGATGCGCTCATGACCCAGGCCCCGTTGTCGCCAGACCTATATGTGCGGGTTCAAGTCCAAAGGGCAGAAATCCTAGAGGGTCAAGGCGATATGGACAAAGCACGCATGGCGCTGGCTGCATCCGATGCCATCATCAAAAAGCACCCACTCAATGGCAGAGATCTCCTGTGGCAACATCAAAATCAAAAAGGACGCATTTTGTTTCGAGAAAAAGAGTTTTTGCAGGCCAAAAAGTCTTTTGAAAAAGCACGGCAGATGGCCAAGGCCAATCAAGACAACATGGGAGAATCGCGCGCGCTCGTGAACTTAGCGGGGACGCTCTGGCACCTGGGACAACGACACGCGGCCTTTCTATTGATGGAACAGGGTGAATCTTTAGCGAAATCCGCCGGAGATCAAATTGGCGTATGTCGTATTTTGCTCAACCGGGGTTTCTTTCACCAAGCGCACAGCAATCCGGGGCAAGCGCAAGAATGCATCGAACAAGCATTGATGTTGGCCGAAACCCTGGATTGGTCAGAAGGCATTGCGCACGCACAGGACGCTCTTCAACAGCTCGCCACCGAATGCGTTACGCCAGCATAAAATCACGGGTTGCCGTTGCACCCCGATAGGGCAAGGCACGTACAATGTGCAATCCACGACTGGTGGGCCTAAAAACCTCACCTGTTTGTGCACCGTGGGCTAAGGGCTCCACCCGCACCTCCGGGTCTTCAATCGCTGACGGCTCGTCTGTTTGCCTTTCCACCCAAGCCACTTTTCCGTCGCTGAGCAACACGGGGCATCCCACTGGATACAATCCCATCACTCTTAAGAATGCCGTAAGGAAAATGGTATCAAAGTAAGTTCCACCATATTTCACAATGGCACCAATGGCATTGGCTGAAGGGAGCGGTTGACAGTGTAAGGGCATGGTCAAACGACAAAACGTGGCTGGGATCGCGACCAATTCGCTCGCCCATAAAGCTGACTGGGGCGTTCCCTCTCCTTTAAAGGCGGCACCGCGTTGGCTTTCAAAGGCACACACCATGCGATGTATATTTTCTGGATGAAAATCATGAGCAATAAGAACCTGTAAAGCTGAAAAAGGTATCTTTTCGATGGCTTCTCGCAAAGCGCCCTTTTCAAAGACCTGTTGTTCATCTCCGAAATCATCCAAAAACATGCGGCCCAGGTCATGGGTCAACGCCTGCATGGCCAAATAAAGCGCGGTCCGTTTCGAACAACCCAGTTCTTGCGCCATCAACAAAGTCAACACCACCACATTGGCGATATAATAATTTAAATTTCGTTTGAGTGAGGTACGCTGGGTGATGCCCAAGAGTAATGTTTTGTGCTCGAGGCCATAACCCCATAAATGCTGGATCTCACGCCTCAAAGAGAAAAATGCAGGTTCTTTGTTGGCCAATGTTTGTTGCACCATATGATCGATCGACACCGTGAACCGTGCAAAGCATTGCAATACTTCCTCATGTGGAGCGCCCTCGGTTTTAAGGCTGGCATCGTTTCTCGATGATCCACCCTTAGGAATCAGGCGAATGCTTTCCATGGATTCTTGGAGAAAAGATTCAGCCTTTTGGTTGGTCATGTATCTTTGATAGCGAGAAAAAAAATCTTTCAACGAAGACATCTTCATGTTGGCATCAAAATGTATTTCGCTGATTCCTAATTTATCAAACGTTTCTTTGAGCGACTCTGCCAACGTCAACGCATTGTAGTTGAGTCGAACAAACTCGCCATCGACAAAAAAACGGCCATCTGCCAATTTAATGCGCAAGTCTTTTCCGTGCGCAATGGAATGCCACAACTCTTCAATGGGTCGCTTCACTGTTTCGTTTTCGCTTTGGTATAAAATGGCCAGTTGTAATACTTTTGCCAGCCGCTTAATGAGCATCCGTCCAAAAAAGTTTCCTTCTTCAAATGATTTAATCTGAACTTCAACGGGTCGTGTTTTCATTAAGCTTCTTTCCCCGAAGACGAACCGTCCATTCGTCGCAGCGCATTCAGACATGCTTCCTTTAAGGCTTTATTTCCGAAGAGTTTCTTTTTAGAAATTTCTTGTAGCAGCGAGCGGCTCTCTTCATCATTCAATTTACCCAAGGAAAGGGCAGCAGTGATTCGCAAATCCACCGCCAATTTGGGCATCCCCAAAATACGCCGCAGTCGTACCAAAGATTTCTCTCCACCGATGGCTGCCAGAGCATGAACCCATCGCTTTCGCTCTTCGAGGGTCAAGGAGGCGCTATTTATCTTCTTCTCCACATAGGGAACAATATTGGGATCTTTTTCGTTGACCAAAACATTGAATAAAAAACGCTCATAGTCTTTTTCGGCCCGAGGAATACGTTCCAACAATTCTCTTTTGCGTTCCAGTAATTCACTCCGAGGCATATTTTTTAGGACCAATAACCACATGGCGGGCTGTTCATAATTGAGAACCGTATCGCGCACCTTCCGGTAGAGCGGCGCGTTTTTTCGCTGTGCCAATACCAGTAATATTTCCACCAACCGGGGCGCGTCAGGGCTTAAATAACTAACAATGGTGTCCGCATCAGGCCCCATTGCGGCAATGATGTCGATCAAGCTCTTTAGCCCAGAGTCCGTTTTTAGACGCTTGAGGTACGGAAACAGGCGGGCGTGTTCCGACGAACGAACGTGCGATAAAAGATCTACAATATTTTTTTGTTGCTCTGTTTGATCCAGGGAAGGAATGAGCTGGTCCAAAACCTGAGGACGTTCAAAGTACTGAACAAAACCTGAGAACAGCGCTTCGTCTTTCTCTTCAGACTGAATGGCTGACAGCACCTGGGTAATATCCAGTAATGCGCCCATACCAATCAATTGATCAAAAGCCCGCCACAAGCCTTCGAGTAACATGGGTGCATTTTTCGCCTGTGGTTTTTGACTGATTTGCCAAAAAATTCGGATGATCTTCTCGACGGTTTCCCCTTGGTATAAATAATTTTTCTCCGCCTCCTCCTCCAAAGCCGCCAGTCGTTCATCTAACAAATCCTGGGCGATGAAAGTCATCGGCAAGTCGACCCCGCGTACCAGTGTGGTCAGATCTTCCTCTACCAAAGGAGCCAAACCATCCAGTTGATGGATGCCCAACGCACCAAGATGCGCTTCTTTCTCGGTCACCACATGAGCCAAGACGTCTTGACGCTTGGTTTTTCGCCACAAGCCTTTTGGCGTAAGCCACTGAGAAAACGACTGGTACGCCTGGGTAACGGTGGCTGCAACTTGCTCATCCGCATGCAAAATCAGATCAAAATGTCTCTTGCTGTCCAGTTCGATGTGGGCCATATCGGCTTCCCAGGTTTCGGTCACAATGTTCTGCGTGTGGCTCATTTGCCCCGCCAGTGATTTCGCCCAGATTTCACAAAAAGAAATTACTTCATTCTCAGTCAGGCCTTTCCTAAAAGTCACCCGGTTGATTCCATCGCAATAAAGCGCATGGGCAATGGCATCCTCTTGGTTATCGGACTGGTAAACTGTTTCGTTTTCCCAGCGAAGCTCGAACGGAAAGCAGTCCAACGCCAACAGGCCATGGACATCGCAATAACCAGACAGCTTGCTGAACAAATCTTTTTCAAGTTGTTGGCGGATGGTGGAATCTGATTTACCGGGCGCATAGGAGACCAGAACCTTGCGCAGTTGCACGGCCAAATCACGAACCATGTCCAGCCCTTGAACCAATCTTTTCTGCTCTTGATGCGTTTCTGCCAACCCAAACCCTCTGATCTAACCGTAAACTGGGATTTCCTTGGGATATACGCTAAATAAAGACGTTCACCAAGGAAGCCCGCCTTTCCGGGCGGAAACCGACCCATAGAGGCCGGTTTTTGGGCACTAAAGGACCATCACATGCAAACTGCCATTGCCGGCATCATTCTTCTGGGCGTTTTGGTTTTTATCCACGAATTGGGCCATTTTTTGGTGGCCAAGCTTTGCGGGGTGCGGGTACTCACCTTCTCTCTGGGCTTCGGTCCTAAAATTCTAGGTTTCCAATTAGGCGAAACTGAATATAAAATCTCCATCTTACCCCTTGGTGGCTTCGTCCAGATGTTCGGGGAAAATCCAGATGAAGAGCTCTCCGAAGAAGAAAAAACGCGCTCTTTCATGCATCAAGTGCTGTGGAAAAAAGCAGCCATTGCAGCGGCAGGCCCCATCTTTAACTTCATCTTACCGGTCTTCGTCTTTTGGACCATGCTCGGCGGGGTCCAAGAGCGGATTCAACCCGTGATCGGCACCGTCTTTCACGGTGGCCCTGCCCAGGTGGCCCAGTTAAAAACCGGCGACCGGGTTTTAGCCGTCAATGGGCAACCCATCAAAACCTTTTCCGAAATGGTGGAGCAGGTTTCCGCCCTACCGGATGAAGAGGTTCGTTTCAAAATACAACGGGATGCCGAAACCTTAGATGTGACAGTAAAGACCTTGGCCGTCCCATCCACCAACCCCTTAGAAAAAGATAAAAAAGTGGGTCGCATTGGCATCGGAGCCGGCAAGCAAAAAGCCAAAGTGGCCATTGGGCCACAAAGCATCGCTGCCATGGCCGGTCTGCAAACCGGCGATGAAATCCTCAAATGGGACAACCAAGCGGTTTCCTCAATCCAACACCTGTACGCCTTGCTCGACACGGATAAAAACCAAGCCCACCAACTGGAAATACAACGGAAAGAAGAGAAACGAACACTCATTCTTCCGCCCATTGGCGCCACTGAACCCCCCTCGTCAGAGGACACGGCCCTAGCAAATCCCGACCCCATCCTGCCGACGCCTGAGGTCAAACGATTCGCAGTAACCGCTGAGGAAATTAAAACGGCAACCACCGCCCACACCCAAACCATGTCCGCGGCGCGTCAACTCTTGGCCCGACAAAAGGAACGAGGCGGGATTGCATTTTATGAAGGCGTGTTGGCCGATGTTAAAAAGGGAACCCCTGCGGATAAAATGGGGCTTCAAAAGGGAGACCGGTTTTTGGCCTACAATCAAAAGCCTTTAAATGCATGGGCCACCTTTCATCAAGAACTCACATCAAAACCCGACGAGGTGCATCGCATTGCGGTACTTCGAGGCGAAACGATCTTTCTCACCACCTTTCGCATGGCGCCCTACCAAGACCCTGAGATGCGAGGTATGCCCGAAAAAAAGGTGCTGGGTCACGTGGCCGCATCGGCCGTTCATTCGCCTGAAACCTTTGTTCGCGACATTCCCTGGTTAGAGGCTTTCCCCCAGGCGATTGATGAAACCGTCAAAATCACGGTGCTCACCCTCAAAGGTCTTTGGGCACTGGTGAATTTAGAAATGCCATTGGATACCCTTGGGGGGCCAATTATGATTTTTGACCTCGCAGGCAAAGCAGCCGAACAAGGCAAAGGCATGTTTCTGTTTCTCTTGTGCTTGATCAGTGTGAACTTGGGCATCCTGAATTTGTTGCCCATTCCCGTATTGGACGGCGGGCACTTGCTCATGTTTGGCATTGAAGCCATCCAACGCAAACCCATCAATTTGGCAACCAGAGCCCTGGCCACTCGGATTGGCTTATTCTTGCTACTGGCCCTGATGGTGACTGCCATCGGCAACGATATTTTAAGGTACTTTGGCTAAATGGGATTAAGAAGCGCCGTCGAGCACTTGCAACACCTCTCGCGTTTTCTCATCCAGTAATTCCGCGTCACCACGTGTTTCCACATTGAGCCGAACCAATGGTTCGGTGTTGCTTTTCCGTAAATTAAACCGCCAACTTTCAAACTCGAAAGAAAAGCCATCGGTGGTGTCTTGGTGCAGTGCTTGCGAAGCGTAAACTGCTCTCACCGCTTCAATGGACTTGTCGGCATCAGCAATGGTGCGATTGATTTCGCCACTGGTAGGAAATAAACCCAAACGCTCATTCACCATATCAGAAAGAGATTGACCAGTCTCACTGAGGAGCTGGGCCACCAACAACCAAGGGATTTGGCCACTGTCACAGTAAGCGAAATCACGGAAATAATGATGGGCACTCATTTCACCGCCATACAGTGCGTCTTCGGCCCGCATGCGCTCTTTGATAAAGGCATGACCCGTTTTGCACAACACGGGGCGCCCACCTGCCTGAGACACCAGCTCCAATGTATTCCAGGTAAGTCGAGGTTCGTAAATTACGGCTTCGCCAGGATGTTTTGATAACATGGCTTGGGCCAGCATGCCCACGAGGTAATATCCCTCAATGAACTGTCCCGCCGCATCAAAAAAGAAGCAGCGATCGAAATCACCATCCCATGCGATTCCCAAATCCGCACCGTGCTCCAAAACCGCTTGCGCAGTGGCAGCTCGGTTGTCGGGCAGCAAAGGATTGGGGATGCCACAAGGAAAATGACCGTCTGGGTCGTGCTGGATTTTGATAAACTCAATGGGCAAATGCTTTTCAAGTTGATCGATCACCAAACCCGCGCCGCCATGCCCAGGGTTGGTCACGACCTTCAGTGGTTTTATTTTTTCGATGTCTACGTACTGTAATAAGTGAGCAATGTATTCAGGCATTAAGTCATGAGATTCTAAAGTACCTGGTTGCTCGCTCTGGGCAAAATCATCTTTCATCGCGGCTTGTTCAATCTCCAGTAAACCATTGTCTTTAGAGATGGGACGCGCGCCTGCTTTTACAAATTTAATGCCGTTGTAATCGGCAGGGTTATGACTGGCGGTGACCATCAAACCACCGTCCACACCTTCCTCCTCCAAGTGAAAGGTCCCAAAATAAACCATCTCGGTGCCACCCAAACCAATGTCGATCACATTCACCCCTTGGTGGCGCAATCCTTCGGACAATGCCCGTGCCATCCCCGGAGACGAAAGTCGAATGTCATAACCCACCACGACTTTTTTACTGCCGGTCACCTGGGCGTAGGCCTGACCAATTTTATAGGCCAAATCTTCATTGAGTTGATCGGGAATCCGACCGCGAACATCCAAAGCTTTAAAGCATGGCAAAGACTCTGTGCGCATCATACCGCCTCCATCAGGATTGAGGCGCCCAGCCTTGCAAATAATGAACCCACACAAAAGGGGAATGACTCTTTTTCGTCGAAATACTTACTACGGCAGAGCACACGCCTGTCGGACACCGCCCTGACAAGCACGGCGCTTAGCCTCCTGAAGATCTTGGGGCCCCGGAATGAGTGTTGGTTCTTTTTGCCATAATCGCGCCAGCTGAAAACAACCGATGGCCTGGTTGCCACGACAGGCTTTTTCAAAAAACCGGGACGCTTTTTCCTTCACGGGCGTGGGCGCTGCCATTTCACGCATCCCCATGGCAACACAAGCCTCAGCCACGTCAGCCCCACAAGCCTTCTCAAAGAGCTGTTTTGAATTCTTAGAGATCAACCCCAAACGGTAGCAACCAACGCCGCTTTCTAATTGACACGCACGCCCGTAATAATATTGGGCATCTGGTAGCATATTGTCTTTTCTCGCCAAATCACCTCGAATCACGCAACCGCGTTTATCATCCCCCAAACAAGACTGCTGGCTGTACGCCAACGCCTTTGGTGGGTTGTCACGACGCAACAGTCTTGCCGCCATGTAACAAGATGTGGCGTCAAGATGGCTACAACCTTTTTCAAATAACAATGTGGCGGATTTCACACTCGCTTTAAGGCCAATGCCATATTGTGCCATCACGCCTAAATGGGTGCAAGCAGGGCCAAATTCACCTCGACAGCTCAAACCAAAATAAGTGGAAGCTTTTTGAAAGTCCTCACGGGCTTCTTCACCCATGAGCCAGAAAACCCCCGCCTCATAACACGCACGGGCCTCTTTCAACTGGCACCCTTGCGCAAAAGAGGCAATGGCTTTTCCCGGCGAATAAGATGATCGCGATTGATCCAAAGCCAATTTGCCCGCGAGCAAGCAACCCGCCTTGCTCTTATTTTCGCAAGCCCGGTAGTAGAGCAACAACGCCTCTTCGGCGTTTTCCTCTAAATGAAGACCCAGCTGGAAAAGTCGACCCAAACGGTAACAATCTTGCCCACGCCCCAGCCGGCAGGATTTCCGCCACTGTCCAATCAGTTCCGCGGCCTGCGCCTTCGTCATGGAGGCCACATCTACAGAGGGAGCGGGCTTGGACAACAATACTTTTTTGGTGGGTGCGACAGCACGATGCCCGCAACCCGTAGACATCATCTCGAGCCCAAATAAAGCGAGAATTAGCCAAAAATGCTTATAGTTCTGGATAACACGTTTGATCGGCATCACAAATGTACCCTTCTTCGGTACGACAATCAGAGTCCTCATTACATGATTCCAAACAAATAGAATACTCACAACCAAAACCTGAGGCACTCAGGCAAAAACAAACCCCTCCTTCGGGACAGGCCACACCCTGAGCACAAGAAGCAGTGCAATAACCACCATCGAACACCAATTCGCAATAAAGATCAGCGCCGCATTGGTCATTCGACGCACACGCATCGCCCAATGCTCCCTCGCCCACAGCGGCGATGGGCTCTTCTTCCGGATCAAACCCTGGTGAAATGGTAAAGTCTGTCTCTTTGACCGTTTCGTCCGCCTTCACGGTTACCAATTCTCGTGAATCTAAAGCCGGGTAGACCCCAACCCCTTCATGGTCTTCGAGCGAGCCATCATCGTCGTCATCGGTGAGGCCAAGCACCAAATAGTCTCCAGGTGGTAAATTGAAAAGGTGGTAGTTATAATCGGTCAGCGCTGTCGCTACCACCATTCGCGCCACAGTAAACGAACCATCTTCTTCCACCTTAAGCGCTCCCACCGTGGCCGCCCCCGCTTGGTTTAAATATGCATCTGTCCACATTAGGTTCACCTGAAACGTGCGACCGTCTTGATAAACCATCAACAAATGCGCGGTATCTTTATCGGTGCCGCTTCTCTCAACCGTCACCGATAAATTTTTCTCCTCGTCGGGTGCCAAAATCAATTGTTCGGTGCTCAAATTCAACGCCTCTCGCCCAGAGCCCCCAGGGTAGATGGCCAGAGTGGTTTGCACATTGGAAATGTTTTTGATTCGAATTTCTGCATCGAGATCCATGCGACCCATGCGCACGAAAGAAGGACTCGCCACCGCGTACGGGTTGTCGAGACCGCCCTGCCAACCCACCACTGCTTTGGCCGCATTGACCATTCCCGACCCGCAACCTTCACAGTCTATGTTCGTATCAGCGGTGGAGCCAAGAAGTGTTCGGGCCTCATCTTGGGTCATGTCCGGATCTAACGACTTGAGCAACATGGCTACGCCTGCAACATGGGGTGCCGCCATTGACGTGCCCTGATAATAAGTCACAAAGTCTTTAACCGTAGACAAAACACCGTCAGGAAAGCCATCTCCGTCCATATCTTCTACCTGCTCTCCGCCTGGGGCTGACACATCCACCACGGTGCCACTGTTGGAATACGTGGCCCGTTGGGGACGCGCACGCCGACGACCATAGTTACCCACCGCTGCAACCGTGATGGCATCGGGCGCATTGGCTGGCGTATACTCCGCGGCATCAGCCCCTTCGTTGCCCGCAGCAACAATCACAATGGCATTGGCAGCAGTGGCCGCCAGCACCGCTTCATTCATGGTCTCTGATTCGCCTCGGCCCCCTAATGACATGTTGATCACGTGGGCAGGATTAGGGTTGGTGGTGACGCCGTCAACTTCATCACCGATGGCCCAATACAAACCACCTGCGATGTCGAAGAGAGAACCACCGCCACGTCCCAACGAACGAATGGCCAAGACCTGTCCAGCCCAAGCAACGCCCGCCACCATTTGGTCATTGTTGGTCTGCGCAGTCATGGTTCCGGCCACGTGTGTGCCATGATGGGTGTGACAGGAGGAGCCACAGGCACGATCCCCCACATCATCGCCATTATCATCGCGACCATCACCATCGCCAGCCACATCAGCATCATCGATCAGATCCACCGATCCGATAATCTTATTTTGAAGTTCTGGATGCTCCAAGAGCACCCCCGTATCGATAACGGCAGCGATCACATCGTCGCCGCCCGTGGTCACCTCCCAAGCCGCTTCGAGATGCATGGCGCCATAATGCCATTGGTGTCGGTAAAAAGGGTCGTTGGGAACGTTCGCAATTTGTAAAACCCGGTTCACCTCAGCGTGACGCAAGCCCGTGAACAACTGGAGCTGTTGTGCCAAGTTCCATGTCTCCCAATTGCTGATGGTTTTGCCGCCCGCCAAAGAAAAATGAGCTAAACAGGATGTGTCCGTGTTGCACAGACCGATCGTGATTTCATATTCTCCCTCAAAAAATTCATCTAAACGTTGCTGCCACCGTTGTCTGTGACCACGTAAGGGGGATTCGCTGTTGAGAATGATTTCACCATCACGCCATCTTTCTTTTCCCAACAGCGCTGGGCTCACCCGGTTGGCATGGCTGACTGTGGGTTGTCGTGTTTTGTGTGCGGGCACCTCAGAAATTCGGTTTTGTTTGGCACGATGGGCCGCATAGCTCCGGGCCAACAATTGTCGAGCCGCATCAAAAGATGGATCTCTATTGACGTCTTGATACGAAGCAATGGTCGCACCGGCCACCGCCACATTTCCTTTAATTTGACCACGTGTTTCGTCACTGCAGCTCGCATCTTCATCCGGATCGCACAATTGCAGCTCAATACAGCCCGTCCATACAAAGACCGCCAACGCCAATCCCAAAGTTAAAAATGGTTTCATATTCACTCCTTAGATGCGGACCTACTTCAGACGCCAGAGCGCCTTCGTTTATGCATTTTAGCCCAAGCACTCCCACGGCCAAAAGAACTTTATTTCAGCGCCAGGTCTTGATGCCTGCCTCAAAACCAGTCATTCTTTGCACTCAGGAGACCTCATGAGCAACGACCCACCCAACTTGGAACGGCTGAAAAAAGCACGAGAAGCAAATGATTTAGAGGAGTTAGAGGCGGCGTGCCGTGCGCTGCTCGCCGAAGGCATCGATGACATCACCGCTCATGAAGTTCAATATCAACTCGGGCTGTGCTTGCTTTGGCGCAAAGAAAATCTCGACGAAGCCATCACTCTTTTTGGGCAAGCTGCCAAACACCCATCCAAAGATGCGATCGCAACTGCCGCACGAACCAGCTTGGCCATATGCTTGTGGCACAACCAACAAAAAGCCAAAGCCATTTTTGAGCTGCGCAAAATGATACCCAAAGGCTGTCCCCCAAGTCAGTTCACAGCCACCGCCCTCGACTTTTTGTACATGTTTTTGTGTGATTCGCAGGCGGACCCAAAGTCCATCCAGCAAACCCAGGCCCTTCGACTCACCCACATCAGCCATTTACATAAAGAAACCGAAGATGCGCAAGAGAAAGCCAATTGGGGTTTGCGGCTCGCGGTCGCATTGAGCGAAGTGGGAGATGGCCCATCCAAAGCACGCGCCAAATCACTGTGCCAAGAGATCATGGGTCAAAAACCTCAAATTGATGCCACCACCGTCGAAAATGCGCAGACCCTGCTTCGCTCGCTTTAAATTGGAGCTTCTCTGTGCACATCCGCGCCCTCCGACTTCATCATTTCCGAAATTTGGAAGACGCCAGCATTGACTTTCATCCAAAGCTCAACATTTTTTGTGGCCTGAATGGTCAAGGCAAAACCAACCTGGTTGAAGCCATTAACATCGCGGCCACCCTCAAAACCTTTAAAAGTGGGATTCAAAATGCTGATCTCATCATGTGGGGACAACAGGCCGCATTCATCAAAGCAGATTTTGAAGAAGACGGACCCCTGCCTGTTGAAGTCTCCATTTCTGCGCAAGGCAAAAAAGCGAAAGTATCCGGTAAAACCATTAAAGACGCAGCCGAACTCGGTAAAAGTCTGGCCACCGTCACCTTTGTGCCCGACGATCTTCAATTGGTTCAAGGCAGTCCACAGCGCCGAAGAAAGGCACTGGACCGATTTTGTTTTGGTATCAACCCTCGCTACGCGCAAATTTACCGCCGTTATGCACACGCCCTGGCGCATCGTAACCAGCTCCTCAAAGACCCGCACTGCAATCCGCAATCGCTCGCCGCATTTGATGAAACTTTGGTCATCACCGGGATTGAACTCATTCGCATGCGTCACATTGCCTCAGTGAACTGGGCCAGCGTTTTCAATTCTCACTTAAAAGCCCTGGTGGGAGATGCCTTCACGGCCCACATGAAATACCACGCCCAGGTATTTTCCGATCAAGACTTAAATGAGGCCCCCGAAGATTGGATGCGCACTTTCTTTTTGAACAAACTCCAACAAAAAGCCGCTGAGGAGCGCAAGCGACGTACATCATTGGTGGGGCCACATTTGGACGATATTCTGTTCGACTTTTCTGGTCGCAGCGCCAGGCGGCTGGCATCGCAAGGACAAGCTCGGGCCATGGTCTTGGCCATGAAAATGGCTGAAGTGGAGGTGATCCAGCGCAAGCGTCAACAACCGCCATTACTGTTGCTCGACGATGTGATTTCGGAATTAGATGCCGAAAAAGCCAACAATTTACTGCAGCACATGGAAGCATTGACCACACAAACATTTATCACCACCACTGAGCTGTCTCCCGACTTGGCCAAATACAACGGCCAAGCTTTCAAACTTCAAAATGGCAATATTGTAGAACAGCAATCTCTCCCCATGGCCCTCGAGGATTAAATGAATACGCTTAAAGGTTTGTTTCAAATTACTTTACCGGTACGCGGTTACGAAATCGATGTCTACGGTCACGTCAACAATGCGGTTTACCTTCAATGGCTAGAGCAAGCCCGATGGGACTGGTCCAGAACCCACAAAATGGGCATCGAACACGAAGATGTTTTATCGGTGGTCCGTCATTTGGAACTGGATTTTCGCCACGAAGTACTTTTTGGTGATGTGGTTGAAATTACCCTTTGGCCACGTCAGCCCAAAAATACGTCCATGATCGTAGGCGCACAAATCAAAATTATCCAAAGTGATAAACCACAGCACGTGGGTCAAGTCGCGCTCAATGCACAAATGGTTTTGGCGACCATTCACAAACAAGGCGGCGGCAAGGCCCCATTGCCCCAAAGATGGCGAGATTTTTTCCCCGATAAAGACCCAGGACCGGCCCCCTTAGATTAATTCTGCGCGCCCGAATAACGCACCACTGCGTGAGCGCGTGACAACACCGCATCAACCTCTTTCAATTCTCGCACCCAAACCACCCCGGGCGGTTCCGTTTGTGGCAAGACCACAGCGCTGCCCTTGGTGAGAATACTGCCCACATCTTTGGTGTTGTCCCCCCACTCTTGTTTCTCAATAATCCAAGGACGCAACGCCTTGCTCTTAAGCAACCATTTGCCATCAGCCTCAGTTAAATCGAACTCAGGATGTGTAAACCCCGCCGACAAATTGAGACTCAAGGCCTCGCCCTGGTCTTTGTGAGTGGTGAAAATCGCAATGTACTTACTGGAGTATTCCGCCAAATACCCTGACAAACTCATGGGCTCACCCACCATCGCTTCGGTTTTCAATTCCACCACCACCGGCTTGCCCAGCAAACGCTCGAGCATGGGCTCCCAGGCATTCCCGGTAAAGCCGATGAGCTGATTGCCCATATTTTGCATGTTGCTTTTTTGGTTCTTGAACACGACGTTTGATTTTTGCATCTGGCCTAAAAAGAGAGACAGTGCCTGTCCAAAAGCGTCTTGGACTGTGCCCACCCAATTGCGCATGCCACGAAGGAACCGGCGCATGGGGCCCGGTCGAAAACGGGCAACCACTTGGTCTTCCCGTTGAATCTTTTCTGCTTGCGTGAGCTCACTGAATGTTCGCAATACGCCCACAAAGTCGCCCAGCTCTTTTTCGTAAATGAGCACGCCGCTTTTCTGGGCCCCCAAGCGGGTAGCGTGGGGGTTATCAAATTGAACTTCGAGCCCTTGAGGGTACACACGAAGGTCCCCCCAAAAAACCTCACCACTGTTGCGAGTCAAGGTAACGTGAAAATCATCTAACAATTTTAGGCAACGGTCTTTTTGGCGACGCCCAATAACCGTACCGATAATCCCGGCGAGGAAAATAAAGGCCAAAGTGGCCCAAAACAAATCAGTAAAAAGGCTTGCACCTGCCTCCATGGGCGTGTCCTATTTTAAGATGGCTTCTTGGCGAAACATCAGGTTTTGGATGCGTTCATCATCCCGAACCGACGAATCGGCCATGGACAGACTCTTTTGCGACTTGAGTGATGCAGCAATTAATTCCTGCTCGCGCCTTTCAAAAGTGTGGATCACGTTAGACAGCGCGGGGTAGCCATCGCCACCTTTGGCAAGAAAAGAAGGTGTGATGAGCAGAAATGTTTTCTGACTCAAATCGGTTTGCTGAAAATCTTTTACTAAGATTTGGGATTCTTTTTTGCCGGTCAGAATAAGGGTTTTTACCCTGTTGCCGCTCTCTTTCTGTGGATCGAAAGCAAACTGAAAACCCGCAATTTGTGGGAAACGTCCCGCCGCAACGCCGAGGGCATAAGCAGCCACGCCGTGCTCTACCCACGCCACCAGCTCTGCTCCGGTAACCAAGGCTGCCTTAATTTCATTGTTGAACCGGAATGCGTTCTGGACATCCAAGAGGGAAATATCCCCCGGGCCTTTCTTTACCAAAGGATTGGCAAGTGGCGGAACCCGTTTACCTAAAGGTCCAGGTTCAATATCTCCAATGGAGGCACGAATCCCACCACCGTTCACCAGGGACACCACGCCTTCGATGTCGCTCAATGCTTTGTCGTTTTGGAGTCGGTGACCAATGGCTTGGTAAACGTCGGCTGCAATGTTGCCTAGGTTTGTCTCTTCAGTGCGTATGGTTTGGCGTTCACCATTGAGATAAAAGTTGGTGGCGCCCACCACTTCTCCATCTAGCTCGATAATGCGGCTTTTTATTTTTGCCAGTTCTGCTTGGATATTTTCAGGAACGGGGGTGCTCGAATATTCAGCGGGCAGGTTAGCATCAGTGGCAACAATGCCGGTTTTATCTGAGACCCCAGTGAGTACGCCGTCCTCGTCAAAGGACACCAGCAGTCTCCCCAAATAGGTATACTCACGGCTGGTGTTGACCACCAACACTGGCGCTCCGTCTTTGCCGTTCACCCGTATTGGGTAATCGCCTTTGCGGGTGTCACCGGACCGCAGACGGTCGGTCGCTTTCGCTAACAAACTGTCAGAGCCCCCGGCAAGGATGATATCGGCCCCTTGCAACTGGGACGCTAACTGTAACTCCAGCCGCAGCTGTTGCAGATGCGCCAAAACCACGATTTTATTGATGCCCTTTTCTTTCAAGCGATCTATCTCTGCCTGCGTATGCTCGAGCGCGGGGAGAATTTTCACGCCGCTGATGGCAGAAATGTCAGCCAGCTCTTCGGTGGTCACCCCAACGACGCCGATGGATTCGCCCCCCGCCTGTAAAATGATGCTGGGAAAGATTTTGTGAGGCGGACGGTCTTGCTCGAGTCCATTGGGCTCCCAAAAACCTGCCAAGATACTTTCCGAAAAATCTAAATTGCAGCTGAGCAGCGGAAAAGTCACACCGGGGTATTCTTTTTTACTTTTGATCAATTTGGAAAGTGCTTTTTCCCCCAAATCAAACTCGTGGTTTCCCAAGACAGAAGCCTGATAACCCACCAGGTTGGCCAGCTGAATATCGCCTTTTCCCCTCGTGGCATTGAAAAAAGGGCCCGGGATATAGAGATCGCCCGAGGATAAAACCAGCGTGTTGGGCTCTTGTGCCTTCAAAGTTTCGAGGGCTTGCATGAAGCGTGGCAAATCTTCGAAAATTCGAATGCCACTTTCTTGGTCTGAGTTGTGCAGAATTTGCAGCTGGTAAACCGGTGCCTTTGCGGAGAAAGCGACTTGTTGGCTTTGGTGCGGCAAAGGCAAGGATTCTAAACTTTTTGGACTGATGGCAGGCGCGGACGCCTTTTGGGTGGCACACGCCATGAAGCAAGCCACCGCCAACCAGATCAAAATACGCGTATTTCTATTCATAGCTCCGTAGATTAGTGCAAAACGTGGCGAAAGGCCAAGTGAGAAAAGAGCCATTTTATGTTCCGAGGCCCAATCGGATTCAGCATTGAACCGGTTCACGCCTCCCCTTTC
The DNA here is from genome assembly GCA_002721815.1 of Myxococcales bacterium. Lineage (GTDB taxonomy): Bacteria > Myxococcota > UBA727 > UBA727. Next base: position 79,001 of record PBLQ01000045.1, read on the forward strand.
CCCTTTTGTCCCAAATTTTGTGTTTTTTCGGGTGTTTTTAGCGCTCTGAGCCACAAATGGCCTTTTCTTTTCAGATGAATCGGGCATATCTTTCGCCACCAAAGAAGGAAAGCCATTGAATCTAGAAGAGGCATTGAAAGAGCGAATTTTGGTGATTGATGGGGCCATGGGCACCATGATTCAGGGCTATAACCTCCAAGAGGAGGATTACCGGGGTAACCGTTTTTCCGACCATCCCAGTCCCCTCAAAGGGGCCAATGACCTTCTTTCCCTCACCCAACCCAAAATCATTCAAGATATTCACGAAGCTTATTTACAGGCTGGCGCGGACATTATCGAAACCAACACCTTTAACGCCACCACCATTGCCATGGCGGATTACGACTTAGAGGCCATCGTCCCCGAGTTAAATCTTGCCGCGGCCAAGCTGGCCAAACAGGCCGCCGAAAAATTCACCACCCCTGAAAAGCCGCGTTTTGTGGCAGGTATCTTGGGCCCCACCAATAAAACCGCTTCCCTGTCGCCCGATGTAGAAAATCCCGGCTACCGCAATGTGGATTTTGACACCTTGGTGGAAAGCTACACCCAACAGGCCAAAGCACTCATCGATGGCGGCGTTGACTTTCTCATGGTGGAAACGGTTTTTGACACGCTCAATTGCAAATCCGCCCTTTTCGCCCTGCAGGCCTTGTTCGAAAAAGAGCAACTTGAAGTCCCGGTGGCCATTTCTGCCACCATCGTTGACGCCAGTGGTCGCCTCTTATCAGGTCAAACCTTAGAAGCTTTTTATAACGCCGTTTCCCATGTGCCTTTGATATCCATCGGGCTGAACTGTGCTTTGGGTGCAGACGAACTGCGTCCCTACGTCCAAGAGCTCTCCAAAATCTCAGCATTTCATACCACCGCCCACCCCAACGCGGGGCTTCCCAATGAGCTGGGGGGGTACGATGAAACCCCAGAGAACATGGCGGAGACCGTTAAAGACTTTTTGGAAGCCGGTTGGCTCAATGCCGTTGGTGGTTGCTGTGGCACCAGCCCTGCCCACATTGAAGCGATTGCCGCCGTCGCCGCCCAATACAAACCTCGCCCGCTGCACAAACCCCCGCCAGCCACACGACTGTCTGGCTTAGAGCCCCTCCAAATTGATTCCAAATCATTATTTGTGAACGTGGGGGAGCGTACCAACGTTACCGGATCCAAAAAATTCGCACGTCTCATTCGTGAAGGCCTTTTAGAGGAAGCCCTCGATGTCGCCCGCGATCAAGTGCGAAATGGCGCTCAAATCATCGATGTGAACATGGATGATGCCATGCTCGATGCCCAAGCCCTCATGGCAGAATTTTTACGACTCATCGCGTCCGATCCCGAAATCGCTCGGGTCCCAGTGATGATCGACTCCTCCAAATGGGAAGTGATTTGGGAAGGCTTAAAAAATGTGGCAGGCAAAGCGGTGGTCAACTCCATCTCCATGAAAGATGGTGAAGCGGCCTTCATCGAAAAAGCCAAACTCACGCGACAAATGGGCGCTGCCGTGGTGGTGATGGCCTTTGATGAAACCGGCCAAGCCGACACGTACGAGCGCAAAGTTGAAATCTGTACACGCGCCTACAATATTCTCACCGAACAAGTGGGATTCCCCGCAACCGATATCATTTTTGACCCCAATATTTTTGCCGTGGCCACGGGTATTGAAAGCCATAACGAGTACGCCATGGCATTTATTGAGGCCACCAAGAAGCTCAAACAAGACCTTCCCGGTATTCGCGTGAGCGGCGGGGTCTCCAATCTGAGCTTTTCTTTCCGGGGCAACAATCCGGTGCGCGAAGCCATGCACGCGGCATTTTTATACCATGCCATTCGCGCTGGCTTAGACATGGGTATCGTGAATGCGGGGCAATTGGCGGTGTATGAAGACATCCCTCAAGACCTCAAAGAGAAGATTGAAGATGTGTTGTTCAATCGCAAGCCAGAAGCCACCGATGCCCTCATCGAAGCCGCTCAAACCTTCAAAGGAGACGGTAAAAAAGTCGTCAAAGATGAAGCTTGGCGTTCAGAAGACGTGGAAGGGCGTTTGCGGCACGCACTGGTACAGGGCATTTTGGATCACATTGAGGCGGATACCGAAGAAGCCAGACAACAAGTGGACCACCCGCTGTCTGTGATCGAGGGCCCCTTGATGAGCGGCATGCAAATCGTTGGGGATTTATTTGGTGCCGGGAAAATGTTCTTGCCCCAAGTGGTCAAAAGTGCCCGGGTCATGAAAAAAGCCGTGGGCTATTTGGTGCCTTTCATCGAAGAAGCCAACGCCAGCGGCCCTGAAAAAACCATTACCAAGAAAAAGATCTTGATGGCCACAGTCAAAGGCGATGTGCACGACATTGGTAAGAACATTGTGAGTGTGGTGCTGCGGTGCAACAACTATGAAGTCATCGACTTGGGCGTGATGGTACCCGCACAAACCATCCTCAAAGAAGCCAAAGAGCACAATGTCGACATTATCGGCCTCAGCGGTTTGATCACCCCATCTTTGGACGAAATGGTCACCGTGGCCCAAGAAATGCAACGGTTGGATTTCAATGTGCCATTGCTGATCGGTGGTGCCACCACCTCTAAAATCCACACCGCGGTAAAAATCGATCCGAACTACGATGGCGCGGTGGTCTACGTCACCGATGCGTCGCGAAGTGTCAACGTGGTGTCGTCCCTGCTTAAAAATGGTGACCTTAAAACGCAAACCAAGGACACCTACGCCCAGTTGCGGCATAACTACGAACAAAGCCGACAGGAAATCCAACTGCTCTCTTTGGACCAAGCCCAAGCAAACAAAACGGCGATCGATTGGGACCAAGGCCCCTCTCCCAGTCCCTTAAAACCACAACGGCAAATTATCACGCCGCCGATCACCGAACTGATCGAAACCATCGACTGGTCACCTTTTTTCGCCACCTGGGAAATGAAGGGGAAATACCCCAAGATTCTACAAGATCCAGTTAAAGGGCCTGAAGCGCAAAAACTGTTTGATGACGCCCAAACACTGCTCAAAAAATTAACCGACGAAAACATCATTCAAGCCAAGGGTGTGGTTGCCATCTATCCGGCCAATGCCATTGGTGATGATGTGGAGATTTATGCCGATACCGAACGGCACGGACTGCTGGCCACGGCTTATTTTCTCAGACAACAAAGCCCGAAAAGTCAGGGCCAGCCCAATGCCTGTTTGGCAGATTACATCGCGCCAAAATCTTCCGGTCACATCGATTGGATGGGTGCGTTCGCGGTCACTGCTGGCCTGGGCTTGGCAGACTTTGTTCAAGAGCAAAAAGACCAAGGGGACGATTACACGGCCATCATGGCCCAAGCGTTGGCCGACCGTCTGGCCGAAAGTTTTGCAGAATGGCTGCACCTCAAGGTCCGCAAAGAACTCTGGGGCTATGCAGCCACCGAAGATTTCAACAATCAAGAGCTCATTCAAGAGGTCTACCAAGGCATTCGGCCTGCCCCGGGCTATCCGGCCTGCCCCGAACATTCCCAAAAAGACACCCTCTTTCAACTGCTCGGCGCCAATGAGGCCTGCGACATGAAGCTCACCGAACATTACGCCATGTGGCCGGCCGCTTCTGTATGTGGTTGGTTGTTTGCCCACCCACAAGCTCGATATTTCGGGGTTGGTAAAATTGGCAAAGATCAGGTTATCGATTACGCTCACCGCAAAGGGGTGGACTTGCAAGCCATGGAACAGTTATTAAAACCCAACTTAGGGTATACCAGCGGTGTGAACGAAGGATAAAAGCGACTCATGAAGGTAAGCGAACATTTAGACCGAGCCAAAGACACGTTGATTTCTTATGAGGTCATTCCCCCACCTCGCGGTAAATCAGCACAACCGATCATCGAAATCGTTGAGCAACTGCAACCCTACAATCCGCCATTCATTGATGTCACCAGTCATTCTGCAGAAGCATATTATGACGAGCTGGCGGATGGCAGTGTCCAAAGACGCATCCGACGAAAGCGGCCCGGAACCATTTCTTTGTGCGGCATTATCCAAAACAGGTTTAAAATTGACACTGTGGCTCACGTGCTGTGTCGTGGTTTTACCAAAGAAGAAACTGAAGATGCGCTCATCGAGTTAAATTATTTGGGCATTCACAATGTGCTCGCCATTCGGGGTGATGAAACCAACTATAAAAAGCCCATGGCCAACAACCGAACGGCCAATGTGTACGCCGAAGACTTGGTGGAGCAAATCGAAGAGCTCAAACAAGGTCAATACTTAGAGCACGTTACCAACGCAGCCAAGTTAGATTTCTGTGTGGGCGTGGGTGGCTACCCTGAGAAGCACTTCGAAGCCCCCAACCTTAAAACCGATATTCATTATCTCAAACGAAAGATCGACGCTGGGGCGGAATACATCGTCACCCAGATGTTTTTCAACAATGACGCCTACTTCTCTTTTGTGGATGCTTGCCGTGAAGCCGGCATCACGGTCCCCATTGTGCCCGGCCTCAAGCTGCTGAAATCGGTCAAGCAACTCACCACCATCCCTAAAAACTTCTATGTGGATTTGCCCGATGAACTCGTGGACGAAGTGATGGAAAACCCACAGCACGTGAAAGAAATCGGCTTTAACTTCGCGCTTAAACAGTGTGAAGACTTGCTCAACCGTGGCTCCAAATACCTGCACTTTTATATCATGAACGATGCATCTGGGGTCTTGGGCATTGTAGATAAACTCAACAAATAGGGTTTACGGGTTTGCAGCCACGATGGCGGCGATGTCTTCGGCCACCACTTGGGCATGGCCCGACAGCCCGTTTGGAATTCCTGGGTCTTGATAAACAAGAATCCATTCACCGGCCGGTGAAAGCACCACCGTTTGTCGGGATGGAAACAGGGCCATGGCCGAATCCACAATGTTGTAATAGAGCGCCAACTCCCGTTCGAGATCGCTCCACAGGTCGTAAGGAAAATCATTGCCGTTACAAAAATCCGCATTGGTGTCCACTTCATTAAAAGACACCCCGTAGATTTTGGTGTTGAGATTTTCGAAAGCATCGGCTTGATCTCGGAACCCGAGACCTTGGGTCGTTCAACCGCTCGTATTGGCCAGCGGATAAAACCACAGCACCGAAAAGTGGCCCTGTAAGGCCTCGTTGGAAACTGTTTCTCCACGGTGATTCATGACACCGCTGAACTCTGGTAAGCCACGAGGGGTGGAGGGAACTGTTCCTCGAACCTCGTCGGGAATGGTCCAAGCAGACACCGCAGACACGCCCCCGTCTGCACCGGCTTGGGCATGAAGCCCGGTGTCTTTGGGAATGTCAGATTCCGTTGCTTGGCAGGCCATCAATCCCAAAACCGCCAAAGCGCTGCACAGTGTTAACCTTACCATTTTCCCTTAAAATCCATCATGTCTCTCATGGCATCGAGGGCGCCTTCTTCAATTTCTCCAGCCATTTCAGCCTCTTCGGCACATTCCTCGCAGAGCTTCTTCTTGCGGCCATTCACTTTGATGGCCACCACTTCGTCCACATCTTCTTTGCAACCTTGGCATTTCATCTTCAAACTCCCGGTTGGCAAGTGAAATAAATATATTACGCTAAAGATGACTTGTCGAGCAAAGAGGTTGGGTGATGGCGTCAAAACCAGGCAGCTATATAACGGTTTCAGATTATTGCCGGTATCTGATTCAAAGTCCCGACTTGGCCAGTAAACTGGCACCCCCACGGCAATCCAATGGCCAACCTTTGGTGATCGACACGCCAGAGCCAGAGCTGTTGCAGACCCCGGCTCGTGCCCCCCATCTTCAAATGACTGGCAATGCCCCCAAGCTGCCAAAAATGGCACAACTGGTTCACCCCGAAGCCCGCGCCAAATGTTTACACCGGTTCGCCCATCATGAACTCCAAGCCGTTGAGCTCTTTGCCTGGGCCATTTTGCGGTGGCCTCAAATGCCAGCACCACTTAAAAAAGGATTTCTCAATACCATTGCAGAAGAACAAAAGCATTTGGGTATGTACTTGGAACGACTCAAAGCCCACGGCATTGAGTTTGGCCATTATGAACTGTCCGATTACTTCTGGCGTCACGTTCCTACCCTAGACCAAAGCGAAGAAGGGCCCAAAGCCTTTCTCAGCGCCATGGGCCTCACTTTGGAGCAAGCCAACCTCGATTTCACCCTCATGTTTAAACGTGCTTTTGAGCAAGCGGGCGATGAAGAAACCGCACAGGTCCTGCAGGTGGTGCATGACGAAGAGATTGGGCACGTGCGTCTCGCTAAAACCTGGCTCAACAAACTAGAAGGCAGCGAAGACGACTTAGCTAATTATTTGAAAACCGCCCCCTTCCCATTTGGTGCCACCCGCGCCAAAGGTCGGCAATTTTTCAGTCAACCACGACAAGCTGCCACGCTGAGCCCAGAATTTATTGACCACGTGGAGAATGCCCAAAAGAACTGGGCACATTTAGATGTGGAATTGATCTGTAATTTTGGGGCCGAAGAAAAAGGTTTGCAGATTAATGAGGCGCACACCCGAAACATTCGACATCTTTTTCAACTTTTCTGGCAACATCCCACCGAGGCGTCGCACATTCATCCCGCGTTACAAGAACGCAACGCTTTTTTGCCTTCCACCCGGGAGCCTGTGTCTTTTCCTTGGTTGGCCACAACTGCGGCCCAACAACACGCACAAGACAATGGGCGTACACTTTGGGGGCCACAACCGCGTCACGTGATGAAATGGCACCCCAAGCAAAGCGCCATTGCCTGGAGCCGACAGATCGACCCTCAAAACCAAAGAGTGTGCCAGCGCATCCAAATCTTTCCCCCAGATTATTTTGAGACCCACAGCGACACTGATTTCAAAGAAGTGCTGCAACAGTTTACGCAACAGAACGGACCTCATTTCACCTTGAAACCCAACTGGGGGTTTTCTGGAAGGGGACGGGTGGGGGCCCAAGGGATAAACGGGTTCGACGCGATCGTGGCGGCCGCCAAAAGAATGTGCGCGCACAAAGAGGGGTTTGTCTTAGAGCCCTGGCTCAATCGCACTCAGGACTTCTCCATTTTACTCTGGATTCCTGCCAAAGGCGATGTGCGCGTTCAGGTTTTAGAGCTGCTCAACACCACCAGCGGCGTTTATGCGGGACACGAAAACCAACTTCCTTCGGCCAGACAAAAAGAACTCAAAAAGATTGGTCGACGCCTGGCCGAAGACCTTAGGGCCGATGGCTATGTGGGGCCAGCAGGGATTGATGCCTTTGCTTACGAAGATAATGGGCAAACTTTTTTGCGCCCCGTGGTGGAAATCAATGCTCGCATGACCATGGGTCATTTGGCATGGTGGGTGTTTTCTTCTTTGGGAAAACAAAAAATGCGGTTTGCCTTTCATCCCAAAATTCAAGCGCAAGCGCCTGAGTGGGCAACCCAAACAATCCAACTCTTTGAAAAGGGGCCCCTGGTTTTCTTGGGCGATTAAGCTCTAAAATCCATGGCGACAGGCATGCGTCGCCCTTCCCCAAAAGCTTTGGGGCTAACGCGTAACACACAAGCACTTTGCCACCGTTTGTACTCAGAGCGATCCACCAGCTTGAGAATGCGACGCAACTCTTCTTCGTCGCAATCCACTTCGCTCAAGATCAAATCACACCCTTCCCCATCTTCGACGTAGCGCCGTAAAATGTCATCTAAAATTTCGTACGGGGGCAACGAATCTTGATCCACCTGCCCTGGTTTAAGCTCGGCGCTGGGGGGCTTGGTGATGGTAGAAGTGGGAATGACTTCACCGTGGCGGTTCATAAAATTGGCCAACGTGTACACATCGGTTTTCCATACATCAGCGATGGGTGCCAACGCCCCGCACATATCGCCGTAGAGCGTGGCGTAACCGACGGCCACCTCACTTTTGTTTCCGGTGGTTAAAACCATGGCGCCCCACCGATTGGACAAGCCCATTAAAATTACACCTCGCGCTCGAGCTTGCAGATTTTGATCGGTGACATCTGCCAATGCGGGCGGGCCGCCCTCGAAAGCAGGTGCCAATTGTTGGCGTAAACTTTCGACCACAGGCTCAATGGCCACCGTGTGGCATTCAATCCCTAGGAAAGTGGCGAGGTCCTCCGCATCTTTGAGGGAATGTGCCGAAGAGTATGCCGAAGGCATGCGCACACCGGTCACCCTTTCAGGCCCGAGTGCTTTGACCGCCAATGCCGCAGTCACTGCAGAATCAATGCCCCCCGACAAACCCACGATCACTTTATGTGCGCCACATTTTTGCACGTAGTCTTTAATGCCCAAACACAGGGCTTTTTCGAGATTGTCAAACCGATCCAAATGAGCAAGCGGTGTCCCAGAGTCCTCTTCTGTGTCCACCAAGAGGAGTGCCTCTTCGAACAGCGGAGCGCGTTGTTGAACCTGTCCATCGGCCCCAATCACCAATGAACCGCCATCGAAAATGAGATGATCGTGTGCGCCCGTTTGCCCACACACATAAACAGGCGTTTGGTGTTTTTTGGCCAAGTGAACAAAAATCCGTTCACGAAACAGGTGTTTATTTTCGGCAAAAGGAGAAGCCGCCAAATTGAGCATGGCATCCACGCCTTGTGCCATCACGCGGGCCACCGGGTCTTCTTCATAACGGTGGTGGGGCCAGTAATCCGCATCGTTCCAGGCATCTTCACAAATGGTGATCCCCAGCTTTTTGCCACCGATTTCAATGCAACCGAACCCCTCTGTAGGTCCCGGCTCAAAATAGCGTTTCTCGTCAAAAATATCGTAATTGGGGATCAATCGCTTATGGGCCACTGGCCGAACTTTGCCATTTTCACACAAGACGGCCGAGTTGGTCAGCGGTGTTCCCACCGGCCCACCGGCCGTTAAGGGTGCCCCAAGCAAAATGGGCAGCGGGCTGCTTTGGGCCAAATGCTGCAGCGCCAACAAGATCTGTCCCGTCATATCTGCTCGAAAAAGAAGGTCTTTTGGTAAATATCCACAAATGGCCAACTCAGGCGCCACCAACAGCTCAGCCCCTTCGGCCACCGCTTCATGCGCCGCCTGCAACAGGCGTTTCACATTGGTTTCGGGCGCTCCCACCAAAGGGTTCAGTTGGAATAGTGCCAGCTTCAAAAGACCTCCTACTTGAGGGGTTCATACCTCGTTTTGACGGGTTTTCCCAGCACCTTTGTGAGACTTGACAGGCAGCCGGCATATGAGGTTGGATCGCGTGGTCGAGAATGACGAAGGAGACAATTATGGCCAACGCCGAAACCATTGAAAGCTACCTCAAAGAAACAGGCCTGACCTGGGAAAAGCTCGCGGACAACACCTGGATGATCAACGATGAATACGACACCATCGATAACATCGTGGTCTACCTCAACGATCCCGTGGTGTTTTTCAGAGTCAAACTCATGGACATCCCCAAAGATTGCGACCGACAGGCTTTGTTTGAAACTCTGTTGAAATTGAATACCGCTGATATGCTGCACGGTGCCTACGGGCTCGAAGGCGATGCCGTGGTGGCTACCGACACCCTGCAAGCAGACAATCTGGACTTGAATGAGTTTCAAGCCTCCATCGATTCGCTGTCTCTGTGCATCACCGGTCACTACAAAGAGCTGGCCCAATTTCACGGACAAAGCGTCCCTGCAGCATTACAATAATTTTTAAAACCTAAGGATTGAACAATGGCGATTTTTCAAAGACTGGCAACCCTGCTGCGTTCCAATGTGAACGACATGATCAATAAAGCAGAGGATCCCGAAAAAATGCTCAACCAAATGCTCATGGACATGCAAGAGCAACTGGTGGAAGCCAAAAAGCAGGTGGCCGTGGCCATCGCAGATGAAAAGAAATTACAAAAGCAATTCGAAAAAGAAAAAGAGCTCGCCCTCAAGTGGGAAGAAAAAGCCATGATGGCCGTCAAAGCAGGCAACGATGAGTTGGCGAAAAAGGCCCTCGAGCGCAAAGCCGAACACGCTCAAACCGCTGGCTCTTTCGAAACCAGCTGGCACCAACAAAAGGCGCAAGTTGAAAAGCTCAAAGAAGCCCTCACCAAACTCAGCAATAAGATCAACGAGGCCAAGCGCAAGAAAAACTTGCTCATCGCCCGCGCCAAGCGCGCCGAGGCCCAAAAGACCATTGCCGAAACCATGTCGGGCATGAGCAACACCAGTGCCTTTGACACCATCGCGCGCATGGAAGAAAAAGTCGACACCATGGAAGCCGAAGCATCGGCCACCGCTGAACTCGAAATGGATATGGGTGAAGACAACCTGGAAAAAGAGTTTGCCAACTTAGACAGCATGGCGGCCGACGATGAATTGGCAGCACTCAAAGCGTCCATGGGCATGGCCAAAGAAGAAGAAGCCCCGGCGGAAGCCGACTTGGCAGAGATTGAAAAAGAAATCGAAGCCGAAGTGGCCGCCAAAGGCTAAACGCTACGGGTCACAATCCAAAAACAAAGCGCACCTCATCGGGGTGCGTTTTTTTTGTGTTACTTCGCACTCACCTGTCGTCGCCACATCACACCAAACAACGCATCGTGGGTGTTTTGCCAAACCACCTCTTGGCCTTGGCTCAAATGGGGGCAATAGGCATAACGGCCCCACACCGACCAATCATCGAAAATGCGCATGGCCCCTTCGAACAAAGCCACGCTGGGGTCGTGATCAGCCTGAATGGCCGTCCAACGCTTTTTTGAAATCCACTGCGCGCCCAGTTGAAGGTCAGCGGATTGCCATTGCACTTTACCGTGAAACAAAGCCCCTCTTTCCTGGGGCGGTATGCGGAGTTTCAATGAACCGGTGAGGGCATCACTCCATTGAAACCCCACTTCATACCCTTGGTTAATGCCGCCCGCCCTGGGCACATAAAGAAAATTATCCCCTTCGGTGGTGGTGGGAACGAGACTGACACGTTTGTCTAACTCATAAGTCACGTCGAAAGGCGCAAAATAATGCGCGTCAGAAGAGCCACCCAAAAAAGTTTCAACGTAAAGCCCCACCCAAGGCAGCGTGAGCCACAATTGTAAGCCCCCCAAACCACCCAAGCCCCATTCGCCTTGAGATTGGCCATAATGTGAGAAGCCATTGAGAAGGCTCGTGCCCATATATGGTTTGAGCACCAACAGTTGCTCCAAAAGATCAAAGGACAGCGCCACGTCGGCCGCTCCCGCCCCCAAGCGACGATCGATCTTCTCTAAATTCAAATCCCCCATGTGTCCCAAATCGGTGGCTTGGCTGTTCATATAAGGATCGAAAACCCCTTCAACGCCCCAGTCCACTTTGAGTGCGCCCGCACCCAAAGGATGGCTCGCTGATATCCGCCCACCCAACACCGACGGTGCGCCCAGAAATGAGCCCGCAAAAGCTGCAATTTGCAGGGGCGTTCCCCAAATGGTGCTGCGGCCATAAACCCCGCTCGTTCGCAAGTCCCAATGAATTTGATTGTGATAGCCATTGACCAAAAGGCCTTGCCCCAACTTCAGGTCCAATGCGCCCCCACGAACAAAAAAATCGCTGTCACCATGGCCCAAACGAAATGACTGAATCACACGGGACACACGCACCACATCAAGCTCACCATTCACCCACCAATCATCGCAACGCAGAAACGCACAGGCTGCCGGATCGTTCGGACTCAAATTGGGAGGGTTGAGATTCCAGAAAATGGGCGCATGCAATTTGAGTGCAGCAGGCTTGCTTTGAAATTCCAAAGAGACCGGGGTCCCCAAGTACAAATCATCACTGAGGGAACGCACATCCAAGCCAACGCCCGGAATGATCGCCAACTGTGGTGCAAATTGACTCTCTTGGGTGAAACCAGAATTGCTGAAAGCGATCAGGAACAGCAGTCCCGCAAGCAGGGTACGGAGGGTTGATACAACAAACTTTTGCAAAAGAGGTCCGAGGCTGAATAAAGCTGAAGCGGATGCACCCATCAATACCAATCTGAAGCGGTATCAGTCCAGAATTTGACTGGGAATCAGGAGGAGCTGTTTGCTTCAACCCATCGCGAGATTGTCATGCCAGCGCGTGATTTAATCCAAATCTGCGAGCTGGGCCCCGGCGGCGGCACGGGGTTCGATTTCCGCCAAGCTTAAAGAGAGCCCCAGCAAAAAGGGGATGACCAACAAGCCCGCCAGAACCAAAACCATCTTGTTTTTCATGAGATTCATCTTCTTCTACCATTTGATCTGTGGTGCATCGGCCATTATGGCGGCTTCCAACCCCTTCTGACAAATTTCTCAGGGCAAAAAATACCGAGGCAAAGACCGGGACCGCCCGAGAACGGCAGGCGGCCTCAAACCGATTTTTTTCCTCATAAAATCAACATGTTACAACATGGGGTCTTTATTTTCCGTTGCAGGTGGTTAAGTTGGTAAAATCAGGCATCTAAGGAGATCCCTAAGCAAAATGGCCAGAGCCACCAAACCCAGCGAGATCTTATCTCCCAGCCAAGAGGGAGAGGTCATTGAACCAGAGGCGGAGGAATCCGAACTGGATGATATGCACATCTTGGACATGGCCACCCAGGCGGTCATTCAGCAACAACGTATTCGGCTCGCAGACAACAAAAGTGACTGGGTTCGTCCCCAAGGTCTTTTGGGAACGCAAGAACCAGATGTTTTTGAGCCCGAGGCCAAAGAAGAGCCCCTCGAAACGGATGAAACTTCCAAAGACCTCTACCGCAGTTTCGTCACACGCGCCTCTCGCATTCCCCGTCTCTCCGAAGAAGAAGAGGCCGCCTTGGGCCATAAGGTCATGAAATATCATGACGATGAAGCGGCCAAAAAACTCGTTTTTCACAACATGCGCTTGGGCATCAAAATGGCCCATCAATACCGGCGTTCCTGGGCCAACCTCATGGATCTGGTTCAAGAGGCCTCCACGGGAATGGCCATCGCCGCCAAAAAATGGGACCCGAGCAAAGGCATTCGTTACGGCACCTACGCAGCCTATTGGATTCGCGCCCAACTCACGCGCTTTCTCATGCTCAATGGTCGACTCATTCACACGGGCAATACCCGGGCGGGCCGAAAACTTTATTTCGCGCTCCCCGGTATCCGTCGCAAACTGCTGGCAGAAGGCAAATCCGACTCGGTAGAAAATATCGCCAAAGAAGTGGGGGAATCTCCAGAAGAAGTGGCACGGGTCGTTCAACGTCTGGATGCCCGTGAAGCATCCTTAGCGGCCAAAGTGGGGGACAGTGATGGCGGTCAAGAATTGGGCGATATGTTGGCTGGTGATGAGCCCGATCCCGAAGCCCATGCCGCCCAACAAGAACTCACGAGCATCATCGGCAGCATGGTCAAAGGCTTTGCCGCCAGCATCGAAAATGAACGAGACAAAGCCATTTGGGTACAGCACTTGGTGTCCCCCGACCCCGTGAGCTTGGTGGCGCTGGGTAAAGAATATGGGGTGTCAAAACAGCGCATGGGACAATTGGCCAACCGGCTCAAAAAACAATTCCGGTGCTACATCATCGATCAGCTTGGACCCCACACGCAACTGTCGTGGCTCTTTGAAAAGTAGCCCTTAGCTTAAAAGGGCCACTTGCCCTGAACCCGCAAAATCCCCTCAATGAACTCCCGCAAAGCGCCTCTTCCTCCAGACGCCTTTAAAGAAAAATGTGCGTGGTCACCCACCCCATATGCGGCATCGGCCACCGTGGCTGCCAACCCCACCTGCTGCAAGAGTTGAATGTCGTTCACATCGTCACCGATAAAAGCGACTTCGGACCACTGACAATCGTACTCTTGTCGAAGTGCGTCGAGGTGCGCAGGTTTGTCATGAATGCCCTGTAAAATGTGAGGGACCTTCAATTCGCTTAATCGGGCTTGCACATTTTTGCTGTTACGACCACTGATCGCAGCGGTGGGCAAACCATTCTGTCGGGCCACCACCAGCCCCATGCCATCGCGGGCATGAAACGCATGGAGCGCCTCACCATCTGCCCCGTAGTAAAACCGACCGTCTGTGCAAACACCATCCACATCGAAAGCCACCAAACGGATGGCCGATGCGCGTGCCGCCAAAGATTTATCCGCCCACCACATGGTTCCTCCATGACAAAATCACTGAATCAACTTATAAGTGATTGTTCACTGTGTAATGGTTTATCAAATGATGTCAAAGTTCAAATCCTATTTGCGGTTTTCACTCTGTTTTTCCATCTTGGCCTGTCAAACCGCCTCCCAAAAAGACGCCCCCCCCATTCCTTCACCCGAGACTCGAAGCCCTACCGAACCTTCGCGCTCCGACAGTGGGGTTCCCCCATCAGAACCACCCACACTCTCGTCTGACTTTCAATCGCAAGCCTGTGCAAACACTTACGACACGCCCGAAAACTACTTTTCGCTGCCCGGGACCTTGCTCTTGGAAATCTCAGGCATTTCACCTTCGCTGCGACAAGAGAACCTCTATTGGGGGCACAACGACTCTGGCGATGCCGCACAAATTTATGCCATCGATACCAACGGCAATCACCGGGCCACCCTACAAATCAGTAACACCGACGCCCGCGATTTTGAAGATATGGCCAGTGGCCCTTGCCCCAACAGCACCGCCCCTTGCTTGTACGTGGCTGACGTAGGGGACAACCGACACGAACGTCCCCACCTGCTCATTCACATTCTTGAAGAACCCGACCTGGGCTCCGGCCTCGAAACGCAAACACACACCACCGCCTCCCTCAAAACCATCACGCTCACCTTCACGGGCCTCAAGCCAAACATTGAAGGCTTCGTGATCGACAGCACGCGGGATGTCGGATTTTTATTTGAAAAAACCGAAGGTGACAGCGCTCGGCTCTTTCGTCTGGACTTAAACGGCGAAACGACGCAACCCTTAACCGCCCTGGGCCAGTTTTCCAACCCCAGTCACGACAACCTGTCCGGGCAAAACAAGCTAATCACGGCAGCGGCCTACCACAGTTCCGCCAAACGGCTGCTCCTAAAAACCTACGGCGGCATGTATGAATACCGATTTGTCGGGGGCAAAAGCATCGAAGACATCGACAGCATCACCCCAATCGTATTGGGTGGGCGCCCCTCGTGGGAACTGCAAGGCGAAGCCATCACCTATAACCACCGCGGCGATACTGTGGTGTCGGCCTCTGAAGATCCACTGGAGCAAGGCGGCCAACAGGTTTCACAAATGAAATGCAGCGCGCAGCCTTAAGGCTTCTTCACCGCGATAAACAAACGGCTGTCTCGTCGTTGCACCATGAGGCGTACCAGTTTGCCAGAGGGGACATCTTTCACCGACCCAATAAAGGACCGTGCGTTGGATACCTTTTTGCCGTTCACTTTAGTGATCACATCACCTCGACGAAGTCCGGCAAAGGAAGCTGCGGAGCCGTTGCGCACTTTCACAATCAAGGCTCCTTTAATTTTCTTGGGCAACTTGAGAACGCGGCGGGCCTCCCCATCGATGTCTTGAACCGCCACCCCTAATTTGGCAACCTGTTTTTCACTGGACTTCTTGTCTTTCAGCTTGCCAATGCGACGATCGGTGGGCATTTCCCCCAAACGGATTTTCACACTGAGGGGCTTTTCGTCTCTGACCAAACGCAATTTGATCTTTTTGTCCACGCCAGCCAATCCCGCCATCAACGGTAACTGTGAAGAGGTTTCAACTTTCTGGCCGTTAAAATGCGTGATGATATCACCGGGCTCAATGCCTGCGAGTTCCGCCGGTGAGTCGGGCGCCACCTGCCGCACCAATGCACCGTGCGGGGATTTTAAGCCCATGTTGGAAGCCACCAAAGGAGTCACCTTGTCGATAGTGACACCGATGTAGGAACGTACCACGCGGCCTTTGTCTTTGAGATCGATGGCCACCTTCTTTGCCAAGTTGATGGGAATCGCGAACCCAATGCCTTGGCCCGCCGTGTTCACCGCCGCGTTGATCCCAATGGCCTCACCCTTGAGGTTTAGCAAAGGCCCGCCGGAGTTACCTGGATTGATGGACGCATCGGTCTGTAAAAAATCGTACAGGCCGGCACGACCAGAAGGCGCCACGTCTCGTCGCCCACGCGCCGATAAAATGCCCAAAGACACACTCATCTCAAGACCGAAAGGGTTGCCAATGGCCACGACAAAATCACCAATATTCAAGTCGGTGGAATCACCCAGCGGAATGACCGGCCAGTCTTTGCGGTTGCTCTGCAGCTTGAGCAATGCCACGTCGGTATTGGGATCGGAACCGATCACCTCTGCTTTAATCTTTTCAGGTTTGTTTCCGGCGCGAACCGAAATCTCGATGGCACCTTCCACCACGTGTTGATTGGTCAATGCATAGCCGTGGGGATGAATGATGAATCCAGATCCTTGCCCGGAGTTACGGCGCCTGGGACTTGGCTGTTCGCGGCCAAAGGGAAAAGGCAAGGGCATGACGGCAGGCCCCTCGCTCACCGTATAAACCACCAAAACCGCAGACTCACGCGCCTTCACCAAAGGCGCCAAAGAGGGAATCTCAATTTTCGCGGTCGTTCTTGCATCCTTCCCGGATACCCACAGATCGGACCTGGCATGGCTGTTTTGCGACAAAAGCACCAAAAGGCCAAATGCCCCTAAGATTTTTAGCTGTCTCATCTAGTCTCCGTCCCCTTGAATCTTACCCTTATGACGTGCACACCCCTCAGGCGATTCATTTTTTTTGCTATACAACACACTTTTACTTGTTCTTATTTCCAAAAACGAATGAAATCTGCCAGTCCGGGTTTCGGGAATCAATAGAGGGTTTTGTTTGTCTTGCTTTCGCTTATGAAAAGAATCAATCCATATTTCTTATTTATACCCGTTTTGGCGTTCGGGCTCGCTGGTGCAACCACCGCCACCCAAAGCCCAGTGTCGCCCCCTAACCCAACCGGAGCCAGTACCCCACCCGACCCCTGCGCCACCGTTCTTCGGGATGCCGAAAACCCTCAATTGCAGCCCGTATTATCCCTTAGTCTCATGCGCTGTTACGAGGCACACAAAATGGACAAACAAGCGGATGTCTTTGCTTGGGAAGTCATGGCCGCTCCTTTTTGGAACGTGGAAGTCTTGGCCCTTTTGGAGGCTGCAGCACACCTGAAAGACGCCAAAAAAGAGGTGGCCAACCAGTTGGTCGCTCACCCGATCTCGATTTTAGACTGGGCTCCCCATACCGGTGACCGAAAACGACGCTCCGCCCTCGCCGAACTGTGGGTGCAAGTGGCCCAACATGGCCCCGTCCAGTCTCAAGTGAAGGCCCGCGAACGACTGCATGTGGTTTTGGGCGACACCGATGAAGCCAAGGCCTTCGGTAAAAACAAACAGCCAAAGCTGTCGGTTCCCCAGCAAAAAACACGAATTGCCAACTTGTCCCTGCGCCATGAAAACCGCATCATTCTCACAGAAGGGCCAAAAGCCATCAAAGGACAACCTTTAAATGAGGACACCTGCGAAATCGCGTATCAAGTGGGTAAATCCGGAAGGAAAAAACGACACTACAAAAAAGCACACCGCTTTTTGGACCGGGTTTTAAAAGAATGCTCGGGCACCCCGGTGCGAAAAGCGTCCTACATGAAAGCCAAAGTGGCCTCTTTTCAAGCTTTAAGCGCTGCCCTTCCCTTATACGATCACTTTCTGGCCAACTATCCTCAAGACCCACTGGCAGACGACGTGATGATGATGAAAGCGCTGCATCTGGAAACCAGCAAGAAAACCACCGAAGCGGTAGCAACGTATAAGACCTTATTGAGCCAGTACCCTGATGGGGACATGTGGCACGAGGCGGCTTTTCGTTTGGCCTTCGCACTCGCTCGTGCTGCCGATGTCACCGGGGCCATCGCCCAATTGGACTCCTTAGCCCGCAAAGACAAACTGGATGCTTTCACCCAAGACCGCGCGCTGTATTGGAGGGGTCGCTTAAAGATTTACCCGGACCTAAAAAAACTGACCCCCACTCAAAGCCAAGTGTCCAAAGAACAAGGCTGGCAAGAACTACAAGCGTTGTCGCAAACGCGCAGTGCGAGCTACTATGGCCACTTGGCACTTCGCTTGATGTTTCATGCCAGTGAGCATCTACACATGCCTGCCAGCATCGCCGCGCCATCGCCGTTCGTACCCATGAACACCCGTCTCCAAACGCCGCTGCCTGATCTCCCCCAGCAACAAGAAGAACTGGCTTTGGTGAAGGCTTTAATCGACAGAGGCTATGATGCCGAAGCCATATGGGTCCTCGATCGACTTCAAAAGGTAGGTAATATCTCTCACCTGGATCGCGCGTTGGGCTACTACCTGGCCGAAGCTTACGGCAAAAGTCATCGCGAACTTCGTAAAGCGAGGCTGCATTGGCCCCATGGCCTGCCAGTGAAAGACACCTTACACACGTGGCAACTGGCATTTCCCCTCGCCTACGATGCGGCCTTTAAAAATGCGGCCGAAGTGTACGAATTGCCGCAATCCATGTTGTGGGGGCTCTCCCGGGAAGAAAGCGCCTTTGAAAAAGATGTGACCTCTTGGGCCGGGGCGCGCGGCCTGTGTCAGCTCATGCCGGCCACTGCCAAAGAAGAAGCACAGCTGGGTAAAATCCCTTTGCCCAACCTCAATGCGCTTTTTATTCCGAAAACCAATACGCTCTTGGGCGCCCAACACCTTTCCAGGCGACTGAAGCTTTTGCAGCACCCCTTCTTGGCCATTGCCGCATATAACGCGGGACCAGGCAATGTGCGAAAGTGGCGCAAGCGCCTGCACGATTATCAGGCCATGGACGCCTTTGTTGAGGCCATTCCCGTGAACCAAACCCGCAACTATGTGCGTAAAGTGGTGGGATCTTGGATTACCTACGCTTATTTGACCGGTGAAACCGTTCAAACTGATTTTTCTATGCAACTGCCCAAACCACGCTGATACCATTGGAATTTCATTCAGTTTTTTTGTATACTGAGGCGACCCTGAGATCAGGCCTGCAACTGGCCCCCAATAGAGGCGGCCCAAAGGAAAATCCATGGCGAAAAGCCCCCTTAAAGAAAAAGATTTCGACCCCACCGATGAAGCACTGCAAAAGATCCTCGGCTCTCGCTGGAACCGCTTTCAACAAGTGATCGAAGAGCTTCAAAAACGTAAATTACACCCCGAAATGTATTGGTACGGCCCCAGCAGTGGTTGGGCGCCCCGTTTTTGCATCGGTGAAGTCACCGTCTGTGGGGTTTATCTCACCCAAAACCCACTCATGGGCTTGGTGGGTGTGGGCGATAAAGTGGGTGCCTATTTAGACAAAGACACCGAACTCACTGGGCGGGCCCGTAACCTGTACGAAATGACACCCAAAAAGGGACCATTGCGCTGGATCGAAGCCCAACTGGCCACCCGAGGCGATCTCGAAGCCTTCATGTCGCTGGTAGATGGCAAACTACGCGCTTTGGCCAAACAGGGTATCTTGCCCAAAGATGGTCCGCCACCGCCTCGAATTCGGCGGCGTGACACGGGCCCCAAGAAAACGCCAGGGAAGCCGGGTCGCAAACCCACCAAAGTGGTCAAACCCAAAGAGGTTCCCCTGCAATTGGGCCCCCCGAAACATTTTTCAAATCCGGTCTTAACCCAAGCGGGACGCGGTTAAATCAAACGCTCGACATTTCGAATCTCGCCACCAAAAAGACTCAGGGCTTTTTGCACCACCGGATCTTCTTGTGCATAAGAGCGCAATGCTGCGTGGGCTTTCTCCAGTGCCCGTCGGCGCGCCATTTGAATGCTCGGCTTGGTTTCTTGGAACTCGGGCTGGTAGCTGAGCTGAATTTCTGCACCATCACCCATGTGCTCTTTGAGCGCATGGAGAAAAAACGATGCACTTTGCCCTTGTGAGACCGCGCTCAAATGCAGTTTTTTCTTAAAGACCAACCCAATCTTTCCGTTTTGAAAATTAGAATCATCGCCGAAGTACGCGTGTTCCATGTGGGCGGCCAAAGTCCGATCGCTTTGCCTCACCTGGTCAACGAAAGCGATCCAATTGTCTTCCACATTTTCTAACGGCATGTTTTCCAGCATCAACTCATCTGCATCGATGGGTTCTGGTTCATCAGTTTCGTCTTCTTCTGTGCCGTCGATCGCTTCAATCGGTTCGGCGCTCACGCTGGTGGCGGGGATGGGCTCAGGGACAACGGTTGCTTCAGACAACTCTGGAGGCTCTTCTTCGAGCACCGCTGGTTCGATGGTGGCAGCGGTTACGACCGCATCAGGCGCATCTTGGATTGGGTCCGCTGATGGTGCGATAGGAGCGGTGATGCGCGTTGGGGTCCGGGGTGATTCGCCATCGGTGAGGATAGCGAAATCAGGCTTTTTTCCCTTCGCCAACGCCTCCAATCTGGACATGGCTTGACTGATGGCCACCATCTCCGTCCAAGGAGGCCTCTCTACCATTTTTAAAGCGATGAGCTCTAAGGTGAGTTTGCTGTCTTCAGCGCGAGCCAACTGGTCCACGCCCGCGAGCGCCATAGCGAACAACCTTTGCAAGTCTTTGAGTTCCCACGCGGCGGCTCTCGCTTCGGTTTCGGCACGGATGTCTACGGCCATATCCACCAAGCCTTCTAAAGACCCCGTGGACTTCGACACCGCGAGGTGCCGCATCTCAGTGGCAAGACCTTGCATGACTTGTCGCAAATCGATGCCCCGTTGGTACACATCATTGATTTGCAAAAGTGTGTTTTTTGCGTCTTTGTTCAAAATGGCGTCGGCCAACGCAATTACCTGGGAGCGATCCACCAGTCCCAAGGCGGCAGCCACTTGCGCTTCGGTGGCTTCACCACCCGCAAAGCTCAACACCTGATCCAACAAACTTAACGCGTCACGCATCCCTCCATCGGCCGCATCCGCAATCAAGCCCAAACCTGCAGGATCTACCGTCAACGACTCCTTGGCCAACACCGCTTGCATCCGTTCGAGAATTTCATTTTTGGAGATTCGACCAAAGTCGTAACGCTGACACCGAGATAAAATCGTAATTGGGATTTTATGGGGCTCGGTGGTCGCAAAAACAAATTTAACGTGCGGTGGCGGCTCTTCTAAAGTTTTGAGCAACGCGTTGAACGCACTTTTCGACAACATGTGGACTTCATCGATAATGAATATTTTAAAGCGCGATGCGGAAGGCTGATACCGGGCTGATTCTCGAAGGTTTCGCACATCGTCAACACTGGTGTTACTGGCGCCATCGATTTCCATCACATCGACCCAGTTACCTTCGGTGATGCCGGTGCAAGCCGAACACACTCCGCAAGGGTTCGCGGTAATTTCGCTTTCACAGGACAGACATTTCGCCAGCAGGCGGGCGATGATGGTCTTACCCACCCCACGCGATCCCGTGAACAAAAACGCATGGTGAATTCTTTCTGTCTCGATGGCTCTTTTGAGGGTGTGCACCACGGCACCTTGACCCACCACGTCGTCGAAACTTTGGGGCCTGTATTTTCGTGCCAAAACCAAATAGCTCAAAACCCACCTCTTTTTTAAGAAGTGCCGCCACACACACTGCAGGGGACCCTACCGTTGCTCCCTCCCGGGCCTGGCGGAATTCGGGCGTTGCAGTTGCGTGGCAGCATAAGCCACCGCAGTGGACAACCGAGCCTTAACTCGGTTCGAGCATCCTCGCCAAAAGCGGCATGCTCTTTAAATGGCGGAGGGGGAGGGATTCGAACCCTCGGTAGGTTTCCCTACACACGCTTTCCAGGCGTGCACCTTAAGCCACTCGGTCACCTCTCCAAAACACCGTCTCAAGTTCAAACGAACCCAACGAGACGGATGGTTAGCTTGTAGGAGGGACTTAAACAAGCCCCCAACAAGCATTTTAGTGGCGGACAGCGAGGGATTCGAACCCCCGAGACCCTTGCGAGCCTACCTGATTTCGAATCAGGCGCATTCAGCCAAACTCTGCCAGCTGTCCAAAAGCCGTCTGCTTTTATAAACCTGCCCGGGCAAAGGTCAAGAACAAAGCCAAAAGCTGCCCAGGTGAACGCATTTCCCACCTGATGGCGAAATTACGCATAAAATCGGGCTTTGTGGGTCAATTTCGCACGTGGTCTAGATTGACACTGGCCGTGTTTTTGCTTATTTCAGGCCCCCTGTGGCGTCTTTTGCCCAGCTGAATGTAAAAAAAGAGGTTCCGATGAAAAAATCATTTCTGTTCACCAGTGAGTCCGTCACAGAAGGGCATCCCGATAAAATGTCCGATCAAGTATCTGACGCCATCTTAGATGCCATGATTCAAGAGGATAAAAACTGCCGGTGCGCAGTAGAAACGCTCTTTAAAACAGGTATTTGCATGGTTGCTGGCGAAGTTCGAACAAGCGGCTGGGTGGACATTCCCAAAGTGGTCCGTGAAACCATTAATGGCATTGGGTTCACCTCTTCAGACCACGGCTTCGACGGCTCCACTTGTGGCGTCATGGTGGCCATTGAAGGTCAAAGTGGTGATATCGCTCAAGGTGTCGACAGCGGCACCAACAAAGAGCAAGGCGCAGGCGATCAGGGTTTGATGTTCGGTTTTGCCTGTGACGAAACCCCTGAACTCATGCCCATGCCCATCGCTTTCGCTCACCGCCTCACCCGACAGCTGGCCGCCGTTCGTAAGGATGGTACCCTGCCTTGGCTGCGCCCCGACGGAAAAAGCCAAGTGACCATCGCCTACGAAAACGGCAAGCCGGCACGTATCGACACCGTCGTTCTTTCGACGCAGCACAACCCAGAGATCACTCAAGACGGTATTCGAGACGGCATTCTTCAAGAAGTGATTAACAAGTCACTGCCCGAGAACTTCCTCAGCTCTGACACTGTGTACCACGTGAACCCAACCGGCAACTTTGAAATCGGCGGCCCCATGGGTGATGCTGGGATCACCGGCCGTAAAATCATCGTGGACACCTACGGCGGTATGGGGCGTCACGGCGGCGGTGCATTCTCCGGTAAAGACCCATCAAAAGTGGATCGCTCAGCTGCTTATATGGCCCGTTACATCGCCAAAAACATTGTGGCCGCTGGTTTGGCCCAGCGCTGCGAAGTCCAACTGGCTTATGCCATTGGCGTGGCGGAGCCCGTGAGCGTTTTGGTGGACACTTTCGGCACCAACGAAGTGGATGAAAGCAAAATCGAAAACGCTATTCGTGACATCTTCCCATTGAAGCCCGCGGGCCTCATTGAGCATTTGGATTTGTTGCGGCCCATCTATCAAAACACCGCAGCGTACGGACACTTCGGCCGGACCGAAGATTCATTCACCTGGGAAAAAACAGACCAAGTGGATGCCCTAAAAAACCTGCTCGGTTAATCCACCATCACCGGTGAACGCTTAAAAGTGCGCTTGGGGAGAAATCTCGAAGCGCACTTTTTTAATTTGTTCAAAACCAGGTAACTCTCTGAGTTTGGCAACGATGCCGTTTTGTTCAAAGGACAAGCTTTGTGCATCGGCGGCGTTCCTCACCCTAATTAACACGATGGTTTTACGACGATCCACGAAACCCACCGGGCGACCTTGCTCCCAATAATCACCCATTACGGATTTCAATGTTTCCGGCTTGAACACGGAAGCCTCACGCAAAGTATCCGCCAAAGACTGACCTTGCTCATTTTTCACATCTCTAAATTCATCCAGCAACTTATGGCGAACATCGGTCACGGGTAAATCAATTCCCGACCGGTCATTAAAACCCCAAATCCGTCTTAAGGGATCATCGTGTCGCAAACTCATGCGTCGTATCCCTTGTCTGCCCTTTCGTTGGGTTTTGTAAATATCGGTGGCCAGTCGGTTCACGTCTTCGGCGGACCAATTTTCTTTGAGGGCCGCTTCTTGAATGCGCTTTTGAATTTGAAGCGGGTTATTGGTGGGCAAACTTTTCGCGCGCGCGGAGATGGAGGTGGGTAGAACCTTAAATGCCTCACTTCGGATACAATTCGCCAAGGGGTGGCAAAGTCGAGCGGCCCCGTGCTTGGCAAAATCTACTTGAAATTTTTTTCGCAGATTTTCAACCAAACGTAAACGCAACACAGGTGTGAGCTGTTCGCCTAACTGTCCGGGTCTGCAAATTTGCAGCACACATACGCGGAGTAACTCATCCAGGCTGATCTCTGGATATAATGCCACCTGTCGAGACATGATATGCTCCAATCGCTGGGGGGACAGCGGAGAGGGAATCTGTGACTGAGATGACTTGTGGTCGGACATGGGATCAACAAACCCTTTTTACGTGATGCAGTGTTTGTTTGGCATTTTTCTCCAACTGAAGCCAGTGGGTCTCCGAAACTTTTACTCCCGCGAAACGGGCTTCTCGAATCTCTTCACAGAGGTTATGGATTTGTCGTCGAAGCGCCTCGCCATCCGTCATGTCCTTCCAGGCCACCAAGCACAGCGCTTCGTCATAGGATAAAACCGACACATCCCTTTCAGGCAGCAAACGTTTCAAAATGATCTCCAGCCGCGCCACGGCCCGGTCTTGGCGACCACGCCGTATTTTTCGCCACACAAATAGCAAATACAGGATCAACAAAGCTCCAGGAATCATCAGTACACCGGAGATAAATGCGCCTTTGTTTTCCATTTTGATCCAGGTTTCAGATAAATTGCTGGTCCCGCTCAAGGTCGCACCCAAAAGTGCCATTTGATTGCCCAAAGCGTACTCAACCACATAGTCATCCCAATACAGTCGCAACCTTTCCCGTATGGCCGTGAAGCCTTCCAGCCGCTCTGCAGATCGATACACCACTGGCGTGGCATCATCGATCACCCAACCCAAATAGGGATGGTACCACTCCACCCATACATGTGCGTTTTTCCCCGTGAAGACACTCATCTCCTCGATGGAATCCCAAAAACCACCTTGATAGCCACCGACCACTCGGGCTGGCACCCCCACGATGCGAAGCATCAAGGCAAAAGTGGCCGCAAAGTATTCGCAATGGCCTTTGGCGTCTTCAAACAAGAAAGAATAAAATTGCCCTTGGCTGGCTTTGGGCGGCGGATCCAATGAATAGTCATAGTTTTGGTAGAGATAATTTCGAAGCAGTCGCGCCTTATCACTGGGCGCTTTAGCCGCACCGACCAAACGCCGACTCAATGTAACGATCTCTTTGGGAATGTCTTCGGGATATTGCTGATAGTAAGACAGCACCACGTCGCGTTCTGCTTTTATTTTTTTGCTGGAAGCGATCTTGTTTTGTAAAAGAGCATAAGGCAGCATCACCGGGCCACTCACTTGATACCTTATCGGTCCCCGCAATTGCTCGCTCGGCAACAGTTCTCCTGAGGGCCCCAAGCCTCGAATCCGAATCTCCGTGGAAGCCGGATTGCCGTTACCGCCAGATACGATGTATGCTTGTACGGCAGGGCCGAGCGTTGCCAGCTGCCCTTTAACCACCGGGTACATGAAGACTTCGTAGTCATGAGAGATGCCACTTCTGCTCCAACGGTTTCGAGAAACGGTGCCTTGGGGAACATCTTCTGTTCGTTCAAAACCTGATAACGTAATCGAATCATAGACTTGAGCTCGAAGATACAAACCCTTTTCGAAAACATTAAAGGGTACATTTTCAATCCGCGCCACCACGTCATTATTCGCCACGGTTAAGCGCGGAGAGTGCGTTAAGTTAACCTCGCTGGGTAACTGACCTGAATCACGTCCTAGAAACGAGAGTTGCCCCAAACCGATACGGGGAAACAACACAAAAATGGTCACACTCAAAAATAGGATTCCAAATACCACGCCGTTAGTGGCCCAAGCGAACTTCCCTTTAATGATATCGGTTCGGTGAAAATACTTGTTTTGCTCTTCTGGGGTGGCCTGAGGTGCGTTCATGGAGCGCCCGTGGAGCAACTGCCAAGTGGTCAACGACCAGATCAAAACAAAAACATACAACAAGAAAACAGGTGCAAAAGTAATTTGGGTGTGCAGCACCGTGGCTGAAATCACCAGAAAAAATGAGAGCACCATGACTTGGAGATCATGGGTCGGTTGGGTACGGGACATGCAACGCGCACACAAAAGCATCATGATGGTGATGGCAAAAGTTAAAATGATGGCACTGAGCCCATCTTGCACCAATAAGAAACCACCCCAGCCCAAAGCGCCCAAGCCCAAAAAGGTGGCAAAGCCCGGGGAAAAACGAAATGATTTGCGATGCAAGCGACTGCACGCCAAAGGGAAGACCAATGCGCCCCACGCATAAAGCGGCATTTCTCCGCCCAGCAACACCGACAAGAAAGAAGCCAACATGGTCAGCAGAAATGTTCCCTCGTAGGCCAACCCCAAAGGCATTACAAAATATCCATGGCCACAGGCTGTAGGGCGGTGGGTTTGTCAACGCGTCGTATGGTGATTTGCAGTTGCCTCTCTGGCGGCAGTGTTAATTCAGCGTTTTCGTCATCCATCAAAGCCAAAGCTTCCAAGATGTCTTGTCGATGCGCAGGGGTGTTGCCGGGTTTTAGAAACTGTCCCGGAATACACAATCCCACCCGGTGTCCATGATCGATGAGCCCCTCGGCTAAAGAGGCCGTGAAGGCAATGGCCTTCTCCGTTGCAAAATCATCCGCGAACTTTGGGCGCAGGCCCTCCGATGAAAGCACCAACCAAATGGAGCCTCCCTGTGATGCCTCGTTTTCTTTAACGAAAAACCGCCCTACTTTTGCAGAGCGCCGCCAAGCTATCTTGCGTGGATCATCCCCTTCTTCAAAATTTTTTAAGCTGAAAAACTCGTCGCCCATTCCCCGTTGAGCTGCGGGGTTTTCGCCCATGGCGCGAATCAAACGCGTCACCCATTGGCGCACATCCATCCGCTCAGGAAAAACACAAAAGGCATCCGCATCTAAGGTTTCTGTACGGCTTTTCTCAAAGAAACCAAAAGGGTACTGGGTGGCCACAGTGGCCTCTGATAAGGCGGCTTTACCTCGACGGGTCGGCGAAAACTCCACCAGCATTTCTTTTTGGTGTTGGGCAGGCAAGCTTAATATTGGCTCTCCCCAAGCCGTTATTTTTTTTCCCATCAGCTCCAGTGTGAGCTCGGCGCAAACGCCAAAAGCAGGAAAAAAGCGCGACCGGTTATTCATCACCAACGGAAACCAACACGTTTCTCTCACCCGTGCCTGGGGTGTATTTTGTCTCCCCAAGCTTAAATTCATGAGATTGAACTCGCTCAAGAATCCAGAAATGACCACCGCAGATAAAATGAATCCCCAACATAAATATAAGAGATTGTTGCCGGTATTGATGGCTGCCGCCCCGGAGGCCAAGGCAATTAAAATGACGGTCCAGCCCAAACCGGTCAACTTGGGTTTTGAGGGGGAGCGAAAAAACAAGCTTCGCATCTTTAGGAAATACCTGGATGCCTGGGTGATCACCGTGGCACCGGAATTTGCTCAAGAATTTCTTCGATGATGGACTGGCAACGTTGCCGGTCGCTGGAATCCATTCGAGGCTGCTTGAGCACCAAGCGGTGTGCGAGCACGGCCATGGCCAACGCTTTGACATCGTCTGCAACCACATATCCACGTCCTGAAATAAAAGCGAACGCGCGAACCATCGCGGCAAAGTCGATGGCGGCACGCGTAGACGCTCCAAGCGACAAGCTGACATGGGAGCGTGTGGCACCAATAACTGCCAACAAGTAAGAAGCAATGCTGGGCTCCATATGAACCTGTTTCACTTGTTGCCGCAGGGCCAACAATTGGTCCCCAGAAAGGCGGTGCTTCACTTCTCGCAACTGCTCTAAAGGCTTTTGTGTGGATAAAAGAAGTTCTCGTTCCAAATCTTCTTCGAGATAACCCAATTCGATGCGCACCATGAACCGATCTAATTGGCTTTCGGGCAAAGGGTACACCCCGTGATGTTCCATGGGGTTTTGCGTGGCGATCACCGTGAATAAATCAGGCATAGAAAAGGTTTTGTCGTCCACTGAAATTTGCTTTTCAGCCATGGCTTCAAGCAATGCGCTTTGTGTTTTGGGAGAAGCGCGATTGATCTCATCGGCCAACACCAACTCCGCGAAAATGGGCCCTTGCCGAAAAACGAATGCATCATTCTGGCTGTCCCATGCGTGAACCCCCAACACATCTGCCGGCAACAGATCAGACGTGAATTGAATGCGGCTCATCTGCGTGCCCAAAACTTTGGCCAAGGCCCGAACCAATGTGGTCTTTCCAACCCCCGGAACATCTTCGAGCAGCACGTGCCCCGAAGCCAAAAAGGCGCCCATGAGCAAAGTTATTTTATCCTTTTTGCCTCGGATAATTTCGCTCACTTGCTGCACCAAGCCGTCCAGCATACGCATGTTTTCATTCATCAGTTTTTCTGCGGTGTTCATAGGCCTCGCTCAGCTTTATTTTAACATATGGAACCCGAAAGGCTGTAATTTCAAATGGATTTCAGGTCTAAAGTTACATTTTTTACCTTCAAAACAGAATCTTCGAGCCGATCGGCCAGATTCGGGGCCGAAATGCGCTCACCCTTCTGTGCGATCCCTAAGGCCTCTCCAAGGCCACCCAGCAACCGGTGACCGTCCACACCGCGCTCCCGAAACCTGCGAATGGTAT
The DNA here is from genome assembly GCA_002721815.1 of Myxococcales bacterium. Taxonomy (GTDB): domain Bacteria; phylum Myxococcota; class UBA727; order UBA727. The sequence continues at coordinate 107,534 of PBLQ01000045.1, forward strand.
GGGCATCCTCACCACGTCTTTTCGACATGCGTTGGCCTTCGGAATCCACCCATAAAGGAACGTGCGCAAAGTCAGGCGGGGAGGCACCTAATGCGTGGTATAACTGTACTTGCCTGGCTGTGCTGCCCAACAAATCCCGACCGCGCACCACCTCAGTAACGCCTTGTCGCATATCGTCCACCACCACAGCCAAATGATATGCCCACAAACCATCTTTGCGGCGAACCACAAAATCGCCTGTTTCGGATTCAACGTCGTGCGCATGCAACCCACAGAGCACATCATCAAAGCGCACCACATCTGAGTGCACATGAAAGCGCCAAGCCACGGGGTTGTCATCATGATTCAAATCTAAATTTTTTTCTCGGCAGGTACCGGGATACGCGGGCCCTTCTTCGCCGAGGTGTGGTGCTGAGGCCAATCGCTGAATGTCCTTCCGTGAGCAGCTACAGGCAAACAAGCGACCGGTCTTTTGGAGGTGCTCGATGGCCGCTTGGTAAAATGTATCGCATTGACTTTGGACATAGGGACCATGGTCACCCTGCGCCTTAACCCCTTCAACAAAGTTCAGCCCCACGTATTCCAGATCATCTATAATTTCTTGCGCGGCGCCATCCACTTCTCGAGGTCGATCAATATCTTCCATTCGTAAGAAACAGACCCCACCTTTGCGGTAAGCACGTGCCCACGCACAAAAAGCGACCAACAGATTGCCCATGTGCAGGCCGCCCGTGGGAGAGGGAGCGAAACGACCTCGATACCCCATCAATAGCCCCGATGCATATCGGCCCCTACACCTGAGGCCGAATCAGGTGTTAAAATACTTGCCCCAAAACCTTCGATTTGAACATTGATGGTTCCAGAACGAATGGTGGCACGCTTGCCACTGAGCGCATCGATCATTTCGAGACCGTCTGGCAAATCGCATACCGGTGCAAAAAGTTTTCGCACCCTGGTTTGTGATGCCCGGTTGATGGCCACGAGCACCGTCTCTTCTGGCGCATGCGTCACCCTGGCAAATGCAAAAATCTCTTCTTCACCCGCCGGTGTCATGTCTACCCATTGCCCTTCACGTAAGGCCGGAAACATACCTCGAAGCGCACCAAGCTTTTGGTAATAGGAAAGCAGATCTTTGTTTTGATCTCGCTCGTCCCAGCTCATGGCCACCAACGCAGATTCTTCTTGCCGAGCCCTCAAACCCACTTCATCGCCATAAAAAATATGCGCAGCACCAGGCAGGGTGTACTGAAGCAAAACCGCCAAAGCCAAGCGGTCGGGCTCTTGAATTACCGTGGACAACCGAGGGAGCTCCAAGCCCCCAAGAATATTCCAAGACCGGTTGCACGCGCCGGTGCCATAACGTGTGGATAAATCATGCACCACCCGCGCCAACTGACGTGCAGGAATGGCCCCCCGGAAAAAACCAATGATCGCCTGTCGTAAATAATGGTTCACCACACCATCGAGCAAACCATCTTTCACGTAGCGATCAGCAAAGCCCTTAATGTCGCCCAACAAATAGTGGTTGCCTTCGACGGTCCAGGACCCCCGAGACACCTCTCGAAGAATGGAATACCCGACTGTCTCTGCGCGAAGCACCCGCCAACCCGTCACCCCTTTTTGCAGCCACATGTGCAAAACGCTCTGCTCCCCAGTAAACAGGCGCCGGCGTACGGCAGAATTGGCGAGGTTGAGTTTGGGCTCATGAATATTATTGTCTGAAAATTCGTACCCATCTTCATCGTTTTTACCGAAAAGAAAAAATTGCCGGGTTCGCTTTTCTAAAGGCACATGCGGATCGTTGGGCACTTGTTTGAGCGCATCCTGAAACCAAGGATGCTCATCACTCACGTGATCGAAAACGCCCGTTAAGATCACCCCCATCCCTAAGGCTTCGGCCTGACGACACAGTTCAACCAGATCCTCTTCATTTCCCAAACAGGTATCGATGGCCAAATAATCGCTGGTGTGCATGCGCATGGGCTCTGGAGAGGCAAAGATGGGCGACAACGAGATGGCATCAACATTTAATGACTTCAAATGCGGCAAACGTGACGTCAAGGCCACCAAGGGTTTTTCTTCACTCTTGACATCAATCTTATCCAGGAAGACTTCGTAAACAATGGAAGGGCAACGCGGTGCATACGTCATCGGTTTCAACTTTCTTTTGCGTAGTCCGGTAAATTTTACCTCAAGACTGGCGTGCCGGTCGAGTGTTTCCGCCCCTTAATTGAGGATTTCTCTGGCCACCGCATCAGCAAAAAGCGCACCTGATTCGGTCAAAACCCAAGCTGTCTTCATTTGAGACACCCACCCCTTGCGCTGCATGGATTGGAGCTTCGACAAAAGCTCGGAAGAAACGGGTGTCTGATGCCTCTCAGACAATCTTTTCAGCCTAACGCCCCGCTCCATGTCACGAAAACCAAACGCCACCGACTCCAAAAATGATGCTTCAGGGGACTGAAGGCTGACCTCTTCAATCCCCGGTTCTCCCTGCCACCATTTTTGTAAGTCAGACACGTTGATCCGGCGCTCCAAATCACCCGCGGGCAACACTCGGCAAGAATGGGCCCCAGGCCCCAGGCCCAGATAAGAGCCCTGTCCCCAATAGATGCGATTGTGTGTACTGGCCTTCCCGGCTTTGGCCCAGGAAGAAATTTCGTATTGTTGATAACCGCTTCGTTTAAGTTCATGTTGCAAATGGGCGTATATATCTGCCTGAAAATCATCGTCGGGCGCCTGCTTTTTGTTTTTCTGAATCTGTATCAACAAGGGGGTGCCCGGTTCCACCGTGAGCAAATAAGCCGACACGTGTCCCACGTCGAATGCCGCAAGCGTGTTCAACTCTGTTTCTACGCGTTGAAGCGACTCTCCAGGCAAACCGAAAATAAAATCCACACTCAACTCAGTAAAACCAGCCGACTGGGCTTGCTGAATCACTTCTTGAGCACGCTTGCCATCATGCGCTCTGCCCAACCATTTCAACACCCCATCGTCAAAACTTTGAATGCCCAAACTCAATCGTTCCACACCTACAGCTTTCAAAGATTCGAGGATTGTCTCATCCAGATCTTCAGGGTTGGCTTCTAAGGACACCTGCCATTGCTGAACACCCGCGGCCTTTTTTAGCCCCATAATGATTTTATCTAGCTCTTCGGGATGAAGTAAGCTTGGGGTGCCACCGCCTAGATATAAGGTCGATGGTGCCTGCGCTGGCCAAAGGTGTTTCTTCCGTTCAAACTCTTCCAGTATTTTCTTGGCATAACCCTGCTGGGCCGCACCTATTTCAAAATAAAAATCGCAATAGGGGCAACGCCTGCGACACCACGGAATATGTACATAAATGCCCCAGTTTTCCATCAACAATATCCTACATTGACTTACATCAAAAAAGTCAGATCAAACGCGTCATTTCTATGCAAGATCATGCGATTTTGCGTCGAAAAAATATAGAGGCACCGGAATAAATATCGCCATTCCATGGTTGTATTAGCGAGGCGAATGGCAGGACAAGACAATGACACGGAACGAAGAAGATAAAAGCTTGAAAAGTAACAAGAAATCTAGAGCACGGCGGAAGAAAAAAACCGCGGCGGAGCTGCTAAGAGCGGAGCGACGGCCAGGGCCTTCTGGCAGTGATGAGCTCGATCCGGGAGATAAGACTCTCAGTGACGCAGCTCGCGTGCTCCGACTGATCGCGTCTGGGGCCCTTCGAAACGACGATGAAGATCGTAAAGACGCCGACCACATCCCCCGCGACTTGCACGGCAAGCCATTGCGACGTCTCACCTCAGAGGATGAAGCGGCATTGGCGCACAACATCCAACACCACGGAGACCTGGATGCGCGTAACACGCTGATTCTGGCAAACATAGGGTTGGTCCATTTGATTGCCAACCAGTTGCGGCGACCTTACATCCGATACGAAGACTTGGTTCAAGAAGGCATCTTAGGCCTCATGAGGGCTACCGAAACTTTTGAACCTTCACGCAACATTCGGTTTTCCACTTACAGTGTTTATTGGATACGCGCGAAGATTCAACGCTTCCTTCAAAAGCTTGACCGAGATGACATTCCCAAGATCACCGGCGCTGAACTCATCGAAGACGAGTCAGGTCGGCGTAAACGACCCCGAGCCCACAAAGTGAGCATCGATGCCAAGGTTGACTCAGAGGACGGGCGTAGCGTGCAAGACTTTTTGGCGTCGAGCAACGATGGGCCCGAAGATCACTTCTTGAGATATGAACAAGACAAGCGCATTCACAAAGTGCTTCGAGAAATCGCCCGAGAAACGGGAGACCCTCGGTTGTTTACCATCATCAAGTGGCGCCTGCTCACCGAAGAACCCGAAACGCTCACGGAACTTGGCGAACGCCTCAATCTTTCGAGAGAGGGTGCACGTCTGCTGGAAAACAAAATCCTAAAATTAGCCAAGGTGCGACTCAAAGATTTCAAAAAACAAACCGCCTAATTTTAAGCGGGCCAAATATTTTGAGCCTTCATTTGTTTTTGTACAGTGCCCCACCAGTCTTTGTTGGCCCAAGGGCTTGCTGGAGAAGGGTGAAGAATCTGGGCTATCGTTACGTCGTGGCTCTCCAAAACGGCGGCAGCGCGGTCTTTGGCGAAACGTCCAACCCCTACCACATACTCAGGTTCTAAGGTGTTCACCACCAGCTCAAGATATTGATCACAATATTTGAACAGTTGTTCGCGCTCTTCTTTTGCCAGTTTGTCGGGCGTTCTGTTCTTGCCACTGGTTTCCATAAAGACCAAAGGGCAATAGTTCGCCACGAAATGTTCCTTAAAAAACCGGCTGGCGGAGCCAAAGTGTTCGCCAAACGAGCCCCACAAACGACGACCGCTCACTTCACTGCGAGGACAATCAAAACCTTGAATGGGTCTTTTGGGGTGTTGGTTCTTCGGTTGTTTTACCACGCCCCGAACCTTTAGAAAATTGGCCGCATGATCGATTTCACCAAATGGAATTCCCGTTTGCGCCATTCCAAAAGGGCCTGGGTTCATGCCCAAAAACAAAACCCGCTTTCGGCCTTTGGCGTACTTATTGATGTATTTGGTGTGCGGATCTTTGGCGTAAACCAACGGATTGTAAACATGGGTCACGGGTTCGCCAAATTTCAAACGCGACAATTGGCGCGAAAGCTTGTCGGTGGCTTTGAGAATGGTATCTTGGGGGGACATTTGACAACCTCATGTGCATCAATAAAGGAACTTTCATGGTCTACCAGATAAGCCCAGAAGATTTAAAGGCTCGATTGGATAAAGATGAACCCATCACCCTGGTGGACGTGCGACAGCCTTGGGAACACGAAACCGCGCGACTCCCCAACAGCCTTTTAATTCCGCTGGGTGAACTCCCACAACGTGCCCAAGAGGTCCCTCAAGCCGAAGGCCTGGTGGTGGTTTATTGTCACCATGGGGTTCGAAGTTTGAGTGGGGCAGCCATTTTAGAGGCAGCAGGGCTTCAACAGGTGGCCTCCTTAGCGGGTGGCACCGATCGCTGGTCATTAAATATCGACCCAGACCTGCCCCGTTACTGACTTAAAACGCGGTCACGCCTCGCATGTTCTCGCTCGCACCGGTGGCTCCGCCATGAGCTCCAGCACAAATATTGCTTCCATTCACATTTCGAACTTTCGCAGAAGCCCCCGGACCGCCATCACCCGTCTGAAAAATAACACCCGTACCGGTGCTCACGATGACGTTATCAAGCCCCCAAATACCTACGCTGGGACCACCCGGGCCTCCGCCGCCACAGCCACCAGTGCCGCCAGCACTCCCATTGCCACCGTGGCCTCCGGAACCTTGTTCATCGTTCCCATTGTTGTCTTGGCCAGTGCCACCCGCGCCACCCGTGCCACCCAGGCCACCCGCGCCGCCTTGACCGCCCTGTCCGCCGTCATTGGTTCTAATTTCAACTTGATTCAAAATCAAAGTGGCGTTGTCCATCAACACCCCGATGGACGCACCACCACCAGTGCCGCCAGCGCCACCCATACCACCAGCACCACCGCCGCCACCGCCGCCACCGCCGCGTCCCGTATTGCAATGCACACACCAAATGACCACACAATCCTCACCGCCACCAGCACCGCCGCCGCCACCGCCGCTACCGGTCACCCCGACCGTTCCTTCAGAGCCACTACCGGGGGACCAAGTCAGTTCATCGAAAAAGCCATCACCTTCTCCCCCTTCACCGTGCGACCCATTAGGAGAACAAGCACCGTTCGCTCCGTCAGCACCTTTTTTGGGATTACCATCACCGCACCCTAAGTTTTCACCATTCCCGGCCCCACCACCGGCTTCATCTGCAGCACATGGATCATTTGAATCGTAGGCGGCACACGTGTTCGTGACTGCCCCACAAGTACCACCACATGCACCAGGCAGCCCACTGTTTTGATTTCGACCATCGCCACCACGTCCGCCGTTGGGTGCACCGCCACACCCACCGGTAGACCCACTGCCAGGACTTCCAGCAGCCCCCGCTGCACCATCGTTTCCGTTGAGCATGTTTTGTCCTGCAGCCCCTTGGCCTGCTTCGACATTCACGCGGTATAAAGTGACCGACTCCGAAGAGTTTTCAATAACCAATGTGGCCGTATAAGCCCCCGGACCGTCCACGGAAGAGGACCGATCATCGGTTACCAAATCAAGACGTTCGATACGCAAGGCAGAGGAAATATTCGCAATATGAAACAGAGTGGTTGTCTCACCAATAAACACGGCATTGTCCTCGTTCCGAGAAGAAAAGCTACCCTGGTAGCCCCCGTACAAGTTTACGCCATTGATGAGGTGGATTTGCTCATCCACAAAGTAGGTGCCACCGGCAATGAATATGGAGTCGATGGCATCATTTACCAGTGCCAATTGTAAGGCACGCTTCAAAGTGGCCACCGGCAACAACATGCTTCCGTTATTGAGATCGCTGCCGTCACTGTCCACAAAAAGTCCCGTGGCGCGCATGCCATCCATACCGTCACAGTTTGCATCGATACCGAGATCGTCAGGGCTGTCATCGTCGGAAACAAACACACAGTTGTACTCACAACCATCGGATCCTGGGCCGTTCAAATCCTCATTCAAATCATAATAGTTTTCGTTGCACTCGCACTCTGGTTCTTCCTCTTCGAAGTTAAAGTCTGCATTGGCCGGACACCCTGGTGCGGTGGCCAACAATTCAATATTGCTTTGGGTGTCTGCATTGCCGCCAGAGTTATGAACGATGGAGAGGGTGGCGCTGGCGGTGGCATCTACAGGGTTATAATGGACGGTCACAGGGAAAGCATAGATGGGCACATCATTCTCGTCTGCGCAGGCGCCCACACCGTCAAAATTCAAACATGCGATACCACCCGGGGGACAGTTGACCTCACTGTCATCGTCCGACCATGATACCACGCCCCCGTCTGTGCCCTCTCCGAGCTCCGGCGCCACACAAAGCCCAGCATCCCAAGCCCCCAGAGCCTGCGCGCCATCAAAAGCATTCTCCAAGGAAAACCCAACATTGTCGGGTACGATCTGAACGTCAGTGAGAGAAAGCACTGAATCTAAAGAGCCTTGGTTTCGCACCCAAAAAGTGTTGGTGACCGACGCGCCAAATTCAGTGGTGGCACCCACATAGAAGGAATCGATCACCTCGGCGTCTTCAGCCAAAGTTTCGGTGATCAAGACATCTGGGTTTCCCTTAAATTCAGCAAGAAGCTCTACGGTGAGCAACTCCTCTGGGCCGGTGTGAATCAGTCGTATTTGCCCAGCATCCACGAGGCCATCCACTGGCGTATGGGTAATTTCAAATGTTTTTTCTGAACCGGGATAAAGCACTTCATCAATCACCCCCACCGGATTCATAGAGAATTCGTTTTGGCCATCCGCTCCATTTTCTTCTACCAAATCTGCAGCGACCAATGTCACAGCCAGGGTGCCCGTATTGGTAATGGTCACCTCTCGGGTCACAGGGATGCCCAGACGCTGCCCACCAAACTCTATTTCGCTTTCACTGGCTTCCAAGCGAGCGGCTGGTGCCTGAGCGTTACCGGCGTCCTCTGCTTGTTCATCGCCAATCCCCGCATCAGGCTCAGAAGGATTCAGGTCTTCCCAAGGATCGCCCACCTGTAAGGTGCAAACACCGCTCATGCACATTTGACCGATGGCACAATCGTGATCTGCATCACATTCGGCCTCACCAGATCCGACGCCCGCAGCGTCCGGATCGGGGCATCCCGTCACGATCAACAAAGAAATCAAAAGGTAAGAGAAGCGAAACATAAATAAAAACCCTAGGTTAGAGTATAGCACAGATTTCATCGGTTCTTTGCTTTAATATCTCGCACCTACGCTTTTAGGCTCCACTTTTCTCGGGTGGCGTAAAGGTTGGAAATTGGACAACCTTTCTCTTTCCCCAGCATTTCTTGGTAGTGCCCCAGCAGTTTATCTAAGTCGTCATCAGTACGTTCGGGGTCATGATGGCAAAACACCAAATCACGAACCTCCGCGGCACGCCCAAACCCAATGGCCTCTTCCATTGAGGTGTGTCCCCAGCCTTTTTTGGTTTCGTATTCGGCCTGGGTGTACTGTGCATCAATGACCAAGACCTCTGCCCCACTGCAAAAATCGATGACCCCTTGGTTTTGCTCATCGACCGCTTTTTGTACTTCCTCGTACTCTTCCATTTCGTATTCATCATCTGGGGGCACCCCGCCAAAGATAACGTCATAATATTTTTCAAAGTCGGTTAGGAAAACGATGGCTTTTCCATCTTTTTCGAACCGATAGCCCAAAGTTCGAATGGGGTGATTTACGTATTTGGGCGTGACTTTAATGCCTCCAATTTGGAAGGAAACCTCGTCAAGCATGCGAGCAGAAATTTTGGCGCCCAACTGTGAAAAGTTAACTGGAAAATAAGAGTATTGCATTTGGGAACGCATTATTTTTTCAAAGGGTTGTTCATGCGTTTTTGGCCCCATCAGCTCAATGGTATTGCCAGGGATAAAGGCCGGCACAAAGAAAGGGAAACCTTGAATGTGATCCCAATGGGTGTGGGTAATTAAAAGAGGGATATGGTTCTTCATGCCTCTTTCTTTTAAAATAAAATTGCCGGCCTCTCGAATGCCTGTACCCGCATCGATTAAAATGAAGTCGTCACCGTCTCTGATCTCCACACAGGTTGTGTTCCCGCCATAACGGACGGTATCTGGACCAGGCGTGGCAATAGAGCCTCGTGTGCCCCAAAAGTATATCTCCATTAGAGACCACCCTGAATAAACGCTGACGCTTTTTCCAGTTCTCGATCGAGATGCTCGTCCATCACTTCAATGGCCCTATCTTTATCGGAACCCAGTTCTTCCCAAACGGTATCGGTGATCGGGTGGACGAAATAATCGCCAGCAAAGCCGATCTGTGCTTCTTTGAGCAAGGCTGACGCCACCGCCAAAAAACGCGTGGATCGATAATCGGAAGCCTCTGGATTAGCGTAATGTAAAATTCCATCTTTGACCGGGTCAGGCAGTTGCCAGCGCTCGGCTAATTTATAGCCGATCTCCTCGTGGGTTACCCCTAAATGTTGCTTCTCAACCAAAGAGGAAGGGCATTTGAGCCGCATGGTCTCCTCGATCACCGCATTAAATTCGTTTGGGTAGAATTGAATCAAAAAAGCTTTCCCAATAACGTGCAAAAGACCCACAATGAAATTGTTATCCACTTCTTGACGACCACCCCGCATCTCTCGGGCGAATTGGGAGGACAAGGCCGCTGCGCCTACGGAGTATCGCCAAAAATCTTCGCTCGATACTTTTGACACATCATCATTAAATTTGAGCGAGCCTGCCACTGCAGTGGACATGGCTAAATTTTTGATGGTGTTGATGCCCAACATGATGATGGCTTTACTCAAAGAGGTCACTTCATCTCTTAAGGCAAAATAAGCAGAGTTCACCATTTTAAGAACCTTGGCCGTCAGCACCGGATCCACCTGGATGACCTTTACCAAATCCCGCGCAGAGGAATTGAGATCGTTGGCCACTGCCATCACCTTGGGGACGGTGTAATTTAGAGTGGCCATCTTATCTAATTTTTCATCGACCTCTATTTGTTGTCCTGCCACCAAATCTCCAATTCTTTTCTGTCTTAAGGATGTGGTTTTTCTCAATTTTCGTCAACTAAAACCGCTATTTGAACCGAGATCTAAGTCCTTTGGCTCACAGGGTCTCCTGCGGCCCCAAAATGGCCAAAAACAGGCATTTGCGGTAAATGAAGCCATGAACAGCTGGGAAGACGCAGTGAGAGAGGTTGAGTTTTGGCTGAAGGACAAACTGTCTTTTTCTCTGCCTGCCTATAAAATCCAAAAGGTGAACCTGCAAAAATGGCGCGCCCAGCTGAACGCCGATGGCCTGTCGCGTTTGGAAGCCCTCGAAAGCAAATACGAGTTGAACCACTGGGAAAAGGTTTGTTCCGCTTCTGAATTCACTGGCAATTGCTGTTTTTTAGATATTTTGGATCGAGTGACAGCTCATGAAAAGATTCAAGGACCTGGTTTGGACATTGGCTCACGAAGCTTTTGGTACGCGCCGGCCCTCCAAGGGTTTCTACCGGGTGAGTGGTTGGGCGTCGAGCTGGACGCCAATCAACGCTACCTAACGGGCGAAACACGCAAAGGTTATGCGGAATACATGATTCGTCCCTGGCCTGCCATGCACTATCAGGCCGGTTGTTTGACGGACATCAAACCATCCTTTGGCTTCATCACGTGGTTTTTGCCCTATGTAGCCATTGAACCACTGCAGAGTTCGGGACTGCCCGAACGGTTCTTTCAACCTAAAGATTTACTGCGACACACCATGAGCCTTTTGGCAGACACTGGCTATCTCTTCATCATCAACCAAGAACGTGAAGAAGCCCAGATTCAAGAATCGTTATTCAACCAATTGGGCATTCAATTCCAGGCCCTCGGAAAAATCGACAGCGTGTTTTCGGTGTACGAAAAAGAACGCTTTGGATTCCTCGTGAGGCAAGGAGACAATATGCACCTCTCACGTGATTGTGAGCGCCCTTAAATATCGTCGTATTCGCCAGCTTTCAGCTTTTCTAACAGTGCTAAAAAGTCTTCGTAGATAATGCCCGGTCCCTCAGGATCGTTACCGGTCTCGTCGACAACGACTTTCATGTTATCTTTTTTGATCACGAAGCCATAGGGAACATAGGGGTAACTGCCAGCGCCCGGTTGCTCTTCAACTTTTTGGCCATCGTCATAAATAAGCTTGGTGGTGCTGTCACCGACCCGCAGACTAAAGGTGTCATTGCCTGCATAATTGTTCACATAAGTATTCGCGTATTCATTCGTCGCTAAATTATGCCCAGTGTCCTGCATAATCCAATAAATAACTTTTGCACCTGCCGCATCCAAAATGGCGGCATCTTCGGCAACATGCGCCATGTATTGGGGGCAATTAGGGCACCACCCAGTGGAAACAAAAACGATAAGTGCAACTTTGTCATTGTCTTCATCGCAATAAAATTCTTCAAAGCTAAATTCTGTTTGCGTCCCATCGCCCAAATAAGCATCGTCCCATGCCACCGGCGGCGCCACCTCGCCTAAAACGATGCCATCCGTGCTGAACCCTTCTGGGTACTTACAAATAGGAACACACGTCAGATCATCAATCTTGGTATTCTCCCACTTCATGCCCTCTTCACAGGAAATACATGTAAAGTTTTTGGGGTCTTCCGCGTCCTCCCATTTGAGGCCATCGATGCACTCAAAAGACATCTCTGCGCCTTCACCTACCACTTGGCAGGTTTCTGAAGCCTCACAAAGTTCTTGATTGGTGGGCTCGGTCAGTGACTCACAGCCCAAAACAAATGATAACGCACACAAAAATCCTAAAGCCAATCGAAACATTGAAGGACCTCCATCCTCACTTAAAGTTGCCAGCCGAGTCTGCCACTTGGCTGTCTCACTGTCTATGGTTCGGCACTAAATTGACATGATACACTCAAATTTAATCCACGCCTAACACAGCACAAAAACAAAAAAACCCTCGGTTTGCACCGAAGGTTTTTGGGAAGCAACTGTAATTGAAACCTCTTAAAGAGGATTGTCGTAGACGCCAGCCTTGATATCTTCAAGAATGCCAATGAAGTCGAGATAGTACTGCGAGGCCCCTTGGGTTGCGATCACCTTCAAATCATCTCTTTTGACAATGAACGCGGTGGGCACACCGGTTCGGGAAGGAGAGCCGCCGATGGTGCCAGGTTTGTCTTCTTCCATGGCGCCGTCGTCGTAAATCCATTTGGTGTGCTGATCTGACACCCGCAACCCCAAACTGTTGGCACCAATGTAATTGTTGACGTAATTCAAGGCACCGGTCACGTCCGTGGGATCTTCAACCACATAAATGATGCGGCCCCCCATGGCCTCAAACACACCCGCAATATTATCAACGCGGCTCAAGTAATCGGGACAGTAACCACACCAAGTGGCCACCAATACAATCAGAACTGCAACCTCATCGGATTCTTCATCGCAGTACCATTCCTCCATATTGAAAGAGCCCTCGGTACCGTCTGCCATCACACCGGTATTCCATGCGTAAGGCGGAGGGGTGTCCGCTTCATCGCAAGCAGTGCCCGCATTGTTGTCTGCGCAGTCATCAACCATTCCCAAGTTATTAAATGTTTCGGGGTATCTACAAATGGGCACACAAGTGAGGTCATCGGCCTTATTGGTGGCCCACTTCATGCCCTCATCACATGTGACACAAGTAAAGTTTTTCGCATCGTCAGCATCTTCCCATTTGTGATCTTCGATACATTCAAACCCTAAAGAGTCTCCTTCACCCACCACTTGGCAGGTATCTGAAGCTTCACAGAGTTCTTGGTTGGTAGGCTCCGCGGCCTCCAAGCAACCCATGACGGAAAGTATGCACATTGCACTAACCAATTGATATTTCATGAAACAGCCTTTCATTCATCGATGTTCGATAAGAGAGTTATTGTGGGTCGTCGTAAACGCCACTTTTAATGTCTTCAAGAATCTGCGCAAAGTTCAGGGTGTATTGTGACGCGCTCTGGCTGGCGATGACCTGTAAAGTGTCGCGCTTCACGACGAAGGCAGTAGGAATACCACTGATGGCAGGGGAGCCATAAACGGAGCCTGCTTTGTTTTCCACCTTTTCACCATCGTCGTATTGCCATAAGGTCATCTGGTCGCCCACCCGATAGCCATGATTGTCGGGACCGATATAACTGTTGATATAGTTTCGTGCGAGGTCGTTACTCACGGGATCTTCAACCACGTAAACAATCTCCGCACCGGCTTCTTTCAATGCGTCTGCTTCGGCACCGACCATGGCGACATAATCTGGGCAGTATCCGCACCAAGTGGCCACCACCACCATGATGAGCGCAATGTCGTCGGAATCTTCATCGCAATACCACTCTTCCATGCTGAACCCAGCTTTGGAGCCGTCTCCGACCAGTGCCTCGGACCAAGCATAAGGCGGTGGCGCATCTGCAGCCTCACACAAAGTACCGGACTGGCCATCGGCACAATCGTTGACAAAACCGAAGGCATTGAAATTTTCAGGGTATTTACAGATAGGCACACAAGTATGGTCGGCGTGGTCGGTATTGGCCCATTTCATGCCTTCATCACATGTGATGCAGTTAAAGTTGGTGGGGTCGTCCATATTCTCCCATTTCATCCCCGCCACACAGTTAAAGGTGAGATCGCCTTCGGAGCCGGACACTTCACAAGTGTCTGAAGCTTCGCAAAGCTCTTGATCGGTGGGCTCTGCCTCACAGCCGAGCGTAAAAAGTGTCAAGAAGGACAGACAAAAGAGGTACCGCACCATAACCACACTCCTGCAAAAAAGATAAGTCACTAACACCCACGACTATTTTGCCACCTGAAATGGATTTGTCTACGACTACTGGTGGATGCGAAACGGAATATTTTAAAGGCATTTCCCCCCGCCCGATCCGCATGGTCAGCCGGGCCAGCCAGTGTTGTCCTCCGCTAATGTGTTGTTTTTTATGGGAATTTAGGTTTAACCCCCCAGACCCCTCTTTGAAAAAGAAGATTCTATCCATTGTCAAAGTAGCCCGAAAGGGGCATAACTTGGGGGCTTATTTTAAAAAGGAGCTCCCATGAAGCGACACCTTTGGACCGCAGGTCTTATTTTTGTACTCAGTGCCTGTGGCACCCCCGCCGGAGATGACGCAGGAGATACCGGCGCACCGGTAGACCGGTCCGTTTATCCTGAAGGGCCTTACGGAGCAACGGAAGGCTCAGTGGTCACCAATCACAAGCTGATCACCGCCGAAGACGGTGAGTTTTATCTTGGTGCTGACATACGCGAAAATACAGATAACAAACTCCTTCTCATTTCCAGCGGCGCCATATGGTGCTTGGCGTGCCAAGAGGAGCAACCCAAGCTTGAGGAGCTGTACAGTGAGTATAACAGCCAGGGCCTCGAAATACTCGAGGTGATTTTCCAAGATCTCGAGGGCAATCCCGGTAACGCCGGAGACGCTCAAGCATGGCTCGATGAGTTCCAAGTTTCTTTCCCGGTGGTGGCGGACGGTGACGCCCAGTTCGATCAATATCAAGATCCCTCTTTGGCCCCACTTCTGATGCTCATTGATTTGGACACCATGACCATTTTAAAAAAGAGCAGTGGCTTTCAAGAATCACTCTTCACCGCTTTGATCCAAAGCAGGCTGTAAGGCTGAATAAACACAGGGCGTGAAACGTCCAAACGAGTGAACGGAGTCATCATGAACACCCTTTTGTTGCTGAGCTTTTTAACGGCCGCATCCCTGCCCAATGCTCAGGTCGCGCCCAATCTGAACCCTGCGGTGAAACTCAAAGATAAGCGTGATGTCATCACTGATTTCACCCTCACCGATATCAAGGGCAAAAAGGTCAAGTTGAGTGATTATAGAGACAAAGTGGTGGTGATTTCCTTTTGGGCCACTTGGTGTAAACCTTGCCTCAAAGAGCTCAAGTTCTTTCAAAAGCTTCAGAAAAAAAAGAAGGGCGCTTTTGAAATTTTTGCCATTTCCACCGACGCACCCGATACATACGCCCGGGTCAGAGCCATGGCCAAAAAGAAGCGATGGCCCTTTGTGGTGCTCACCGATCAAGATGGTCAAGTCACCAAGACGCTCAACCCTCGAATTGCGAATCCCTACACCATCCTCGTAGACAAAAAAGGTAAGAGCGCGTACCAGCACGAAGGCTTTACTTCAGGTGATGAAAAACAATATGTTGAGTACCTCACCAAGTTAATCGCTGAATAGGATCGTCTATGAAAAAGTGCTTCTTGTTAAGCGCTGCCACACCAATCGTGGAGCATCGTAGACCTTCAACCTTTTGCTGGGTTATCGTCGCGCTCGTGTCTTTTTTAGGGCTGGGGGCTCAGGCTGGTGACACGGATGCCGAAGCGCCGGCAGAAACAACGCCTCAAGAAGACGCCCAGTCCCAACAAAATGGTCCCCTACAGGACGATATCGAACCAACAGCCCAAGAACCCACAGAAAGCACACCCGAAGAGCTCACAGCACCAGCCAATGAAAGCGTCGACGCTCCCATCGAAGAAATGCAAGATGCAGCCTCTGAGCCAGCTTTCCAATTTGGGTTCAGTGGGACCAATACGCTTGAATTGGCACACCGCACCGACAATCGAAACGGGCGCATCAATGACGACAATTACAGCTCCTTTATCGACTCCCTACAACTACAAGGACAAACCGAACGCACCACGCTTGGTCTTCGCCTCACCGGCATGCATTATCTCAACCCACCTCCAGGCCTAGAGCGTCCTTTTGACGTACGGCCAGAACGCGCTTTGCTGCTTTACCGAGGCGAAAATTTTCAGGCCGGTGCGGGAGACTTTCATGAACAATTGGGCCGAGGCATCATGCTCTCTTTACGGCCTCGGGCCGATGCGGGTCTGGACATGTCAATTAGAGGCGGTAAATTGGTTTTAGAGACCGATAACTTTAAATGGAATTCTTTCGGCGGATTTACCAATACCATCAATCGCGACGTGATTTTAGATGTCTTTGTCGCAGATAAAAACGATATCCTGGCAGGTAGCCAAATGGAGCTCATCACCCCATGGGATTTCACGGTAGGCGTGATGGGTGCTTATTTGCAACCCGAAGAACAGATTATTGATTCCGAATTAGACCTCACAGCCAGCTATGGTGCCTTTGTTGATTTTCCCGCACTGGGCGACCTTTCTTTATACTTGGAGGCAGAAGGTCAATCACGACGCTTGGTGGGCATCGAACAACAGGGTTTTGCTTTTTACGGCGTGGGCGACATGCTCCTGGGTGACTTCATGATTTTCATGGAAGGTTTACACATATCCGATTTTGAATTTTTCGGTTCCCAAAACTCTGCGACCAACGCATTTTTCCAATACAATTTTCCCCCGACGCTCGAACGTTTCGATCAAGAATACGCCAATGTCTCTAATTTCACCGGCGGCCGCATCAGGCTGGAATATGATTTGAGTGATTATGACCTCACCCCTTATGTGAATCAACTCATTAAACTCAACGACCCTGGAGAGCCAGCATCGCTTTTTCAAACGCACTCTTTTGCAGGTTTCATCTATGAAGGTGATCCCATGGCACTCAATCTTAGCGGCGGCTTTAGACACGAAAGCCAAGGTGCTGAACCACTGGAGGGGGACTTCATTCGTTCATACCCCCATTTTGAAGGTGATTTTGGTTGGAACTTTTCTGATGACTACAGCCTCGACCTCTCTACTTGGAATCAGTTCATTTCACTGAAAGATCATTATTTTTTTAGAGGCTCCAACTTCTTCGGGATCAACCACCGTTCGTTAGGCGGAATCACTTTCGAATATGGATACGACACCCTTAACACCAGCGAAGAAATCCAAAATTACTTTTTCGCGGCAGTTATTGTTCTAAAGTATAAAGATTGGCTCGAAAACCGAACCACCGTGGGCACCCAACGTGGCGGTATCAAATGCATCGCGGGCGTTTGCCGCG
Organism: Myxococcales bacterium; assembly: GCA_002721815.1. GTDB lineage: Bacteria > Myxococcota > UBA727 > UBA727. The sequence goes on from PBLQ01000045.1 coordinate 124,580, forward strand.
ACACACCTGCTTTTTCCGGGGTTAAATCCCAATTCGTTGCACGCTTTTAAAATAAGGGTTGTCATGAAATTACACCATCTCGTTTTTACCTTCTTTTTCTTCGTGGGCTGTAACCACACCACCACCTCAAAACCAGAAACAGAGTCTGAACCTGAAGCAGCCGCTGCACCACAAACCGAAGCGCCCCCAGCCAAAAACGAAGAGGCCACGCCACCCACGGTGCAAACCCTGCCGTCACCGGAAGCACTCAATGCCATCCAAAAGCAAGCCGCACCCAAACCTGCAGACGGAACTGTCACTTTGTTCCTGCTTCAAGACTTGGCGTTTGTGGCCGATACCTCACAAATCCCCACTGGTTTTTACTTCCGGGGTGTCATGCAGAATGGTATTTTTATTCCCGATGACAAGGGTCTTCAAGGCAACGCCACCAGCCCCATAGGCGGCACCCCTGGCTGGGTTGAACTACATACTGGGAAGTTTTTACCCGCCATGACAGCCCGTGCCCCCGCCAAACCCTTTATTGAAGGACGCATGACGCCTGCGGGGTTTTTCCCAAACCAAGCAAAGCTGAAGTAGTCACTGAAGTTTGAAGCGCGCTTAGCGGCCCGCAAAAAAGGCCTGCACGCCGGTCATTTGCTCTTTTTTCAGTTGCATGCCCAAGTAGGTTCTAAATTCACCACTGTCGAGTTTTTGTCCCAAACGGGCCAAACACAACAACATGTGAAATCGGGTGGAGGCACTGAGGTCTTCGCCAAGCTCTTGCAGTTGGCCCCGAATTAACATGGGCAATCCCGTTACCAGCTCTTCAATGCCTTGAACCAAATTTCTGTTGTCCTGGGGCGCCAGAATCATGGCCAAAGCACGATAAGCGGCGTCTCTCTGCTCCACCAGGCCCGTTTCGATCATGGGCATGATTTTGGGAATGGAGGTGACTTTACCGATTTTGCCCATGGCAATGAGACAATCTACGGTGCGGAAAGCAGAACCCAACGCATAGTTGAGGGTCTCAAGTGCGGCGGCATCCCCAATTTCACCCAGTGCCCAGATCACGTCGCGACTTTCAAAGATGCGGTCGGGTGAAACCAATGCTCGCAACACCGGTACGGAAGGCTTGTAACGACCTAAACCCAGTAACCGTGCGGCCGTGGCCACCAAGCCTGGATCTTCATCGGCCAAACGACTTAACTGTTCGTGTAGAAATGGCTCGTCATTTCCAATGGCCAGCACTTTGGCCGTCAAAGTAGACAGCATGAGGTCGTCTGCATCCAAGAAGGTGCGTATGTGTAAAATGGTTTCATCGGTGGCTTTTGCGTAAACGAAAATGTGCGCTAAAGCATCCATGGCATCATAAGTGGTGCGCAAATCGTCTTTACTGAGCATCGCACACAGCTCAGGAACGGCTTCGTTACCTTTAGCGATGTAATCAGCCATGGGATGGCCCGCCGCAGCGGGTAAAAGTGCGCGGTCCATTTTCCCGAGGGCATCCACGATCTCTTCTGCCAAACCCACTTCTTTGGGGTTTTTAAGGCCGAGTTTGTTGCGGTAAGCGTCTTCCGAAAAAGCTTGCATCATGAGGCGATCTCCAAAAATCAGCAAAATTAATACCGCGTCTGGCCCCCCAAAGAAAAGAAAAGTTTTCTGCCTCCGGCCCCCCACCGACCTGTTGGGTAAGTATCTGAAAAGAAACAAAAAAAGGGATGTGTTGTGGCACATCCCTTTTTGTTTCGTTGGTGAAAACCTGGATTAATCTTCGGCAGGAATCTCGCCACCCAGCTTTTTCACATCGGCTTCCCAATCGGCCTTGTTGTCATAGACCAAACGCTTGCCTTCATGAACGATGGTGTAAGCGGCTTCATTGTTTTTGGATTTGAGACCCAGATAAACCAAATCATTCAAATCTCGCATGGCGCCCAAGCTGCTCATCATGCCTTCGCCCAAGTCAACAACCCCACGCTCAGTCATGGCTTTATTGATGTAGACGTTGCCGCGGTCCACCACCACAGGCGAAACACGAGGGCGATCTTTCCAGTAGAAATCCACAGCAGGCTTCACTTCGGCGGTGTCGATGATTTTGCCTTCATCGTCCAACTTGTGAAGAAAGGTTCCCACTTTGTTGGTACCAAAAGTGGCGTCCACTTTGATATCCACACGCTCCCACTTGCCGTCAGGGGATCGCCATGCGGTTTCTTCTTTGATGCGATGAACTTCACCGTTCCAAACCTCTTCGCGCGCATCGCTATCGGTGGCCATTTTGTCACCGGAACGAATGGCTTCCTTGAGAAGCTCCAGCTTACCTTCGATATCGTCTCCGCCGGTCATTTCTCGGCCCAGTTCAACGCCGGTCATCTTACCCATAACTCTGGCGTCACCTTCTTTGGCTTCGAACTTACCTTCAGCGTTCTTAACGAACTGGGTATCCACCACACTGATCTCTTTGGTGGTGGGGTCAAAATAAACCCGCTCCAACTCTCGACTTTGCAGATCCCGCAAGTTGGTAGCGATCAACTGTCGCTCGCCCTCGGCGGCATTGGGGTCGATGGTAAAAGGCGTTTTAGACTCTACAGGGCGACCCATATCGTCAAAAGAGTACCCGTCGGTGGTTCCGGAAATGGTCATTTTACTGCCATCGATGAAATTGGTGTCACCGCGCTCCACACGTTTAATGTCTGGGTTGTCAGTAAAGCTTTCCATTTTATCGTCGACAATTTTGGTCGCAAAGGTTTTGTTTAAGTCCAAAGACTCTTCACCTTTTTTCAGACCTTTAACACGTACTTGAAGGTCTAAGTTACGGCCACCCAATTCAACACTCATGCTGGTTGGACGGTCGTCGAAACGCGCACCAGCAAATTCAGAAGGAGAGATGGTCACGGCACGTCGCTGGCCGTCTACCACATAACCGTCACCGTGGTTCAGCAATGAAGCCAAGCCTTCTAACTGATCGGCACGGGAGTAATTGGTGGTTTTTCCGGAAGCAGAGTTGAATTCGTTAACCCCTCCGCTGCCTTTCATATCGGTCAAAATGGTTTCCATGGTGGCTTTGATGTCACAGTGTCCCCACCAACCGGTGTTGATTTTCTCTGTGTCCATCATGCGGTTACCGTTCCAATCGTAGCGAAAGTTTTCACGTAGCTTTTCGTCGTCTTTAAGCTTACGGAAAACAATGTCGTTCGCGGGCTTAGACTCTAGCTTTGAAACCAAGTCGGCGGGTACCTCTGTGCTACCACCAGCAAAGTAGTGCTTGTCGCCGTCACGATAGACAGCCTTACCAGCGTGCTCACCTGCATCGGCAGGCACCTTCAAGGTTTCATAACTGGCATTCAAGCCCGTTTCAGAGCCCTTGGTCATGGACACCACATCACGGCTGTTTTTGTCGATGGCAATCACACCCATGGTTTTTTCAGCGTTGTTTTCGTCAACTTTGCCTGAGGTGACGTACTTTTTAGTGAAAATAAAATCCAACTCATTTTGAATGGATTCGCGCTTGGGGTCGCCTTCGGGGAGGGACTTCAGCATTTTGTCATAGATGTGCGTAAACGGGGCATCTTTGCCGTAGGACCAATAAGACCCGGTGTCTGCGCGATCGAAATCTACCGCACGGCCGCGGAACGCATCGCGATGTGCAAAGTTCAAAGCACGACGCGCGTCTTTGGCCTCATCACCCGTCAAATTGGTTTTGTTGAGCAAGGCGCCAGCTTCATCGAAAAACTTTTCGTTTCGGCGGCCGATGATGTTGTTGTAGGCATAGTTGGAACGCTCGCCTTCCGGCAAGGTGGCCAACAAATCATCTTTGGAGGGGTTCAAGTAAGCCTTGTTGGCCTCAATGAGTTTGCCCAGGCTTTTTTCGAAATCTTTGCCTTTTTTGATTTTATCAATATCGGCCTGGGGCATGTCGATGATTTTGTCTTTGGCACCCGGGTCTTCAATGTTGCGCAATTTCAGCTTGAAATCGGGCATGTTGAGCTTACTACCGTCTCGCATCATGTAGTCGGTATTCATCGTAATATCGTGTGAGGGGGTAGAAGCGATCTTTTTATCGTCTTGGGGGATTTCTTTGCCCTTTAAATCGCTCAAAGGCACGTTTGCTACGGGGCGGTTGGGGTTATTGGTAATTGGCATGTCCGATTCCTCCTAAATCCTGTCTAAAACTCGTGTCCTACATCAGCTTACATTGTCGGCTGATTCAAAAAATGGGTGCGCGTATATCTTACTTTATAAGAGGGGGGATCCTCCACCGCACCCCATCTATATATGGACGCGGCTCATTTTGTCGGTCCAAATGGACTTTTTTTCAAATATTTTGGCCTTTAATGGGGGAAAAACCCTGATCTCCCCCCTTTTTGTAGTCCCTCCACGCATTATGATCATGGCCTCCAACCTCGCAGTGCAACAAGGCCCTCATGACCGACATTTTGCTCACCACTTTGAACGCCAAATACATTCACACCGCCTTTGGCCTGCGGTACCTGAAGTCTAACATGCTGGATTTAGAGGACAAATGCGAGATTCTAGAATTCACCATTCAGCAAGACCCCGCCCTGATTTTGGAAGCATTGGTGCAGCGAAAGCCCAAAATTGTGGGGTTTGGGGTCTACATTTGGAACGTGAAACAGATCCAATGCGTTTTGGAGCGACTGCGGGTGGTGGCCCCTGAAATTATCGTGGTTTTGGGGGGCCCAGAGATCTCCTACGCCACAGAAGCGCATCCTTTGTGGGGCTTGGCCAACTATGTGGTGACCCAAGAAGGGGAAGTCAGCTTCTACCAGCTGGCCAAGAAGCTGCTCAATGGGCAAAAACCTTTGCTCAAAGTCGTTGCTGGTGAACTGCCGGCCGTGCAGCACATGAATCTTCCCTATGCACTTTACTCGGATGAAGATCTGCAAAACCGCATCTTGTACGTTGAAGCATCGCGGGGTTGTCCCTTTAAATGTGAATTTTGTCTTTCTTCCTTAGACCAAAAAGTGCGTGCCTTTGAATTGGACCGCTTCTTGGGTGAAATGGACAAGCTTTGGCAAAGAGGTGCCCGGCAGTTCAAATTTGTGGATCGCACTTTCAACCTGAGCAGCAAAACCTGCATTGCGATTTTGCAATTTTTTTACGAGCGCTATGAAACCGGAACCTTTCTCCATTTTGAAATGATTCCAGATCGCCTCCCCGAAGCCATCAAAGAATGGATCACCAAATTCCCTGCGGGCGCCATTCAATTCGAAATCGGCATTCAAACCCTCAACCCTGAAGTGGCCGCGCGAATTTCTCGAAAACAAGATTATGAAAAAACCAGAGCCAACTTTGATTTCTTAACCAAAGAGACGGGCGTTCACATTCATGCCGATTTAATTTTAGGGCTGCCTGGCGAAACCCTCGAAAGCATCGCAACAGGATTTGATGAACTATTGGCCATGAACCCTCACGAAATCCAAGTGGGCATTTTGAAACGCTTGCCGGGTACCCCCATCGCTCGACACAGCGAAGATTTCGATATGCGGTTTAACCCCGCCACGCCCTACGAAATATTGAGCAACAATACCCTGTCATTTGAAACGGTAAACCGCTTAAAAAGGTTCGCCCGCTACTTTGACGCCTTTATCAACAGCGGGCACTTTAAAACAACATGGGCTTGGTTTTGTCAACGTGAGACGCCTTTTCATACGTGGCTTAATTTTTCGGATTGGCTGTACCAAAAAACAGGGCAAACCCATAAACTGTCCATGACCAATCGCGCCAATTACCTGTACGAATTTTTGACCGTTGTGTCTCAGGTGGCACATGAAGAAGCAAGTCAGTTGATCCAAGCCGATTTAAGGCGCAACAAGCATAAAGGTGTTCCCAGTTTTCTGCAGACCACGCGCACGGACAAGAAGCGCCCCGCACGAGCAGTGGCCGACCGAAGGCAACGTCGACACCAAAACGTCACCACAGAGGCTGCGCCAGCTGGATAACCACCATTTCAGAATCATCGGGCCGTTCTTGTTCAGGATAACGGCCGCGGCCCATGGGGTAGTTGTTGTCATTCACCACTGCGATGTGATGCCGATCTAAAACCGCCAAGCCCCCAATTGAAGAGAATGGCATCTGAAACAAATAACTGTCATCTTGTTCGATTGCGAATTCTGACCGCACAAGATCTGCAGGATCAAACACGTGCATTAAATCCACCAGCGGTCTTTTGAGCGCCACTTGGTCGGCTTCATTTAATGAGACATCAAAGACCATTTTATGACCCGCCAAGGCCCCCTCCTCGCTGTCACGCTCCAAAGCCAAAAACCGAAGACCACCCACCCAGACCCAGTCGTCGACGGCTTTACCTGTGGCCGATAAGGAATAGTCGAAGACTGTATCTGACCATTTTTTGCTGGATAAGTTGAAGGACAGAATCTTCACCTTTGATTCTTTTTCGTTTTGTAAAGGCTTCTCGAGTATGGCGACCAAACGGTTTTGATTGGCGTCAAAAGCCAAACCTGAAATCCCACCGCGTTTCCGAATTCGTATTTTTTGCTTCGACCAAGATTGCCGATAAGGCCAGCTTAAACCTGCCAAGAAAGGGTTTTCGCTTTCCGAATTGGATTGCAAATTCACACCCGGGTTTCCAGAGGCAGCGTTGCTGCCTTCGATTAAAGGGCTGTCCCCAAAAAGGTAAACGGTTTGGATTTCTGGAAAATACCTTTGAACCTCCAACAAAGTGTTAAAATCAAAACTTTGTAACCGTGCGCGGTCTTCCATTTGAAAAGCCCGCAACAACCACCCCACAGACAATGCATAATGCGCAGCGTTGGCCGACCTCTCAGACAAACTTCGCCCTGCTTGATCTTTGTCTTCGCGAGGGTTTCTTTTCACCTCGATGTGAAACTTTACCTGGCGCGCGTTGGCCGCTCGCAAAGCGGCTTTTTTATGGGTCGCTCCCTCCCCGCTCACATAATACGCCTCGTACGCCGCCACAAATTGCAAAACTTGATAAAGACTGATGACCGAATAGGCACTGGGCATGCTTTCTCGTTTTGCAAAAGCGCTGGCAACTTTAGGTGGTTTGCGTCTCTTTTTTTTCTTGATCTCTTTATCGCAAATCATTTGTGAAAGAATAAAACGGGACGTTAAATCAAAAATCCATTTTTCATCTTCAGGGCCGTAGGGTTCACGATCCGCGCGGCGGCATTTTTTCGACGAAAAAGACAGGTCATGATTAATCACAGCCACGCTGTCTGCGGTAATGCTGACATCGATTTCGATGGTGTTCATCAAGTGGTCAAGTGCCTTCTCAATGGAAGGCAGTGTGTTTTCTGGGAGCAACCCTTTTGCGCCGCGATGCCCCACCGCCAAAAACTTGTTGGGGTCAATCAACCCACGTGAATCTAAAAAGTCTCCTTTTTTCTTTTTGTGACTTTTTTTCAGCACATCATAAAGGCGATCGGGTCGGTCGGTGATCATTCCAGCAACGCCTCTCGACAGAAGCTGCTTCATGCGTTTCTTTTTATTGACCGTGTACGGAACCGTTAAAAAGCCTGCTTTTCTAAGACTCCGCATGTTAAAAATTTCACTGGATGCCTCTTTTAATGAGGTCTCTTCAGGTGGATCTTTTCGGCTCTTTAAAAATGTCTTTTTTATCTTGTCTCGAAGTAAAAGATGGCTGGGCGCAATAATGGGCCGGTGGTGGGCCCCATGTTCTTTCCCATGGGAATAGAACGCTTGAATCAGTCGGAGGACATTGCCTTCTTCCACCAGGGGACTTTCGATGGCCACCCAAGGCGGCGCACCGTTGAGCTGGATCGGGTAAGGGGGTTCTAAAAGCTTGCCCGTTTGATCTGTATGCAACAAAAACGGACCAAAACCATCTCCAAACCACCAAGTGCCATCGGGTGCCTCCACCATGGCCTCAAGATCGAAATCAGCCCCGGTGAGTTCTCTGGTCGAGGTAAAATGGTTCACAATAGGAAAATCGATGTGCCCATCAGGATCGGCCAACTGCGTGAAGTCGAGTATTTGAACCTGACCTGTTCCCTGTGAATCGGTTCTAAAATCAGGTCGTAGCTTGTAAACACGCAGTAAAAAATCCACCGAGTTGTGCTGATGACCAAAGCCATTGTCCACCACACTGAGAAAAGTACCATCATCACGGGCCACCAAAGAAGAGAAGCCCATGACCGGCTGACCTTTATCAAAATAACCGTAGCGCTTTGTTTTTTCGGCCAAGCCTTGGCCCACCTTGGGCCCCTCGGTAAACGTGTGGGCAGGCAGCTTCGCAAATGCGCGAAGCCGACTCTTTTTCTCCTCGGGGAGGTGTTTGGCGCTCTGTTCGAACTGGTAGTCTTTCCACATTTGTCCAACACAAGAGGTCCCTAAAACCAAGAAACCAAGCATTGAAATGTGGGACCATCGCATGCTCATTGAGAAACCCGATTGACCTGTACCACCTGCCCGGTTTTCACATTATAAGCAGATAAAGATCTGCGCCAGACACAACCACTGTCCAAACCCACCACTTGGTTGTTTTGGAAAAGCCCCAAGGCGGCCCAATGACCAAAAATAATTTTCTTGTTTTCGGGCCAATCAATGCTTTCATGGGTAAACCAAGGTTGCAGGCCTGTGGGTGCGTCCTGGGGTGAGCCTTTATAACCATGATCGGGAATGCCCATTTCATTCACCATTCGAACACGCGTGGCACAACCCACCGATTGGGCCAATTGGCTTTCGCCTTGAAACAATTCTGACAAGGTCGAATTCAGATCGCCGTCACGCAGCTGAAGATGGGCCTGGTGAAGCATGGCTTTAAAATCGCTCAAGCTGCTTTGGGGCGACAAACCGGCATGAACCAAAAAATGGTTTTCATATTCACGATAGAAAGGCTGTTGACGCAGCCACGGCTCGAAACGTTTCTGCTGCTCATCGCGGAGTAATTCGCTGAGGCTGTCTTTAGGGTTGGGCTGACGAATGCCATTCCAACACGCGAGCAGATGTAATTCGTGGTTGCCCAAGACCACGTCCACCGCCTGGGCGTGCTCGTGGCAAAAATTGAGAACCTCGAGGCTTTTGGGGCCTCGGTTCACCATGTCGCCCACCATCCATAAACCATCAATTTTAGGTGAAAAATTGATCTTGTCGAGAATGGCCAACAAGCTCTCGTAACACCCTTGGACATCTCCAATCGCCCAAATGTTTTGTTTTTCAGGTGCTTGCGTCATCGGTCCACCAAACCTCCGTTGCCAAATCGACTTTTTTGAGCCTAACATGTTCTTTCATTCTTTTTTATCTTCATTTTTTCCTGAGGGGGAATCAAAAAATGTCATGTCCTGTTTTTCCACCGCCACCGGCCACCGTGCCGGATACGCCTTTTGCATCCATCGAAACTGCCATCGAAAAATTGGCTGAAAATAAAAACCGCTGGGCCCAATTATCCATTGGAGACCGCATTGCACTGCTAGAACGGCTCAAAAGCGGGGTGCTCGAACAGGCGGAGGGCTGGGCCAACAGTGTGGCACAGGCTGTGGGCATCAACCCTCAATCCAGTGGTGCGGGCGAAGCATGGCTCGGGGGGCCTGTGACCACCGTGAGAAACATTCACCTGCTCATCGAAACCTTGCGCAAACAAGGTCAGCCCAAACCCATGGCTTGGCGTTCAAAAGTCAATGGACAGGATGCTGCCCTGGTTTTCCCACAAAAAGGCATGGACAAAGCGCTTTTTGCAGGATTTGAGGCTGAAATCTGGATTCAACCTGGCAAAGAAAAGTCCCAAGGCGCGATCTATCGCGAGCCTCAGCAGCAGGGCAAAGTGAGTTTGGTCTTGGGTGCGGGGAACGTGTCCTCCATTGGCCCCATGGACGTGCTCTACAAATTGTTTGCTGAAAATGAAGTCTGCGTCCTGAAAATGAATCCGGTGAACGACTACGTGGGGCCCTTCATTGAAAAAGCATTTGCCGCCCTCATTGAAGAAGGCTTTTTTGCGGTGGTGTACGGTGGCGCTAAAGTGGGGCAGTTTCTCACCAACCATCAAGACATTGAAAGCATTCATATTACTGGCTCCGACCGCACCCACGATGCGATTTTGTGGGGTGATACAGCGGAGCAGCAACAAAACAATAAGTCCGCAGGTACCCCGGCCCTGCAAAAAGAGGTGACCTCCGAATTAGGATGCGTCACCCCGGTCTTTGTGGTGCCCGGACCTTGGACCGACAAAGAACTCCAATTTCAAGCGCGACACATTGCCAGTATGATCGTGCACAACGGCAGCTTTAACTGCAATGCTGCCAAGGTGCTCCTGCTGCCCAAAGACTGGAATCGCCTGAACGATTTCAAAAATGCATTACGGGATGTGCTCAAAGAGATGCCGCAAAGAAAGGCCTACTACCCCGGCGCGCAGCAACGCTATGAAGGGTTTTTGAATCATTACCCAGATGCCGAGCCCATCGGTGAACGCTCTGATGACATCATCCCATGGACGATTATTCCGAACGTAAAGGCTCAAAAAGGGGAGTATGCCATCAGCAATGAAGCTTTTTGCGGCGTGGTGGCTGAAGTGGAAATTGAGGGTGCAGATGCCACGTCTTATTTGAACAATGCCGTGACCTTTGCCAACGAAGACATCTGGGGTTCCTTGTCATGCATGATGATGATTCATCCCGCCACCCAAAAAGAACATGCGTCAGCGTTTGAGCAAGCCATTGCCGATTTGCGATACGGAGGCATTGGCGTGAACGTCTGGGCGGGTTTGATTTATGGTTTGGTGGTCACCACTTGGGGGGCTTTCCCAGGGAACCCGCTTGAGAACATCGGTTCTGGCCGCGGCGTGGTTCATAATTCCTTGCTTTTTGATCATCCCGAAAAATCGGTCATCTACGCACCCTTCATGCAAAACCCGACCCCACTGTGGTTTGGTGATCACAAAAACCTGCTCAAAACGTCGAAAGCACTCATGAAGCTCGAAGCCCATCCTTCTTGGTTGAAGGTGCCAGGCGTGGCGCTCAATGCGTTCAAAGGATAAAATGACCGGTTTGCATCATCTGGCATTGGGGGCCCGTGACGTTGAGGGTTTGGCACAATTCTACCAAAGCCTCTTTGGGCTGGCCCACCTCAAAACCCATCACAATGTTCAGGGTGAAATACGCTCAATTTGGCTCGATTTGGCCCCGGGTATTTTAATGATCGAAAAAAGCGAACACGAATTCGCTTCCTTGCCACCCATGACTTTAGGGAAAGGTCCTTTTTTGATCGCCTTCACCATACTCGAAAATGATCGAGACACATTTTTAAGTGACCTAGCAAAACGTGGCTTAAAACTTGAGGGCCAAACCAACCACACACTGTATTTGCGAGACCCAGAACACAACCGAGTTGCCGTCAGCTGGCACCCTGGCCCACATTAACTTTGGTCAGCGCAATTCGCCCCACTGGTATCGCAAATCCGACGACGCAGGTGGTCCCCATCTGTGGCGTCGTCGGAACAACTGCTCGATGTGCACCCGCCATTGTCACCACCGTACCCACCAGTGGTGGATCTTGTTTTGGTGTTGTTGCTATCGGTATAGGAAGCACATCCAGCGCAGAAAAAACTGATGCTGTGGCCACCTAATCCGCCACCGCCGCCACCGCCTTTTCCTCCTTGTCCTCCCTGACCACCTTGGCCACCTTCACCACCATTGCTACTGCCACCATTGTTGTAGCCTCCAGAACCGCCAGGGCCACCGTAACCACCGTTTCCTCCGGTACCGCCAGAGCCACCCTCACCACCGTTGCCGCCGGTCCCTGCAGTGAGTGTGGAGTTTTTAATTTCGATCCCATCACTGTTGTAGCCAAATACCGCATAGCTGCCCCCACCAGCCTTGGCACCAGTGCCAGCTTTGCCGCCGCAACCGCCGCCGCCACCGCCGCCGCCGCCGCCGCCGCCAACTTCTTTGCAGGTCCAACACCCATCGTGGCTGCTTCCGCCACCTCCTCCTGCACCACCATAGCCAGAACCGCCTATGGCACCGGCCGAACCAGCGCCGCCTTTCCAATGATAATCGTATTGAGAGCTGCCACTCGACAAACGATAATATTGATAACTCACGGAGCCATTTCCAGTCGCATTGCTGCCTTTGTTTCCTGTTGAACCTGATAACCCAAGATCACCTGGCTCTCCATCGCCATCAAACCCACAGCCCCCATCACCGCCTTGCTGCTGCATTTTGTCGCCCCCGTCATTACCACAACCTTCATTAGAGCCGCCGGACCCGCCACCCGCACCGTCGTAATTATTACTGGATGTATTGCAGCCCGCGCCACCGGATCCCCCAGAGCCACCTTGATTGTTGGTGCCGCTGTTATCCCCATCAGCACCGGATGAGCCCGATGTACCGGTGCTGCCCGGATCTCCTGGATCACCATCGCTACCTGCCGCACCATTTCCGGCAATGATTTCTGAATTCAAAATTCTCAACCCTCCCGCAGCCGAAGCATATACCCCGTACGAGTTTTGAACGGTGCTGCTCACCACCGCGCCGTTAGCGGCCTTTACTTTTAGGTACGCCATCCAGGTTGGGTCCCCGATGCTTTTCGCCTTCACCGCCATGCTGCCCCCAGTCACCGAGTTGTGGGAAGCATTGACATAGGGGATTTTACTGCTGTTAAGCTGCCAATTATTGTTTTTATCCACGCCACCCATGATGTTGACCCGGTTGGCCAATACCAAACGCTCATTGTAGGTACCGTCCCCCACGAAAACGTATGATTTGTTTGCATCACTCGATACGGCATTAATGCCAGCCTGAATGGTTTTAAAGGGCTTGTTCACCGTGCCTTGCTCATCGGTGCCCGTGTATGCACCATTCACAAATATGACTTGCGGGATATCGCTACAGCCATTGTCGGCGCCAAAATTGGGCGGGTTTATTTCAAAACAATCGTGCTCACACCCATCGCTGTCATCGCTGTTCAAATCATACCAACCAGTGTGACAATCGCCCATGCTGCAGGAGCCGCTGCTCGTACAATCGGTATCTGCATTGGCGTACAGGCTTTCACCGTTACCAGACAATGCAATTTCATAGACTTCATCGGTGGCTTTGCCGCGATTATACGTGATCTTCAGCGTGGCAGAATAGCTTTGAGCTGCGGTGGGGATAAAACTGATCACGTTGCGGTATGACCACTCATCGTAAGTACTGTCATCCTTCACGATTCCATCAATTGTTTTAGGCAAGGAATAAGTCCACCAACAATAGTTACCCAAAAAATACCGATCCAGGGATGTTCCGCTGTTGTTGTCTTTGGTGATGTAACATCGTTTGATATCTTCACTCAGCGTGAAAGCACCGTTACCCCCTTCAATGGTCATGGACTTTATTTCCAGGCTTCCCCAATCCTTGTAAACACGGTTTGGGAAAGTGCCCGTGGAATAACCGCCGTAGTTGTGCAAATGAATGCTTTGGCTTCGAGTGGCCCACACATCAGTATCAGCAAAGGCGATTGAAGTGGTTCGCGCGTTATAATCGACAAAATCAAGGTAATTAATGTAGCCACCAGAAGAAGCCGTTTCATTCACCCACAGCTTTGGCCGTATCGTGGTGCCCGAGACTGTAAAGTTTCCATCATTCAGTTGGGGGTCATCGGTTTCATATCTCAAAGTTCTGCTCGCCGCCCGTTCGCCTGTCGCATCGCTCCAAGAAGGATTGTATTGTAAGGTCACTTCATGACTTTCACCGGCCTCAAGAACCACATCACTGCTTGTGACGCGATTGACAATATCGAAATCACCGGCCGTTGCGCTGCTTGTACAGCTATTGTTCGTCGTATTTTTAAAACAAAGCTTGCTCACCGTTAGGTCACCACCGTAGCCCGATGCATCCTCATTGAGAATCCTTAATTGTACCGTCGCATCGTCGCCACTGGATTCGTTATATACATTTCCAAAATCATAACTGTTCATATCGCTCCAGATACCGCTTGCGCTCTGTACTTGTATTTTTGCACGGGACTTGTTTTGGGTGGTACCAGTCAAGCCAATACTCAGCGCTTGTGACACGGGGAACGCATTTTGAACATCCATCCCAAAAACCACCGAACCCGTTCTTGTGGCCTCTTGGGCCGCATCGTTTTCAGGGTGAAACCGGATTTTCAGTGTTAGTGTTTCTCCCACGGCGAGAGTATCGTTAATGGCCAATGAGTTAACAGCCACATCGCTTCCGCTGCTGTCGTCAATTAAAGAGAACTCTCCTGCAGCCGCCATGCTGACCGTGGTTAAAGGCAAGGCCACCAATGGCTCGTCAGGGTCATCCGATTCGTTGGTAATGGTGATGGTTTGGGTTTCGGTCTCATTTTGGTAAACAAACCCAAAAGCAGTGTTGGTACCAGTGACACTTCCATACGCTCCTGTGCCAGCGATCGTGGTGGTGCGGCTTTCAACGCCTGAAGTGAAACTCACCGTTGCCATTGCGGATTGGGGGCCTGAGCTCGTGGGCAAGAAGTCTACGGCAATATCGCGATAATCCCCCGCTTCAATCACCGTAAAATCTGTCAAAGAAACACTGAAATCCGTGCCTGAGGTAATGGCCACGTCATCGATTTGCAGCGGACCACCATTGCTGTTTTGAACCCTTAAAATACCCGTTGCAGCATTTTGCTGGTACACAAGCACGTTGCCAAAATCGGTCCACTCCAACGTGGGCTGCGGGTCGATGGTGGTCGCCGCGAGTTCCAATGCCAAGATTTGCTCTGTGCCATCTGGGTCGTTGGTGTGAATCGCCCAATAGGCCGTTTCATCGACCGGTGCGGTCACAGCCTCCGTAGGTGTAAAGCTCACCGTCACATCCACGTATTCGTCAGGCTCTAAAACATCTGGCAAATCTGGAGACGTCTCGTGTGTTGTCACGAAACTGAAATACCCATCTTCATTGCCAGGCGTGTTACAATTCACCTGAGTGAAACAAGCCGTTGAAATTTCGAGCTGGCCGTCTCCGTCATTTTGAACTCTGAACGTAAAGGTTTGGGTTTGGCCCACCACAACTTGTCCCAGATCACGGTTGGCGACTGATGCGCCACCCGCGATCAGAAGCGTACTTCCATCAGACTCATAAATGGAAATGTCTGGTTTTTTCTGAGAAACACCGCTGAGGGATGTGCTTAAGGGGTTGTTGGCATTTGGATATGCAGGATCCACATCCAAAGTCACTTGGACCTCCGCCAAGTCTAAAGAAACCTCTGCGGTGCTACTGATGCTGGAACCGACCGGTTCAAATCTAAGGTCCAGTGATAAAGATTTGCCATGATCGAGAATTCCGTCGGTGGTGTTTCCAGACTCATAAGTGCTGCTCACAATGGCATAATGTTCTGCGTGTGCGCCTGCAATGCTAATGGCACTGATGGGCAAAGCCACCCCGGTATTGTTGCTCAAGGTTAAAGTACCATCTCTTGAGTCACCAACCCATGTTTTGAGAAAGCTGTATTCAATCGGTGTCAGAGCCCCCAAGACCCCCTGAGCGCTGATGTCTCTGGTTTTATCAGGAA
The DNA here is from genome assembly GCA_002721815.1 of Myxococcales bacterium. Taxonomy (GTDB): domain Bacteria; phylum Myxococcota; class UBA727; order UBA727. The sequence continues at coordinate 140,045 of PBLQ01000045.1, forward strand.
GCCCTTCAAATGAAATGACAATGGTGGCTGCCCGCTCCCCGGCACCTGTGGGACGGAAACCAATTGGAACATCGAGGCTCGCCCCTTCGGCAATGGTCAAATTGGATGGCAAAGTTACAGTAAACTCGGCATCATCGCCCACTGCAACACTCGGGTCGTCAATGGCGATGTCATTGATCACCAATTCACCTGTACCCTCATTAGAAACGGTGAGGTTGCGATAAACCCAATTGTCCCCATAAACCAAAGTGAGGGGAAATGCTTCCATGGATAAGGCTGAGTCTGGGTTGATGGCACGGGCCAGCAAAGTCACATTGATCGACTGTTCGTCTAAATCGTTAGGGACATTTGGATCCACATCATCATTGGTTTGGATCATCAGTGTGGCTGATTCTTGTGACGCGCCATCGACACTGGGCGCGTAAACAAGGGTCAAAGCCGTATCTTCACCTGGGTCCAGATAATCAGGGGTGGTATCAATGAAAGTGAAGGCACCGGCCACTCCTCCCGTTAATAAACATTCCCCGTTGACATCCACAAAACATACGTGACCCAAAGTTAAACGCCCGGCCCCAATATTTGAAATCACAAAATTCTGTGATGGCGTGTCACCTAAAAGTACATTTCCAAAATCATGTGACATGGGGCTGACTGTAACCTCGGGTCGCTGCTGGGAGCGACCAGCCAAGGCAATCGTGGGGTGTCCCGCATCCGGGTAAGATGTTTGTGCCACCAGGGTTAACTTGAGCGTAGCGGTTAAGTCCTCCCACACCACGTGGGCTGTTTTAGGTTGGAAAGTCAAAGAAACACTGATGGACGCGCCCGGCTCAATGGCCCCTGCCCCCGTTATTGTTTCAAGGTTGTTGATCGAAAAAGAACCTGAATCGTCGTTCACAATGGTTGCATTGGCAATCGATACTGGCACGATCCCGTCATTGTTGATTTCAAAAATTTGGTTACGGGCCTCATCGTAAAAGGTGTCATCGAACGATAACGTACTTGGTGCGATACTCCCCCATTCGCCTTCGCCCGTCATACTTACGGGCGCTGTCGTCTCAATGTTAGATGCAAATCCAACCGCAACCGACCCAGATACCGACCCATTGGTCTGTGGGACAAAACGAATCACCACGTCATGTTGTTCTCCGGGCGCAACGATAATGCCCGTTAAGTCCGCATCTGATGAAAACGCCGAACTGCCACTGATGTCCAGATGAGACAAAGCCAACGGCCCAACGCCATCATTGTGTATTTCCAACGTTCTGGTTTCTGGTGAGTTCCGATGCACCAGAACCACGCCGAAGTCACCATCGGTGGCCCAAGTAACCATGGGCTGAGGATCGATCACCCGTGCCAGCACTTGTACCGCCAAAGTATTGGCTTGAGGGTCGTTCGACTGAATGGCCAAGTAGGCTTGATGGCTTTGCGGTTCACTCACCTCATCCGTTGGCGCGAATTGAATCACATAATCCACCTCTCCGCCAGGCATCAACACACCGGGCAGGTTTTCAGAAAGCGGAGACACGGTAAAAAACCCGTCGGTATTCTTGGGGTCCAAACAATCGCCATCAACGAAACAACTTTCTTGAAGTTCTAAGCGACCAGTGCCAATGGCGTCAGAATTGCGCAGCCGAAAACGCATTTCTTTTTCTTGGCCCACAATCACATCTCCAAAATCCAAGGTGATCAGAGTTGAATCTTCAGTCAATAGCGTGCCGGTACTGTCATCACTTTCGATTGCATAAAGGCCTGCCAATGGCTTCAATTGACTCGAGGCAGAAAGCGTAAACGTTGGGAAATCTTCGGCATAGGTCTCCTCCACATCTAAGTTCAAACGCACCTCTGCTGTTAATGCCGCAGGTGACACAGCATCGGTTTGTGGCGAAAAATTGTACAAAACCGTAACTGTTTCACCCACATCAAGCTCTGTGTCTGTGTGATCATCACTAAGTGCAAATGAACCGGACACATCTTCTGTGATTTCTAAATCCTCAAGGGGGAGAACCACGTCCCCAGTATTGGTCAATTCGAAACTCCACTGGGACACATCACCAACAAAAGTGACCGCGGACACCGCTGTGTTTTCAACCGACACAGAAGCATAGCTGCCTTGCCCATTTAAGTTGACTTGCTGTTCATCTAAACCTCCACCCAAATCAAAGGCCAGCACTGCCAATACATCCCCACCACTCACAGGTTGATAATGCACGTCCACCTCGAGCGCCTCGCCTTCATCTAAATTATCGAAACTGTCTGCTTCGTACGAAAAACCTGCGTCTCCCGTAAGTTCTAAACCATTCACCTCTAACGGGCCTACCCCGTTATTGGTGAGCGTGAGGGTGCGGGTGATCACTGACTTTCCATGAGCCAATGCAGGGCCAAAGTCTCCATCAAAACCCGGTTCCCAATCGAGCGTGGCCGCGGGGGCAATGGCACGAGCACTAACGGTCACAGTGAGCAATGGTTGGTTTGGATCGTTGGTTTCGATTTGCAGAAGGATTTGCATCGGTAATGGGCTGGATAAACTCCCAGAAGGAGAAAAAGAAACGACAAAAGGCTGGTTGGTCCCTGGGCTGAGGGCCACGTCGTTGACCGTTTCAAAATGAAAGGCCCCGTTTTGATTGGCTGGGACAGAGCAATTACTCAGCGCATTTAACAAGCAGCTGCCGGTAATACTCAATTGACCTGCGCCTACATTTTTGACCCAAAATGTTTGGCTACCCGTTTGGTTCACTGCCACATCGCCAATATCCAAAGTGGCAACATTTAAATTGCTGCATGTATCTGGTGTGCCCGTACACAAGCTGCCGTTGGGCAGTTTTTGGGTTGTGGCCGTCACCGGTAAATTAAACCTCGGGTGTAACTCTTGCGCTTCATTCGCCAAAACGATTTTTATGTTTGCGGTTTTAGACTCTGGTGCCACCGAATCAGACGCTGCGGTGAATTGAAGACTGAGCGACTGTGTGCCATTGGGTTGTAATATAAGGTTTTGCCATTGGCTGGCATTGACAATGGTGAACCCTTCCGCATCACCGTCAAAAACCACGGAATCAATGGGGAGGGGAATGGTGCCAATGTTTTGGATTTGGACTTGAGAGACGCTGGAAGAAGTCCCATCAAAGACCATACCAAAATCCACTGATAAGGGGGATGCAGATAAATCGCCGAACACCCCGGTCCCCGTAATCGATATGTCTTGCGCCGCAAGTCCATCCTCAAATTCTAACTGCAAAACTTTGTTGTAACCGGTCTCAGTACTCGCAGAGAATGAAATGGGAAACAAACGTGTTTCACTTTCCGCAATCGCTGACAGGTCTGAATCTTCTAACGTAAACGGGTTTTCTAAACCATCGTCAAACCAGGTCATGCTTTGCAAGCGCAAGGGACCACGACCCGTGTTGCTTAAAGCAAGGTTTAAAGTCACCGTTTCGCTGGCCACCAAAACATCTCCAAAACCAACGGCTTCAGCCTCGGGCACAGGGTCGATGGGACGTGCTTCAAAACCAACTGCGGCGTCGGATAAGGCCGGGTCGTCTGATGTAATGAGTAAGGTGCTCAAAACACTCGTTAGCTCGTCGTCAGATGAAACGCTTATGGTTTGAGGCTCATAGACGATGGAAAAAGAAATATAAGTGGAGGGGTCCTCAGAGTTGTAAGTGGTGATGGTGAAAGGAAAGCTGGTTTCGCTACCAAAAACCAAAGAAAAAGCACTGTCACTGGCGCCGTCCAACACCATGCCCAAAACCACCATCTCGGCATTGGCCACGTTATTGCTTAAATGAAAGTTGGCAGACTTTGTTTCTCCAACGCGAACGTCACCCATTTCAAAAACACTGTCTAACGCGACTTTATTTCCAGATTCATCGTAAACGGTTAAGCCCGGCGTCACTTTCCCTGTCCCGGCAAGCGTCAACACAGGGTCTTCATACATATTTGAAAGCAAGGTAACGTTTGCTTGGAACGCGCCCAAGTCTTGTGCATCAAATCGTAACGTCCAAGCTTCTTTATCGCCCGGTGCGAGAGTTATGGGGAACTCAAGTTCGTCGACAACAGAAAAAGAAGAGTCCTCTAAACCAGATAAACCGCTGATTTCAACAGCAACAGGGCCCGTATTTTCTATCTCAATTCCCAAGTCGGTTTGATAGCCCTGGAAAACCTCTCCAAAATCCAAAGCGGTCGGAGAGAACGCGAGGGTTCCCGGAACCACTTCACCGCCAATTGATACAGAATGGTAACGGCCCTCTTCTCGCGTTGGGGCTTCGATTGTAAGGCTTTGCGAAATCGCACCGATTTCATTTAAAGCCACTTTAACGGTAAGGGTTACGCTGTTGTTCGGTTCAATTTGCACCGGCAAAGAGGGCCCATCTAAGGTCACCGAGTCGTTCGCTTCCCCCCAAACAAAATCGAAGATGGTCAAAGGCCCCTGTCCCGTATTGTTGAGGGTTAAGGACAAGGACGCCTCGCCCGTTTCTTGGTAGAGCATGGGGCCAAAGTCTAAGGTTTCAGGGTCTAAACCCATCACAGGATCTACCGTCAACGAATTAAGAGCGAGAACCGCCACATCCTCAGGAAATAGCGGGTCGTTGTTTTCTACTTCTAAATGTCCTTCATCCACTTCACCGCTGAATCCCGTGGCCTGGTAAATGACAGACAAGAGGTATGCGTGCTCAAGTTGGTGGACACCGCCATCGGTATCATTGAAAAGGAAACCTCCATCAGCATCCAGCCACTCTTCAAAAACAACGCCGGCATCGTTCTGTTCCATTCCCCCCGCTAAATTCAAAGGCAGTGCATCCAATGGACCCAACGCGTATTTCTCTGAGGTATCTGCGTTCAAACGAATGTCGTCGATGCGCAAATTGCCTTGGCCCTCATTCACCACTACGATCTGTGCTTTTCGTTGCTGACCCAAAATCACATGTCCCATATTCAAAGGCGCATCTGAATCCAAGGACAGGAGCCTGTTACCCTTTTTCCTATAAAGGTGTAACGAAGGTTTTTCTTTTACATCGGCGCGGACCTCAACACTCAAAGGCTCTTGAACATCGGTATGAATTTCCAACGAGTCTGCCGCCAGACCCAAGCTGTCTAAGCCCAAAAAAGTGACTTCGAGGATCTGAGTTTGGTCCACTTGCAGCGTTAAGGGGAGCGTTACTTCGGAGAAAGAAAAAGCCTCTCCTGTGCTCCATTCAATCTGCTCCACCACCAAAGGTGCATCACCGATGTTTGTTAAGGTGATGGTGTGCTCTTGCGGGAAATTAACAAAGGCATCTTCGAACACCACCAAGCCTGGCTCGGCGGACAATTGCCCCTGTAAGCCAAACCCCTTCAAATCAATGCTGGTGGCGATGTTCTCCTCGTCGTTCCCGTAACCATTCAGACTTAAAGATCCGGTGATCAGCCCGGGCGATGATGGGGCAAAAAACAAATCAAAATCATACGTAGAGGCCGCCTGCCCCGCCTCGTTAAAACACGTGTTTTGCTCACAGACGGGATAGTCTGTACTGCAATCTTCCGACCCCGAACACGTCTCAATAAAAGATGACAAATAGGTGGTTTCTAGCAGTTCTTCAGGAAAAGATTCGAATTCACCAGTATTGGGATTCACCAACCACCCTGTCACGGCGATCACCGAATCACTTGACCCTAAGTTACGTACATACACCTTTTCGAATTTACTGGTGCCAATCATCACGTTACCGAAATCGATTTCTAAGATGGAGGCGGTTTGGTTGCCATCGGGACTGTTCCCAATCCATATTTCAGGGTCCCCTTTGAATTCAGCCTGGAGTTCTATTTTGGTGAGTCCTGTTTCCCCTGTGTGCACCAGTTGTAATTCACTAAAGTCGGCCGTGGCATCTTCAGGGGTGTGCTCCACGGTAAAGGTAAAAGTATCGCCTGCCTGGAGGACATGGGACATACTACCGCTCGGGTAGACAGCAAACTCACCATTGGGATCGTTGTTCACGGTCACATGCTGAATCTCTAAAGACACGCGGCCGGCATTCTCCACCACCACGGTTCGCTGAATGCTCACCCCCAAACGCTGCGCGCCAAACTCCACCGGCCCCGGCTCTACGGGCTGTAACTGGCCCATGAGGACCCCACCATCTTCAGACAAAACCGGCGCCTGGTGGCCTGCGTCTTGGTTGCCTTCATCCACCGGCAAACCACGGCAAATGCCGTTCACACAAGCCCGGCCCGCAGGACATTCGTCATCGAATAAACAGGCATCGTTATCTGGATTGGGTGGTTTGGGCTCGTTGCAACTTCCCCCGGCCAACAAAGGCAGCAAGAAAAAGGCACACACACAAACCTGCAAATGGTTTCGCCAACCTGCCATGAAACCTCCAAAAGGCTTTAAATTAAGGTGTTTAATCCCCCAAAAGGGTAGCACCAAACCCACACAGGGGCGAGCAAAGGACCCCAAATTTCTTCGCGGGCCGATCTTGCGCAGTGGGGGTGGGCAAACTATAGGCAGTAGTCGAGAATTCGCTTTGAAATGAGGTACTTTCGTGTTTCGAAAAGTTTTGATCGCCAACCGAGGAGAAATCGCCGCACGCATTATTCGGGCATGTAAAGCAGTGGGTGCACAGGCGGTTGCAATTTATTCGAGCGCAGATGCCAACTCCCCCCATTTAAAACTGGCAGACGAAAGCATTTGTATCGGGCCCGGTCCCTCTTCAGACAGCTACCTCAATCAAGAGGCCATTTTGCAAGCTGCTTTACAAACAGAATGCCAGGCCATTCATCCTGGCTTTGGGTTTCTTTCTGAAAACGCGCGTTTCACCCAACGCTGTAAACAACAAGGGCTTACTTTCATTGGTCCCGAAGCCTCGCACATCAGTTTGATGGGCGACAAGGCCAGAGCGCGTGAAACCATGAAAGCACATGGTGTTCCGGTGCTGCCAGGCTCCGAAGGATTGCTCGGCTCCGTTGAAGATGCCCAAACGTTGGCCAACGAAATGGGTTACCCCATTTTACTAAAAGCAACGGCAGGTGGCGGTGGCAAAGGCATGCGCATTTGTCGCTCTGCTGATGAACTGCCTGCACTGTATCAAGATGCCGCTCGCGAAGCAGAAAAAGCCTTCGGTAACGCCGATTTGTATATGGAGAAATACATCGAGGGCGGACGTCACATCGAATTTCAGATTTTGGCAGATCATTACGGCCAAGTCATTCACCTGGGCGAACGCGAGTGTTCTATTCAGCGCAACCACCAAAAACTCCTGGAAGAAGCTCCCTCGACAAACCTTTCTCCGCAGCAAAGAAACGAACTTGGCGAAACCATCGTCAATGCCTTGCGTGAAATCGGTTACATCAATGCGGGCACCATGGAATTTCTCATGGACGGTGATGGCAAACTCTATTTCATGGAAATGAACACCCGCATTCAAGTGGAGCACCCGGTCACCGAAATGGTCACTGGCGTGGATTTGGTGGCATGGCAACTTCGCATTGCCGCTGGTCAAGCACTTTCGCTGAAACAAGAAGACATTGAAATCAAAGGTCACGCCATCGAATGCCGGATCAATGCGGAAGACCCCAATGCGAATTTTCAACCTCAACCCGGATTGATCGAGACGTACCAAACACCAATCAAAAATGATGCTGACGGCCTTCGTTTTGATACGCACATCGAGGAGGGCTATAAAATTCCCCCCTATTACGATTCCATGATTGGGAAAATGATCACCCATGGCGATGACCGCAATGAAGCCATTGAGCGGATGAAAGAAGCCCTTTCCAATACGAAGGTTATTGGCGTGCCCACCACCATCAACCTACACCAACAGATTTTGCGCCACACCGACTTTTTAACCGGCAAATACACCTGCCAATTTTTAGGCGATCACCTTAAAGAACTCACCACCGCACCAGACGCTTAGGAGACATCATGGCTCGATTGCAGCTCATGCCCATCGGTACTGAAATGAAAACACCTCTCCCCGCTTTTTGGGAAGAGCTGAATGAGAAAGATCAAAATTTAGACGTCAAAAGAAACGAAGTGAAAGCGGGCTGGGGCGAAAAGTACCAACAACGGGTCCATCAAAAAGGCAAACGGACCACCCATGAACGCATTGCGGCCTTGGCAGACAACCCAGACCAAATTTTCCCGGTGGGCACCTTTGTCAACGATGGGGAAATCTTTGGTGGCGAAAGAGGACGCCCATCACCGGCAGCGGGCGTCATCACCTCATTTGTTAAGGTCAACGGGCTTTGGACCATGGTCATCGCCAACGACAACACGGTGGCATCCGGATCATGGTGGCCGCAAACCCCAGAAAAAATCATCCGTGCCCAAAAAATGGCATTGAAGCTGCGCATCCCAGTCATTTACTTGGTCGATTGCTCCGGTCTGTTTTTGCCCGAACAAAGTAAAACCTTTCCTGGCGCCACCGGTGCTGGACATATTTTTAAAATGAACAGCGTGCTGAGCGCTGCCGGGGTTCCACAAATCGCAGGCGTCTTTGGAGACTGCATTGCCGGCGGGGGCTATATGCCCATCATCTCGGATAAAGTATTCATGACCGAGCAAGCATATATGGTTATTGCTGGAGCTGCATTGATTCAAGGCGCCAAGAGTCAAAATCTGTCTTCCTTAGACATTGGTGGGGCAGATGTACACGTTCATTTATCCGCTTGTGCCGATGAACGGGTTCCTGACGATGACACTTGTCTACTTCGAATCAGCCAAGAGATTCAAAAACTGGGTTCTTCGGCAGCGGATTACTACCGACAAGGTTTCGCGCCACAGCCACCGTCCTTTTCGAGCGAGGAACTCAACGCTGTTATTCCTGCCTCTGGCACACAACCATATGACGTCAAAGAAGTGATCAGTCGACTGGTGGATGATTCCTTGTTTTGGGAACTGCTGCCCGAATTCGGGCAAGAAGTGATGGTGGGTGTGGGACGCATTAACGGGCTGTATGTGGGCTTAATCGCTAACAACCAAATGCTCTCCGATCACCCGCACCAACAAGGACAAAAACGGCCCGGTGGCATCTTGTATCGCGAAGGGGTGAGTAAAATCTCCATCTTCTCTCGAGCCTGTAATGACGACGGAATTCCGGTGGTTTGGCTGCAAGATATTTCAGGTTTCGATATTGGGACCGAAGCCGAAAAGCAAGGTTTGCTGGGCTACGGTTCATCCTTGATTTACACCAACTCTACCAATGAAACGCCCATGATCACTGTTTTGTTGCGCAAGGCGTCTGGCGCTGGCTATTATGCTATGTCTGGTTTGCCTTACGATCCGGTGCTACAACTCTCCACGCCCATCACCCGTTTATCGGTGATGGAGGGGCGTACCTTGGCCATCGGCGCTTTCAACAGCAAATTGGACGACAACTTCCAAATCATCACCGAAGACGAAGAAGAACGTGAGGCCATTGCCAAAGGCATGAAGGAAGTCGAAGATCGGATCGAGCAAGATATGGACCCATTCAAAGCGGCCAAACAAATGGATACCGACGAGGTGGTCAAACTTTCAGAGGTGCGTGCCTACTTGGAGGCGGCAGTGGAAATGTGTTACCAAACGTACGGCACCCGACGCATCAAAAACCCACGCATCTGGTCGTTGCACGATCTTTCTTTGGCCACCGGAGGTTTGAGGTAATGAAAAGCCAAGCTTTAAAAAAACAAGGTCAAAGCCCCATTCAATTTTGCGCGCCTGGCGTGGGTTATTTTTCCCCACAAATTGCTTCTGGTGCCTTGGTCGAAGGCGGACAGGTGGTGGCCATTTTGGAATGCCTGGGACAAAAAAAACAGCTCCGGGTTCCCGATGGTGGCATCGGCCGTGTGACCTGGAACAATGCACAAACCACCCGTCAAGCTGTGGGCTATGGCGACGTCTTGGGCACCTTCAGCCCTTGGGCAGGCGCCGAAACGGAAGGCAGTGCCTCTGAAACCGCCAGTGCCCAAAAAGTTGCTTTTCAGGCCCCCATGGAAGGCCTCTTTTACACCAGACCCGACCCGGAGAGCCCCGCATTCGTGACCCAAGGTCAAACCTTAAACAAAGGCGACCAAGTGGGGCTCATCGAAGTGATGAAAACATTTTACCCCATTTACTATGAGAACGACGCACCCAAACAAGTAACCGCCATCATTGTGGAAAATGCGCAACCTGTTGAAATCGGCACACCTTTGTTTGACTTGGCTTAACTGCTTTTTTCTTGTTCGCGAATAAAAGTGACCAAACGGTAATAAAAGTTAAGGTGCTCAAACCCGCTGACCCAGTGCTCGCCCACATCGGCAATCTGTCCAACCTGATCAAAATGATCGGCTGCAATGCACCCCAGAAAATCACCCCACACCATGGAGCGGGTGGTGACCACCCCGTCATTTGGCTCTTTTAAGCCTTTCGGTCCTGACTCTGCCAATACGGTCCCTGTGGCCCAAAGCAAGGGCTCTAAAATATCGATGTTTTCTAAGAGTCCCCACCTGCTCTTGCTGCAAATATCATCGGCGCTCTGCAGGCTTGAAACCCCGGCAATGCTGTAAATTGGAAACCCGACGGGGTCGGGGTGTTTTTTGTTGAACTTGTTCATCCCTGCCAACGAGAGTTGCTGTAAAGAACGATCGAGACGCGGCTCCCACGAATCTCCGTCTTTGGCGTTTTCGTCGTCAAATTCTTGGGTATCTAACCGGCCGATGATCCAGCCCATGGTTCGTGACACCGGATCAAAAGCCCCTTTGGGTGCCTTTAAAACATAATCAGCCAAAGGGGTTCCCAAATGTGGCGTAGCAATGGTGATTAAAGAGGCCACTTTATTTTCATAACCCAAAGCAGAAATGACATATCGACTGTCGACCCCCCCTTGGGAGTGGGCGATGATGTGTAATTTTTCGGACCACGTCTCGTACAAAATGTCATCAATGATTTTTGCCAACTCTTCACTGCGCTCTTCCACCCCTTGGAAAGGTGGAATGGTGGCATTATAAACCTCTTCACCGTGGCTTTGCAGGTACTCCTTCACCCGGAAAAAATAGTCCAGCTTGCCCATTCGGTTGAACCCCATGAACCCATGCACCAAAAGAACCGGATAAGGTGCGCCTCGCCGAGGACCGGGTTTCAGTGCGAACTGCTGGGTCACCTCTTCTTGAATCACCTGTAACTTTTTGGGTTGGTTTTCAGCCGCAAAGGTGGTGCCCAAGCTGCAAAAGCCAAAAAATGCCACTAAGCCATAAAGAATGTTAAGTTTCTGTTTCAAGTGGTACGCCTCAGGTTCAATATAAAACAAATGGGTTTCGGATCCTATGATGAATAAATGGTTCTTGTCTTTTTTATGCATTTTTATGCTGGCGGGCTGTGACACACCCGAATGCGTTGAAAATTGTGAGGAAAATCCCTCCCAACCGCCTGCCCCACCCTCTTATGATGACACGTGCTGGGGGCTCGCCTACCAATCCGGCACCCAGCTGGACGACAACAAACCCACCAACGCCACCTGTGAAACGGAATTGCTGTTCGATGAAAACATTTTACTCATTGGTGATTTGGGAGAAATGCAAGTTCATCTGGATGCAGCCTTCGATGGGCAACAACTCTACTTGGTTTATAATTTTGCCGACTCTGAAACCGAGGGCATGGGAGTCGCCGGCCGAGTCCTTCAGTGTGACGGGTCCCTCGGGGCCGAAACCACCATTGCCAGTGGCACCTTAACCCAATCCGATCCACAAATCGCTCTGGCAGGCGAGCACCTGATGGTGGCCTGGCAAAAAGATGACCCAGGCCAAAGCCCCGCCAACTTGTCCATGCTTGTCCAAGCCTTCGACACGTCTTTCACCCCCTTGCTCGCCAATGAGCAAGAACTCAGCATGGCCCGAAATGGTGTTGTTCAAACAAAAAACGTTTGGATGCCGGCCATCATCCCAGCCTACAGCGAGGGGTTTTGGGTGATCGGCGCCAGAGGACATGATGCTGCCACCGCCTTTCAAGCCTTTGCCCAGCTGATTCACTCCAACGGTGAAATGCAGTGCGACTCCATTGATTTGAATTTGGAACCCGCCATCGGTCAGGTATATCCAGTGGCCGCCAGTGGGGGTGGAAAAATTATCGCTGCTTGGGAAAGCCACCAAGCCGAAGGCTCTGAAATAGAATTCGTGCACACCGCAAATGGTTTTTTGCACACCGGTCAAACCCAAATCACTTTTGGTACCGGTGAAGCCCAACGGCCCGCAGTGGCGCTGAGCCCCGATGGGGAACGGGCAGCCCTGGCCTACGCCATCCAAAACGGAGGCACTTGGCGCACTTATTTGGCCCACCCCGACCATTTAGACACCATCATTTCTGTGGGCAACGCGAACCAAAGTGCCCATTCTCCCGCAGTGGCTCTGGGAGAAAACGGAGGTCTTATTTTCTGGCTTGAGAATGTGGCTGGCACCAAAAACCGAGCGTACTACCAGGCTTTTGTTTGGGAGGACAATGGCTACGCGCTGCAGGGCAGCCCCACCGATATGGGGGATGAAACGGTCCTGCCCTACGCCCCCGTTATGTTACATTTGGGTGCCGATCATTACTTCATGGGTTGGATGGCGGGAAATCATCCGAATTATCAGGCATATGGACGCTTTGTCGCACCGTCCCAACTCCAGTGAACTGCCATTGCCAGTGCAGATCTAAAACGCTACACCACATTCAGATAACGAGGGGTTTTGAATGAATCGTAAGCACAAACTACTTACCAAAGAATGGTTGCTCGGCATCCCGTTCTTCTTGATGCATCTCACGCCACTGATGCTCATTTGGGCAGGCTTTTCTTGGGAAGGCGTGGCTTTGTGCGTGGGATCTTACTTTTTGCGTATGTTTGGTGTCACCGCTGGCTACCACCGCTACTTCTCCCACCGCACCTACCAAATGAATCGATTCTGGCAGTTCTGTATGGCTTTTTTAGCCCAAACTTCCGCCCAAAAAGGCGTCTTATGGTGGGCCGGCCACCACCGGCATCATCACCGCTATTCCGATGAACCCAACGATGTTCACTCCCCAAAGCAACACGGCTTTTGGTACTCCCACATGGGCTGGCTCATGGCCGAACAATGGCAAGACACCGAAACCGATCGCGTGAAGGACTTGGCCAAATACCCCGAGTTGGTTTTCCTGGATCGTCACTATTTGATTCCACCGGTCTTGTACGCCGTTGCCATCTTCTTCGTTTTTGGTTTTCACGGTCTGGTATGGGGCTTTTTTGTGAGTACCATCTTCTTGTTCCATGGCACGTTCACCGTTAACTCACTGAACCACGTCATCGGTCACCGCAACTACCAAACCACCGATACCTCCACCAACCACTGGTTTTTGGCACTCATCACCATGGGCGAAGGCTGGCACAACAACCATCACTTTTACCAACGGTCTGCTGCCCAAGGTTGGCGCTGGTACGAATATGACGCGTCCTACTATATTCTCAAAATGGCCTCGTGGGTGGGCATTACTAAAGGTGTGAGCAAGCCACCTGTCCACGTGATGCAACGCACCCAAAAGCGCGTTGCCCAAAAAGCCGATGGCGTCTTACAAGATTTGCTCGAGTCCGCCGGCCGCACCCGCGAACTGATGAGAGCCAAGATGGCCGAATACGAGCTAGAATTCGCCCGTAAAAAAGAAGCAACCCATGAGGCTTGGAGCGACAAAGTAGAAACCATGCAAGCCGAAATGGACGCCCTTTACCAAAAAGCCAAAGAAAATATTGAACACAAGAAGCACAGCATCTCTTCGGAGCTCGATCGTTTTGCCACTCAAGGTAAAGAATCTTTTGAACGGTCCGTACAAGCCCTCGATAAAGAACTGGCCGAACTCAAAGAAAACTACTACGAGGTTTTAGAGCAATGGCGTCACAGCTTTCATCTCGAAGGGTCTGTCCTTCCCGCATAATTTTTTGCCTCCTGGTTTTGGGTTGCCTCTCCGCCTGCTTGTTAAGCGATGGGCACCCCCTTCAATCCAACTGCAATCAAGCCCATTTTGAATTCGATCGCATTCTTAATGATGGCACGAAATGCAGCAATTTTAGCTACAGCGACTGTGGGTCTGCAGGAAGAGCCAGTGAATGCATTAATTTTTGTGCCCATGATACCTGCCAATCCACTGAATGCAGCACGGATGCCGACTGTGCTATCTTTGGTACCGCGGTGTGTGAGGACTACATCGTAAGTGATGTAAACTATGGAAAATGGTGCAATTTTGTTGAAAGCTATGGTGGCTCCAGCGATTGTGGCTGCGTTTGCACGTGTATAAACGCTGGAGGTTCCAACTGTTCGGCAACATGTGCTAATTCTAACTGATAAATCGGTATTTCTGCCGCCTTACAGAATAGGATCAGCGTCATGTCTGAGCACGCCTGCAAACCCATCTCAGAAATAGCCCAGCAACTCGATCTTCCCAAAGAATATGTGGAGCCACATGGTCATAATAAAGCCAAAGTGCATCTGGATGTTCTCAAAGGCAGGCAAAGACGTGAAGGCAGTAAATACGTCTTGGTCAGCGCCATCACGCCCACACCTTTGGGTGAAGGCAAAACCACCACCACCATTGGTTTAGGCATGGCGCTTTCTCAACTCGGGCACAAAAGTTGCGTGAACCTCAGACAAAGCTCTTTAGGCCCAGCCTTCGGAATTAAAGGGGGTGGCGCAGGCGGTGGCTTGAGTAAGGTCATTCCACTGGAAGAAAGTATCCTCCATGTCACCGGTGACATTCACGCCATCTCGCAGGCACACAATCAAATTGCCGCACTGGCGGACGCCAGCTTGTTTCACGATAACCCACTGAACATGAACCCGGAACAAATCCAAATCCGGCGCGTGGTAGATGTGAATGATCGCTGCTTACGCGAAGTGACCATTGGCCAAGGTAAAAGAATCAACGGTGTCGAACGCGCCACCGGTTTCGATATTTCTGTGGCCAGTGAACTCATGGCGATTTTGGCGCTTGTGGACGGTCAAAGTCAAAAAGAAGCTTTGCTCGACCTCAGAGCGCGCATTGGTAAAATGGTGGTCGCTTTCGACCACGACGGCAACCCCGTTACCGCAGACGACCTCAAGAGCGCTGGTTCAGCCACGGTTATCATGAAAGAAACCTTAAAACCCACGCTGATGCAAACCACCGAAGGCACGCCAGCCTTTTTGCATGCAGGTCCTTTTGCGAATATCGCACACGGTAACTCGTCCATTTTGGCTGATCGCCTCGCACTCAACTTTGCCGATGTGGTGGTCACCGAGGCCGGCTTTGGTGCAGACATTGGCGGTGAAAAATTCTTCAACATTAAGTGTCGTGCCTCCGGGCTCGTCCCCGATGTGGCCGTATTGGTCACCACCATTCGTGCACTCAAGAGTCACTCCGGTGCGTTTGATATTAAGCCGGGCAAGCCGCTCCCTGAAGAACTGACCCACGAAAACACTGATCACGTCACTGCGGGCGCAACCAATATGGTGGCTCAGATCAAAAACCTTCAAAAATTTGGTATCCCTGTGGTGGTGGCGCTCAACCATTACCCCGACGATCACGAATCCGAAGTGAGTGTGGTGCGGCAAATGGCGCAAAAAGCAGGTGCGGTTGACTTTGCAGTCTCCAAGGTCTTTGGCGAAGGCGGCAAAGGTGGTCTTGAGCTGGCAGAAAAAGTCATGGCCGCATGTGACCTCCCCAAAGAATTTAAGCTGCTCTACCCCGATGAAATGAACATTCGAGACAAAATCCGAACCCTGGCCCAAGAAATCTACGGGGCTGACGATGTGTCTTTCGAAGACATTGCCGGCGCGCAGATCGATCAGTTTGAGAAGGCTGGTTTCGGTAACTTGCCTATTTGCATGGCCAAGACGCATTTGAGTTTATCACACGATCCAAAACTCAAAGGAGCCCCTTCGGGCTTTACCTTCCCCATTCGCGAAGTGCGCGCCAGTGCCGGGGCCGGCTTCATCTACCCGCTCGCCGGGAACATGCGAACCATGCCAGGCTTGGGCAAAAGTCCTGCCGCCCATCAAATCGACATTGATGAGGATGGCAATGTGGTGGGGCTTTTCTAAGAAAGAATGAAACAAAAAGACAAGCACTACCCCTACCGCAACGAATACCGTCTACACCTTAACGCAGATGCAGATGACCGCAGTCCAGGGGCTGCGGTCACCGTTGCACTTTGCGGGCATTGGGAACACGACGGTTCTTGTCGTTGGCCTCATTATTCATTCATTTCTCAAACCGAAAATGGCTTACATCGACTGGTGGTTGAATTCGATGCCCCAGCCAATGAACTCCAAGAGGTCATCACGCGAATTGAAGCAGCACTCAAAGCAGGACAGCTCAAAGGACCCGATGGACGTCTTTCAGAATGGCAGTTCTTAAACGGAGCGTTTTGATGCTTGTTGTTTTTGATTTAGATGGCACCGTCATTGATTCTACCCAGGCGCTTTTAACAGCACAG
The DNA here is from genome assembly GCA_002721815.1 of Myxococcales bacterium. Lineage (GTDB taxonomy): Bacteria > Myxococcota > UBA727 > UBA727. Next base: position 156,454 of record PBLQ01000045.1, read on the forward strand.
GAAGCCGCATGGGCCAGTGTGGGGCTCCCTTGCCCGCCCCCCGAAGCGATTCTCGACCTCATTGGTTTACCCTTAAGGCACACCATGAAAACACTGGCCCCCGATCAAGATCCCGATGCTTTGGCCGAAGCCTATTCCAAAGCCTACGTAGCGGCGGCCACTGAACATGAACAACTCTTTGATGGTATGACAGATCTTTTTGCACGCCCATTTCGCGCGGCTGTTGCCACGGGTAAAAGTCAAAAAGGGGCCGATCGCGCTTTAAAACAATGTGGTCTCTATGACCGGTTCGAAATTATCCTTGGGGGCAATTCAGTCCCTAACCCTAAACCCCATCCCGATATGTTGTATAAAATAATGGATGCCACGGGGACTCAAGACTTGGTGATGGTCGGAGATACAACCTATGACCTTGAAATGGCGAACGCCGCTGGCGTGAAAGCCATCGGGGTGAGCTGGGGCCATCACTCCGTCGAACGATTAAACGAATGGGCGCCAGTGGTGCACTCCGTTGATGAACTCCAACGAGAACTGGGGGTCTGACATGAAACGCGTACATGCTTTAGAAGTCGAGGACCTCTCTTGGTTTCCTACTTGGTTACGCACTTGTCTTACCAACAACCTGGTTGTTTTCGCGCGGCTCTTGGGCGTGAATGCGGTATTAGGACAGCTCGTTGTTGATGCATTAAAAGAAGCAAAACTCACCAAGATCATCGATCTGGGTTCTGGCTCAGGTGGGCCACTCCCTGAAATCCATAAAACAATAAGCGGCCAAAAAGGGTTGGAACACATCAAGCTGGAATTGTCTGACAAATACCCCAACCCCAAAGCCATCGCGTTTTTCAACCAATCAACCGATACGAATATTCATTACCGTGAGCAGCCCGTCGACGCCACCCAATTGGGGACCGTAGGTCCTGGCCTGAAAACCATGGTGAACTGTTTTCACCATATGCGACCGCCACAAGCGCGGGCCATTTTGAAATCAGCGGTGGAAAATAAAGAACCTATTTTAATCTACGAAATGGGAGGACACGTCACGCTGCCTTTGCCCCTATGGTTGCTCGGCCTACCGATTGGTTTCACTTTCGTTTTTATCATTGGAATGATTACTTCCGCGTTGGTTCGCCCCTTCACATGGAAGCATTTAATGTTTACCTACGTTCTTCCTGTTATCCCATTTTTCTTTGCGTGGGATGGGCAAGCGTCTATGGCTCGGCTGTATAGAGACGCCGATCTCGATGAACTTCTATCAGGGCTAGAAAGCTCAGATTACAACTGGGAAAAGGGATATGGACGCGTCAAGCGCGGAAGTAGACTTGGCACTTACCTGTTGGGTCTTCCGAAATGAAAATATCCTGTCTAAACGGCGCTTACTGATTCGATGACCGAAATAATTCCTTGATGTACTTTTGAATCATAAGCTGACGGGTGCATCTTTTTCTCTTTACAGTTCGTGTCAAAATAAGCCCCGGACCGTTTCCGTAAGGCATCGCTCGTAACGGCCCAAACCGTAGAACGGGACGCCTTTGCGGCACTTTTTCCGCCGTCTTCAGCAAACATCAGCAAGAATAACGGCCGCATGAGTTTCAATAACCCGGGCATGCCTTTCAGCGAGAGAGAACGGCTCATGACGGTGGAAGCATTACCAGGGAAGACCACGTTAACCCGGATGCCTTCCTCATCAAGCTTTCGAGAAAGCGCTACCGACAAAGCCTCAAGACAACTCTTGGAATGCATGTATGTCATGATTCCTTTAAACCCTTTTTCCGCCTGTAAGTTTTCCACATCGACCGCCTTTGGTTTTGGCGAGCCCCCAGTGACATTAAGAACATGAGGTGAATCGGAAGTGCGTAACGCGGGTAGAAGCGCATGTGTGAGCCGCCAAGGCGCAAGCACGTTCGCTGCTAAATGGAGCTCGAGACCGTCTTGGCTTTCGCGGCGCTCGCTTCCCAGATAACCGGCGTTGTTAACGAGCACATCGATGCGCTCGAGTTGCAGTAGTTTTTCTGCCAAGGCGTCGACGCCTGCAATTGATGAAACATCACCCAAAACCAAGTCAATTAAGGGGTTTCCGCTTTCTTCAACAAGTCGTTTTCTTGCGGCCTCACCCCGTTGCCGATCTCGACCGACCACCACAACTCGGACGCCAGTTTTGGCGATACCCAACGCACTTTAGAAACCAATGCCCCCAGTCCCCCCCGTAATCACAACCTGACGTCTTTGCGGTTCGTTCATATGATTCCTCCCTTATAAGGGGTTGGGGACCAAAAGAATTTTTCCGTCCCGCCCCCCTGATGCTGCGGCCTGTACCGCCTCTTTAATATCGTCGAGACCATAGGTTCTGCTCACTTTTGCCTTAAGCAAGCCGCTCGAAATTAATTCGATGATTTCGGCAAATGTTTTTTGCTTATCTTCCGCTGAGGCTCGCTCAAACCATTTGGTCAACCAGAAACCTTTGACGGTGATGTCATTAAAGATAACGGCCGTGGACGGTAACGTGGGTGCTTGCATGGACAACAAACCGTAGCAAACAACGGTACCACCGCCTGACAACGCAGTCGCTAGTTTTGAGAAGGTTCCGCCCCCTACCGCGTCAATGGCAAGTCTCAGTGGGGCACCGCGGGCAGCCGCATTAATTTGCTCCACAAGCCCCGGCCCGTCCACCAAAACATGATCCGCACCGATCTCAAGCAAGCCTTGTACCGCACTTTCACGACGCACTACATTAATGGTTTTTAGGCCTCGCTTTTTCGCAAGCTGGATCAAGTACTCACCAACGGCGGAATTCGCCGCGCTTTGAATCACCCAATCTCCGGGTTTCAAGTCTCCGAAAGAATCCAACAGACGCAAGGCCGTAATCGGGTTCACTAAAAGCATGGAAAGCTGCAAAACATCCGCCGTTTCGGGCAAAATGATAAACGAAGATGCAGGACCCACGACTTCTTCCTGCCAAGTATTATAACCGGCAAGCATGACTGTTTGCCCCAAAGAAAGACCGTCAACGTCAGGCGCAATCTCCGTCACACGCCCCACGCCTTCAGAACCCGGTGTCGCAGGTAAGGGAGGACGCACGCCGTAATGCCCAGATATTTGTAAAAGATTTGAGGGGTGAATCGGTGCGGCCAAAACTGCTATACGCGCTTGTCCCGGACCCAACGTTTCGTGGTTGACTTCTTTAATCCGCAAAACATCAACCGGGTCACCAATTTCCTCATAAATTATTTTTTTCAATCTCATGCTCCTTGTAACGAGTTAAGGATTTTTCAGTTTGCAATGAACCGAAGAGAAAAAACAAGAACGCTTCGATAATATCTTTATGGCAGCGCGCTCATTGTTGCGCGAGTAGCCTTTCGACATCTTTCGATTAGCAATAATAACGAAAGACGCTTCACACGGGGGAACCTGTATAAATATTTTCAATTAAGCAAAACGTTTCGGACGAAGTTTGATTGAGTATCGCTCGACCTCTTTGTCGCTCTTGCCAATGGTTTATTTGGGTTTTGTGGGCTGGGCCCCGAACAAGAAAACGACTGCACGCCAACGGTCTTGGTGGCATGGTCTCTCAGGTTTTCGATAAAGAGTACCGTCAAATGCTTCAGAAACTTAAATTTGGGCAAGATTAACGTGAGGGCCGCTTAAATTGTTTTCGAGCTGCATCACAAGCCTGACGTACCACACAACCGGCCACATGATCATTCACCAAACCCATGGCCTGCATAAAAGCATAAGCCGTGGTGGGCCCGAAAAATCGCCACCCAAGGTTTTTGAGATCTTTTGCCAGCCTGGCAGAGTCCTGAGTGTGGGCGACAAGCTCATGCTTGGGTGGCGGTAAGGGCGCGGGCTCATACTGCCAAATAAAAGCGCCCAACGAACCATATTGGTCCACAAGGTCACAGGCGCGTTGCGCATTATTAATGGTCGCTTCAATCTTACCTCTGTGGCGAACAATTCGTGCATCGCCCAACAAACGCTTGACGTCTTTATCTCCAAAACGCGCCACCTTTTCGTAATTAAAATCCAAAAAGACTTCTCGAAAAGCGGGGCGTTTGTCCAAAATAGTGCGCCATGACAAGCCAGACTGAAACCCCTCCAAACATATCTTTTCAAAAAGCTTCTGTTCGTCATCTACCGGGAAACCCCACTCGGTATCGTGGTAACGCAAAAACCCCGGAACGCTTGCCGCCCATGCACAGCGCGCCTTGCCATCATGACTCGTATCTAAAGCAGGACCCATAACCGCAATATAACCCTATTTCTTACCGAGGAAAAGACAACCGAGGGTACACACAGAGTTAATTGGGTGAACCCAAACAAAACTTGCCCATTTGGGTCACGAAACTTTATGCTCACGAAGCATGTCGAAAGAACACACCACCACACTGAATCGCTACGCCCTGGTCGGTGCTGTTTTTTTTATGTCTGGTCTCGCTTGCCTTGATGGGGTGGGAGAACTGCTTTGTGTTCGCTTCCCTTTTCTTTTTTACTTGGTATTGGGCGCTATAGGTATCGGCGTCGGAAACAAAACACGGCGCTTGCTACAAAACCGCGTGCGGCTCAAAAACTTTTTCAAGGTGGTTGCGTTCGTGGTTTGCCTCGGGGGAATCTCGAGCGCCACGCTGTTGTCTTTTTATGGAGCCGATTGGGGTACCAAATGTTCTTGGCGGTATTGTGGGCGCGCGCTTGGCATCGGATTCTTAAAATCTCCCTTTCCCGTTGGGTCGCCTTCTTGCAGCATGATTCATTTATGCGCCAACGAATACCCCATGAGCCCGAGTGAAAGCGCCGAGCTCAAACGACTCGTGAAAGAGACCGGTTGTCCAGCGCCCTAATCCTTCACACTGGCAACCGGATGCCTATGCCAACAGATCCCAATGTTTTTGGGGCTTCTCCCGCTTCACATGGTTTTCAAATGTGTGCGCGGCAGACAACAGTTCCATTTCACTCCACGCTTTGCCGATGAGCTGAATGGCCACCGGCACATTACCCTCGGCATACCCTGCTGGAAAAGTAATGGCGGGATGGCCTGTTAAGTTGGCCAGCGGTGCAAAACGCATGATTCGATCTAAGGTCCCCAAATCAGATTCGCCCACACTTTCCGCATTGGGGTGAATGATGGGCGGCAAACAACCGGTGGCCGGGGTCACAATAAAATCCACCTCTTCAAAAAGAGATTCCATTTGTGCGATGGTTTGATCTCTCACCCTTTGGGCTTGAACGTAATCGGAGGCAGTCAAGCCCTCAATCAATTTGAGGTTCAGTTGAATATCAACCCCATATTCTTTGAGGTGTTCGGCCACGTGTTTGAGTTGTGAAGCGCCCATTTCAGAAATGATGCTGGTTAAATGCGCCACCCGCGACAAGTGCAAATGGGGAATGGTGATGTCCACCAACTCAGCGCCGGATTGCTCCAGCTGAGCCAATGCTTTTTGGAAAATTGCTTGCACATCTGCATCGGTGTCAGAGGTCCACTGACGGAAAATACCGATCTTTTTGCCGGCCAAACCATCCGTGGTGGGCCATTGGGTGTTTTCAGGCGGTTGCAACAAAGTACTTTCTTCACCAACCTCTGGGCCGGCCATAGCCACGTAACCCGCCCAACAATCCAAAGCCGTTGCTGCGATAGGACCGATGTGCGCCACCGTCCAACATAAGGGCGCTGCGCCGCCCTCAGGCACGCGACCGAAAGTGGGTTTAATGCCCACCACCCCGCAAAAAGCGGCGGGCAAACGAATGGAACCACCGCCATCAGCACCCAATGCCACCGGACATAGACCAGCCCCCACACAGGCCGCCGGCCCACTAGAGGAACCTCCGGTGACCCGTCGCGAATCGTAAGGGTTACGTGCAGCGCCGTGGTGAGGGTTCACTCCGGTCACGCCCATGCCCAGTTCGTGCATGTTGGATTTACCCAGCAACAAGGCGCCCGTTTCACGCAAACGAGCCACGGTCACAGCGTCTTCAGTGACGGGTGATTTCCCCATAAAAGCAGTACCTACCGTTGTAGGGTAAGGCACCATGTCCACCTCGTCTTTCACCGCAACTGGAACACCATCAAGAAGCGATAAAGGCTTGCCCGCTTTCCATCGCTCGGCAGAAGCCTCGGCTTGCTTCATTAGGTCGGCTTTGTCCTGCGCCACAAAAAACCGCATGGGTGGCTGAAAAGACTCACTGTCGTCTACGGCTGTTAGAAAAGCATTAGCCACGTCCACCGGTGATTTTTTGCCGGACGCATAAGCGTCGGCGTAATCCTTAATCGTCCAAAATCGAAAGTCATCAGTGGTGGGTGACTGATCCGGCCATGATTTGAGCGACTCAGATACCGTACGCTCATAGGGCCCCCACTGCTCCGGCCGGAAAAATCGCTTTCGCAAAGAACACAACCCATCGTCGGCCACAAACTCCCGCAACTGAGGCACCCCAGCCAAGCCCAACATTTGGCCCCCTAACAAACTCCCAAAAACCGGCGTTCGAACCACAGAAGCGTACGCTTTGAGTGCACCGCCGCGTAAAATTGGAGCCTTGATTGTTTTTGCCTCGTAAACCATGTTACCTCCCTCAATAGGTTTGATCTTCGTCGTAGGACGATCACTATGCTTTAAAATCACTTAATTTTAAAGCATTACTTTTCGTAAGGATTAAGGCATGAGCACCCCTTTTGAGTTAGACTCCAAGCACCTTCAACCCCTTTTGGATTTCATCGCAAACTTAAATGTGAATCACCCTGAAGAGGCCAAAAAACAATTAGATAGCCAGTACCCTTTAGGGAACGAACTCATCAACAATATCAAAAACGCCATGCAAGCTGGTATAGAAGACCAAACATTGTGCCACCGTGGCGAACCCCCAGTACAATTTTCACGCGTCTTCAAAGCCAGCGAAGACAGCGCTGATCTCAGCGCTGACGCGGTATTGATGACCGCACCAGGCCCACGCCACAAACACCCAAACGGGGAATTTGATCTTTGCTTTGCCCTCGAAGGGGATCCAACCTTTGATGGTCAACCTGAGGGTTGGGTGGTTTATGGGCCGGGCTCCCAGCACGTCCCCACAGTGAAAAATGGGAAAATGATGATCCTCTATCTCCTGCCTGGTGGCGCTATCGAGTTCGTACAAAAATAAATGAAAACGCTGCCCATTGACGCCCACGTTTCCGAATTCAAGGAAACAATTTTGCATCACAATGTCGTGATCTTAAGGGCCCCTACCGGTACGGGCAAAACCATGCGCGTTCCGCTGTGGTGCCTCCAATCACAAACCAACCGCCAAAAAGTATGGGTGCTAGAGCCACGCCGACTGGCTACCAAAGCTGCCGCGCAAGGCGTCGCTCACTTCAGCGACAACAACATCCCCAGCGAAGTGGGTTACCTCACACGGTTCGATAAAAAGGTCACGCCACAAACACCTTTGGTGGTGGCGACCTACGGCATCTTACTTCGTCGGCTGATACAAGATCCACTTCTTGAAGATATCGGCATTCTGGTGCTTGACGAATTTCATGAACGAAGTCGAGAGATGGACTTATTGCTCGTGCACTTGCGTGAGCTTTTGTCTCTTCGAGATGACTTAAAAGTGGTGATCATGTCCGCCACCATCGACGTGGGCAATCTACAAAAATATCTCGACAAATCTGCTGTCGTGGACATCCAAGCCGCGCATCACCCCATCGAAATCATTCATCATAAACCCAAAGAATCCAAAAACCGCGCCCAGGCCATTCAAGAAGGGGTCGCCACCTTGGTCAACATGCCCCAAGACGACGGGGGGCACATTCTTGCATTCGTCGAAAGCCGCAGTGAAACCGAGAAAGCCAAACGGCATTTTCAAAAACAAACCGCTTTCGCTCACTGGGAGGTATTGGTTTGTCATGGTGGCGCCACGTCACAAGATCAAGACCAACTCTTTCAAACCAGTCAAAAACGTCGTCTCATTATCTCCACCAATGTGGCGGAATCGTCCGTCAGCATTCCTGGTGTGACCGCAGTCATCGATACAGGGTACCATCGCATGCCAGCTTTCGATTCAAAAAGCCAAATCGAAAGCTTACAGACAAAACGCATTACCCATTTTAACATGGTGCAACGAACCGGACGGGCCGGACGGTTCGGACCGGGGCGAGTCGTTCGTTTGTTTTCCAAAGCCGAGGAAATGCACTTCAATCAAATGCCCGCTCCCCACCTACAAACTGAAGAATTGGTTTGGCCCATGCTTTGGCTCGCTTTGGTGGTTTCACCTTGTTTGGACGACATTCAATTCCTGGACGCCCCGCATAACCAGTCTTTACTAGAGGCCCAGATGGCATTGCGGATCATGGGCGCCCTTGACGATCACAACAAACCTACGCCTTACGGTGAGCAACTCTGCCAAATACCTCTGTCGCCCCGCCTGGGGCACCTCGGTTTGAAAATGGCCCAAGCAGGTTACGCCGCAGAAGGTGCGTTGGCAGCGGCACTCCTTGAAAACCCCAATCCTGATTTTGCCGGTCATGCTGCAGACCAAAGTGATTTTTGGGGCCCTGTCACCCAACTTCGAAACGCTTTTATCAAAGACAAACAGCCGAAAGGCGCGCTGGGGCAAACGTTCCAGCACATTCTACGAAACCTTCAAGCCGTCCAACCCGCGGGCAAGCCATCGCGCCCATGGGACAAAGCACTGCATGAAACGCTGCTGTCGGCTTTCGCAGATCGCCTTTGTCGCAATGCACAAAGTGACGGACAAAAAGCCAGCTTACGAGGACAAGTCGATGTTTTTCGCCATAACCATCAAACCCCCATCGCCACCGAATACTATCTCGCGCTTCAATGCCATAAAAGCATCAAAGAAGGCCGAGAGAAGATATGGGTCGGGTGCGCCCATGGTGTGTCAGGCCCAGAAGTAGACGATGTGCTCGCTAAAAACATTCCCTGGCAACACTTTTTGGGGTTCGACGAAAAAGAAGACCGTGTTGTGGCCACCCAACAAAGGTCTTTGGGTAATTTGGTCTTGTCCGAAAAGAAAGCATACCCCGCACACAATTCTGAATTCGCAGCAATACTTGCTCACGAAGCGCTCAAACGTTTTGAGCATCTTTTCTTACCCGATGATGCCTTTAAACAATTGGCCGGCAGATGTTTTTTAGCGCACGAAACATTCTCGGCCCTCGAACACAACCCCACCACCGAAGCCGCCATCAAATCTTTACTTCCCCAAGTCTTTATGGAGTTAAAAAAATTACAGCAACTTAAAACCTTTGATTGGGCGGCGTTTATTCTCAGTCAAATGAGCTGGGAACACCAACAACAATTGAATCAGTTTTGCCCCACCTCCTTTGAAACCCCGGCAAAAACCCAGATTAAAATTGACTACAGCCATATCCCGCATGTTTCCCAGCAACCTGTTTTAGCAGTTCGTATTCAAGAAATGTTCGGGTGTACCGAGAGTCCTACCATTGCGCGAGGCCAATTGCCTTTGCGGATTAATTTACTCGGACCCAACCTGCGTCCAGTACAAACCACCCAAGACCTGTGCAGCTTTTGGGAAAATACCTACGCAGATGTCCGCAAGGAATTGCGTCGCCGCTATCCGAAACACGCCTGGCCAGAGGATCCGCTACAAGCAGCCCCTGTGCGTGGTGGCGTACAAAGAAAGAAACGTTAGTATTGCCAGCCCAGTTGAGCTTCGATGGTATGGGTCCAGGCATTGTTCAGCCCTAAGGATGTATAACCGAGCTGCTCGCCGCCTTCAGTTAAATTTCGTCGGTGAAGTAAATCTTCGTCGGTGAATTGAATACCGAATGTTCGCTGGGTCATGGCATTCAAAAACAAAAATGGCAGAATCTGAATTCGAGCGCCCGCAAAGAGGAGTTCGTTATCCGTTTCAAATTTAAAAATATCGCCAATATTTTCAAAGGTGAAATAGTGATAGGTCACGTACATTTGTGCCCACGAAGTGGACTGGCTCTCCGCATGCAACACCACTTGGCGCCCGGCCGCTAAGGTATCGTTCATTCCGGTGGAAAATGCATCCTCGTAAATGGCGGTCAGCCCAATGTTGTCCATCCATCGATAGGATAATTCTAGGTAACCACCCAAGCGCTGCGACTCGTCGTCAGGCATGGACAAATAGGCGAGCTTCGTGGGCAACCTGGAAGTGGCTTGCGAAAAGCCCATCTGCAGTTTTTGAATACTGTACGTGCTGTTAAAATAGCTTGGCAGAAATCGGGGGCCAAACGTTTTACCCTCGAGACGAATGCGGAAAGCATGGTTGGCCATGATGCTCGCTTGAATCTTTTCGTCGATGACCCCTTTGAACAAAGAACCCGCTTTGGCCCCCAACCGAGCCCCTTTACTGATCCGAAATAAAGAGCCGACGGTGAAACCACCGTCACCACTGGCCTCGATGCCCAACGGCTCGTACGCGGGTAAAAACAGATGAGAATAATCCGCATAAACCTTGATATCCAAAGGCCCTCGTTTGTAGACCTTGAATTCACCATCCACGCCTACACCATGCACGGCGGCGGGGGCCCATAAAAAGTTGCCTTGGTCGTTCACTGCATAACGTACCCCACCGTCTTCATCGGTATCGTGAGGATTAGCATGCGCCACAGTATCCAGTTGGGTGGGTGCATTTAAATCGCCCACATAGCTCAATCCCAAACTCAACGATTGGAGTTGTTTGTCATCGGTGAAAAAAGACATCGGCTTGATAAATGCGAGCGCACCGAAATGCTGCGGCATGGGCAATGCCCCCGCCAAAAATTCAAATCCACCGTAATCACCGTAGGCGTCAGCCGAAAAATAGAGCCTGTCTTCATCGATATCTAGGTTAGGGATGTAGTTACGCAAAAGCTGACCATGCCCGATGGTGGCCGCATGAACCCGATTGATGTCGATGTAGAAATTGTCTTCCTTTCGGCCCCAAGTAAAATAACGCAGAGGTCGTACCAAATCTGAAAGCTCATCCCAGTCCATGGGACGCACAGCGAAAGAAGCATCGGTGCCTTCGTTCAGTAAATCTCCTACTTCGAGACGCAAAGGAAAACCCACGCCGAGGGCCAACTTGCCTCGAATCAAGTTGAAATCAGGGGATATCACCAAATAGCGATAACCATCCATTTCACTCACGCCAAAACCCAGGCCCGCAAAGTCACGTCGCGCAAGGATTTGGGTGGTGCCGTAATCTGTCAGCTCACCTTTACGAAAAAGGGCTTTGGTCACTTTCCCAGAACCGGCATCGTCCGTGTTCACTTCCACTTCAGCCATCTCTTCTTCTTCGGCCGGCTCTGAAACCACTTCGGGCTCGGCCGCCGTCTCGGGCGCTTCGTTTCCGACGCTTTCTTCAGAAGTTGAGTCCGCAACGCCAGCAGATGTGTCTTCGGAGGCGGTCGGAGTTGCCGCTTTGAGCTCTTCTGCCGCAACGGGTGCGATGCCGAGTCCCCAAAATAAACCCAAACCAGCGCAGAGCAGCTTCGACGTTTTTTTCATGGCATTCCCTCTGTGTGGCCCTTCAGCCTTTCACATAGTCTGGCGTAAAACAGTCGATTTTGGCAAGATAAAGCCAAAAATTGACGATATTTTATTGAACGGTCAAAGCACTGACCAGCAAGCCAAAAGGAACCTCAGCCACCCACCGGGCCACCGGTGGGAACTTTCTTGTACCCCACCATGGACAGAAGAGAGGCTGTATCCAGCTCATCGCCACCCTGAATCGTGGCCTGAATGGCAATAAAGCGACGCTTGAGCTCATCCATGGTCTCACCCGTACGCGAAAAAATCTCTAGAAACCGTTCATCGGCTGAACGCAACCGCATGCTTAAATCGATGGCAATACGCTCGGTGAACCTAAGCGCAAAAGGGGAATTGGCACGGTACAATGACTCGAACTCTTCTTTTTTCACTTCAAGTAACGTGCAGCCGCCAATGGCACGGATGGTGGCCGAACGGGGTTTCCCATCGATCAGGGACATTTCGCCAATCAAGGCTCCGGGCCCTAATTCTGCCAACACTTGTTCTTCGCCACCAGCAATGTCCTTCACGATGGCCACCTGCCCGTCTGCGATCACAAAAAAGGAATCTGCCTCGGCCTTTTCTTTACAAATAACGTCGTCGGGCCGAAACATTTTGGGACTCATCACCCCCGCCAACACCTCAAGCTCTATCTCGGTCAACTCTTCCAAAAGTGGTACCTGAGTGAGAAAAGAAATGAGTTTGTCATCGTCACCTACGTCAGCTGCTGCCAGCGGCTTTACTTTTTTAATCACTGGTGCCGGAAGGTTAGAGGGGCGTTGTGGGGCCCGGGTCATACGAGGCTGTGCGGTTCCTTCTTCTTGCCGCCGACGCCACTCTTCCATAATGGCATCCTTGCGTTTTTTCATTTCACGCAATGACTCTTTCGGGTTCGCATAAAAGTTTTCAATTTTGCCATTCATTTGGCGCAACCGTTCCACCAGCGTTTGGGCCAGAAAACGAATCACCTTAAATGGAGCGGGTTTGAGATTCGCCCTTAAAACCATGAATTGGTTCTTGTCTATTTTGTAATAGGAGACATCTTCAACTGCCCGCACGGTGGCTGAGCAGGTGCGACCATCCAAAAGCGCCATCTCTCCCACCACGTCTTGGGTGCCCAGCGTACACAAAATTTCGGGGGTGCCCTGTACGGTTTTTTTCTCCACCTCAACCTTGCCACTTTGCAAGATGAACATGCCCTCACTCACCGCCCCTTCCATGCATAACAGCTCGCCTTGCCGTTTGTTCTCCATGCCAAAGGTACGGACGATATCCAGACATTCGTCATCGTTCAGGGAGGCGAAAAGCGGAATTTGTTTGAGGTAGGGAATGATATACTGTGGGTCTAAGCTCATTGGATCTCCGCAACATAAGGAGGTCAAAGCATACCCCTGTGCAGTCAAAAACCCAAATAATCGACGGATTGCGAGCTAATGGAGGATCGGGTCACCGAACAGCGATTGATCAACAATTTCAGAGGGTTCGCTCATCTCACCATCCAGGGAAAGCCATTGGCTCACCTCTTCTTCACCAAAATGCCAATTTAAAAGAACGGGGGCACCGGCACGGGTGGAATAGAACTCGACCACGCCGGGAAAAATCTCCCGAACAAAAGCCCCGTATCGTTGTAAATGCAGAAGCTTTTCGGTGATGAGTGCTTCAATTTCTGCCAGCTCTGCTTCAAGTACCGAACTGGGGACTTTTTGCGGCTGCGTCCCCAATCCTGGCTCCGCAGACACTTGTTTGAGCATTTGCTTGCGAATGATTTGTGCTTGATCCCAATAAAGGTGCAGCTCTTCCATGCGGTCTTGGACCAACGGCAACAGCGCATTCACTTCAAAAATGGATAAAGGACGACAAAGCATGCTCTAGGTATAAACGCATTATTTCTGGTGGCAAGCCTTTTATGACTCTTGGGGGTAACGCGAAAAATGACTCCAGCCCCCGAAGGCCAAACCCGCGCCGAAAAACAAGGTCACATAAAAACCCCAATGGATGGTGACACTTTCAAAACCGTGCTGACGTTTCACAAAGCCGTAATAGATCAAAAAACAAATCCCCGCCAAAGTCGAAATGCTGCCTAAGAAAATGTGCCACATGGCGATGCGGCGCATCCACAATCGCAACCCTCGATTTAAAGAACCTCGTCGGTTCATACGCTTTAACAGACGCTTTCTCGAGGTCAAAAGATAGATGGCAAAAATACTCAACGCCAAGTGAATGCCACCACCCGATAAAATGCCTAGCGAATAAGGCATTTGTGGTGTGGAAACCCAAGGCAAAAACACGCTCACCATGGTGGCCAAAGCAGATAAAAATGTGATCCGACCCGGGCGCTCCATGGCCCGCCAGTTTTTGCGCCAATCGTGGGTAAGCAAATTCAACTCAATGGCCACTTGGTCCACCCGGCCTTGGTGCATAAAACCGGGGGGCATGGGGGTTCTATCGCGGCGGGCGGCCTTCTTTTGCTCAGAGGCAGATTGCGCTTTATCCACCGTTTGAGCGAGGCTTTCAACGGTTGGTGGCCTTTTCCTCACCCCGGAAATCAAACTGTCCGGTAAAGGTCTGCCGGATTTATGGTCATTTGGATGCTTTTTTCCCATACTTCCTGCTAAACTAGTGGGGTGAAAAATAAAATGCCACAAAACAGGGAGATCTATGAGCGACGAACTGAAATCCTTTAAAATATCAGATCAGGTGAAACGAACCGTGGATAAGCCCAAAAAGGGTGAAGGGGCAGCCCTTTCAGCCCCCTCGGCCGGATTCCCCCGAATTGAAGCCCTTATCGAGAGCGATTCCATAGACTTAGCGTGGGTAGAAGCCCGAAAAAGTCAATTGGTCGCACTTTCAAACGATGGCAGCGCCGATTCACAAACCAAAGGAGGGGCCCGCAAAGCCACTTTGGCCTACAAACACGTGGGTGAGTTGATCGACCACCTGCTCAGCACTAAAAATGCCATGCTGCAAGACAGCGAATAATGGTTAGAATTAGATGAAAGATCTCATAAGCGGCAACATTAGCAACAAATTTTGGGCCGGCCCGATACATTCTGTGAACATTGGCTTAGAAGAACGAAGTAATAAATCTAAGCACTTAAAAAATAAAGCTTTTTCAAAGGAGACATCCAATGAGCATTAACCCTACTGGCCGACAAGGCTCCATTCAGCTTAATACGAATTCCACCACCACGCGTCAAAGCACCCGTAGTGACTTCGGAAACGCCGTTCGTCGCAGCATTGGTAGCACTGCCAACGCCGTAGGCGGCGCCGTATCCACTGCCGCTCCTATGGTACCCGGTGGCGCTGTTGTTTCAGCAGCCGTGAACGGTGCTTTGGGCAGCGCTGGAGGCGCGACTGGCAGCATGGGCGCTCAAGCTGGTTTTGCTGGCTCTAACGACATCCCTTTCGGTGGACCTGGTCTCGGTAGCGCCACTGGCGGCAAGTCCTCTGGTAACGCCCAACAGGACCTCATGAACCAGACCAAAGAGATGCAAGAAATGATGCAAAGCTTCAACTTGCAGTACCTTCAGTTACAAGAAAAGATGCAATCAGAGAACCGCTCCTTCAGTACCGTTTCGAACGTGATGAAGACCAAGCATGATACTGCCAAAGCATCCATCAACAACGTCCGATAAATCGGGCCTTCATCTCCAACATTCGGGCGCTGCTTCTTCAAGCAGGGCCCTTTTGTTTTTTTGGGAGCCCGGTTCGCTTGCCTTTGCCCGGGGGTCGTCGGTATATTGGTCTGAAACAAGCCGTAAATCGAGGGAAACATGAGCGACAATGAAGACATCATCAATGGTTTGATCGACCTTCCGCAAAAAGAAGTGGGGCTGCTCATGGAAGCTGGCTACCTTTTCATGGAATTGGGAGCCCCCAAAAAAGCCACCGAGATCTTTCAAGGTGTGGCCGCTTTGGTCCCACAAAATGAAATACCACTCATTGCATTGGGCCATTTGGCTTTTGCTCAAGGCAGGTTTGAACAAGCACTCAAACACAACGATGAAGCGCTCAAGCGCAACCCCAATTCCTCACTGGCCAAAGCCCACAAAGGCGAGTCGCTGATGTTTTTGGGCAAACACGATGAAGCCATGGCGTTGCTCAACGAGGTTCTTGCCGAAGACGGTGGCGGGGTCAGTCACGGCTTTGTTCAAGCATTGATCGATGCTTTTAACGATGGGGCGTTCGAGGATTAGCCCAGAGGAGTTTTACCATGCGCATTCCACCAAGAAGACCCTCCGGTGCCGCCACTGGGGCATCCGGCGCGTCAGCCGCCCAAAAAGCCGAAAAGGCCGACAAAGCGAATTTCGCTGAAACCATTGGTGAAAAAGATGAAGACGAAGGCCAATCCGATCAGGCTCGCAGCGCTCTCATGGAGCAACTAGAGGCCTTGGCGGCAGCGGTCGCCGATGGTTCTGCCACTAAAGAAGAAGCCAGCCGTAAATTCGCAGGCATGGTCATCAATGAAAGATTTGGTCAAATCAACAAAGGCAAAGGGGCTGCATCCATGGAAGAAGCCATCGGCAACATGGTCGAAAATGATCCGAATTTTGTCAATCGGCTGCATAATCAGCTAAGAAAGATCTCGAAAAGCTAATAAACACAGTACCACTCTTTTGGGCCATGGCGCCGCGCTAAACAGTACCCGGACCGAAAAAGAAGTTTATGGATACAGAAACCTCATCCCCCCAAAAAAAAGCCGTTTTCCCCGTCAAAGCCGACGGAAAAGTCGATGCTGCAGCGCTGGTGGAGCAATACACCCCCTTCGTTAAAAAGATAGCGGCAAAAATCAAAAAGACACTCTCAAAAAACATCGAATTCGATGATTTGATGTCCTACGGCATGACAGGACTGCTCGAAGCCGCCGAACGCTTCGACGCCTCTAAAGGTGCCAACTTCATGACCTTTTCCTATTACCGGGTACGCGGGGCCATTTACGACGGACTTCGGGGCATGGGCTGGGTCAACCGCAGTGAATACCAAAAAATTCGCTTCGAAGAACGCGCCAGTGCTTACCTCGACAACATGGCACGTCGAGAAGCCGGCTCCACCGCGGAACACAAAAGCGTTGAGACCAATGTGGAAGAACTGGCCAACCAAGTGTCCCAGTTGGTCACCATTTACGTGACGTCGCTAGAAGGCATGGAGAACGCCCAGTTCGAAGATGAAAAAGCGTTGCCACCCGACCGGGCCCTGGCCGACATGCAAATGCGAGACTATGTGCGCGACGCCATCGGCAAACTTCCCGAACAAGATCGCACCATCATCACACTGTACTACTTTCACGACCACAATCTTGAAGAAGTTGGTAAAAAGCTCGGGCTCTCCAAAAGCTGGACGTCCCGTCGACACGCCCAGGCCATCGATAAGCTCGGACGGGTGCTCCAAGAGATGGTTCAAGATCTGGAATGAGGCACCAAAAGCGGTCCATTGCCCATATATACGGGTGAGGAGTCGACCGTGAAAACCCATTTCATCAGCAAATTCATTATACTGGCCGTTTTCGCCCTCAGCGTGGGCTGCGTGAAAAAAGACTCGGGCTTTTGCCCCGAACCCCATGAAGACATGCAATGGGTCTACATCACCGACTCTAATGGCGTGATGACACAAACCAGCTGCGTCCTTTGTGACACGTCCGTGACCCCTGAAGATTATGGCTCTTGGGCCAATGAAAACGCACAAGAAGCAACGCCTTGCCTTTATGTTTACCCCGAGGAACCACGCAATTGGGATTCAAAATCTGATTGCTTGGAGATGGCCTGTCAGGAAGACCCCAATGTGAATGATGGGGTAAAACAAAGCCACGGTGCTTGGCGTGTCATCAAAGACATCCTCGGTGACCCCAGCGCAGCATTGGGCGATCCTGAGCAAAACCACATGATGATCGGCAGCTTTCAAACCCCTGAGGTTCAAACCGAGATCTCTGAAACCGATGCGCGCCCAATCTCAGCCACCCAAAAATAAATCGTTTGTTTTCATGTGTTTATATTATTTTTGCCTTTTGGGAAGCCATGGGGCAGATCCCTTGCTAGACTGAACACAACTCTTCGGAAGAAAACCCGATAATAGATCATGCAGGGCGATTTATGCCCACCCTTCACCAACTGAAGGAGGAGAGATTATGGCAGACCCAATCGGCGGCGGTGGCGTAGGAAAAGCCACCCAACAAATGATGCAAGAAATGATGAAGCAAGCCCAAGAGCAGGCGCAAGGCCCAAATAAGGCTGGCGGTGCTCAATTCGCCAATAAAGTCGAAGGCGTACAAAACACCCAAGGCCCTTCAGAAGTCAACAAGGTCCAAGAAACCACCAAGGCAGTTCAGACTGAAAAGTCCTTAGGCGCCCACCAAATCCTCAAGGCGGCCCAAACGGGTCAAACACCCAACACCACGGGCGTTCAGCGTGTAGAAGGCACTGGCGTGATGGAAAAAACCGGCATGAAGCGGCTGTTGGATCAAGTGGCCGGCGGCCAAAGCAAACTGGATCAGATCATCAAAATGGCCACCAGCGGCAAAACCTTTAACCAGCAGGAATTGCTCGCGATTCAGGCCGGTGTGTACAAGTTCAGCCAAGAGATGGAGCTCACCTCAAAAGTGGTTGAAAAAGCCACCAGCGGTGTCAAGCAGACCATGCAAACACAGGTTTAAAAAGAACTTTCTTCAATCAACCGGCCCTTTGTTGGCCGGTTTTTTTTTGCCTCATGCTTGTCTCGAGCCCTTTTGGGGCTATTTTTGGAAGCGCAAAGCGCAATTTGGTATAATTTCATTTCATCCGTAAATGTTGGACGCACCGCATGAGACTGCGGTAAAGTCGTCCTTCTTGGAGGACCGAACGCAACAATGAAGCTCATGGTTTCAGACGACGAACCACCGCCGGCCAACTTTAAGGCCGTGAGGGTGCCCCAAAAAGAATCCAAACACCAGATGGCATCAACAAGCCAAATGGGCGTCTTTTTGTTCGGCCTGACGATTCTTTTTTGGGCATCAAGTGGCTCGGCCCAAGCATTCAGTTTCGTGGATGCAACGGGCACCCCCAAGCTCACCGATAATTTTTTCGAGCTCCCCCAAAAAGATCGGGCCCGCGTCCTGAATCGCATCGAAAAAAAGGCCGCGAAAAAGTACTCACCCACCGAAATCGGGCGAATGAAAGCCAATGGGACCTGGCCCCCCTTAGACATCATCAAGTCGAGCCTCGCAGACGATAAAAACACCAGGCGGGGCAAACAAAAAAACCAGCCCACCAACTATGAAGCCCTGCAAAAAGCAGCATACAAAATTCGCACCAATATCAACCACCAGCGGTCGTCTCTCAACCAAGAAAAGGCGAATGTGAAAACCCGTTTGCCCTATCTGAACAAGAGGATTGCCGAACTAAAAAAGCAAGAAATGACGGCACACACCAAAGACATTGCAAATGGTTCGGTGGGTGAAGGGGGCTTTTTGCACAAGCTCCACAATAAAATTCAAAAACTTGAGAAAGAAAAGTCCACCTTAGTCAAAATGAAGAATGGTGGGTTGCGCGATAAAGAAAGGCGCATCAATCGGGGAGAATTAGTTTACCGCAAGTAGCGGTGTTGCATAAGGGGTGACGTCTTTGGACAGTCCGTATTTTGAGTGGATCGTAATTATTCTGGGGCTTTTGGGGTCAGCGTTTTTTTCAGGCGCCGAGACCGCATTGACCGCCCTATCCGAAACAAAAGCACGACAGCTGATCGACGAAAAAAAGAGAGGTGCACGCGCCTTACAAAAGTATTGGCTGGAAAAACCTAACCATGTGCTCACCACCATCCTGGTTGGAAACAACATCGTCAATTTATTCATGGCGTCTTACATCACTGTATTGACTCACCGCTATGTGGGAGAGACTTCCATTGCCATTGCAACCGGTGTCACCACCTTGGGGATCCTGATTTTCGGGGAAATCACGCCCAAAACATTTGCGAAAGTACACGCCCATAAAATCGCGCCCATCGCTCTGGTTATTTTAACGCCCCTTTATATTGTTTGCTGGCGTTTGGGGGTGGTGTGGGTTTTAACCAATATTTCGCGTGTGATCGTCAAAGCGTTGGGTGGCGAAATGACCCGTTCGGGCCCCTTCGTGACCGAAGACGATATCGCTTATATGATTGTTTCAGGTAAAGAAGCGGGTGTTATCGAAGAAGACGAAGGTGAAATGCTTGAAAGTGTGATGGAGTTTGGCGACACCATTGCACGCGAAGTCATGATTCCTCGAACCAACATTCACGGACTGTCGGTGGATTCTTCGTTTGATGATGTGGTGAAGACCCTCACCGAACACGGCCATTCACGGTTACCGGTCTACGAAGAGAGCATTGATAACGTCACCGGTTTTTTCCACGCCAAAGATCTTTTTCCTTTAATGCCGGTGGCCCCTGAGCAGTTCAAACTGGTGGACCACCTCAGACAGGCCTTCTTTGTGCCCGAAGCCATGAAAATCAATGAGCTCCTCAAAGAGTTTCAAGAGCGTAAAACCCACATGGCCATCGTGGTCGATGAAAACGGCGGTACCGCTGGGGTCATCTCTCTAGAGGACATCCTCGAAGAGCTCGTGGGCGAAATACGCGATGAACACGATGAAAACGAAGAAGAAGAACCCACCATTCAAAAAGTATCCGAAAGCCACTTGGTGGCCGACGGGGGCGCTTACATTGATGAACTGGCGGACCTGCTGGACATGGAATTCGCAGAAGACGCGCCCTACGATACAGTGGGCGGCTTCTTTCAACACCAATATGGAAAGATTCCACAGCTGGGATCCGAATTTGAATTTGAAGGTTGGCAATTCGTGGTGCAAGATGCCGATGAAAAACGGGTGATCACCCTAGACATTCATCGCTTGGTCACCGATGCCGAAGGCGAAGAAGAAGGTATTGTCCAGACCCTCAAAGACGCGGTCGGGCTCTAAGCCACTGATTCATCAACAGCTTTAGAATCCTTGTCGGATTGGTGAGGAATGCTAAGGTATGTCCATCTTTTCTTTTCTTGGAGTTTATCATGCATCTCAAACAGTGCTTCCTTTCTCTATTGGCGTGCCTTGGCCTTGCAGCATGCCCCGCCGGCGATAGCCACGAGCACGCTGATGATGAGCACCATCAACACGAGCCCACGGGCGGCATTATCCCCCTCAAGGGCACCACGGCCCAAAGCGACAACTACATTGTTTCGGTGGTTTCAGCTTCTTTTGACCCCGCTGAAGAAGGAATGAATGACTGGGTTTTACGCTTGGAAGATCACGATCGAAATCTGATCTCTAATGCGACTATCGTCGCAGTACCTTTCATGTCCGTGCACAACCACGGCACCAACCCGGCCAGTTTCACCGCCACAGCCGCCGAAGAAGAAGGCGAATACGAACTGAATGACGTGAATTTCATTATGCCTGGCCCCTGGGAAGTGACCTTCACCGTCACCGTCGACAATGGGACTGACGGTGGTACGATGTCAGAAGACGCCATGATGGAACTCACGGTGATTAATTAATCTTTCGAGGACGCAATGCATCGAATGGGCTCAGTTCAGCTTTACTTTTTGCTGCTTGGCTTTTGGTTATTCAGCGCTTGCGATTTCGGTCAATCGAGCGACACCATTGATGCTGGAGTAGCGCCAATACCAAAAACCTTGAGTGATGCAGATTTGCTCGACCCCAAAAAATGCCAACAGTGCCACCAACAACATTACGAAGAGTGGGCGTCCAGCATGCATGCCTACGCCTCCAAAGACCCGGTTTTCTTGGCCATGAACCAGCGTGGACAGCGCGAAACAAATGGTGAACTGGGTTCTTTCTGCGTTCAATGTCATGCCCCCATGGCCTTGCGCACCGGGGCCACCATTGACGGGCTCAACCTGGAAACTGTGCCCGATCACCTACAGGGCGTGACCTGCTATTTTTGTCACACTGTGGAAGCGGTCAACGGGACCCACAACAACCCATTGCAGTTGGCCAGTGATGGGGTCATGCGTGGTGGCTTCAGCGATCCAGTCGAGACCCCTGCCCACCTGTCAGGTTATTCTGCTTTTCATGATCGAAGCGAGCCAGAGTCCGCCGCGTTGTGTGGCGCTTGTCATGATGTGGTGACCCCGTCAGGACATCACATCGAACGCACCTTTCTCGAATGGCAAAATTCAGTGTTTGGTCAGGCCGATATGGACAGCTTTTTATCCTGTGGCGATTGCCACATGAATGGGCGCACCGAACCCATCGCAGCCGGGCCCGGCAATCCCGTCCGTCGACGACATAAACACCTTATGCCTGGGGTGGACGTGGCCCTCACCCCGTTTTTTGGGCACGAAAACCATGTGGCAGCCGTACAAGAAGAGTTGGACTACACGGTTGAAGCGCATTTGTGCATGGAAGAAACCCAACTGCTCACCGTGCGCTTGGGCAATCTCACTGCCGGTCACGCATTCCCCAGTGGCTCCGCTCATGACCGCCGGCTTTGGGCAGAGCTCAGAGCCTACAGTGGCGATAATGAAGTTTGGACCCACGGTATTGTCCCCGAAGACGTCCCCTTAGCTGACACTGCTGCCGATGACCTGTTTTCATTTTTTGAGCACGGTTTTGATGAAAACGGTGAAGAGGCATTCATGCTTTGGGAGATCACCGACTCTGAGAGCAATGTGCTGGAGGCGCCCGAGTCCACTGACACTTCAGCCGTCATTGAAGACCAGCACAAAATCAAAACGTTTGACCTGGCTGGCTTGAACGTGGATCGCATCGATATCCAAGTAAAGCTGAGACCCATGGCCCTTCACGTGGTGGACTCCCTCGTTGCCAGCGGTGATCTTGACCCGAGCATTCGAGACGCCATTCCCACCTTTAACCTCAAAGGGGCTGAGGTGACCTGGACCATAGATGATGGCTGGGTTTGCGTGCCTTGGTAGCCTCTTTTTGACATTCCCCGCCAAACCAAAAATTTGGTCCGTATATACGAGGGTGGTACTTAGGAGCCATAGGCCTCCATGTGCCTTCTAAAAGCACCACTGTGCGACATTGGCTCGCCAAGACCGCTCACGCCAACATCAAAAGGGGTTTAAATGTCTAATAATACAGATCAAATGGAACTGCTCTACAAGATTGACGACCACCCTCCTTTGGCTGAAACCGCGGTCTTAGGCTTTCAGCACTACCTCACTATGTTTGGCTCCACCTTGGCGGTCCCATTGCTGCTGGCACCCGCATTGGGCATCGAAGACCCGGTAGAAAAAGGCTGGCTCATTGCCACCATGTTTTTCGTGAGCGGCATTGCCACCTTGCTGCAAACCACTTTCGGTAACCGGCTTCCCATCATCCAGGGCGGTACCTTTAGTTTCTTGGCCCCCACGTTTGCCATTTGTGGCATGGCTGCCTTGAGCGAGGCGGGCTGGGAAGTTCGCATGCAACACGTTCAAGGGGCCATTATCGCAGGTGCTGCTGTTGAAATCATCGTGGGAGCCAGTGGTCTGGTGGGTAAAATGCTCCGCTTTGTGGGCCCCATCACCATCGCGCCCACCATCGCCCTCATTGGCTTATCTTTATTCAAATTTGGTGCTCCTGAGGCAGGCCGACATTGGCCCATCGGTGGCTTAACCATCGTTTTGATCATTCTCTTCAGCCAATACCTGAGGGGCAAAAATCGCGCCTTTGAGCTGTACCCAATTTTGATGGCCATTGTGGGGGCCTGGGTGGTGGCAGCCATTTGCACCATGACGGGTGTATTTCCAGAAGGTCACCCCTCACACACCAGTATGGCGAATCTAGAAGCAGCCCCTTGGTTTCGCGTTCCTTATCCGTTTCAGTGGGGCCTGCCTCAATTCGGTCTTGCAGCTTTTGTAGGCATGTTTGCGGGCTACCTCGCTTCTATGGTGGAAAGTATTGGCGACTATTACGCTTGCGCCAGACTTTCTGGTGCTCCCACACCCAATGAAAAAACCATTAACCGCGGGATTACCTTCGAAGGCATTGGTTGCTTTATCGCGGGTCTTTTTGGCACCGGTAACGGCACCACGTCGTACTCCGAAAATATCGGCGCCATCGGCCTCACCCGCGTAGGGGCGCGCCGCGTGGTTCAAGCGGGTGCAGTCATCATGATTGTCCTGGGTACCGTCTCTAAATTCGGTGCGCTGTTCACCACCATCCCGCAACCCATCGTCGGTGGCATGTACTGCGCCATGTTTGGCATGATCGCCAGTGTGGGGATGTCTAACTTACAGTTTGTGAATCTCAACAGCGCGAGAAACCTGTTTATTTTGGGCTTTGCCTTTTTCATGGGCTTGAGTATGCCCGAATACATCGGGGCCAATCCGGTCGATGTGGGGATAGAGTCGGTGTCGAACATCATCAACACCCTGGGCTCCACAGGGATGGCTGTGGGTGCTTTCATCGCACTGATTTTGGACAACACCATTCCCGGCACCCCTGAAGAACGGGGCTTGGTGGCTTGGCAATCTGAGGCGCATCAATGATCTTCAAAGTCGGTGGTGTCATTGTCTATCTGGGCATTTTGCTGTGGCTGGGGGTCCTCGCGTCTCGGCGCATGAAAGACATCAAAGACTATTTTGCGGCCGGTAAAAACTTAGGCTTTTTGGCCGTGGCTTTTTCTGCACGGGCCACGGGTGAATCTGCGTGGCTGCTGATCGGTCTCACCGGGATGGGCTGCGCCTTGGGTGTCAAAGCTTTTTGGGTGGTGGTTGGCGAAGTCATCGGCGTGGTGGGGGCTTGGCTTTTCATGTCCAAACGCTTCAAGCGTCTCACCGATCAGTACGACAGCATCACGGTGCCTGATTACCTGGAAAGTCGTTTCCAAGACAAAAGTCAGATCATTCGAATCGTCTCCGCATTCGCTTTAACCATCTTCGTCACCATTTATGTGAGCGCTCAAATCGATGCCACCGGTAAAGCCTTTGAAGATTTCTTAGGCTGGAACTACTACGCGGGCATCGCCGTCGGGTTCGCGGTGGTGGCCACTTATATTACTTCCGGTGGCTTTTTAGCCGTCGCTTGGTCAGATATGTTCCAAGGCGCCTTGATGTTTTTGGGGCTCGTGATTTTGCCCATCGTTGCGATCGCCTCCATGGGTGGTGTGGCTGCCCTTACCGATGGCTTGAGTAAAATCGATGTTTCTTTGCTCTCCGTCACGGGTGGTACCGGTTGGACCCCCATCGCCACTGCTGAAATATTAGGACTGGCGCTCATCGGACTTGGGTTTTTGGGCTCGCCGCAAATCTTTGTTCGGTTCATTGCCCTCAAAGATGAAAGTGAAATTCCCAAAGGCGCTTGGGTTGCGTTCATATGGACCTTACTTGCCGATGGTGGCGCGGTCCTCGTCGGTATGGCGGGCCGTGTGATGCTCACCGGTGACAGCGGTGACATGAGTGTCTTTGGTGGCGCCGAAGCCGTTCTTCCCGCTTTGGTGGAGCACGTCTTCCCTGCCCTGATCGTTGGCATTTACATTGCCATCGTCCTATCGGCCATCATGTCCACGGTGGATTCGTTGTTGGTACTCGCCGGTTCAGCGGCAGTGCGGGATTGGTATCAAAAAGTAAAGAACCCCACCATCTCCGATGAAGACTTGGTCGGCCTTTCCCGTAAAGTGACTTTCGGTTTGGCCTTGGGCGGTTTGGCTGTGGCTTTGGCCGTCGCCATTTCCACCCCTGACAGAACGGTTTTTTGGTTCGTCATTTTTGGCTGGTCAGGCATCAGTGCGACGTTTTGCCCGGTGATGATTCTCTCGTTGTTTTGGCCCGGCCTCACCGGACGTGGGGTGGTGGCTGGAATGGTCACCGGCTTTTTCGCGGTGCCCTTCTTTAAATTTGGCATTTCCAACCTGCCCGGCATTGGTGAATTCTTCTCCGCGCTCAGTGAACTACCGCCTTCATTCGCCATGGCCTTTCTCGCGGCCATCGTGGTGAGCCTGACCGACAAAAAAGGTCAAAGCATTGTGGCCCAAGCCGCGGAAGACCTCAAATCTGCGAGTCGCTGAAAAAAAGCGGCTGAAGGTGCCCAAAACCCTCCCAAATCGCCAAAGATCGGGCTTTGCGGATAATTACTGCAGGAGCTTTGGTTTTCTCCCCCTATCAGAACCTGCATGGTGATTTAAACGTCTGTTTTAAAAGGTTTTTTATTGAACAGGGGTTTTGTTCCGGATCCCGGTTCTGTGTTAGGAGAAAGCATCGAATTTTCGCGTGAGTGAGGTTTCACAGATCTTTGCTCACCCTTTAACTAACTTTGACCGTGGAGAGGTTCCCATGTCCGATATCGTAAAATGTGGTCTGATTCAGCTCGCCAACCCCATCAACGACGAAAGCGTCCCTGTGCCTGAGATTTGTGAGGCCATGGTGCAAAAGCACATCCCTTACATCGAAAAAGCAGGTGAAGCCGGTGTCCAAATTCTCTGTTTACAAGAGATTTTCAACGGTCCTTATTTCTGCCCCAGCCAAGACAGACGTTGGTACGAAGCGGCTGAGTCAGTTCCCGGTCCCACCACCGATCGCATGGCGGAATACGCCAAGAAGTACAACATGGTCATCGTGGTGCCCGTGTATGAAAAAGCCATGCGCGGCGTGTACTACAACACAGCCGCCGTGATCGATGCCGATGGCACCTACTTGGGCAAGTACCGCAAACAACACATCCCACAGGTTGGCCCTGGTTTCTGGGAGAAGTTTTTCTTCACCCCTGGCGATGGCGGCTATCCCATCTTCAAAACCAAATATGCCACCATCGGTGTCTACATTTGTTACGATCGTCACTTCCCCGAAGGCGCTCGATGTTTGGGTCTCAACGGTGCAGAGATTGTATTCAATCCTTCCGCCACCGTGGCCGGGCTTTCCCAATACCTGTGGAAACTCGAACAACCTGCACATGCAGTGGCCAATGGTTATTTTGTTGGAGCCATTAACCGTGTTGGCACCGAAGCACCCTGGAACATCGGTAAGTTCTACGGCACCAGCTACTTTGTGAACCCCAAGGGCGAATTTGTAGCAGAAGGCTCCGAAGACGATGATGAGTTGGTGATCGGTGATTTGGATTTGTCCATGATCGATGAAGTGCGCAACACTTGGCAGTTCTATCGCGATCGTCGTCCCGATGCATACGATGAAATCCACGGCAAGTAATCCAAACAGTTTTTGAGGAGCACAGTATGACAACAAAATTGATTCGAGGTGGCACGGTTGTCACCGCTGAAGGTGAACAACGTGCTGACGTGTTAATCGTCGGTGAAAAAATCGCAGCCGTAGGGGAGAACTTAGATGCTCCTGCCGGTGCCGAAACCATCGACGCCTCTGGCGCTTACGTCATGCCCGGTGGCATTGACCCACACACCCACATGGAACTTCCGTTCATGGGCACTGTGGCGTCAGAAAACTTCTTCACCGGTACCTCTGCAGCCATGGCTGGCGGCACCACTTCGATCATTGATTTTGTCATTCCGGCCCCTCAACAACCCATTATGGAAGCCTACCGCGAGTGGCGCGGCTGGGCTGAAAAAGCAGCGGGTGACTACACCTTTCACGTGGCCATCACTTGGTGGGACCAAAGTGTGCATGAAGACATGGGCACTTTGGTTCGCGATTACGGTGTCAACAGCTTCAAGCACTTCATGGCCTACAAAAACGCCATCATGTGCGATGATGAAACCTTGGTGAATTCCTTCACGCGCGCCAAAGAACTGGGCGCGTTGTGCACCGTACACGCTGAAAACGGTGAATTGGTGTTTCGCTTACAGCAAGACATTTACGACAAAGGCATTCACGGTCCCGAAGGTCATCCGCTTTCTCGCCCACCAGAGGTAGAAGGCGAAGCTGCCAACCGAGCCATTCGTATTGCTGAAGTGTTAGGCGTGCCTTTGTACTTGGTTCACACCTCTTGCATTGATGCCCTCGAAGCAGTCACACGCGCCCGGCTTGAAGGCCAACGTGTGTATGCCGAAGTGCTGGCTCAGCACCTTGTGATCGATGACAGTGTGTATCGCAATCCCAACTGGAACGAAGCAGCCCACTACGTCATGAGTCCACCCTTCCGATCCAGCGAGCACCAAGAAGCGCTGTGGCGCGGCCTCCAATCGGGGATGCTGCAAACCACGGCCACTGACCATTGCTGCTTTTGCACCAACCAAAAGCAAATGGGGCTCGAAGATTTCCGAAAGATTCCCAATGGCACCGCTGGCGTAGAAGATCGCATGAGCGTTTTGTGGCACCACGGGGTTCGAACGGGTAAATTAACCCCATCCGAATTCGTGGCGGTGACCTCCACCAACACGGCGAAAATCTTTAACATTTACCCACAAAAAGGCTCTTTGGCCGTGGGTGCTGATGCCGACGTGGTCATTTGGGACCCCAATGCCACGCGCACCATTTCCAAAGATACCCACCATCAAAATATTGATTTCAATATTTTTGAAGGCATGGAAGTCACGGGCAGCGCCGGCGTGACCCTCAGTCGCGGCACCGTGGTCTGGGAAAACGGCCAACTAAAAACCACAGAGGGGGCAGGTCGTTACATCAACCGCCCACCATTCCCTGAGTACTGGGACTCTGTGATGAAACGAAACGAACTTGCCGAGCCGACCAAAGTGGAACGCACTTTGCCGACGCCCGCTCAATAATTGTAAGGAGACAACTATGGGAACCCCATTTCAAGCAAAATCATATGAGTTCACCCAATACACATCTGCCCAAAACTGGATTGGCGGCAAATGGGTGGATGCACAAAACACAGAAAAACTCGAAGTTATCAACCCGCGCTTTGGCAAGTCCATGGCCCAGGTGTGCATGTCTGGTGCAGACGATGTGGCTAAAGCTGTTGCCGCAGCGAAAGAAGCCCTTCCCGCGTGGCAAGACATGCCCATCCGTGAACGCGGCGAAGTTTTCTACAACTTGCGTCAGTTGATGCACGACAATATCGAAGAGCTCACTTGGTTGGTGTCCCACGAAAACGGCAAGACCTACGATGAATCTAAAGCCGAAGTGCTTAAAGCCATCGAATGTGCCGAATACGGTTGTGCACTCCCCAACATCGCTGCTGCGCCCCAGCTTGAAGTGAGCCGTGGCGTGGAATGTCGTATCGTGTATGAACCCGTAGGCGTGGTGGCTGGCGTGACGCCATTTAACTTCCCCATCATGGTGCCTTTGTGGATGTTGCCCCAAGCATTGGTGGGCGGTAATGCATTCATTCTCAAACCCTCTGAGCAAGTGCCGTTGAGCTGTATTCGCTTGGCAGAAATGCTCCAAGAAGCTGGATTGCCCGATGGTATTTTTAACATCGTGAATGGTGGCCAAGAAACAGTGGAAGCCTTATGTGATGATGAAGACATCGACGCGCTGGCTTTCGTGGGCTCCACCCGCGTTGCAAAAATCGTTTATGGTCGTGCCGCTCAAACCGGTAAGCGTGTGCTTTGCTTAGGTGGCGCTAAGAACCATTTGCTGGTGGTGCCTGATGCCGACCTCGAATTGACTGCCGCCAATGTGATGGCGTCTTTCACTGGTTGTGCGGGTCAGCGTTGCATGGCCGCTTCGGTCATGGTGGCTGTGGGCGAAGTGGACCACATCATCGATGAAATTAAGAATCACGCCCAGCGCGTTGAAACTGGTAAGGACATGGGCGCCATTGTCAATGAAGCCTCGGTGGAGCGCATCACTGGCTATATCGATGCGGCAGAAGCCCAAGGCGCCAAAGTGTTGGTGGATGGCCGCAATGCCAAAGGCGGTCCTGAAGGCTACTGGGTTGGGCCGACCCTGTTGGACAATGTGAGCCCCGATATGCCTGCAGCCAAGGAAGAAATCTTTGGACCAGTTCTGTCCATCGTTCGGGTGAAAAACCTGGATGAAGCCATTGAGCTGGAAAACAGCAGTAATTACGGCAATGCCAGCGCGGTCTACACCACCAGCGGTGATGTGGCCAAAGAAGTGATGAATCGCGTCTCTGCGGGCATGTGCGGCGTAAATATTGGGGTTCCCGTCCCCCGCGAGCCCTTTGGCTTCGGTGGCTGGAACGACTCCAAATTCGGGCACGGAAATATTACGGGCTGGGATGGCTATCGGTTCTGGACCCGACCCCGAAAAATCAGTAGTAAATGGGCGCTACAAAAAGACACCACCTGGATGTCCTAAAGGGCATCCTAAGGAGAGAAAATGAACGCCGATGAAATGATTGAGTTGTGCAAAAAGCACTCCATGTACACCTGGTCTGCCGGAAATGCGGTGTCCCCCATTCCCGTTGAGCGCGCCGAAGGCGTGTTCATGTACGAACCCAGTGGGAAACGTCATTACGATTTCAACTCCCAGCTCATGAGTGTGAACATTGGCCACCACCACCCCAAAGTGCGGGAGGCCATGAAAGACCAAGTGGACAAACTTCTCTATGTCTTTCCGGGTACCGCCACCGAAGTACGGGCGCGGCTTTCCAAAAAGCTGGCGGGCTTGGTTCCTGGCAACATCAATACTTTCTTTTATACGCTCGGCGGTGCCGAAGCCAATGAGAACGCTCTGAAAGCTGCGCGTTATTATACGGGCAGGCACAAGATTCTCAGTCGTTACCGCTCATACCACGGCGCCACGAACGCTTGTATGCAGCTCACCGGCGATCCACGACGAATTCCTAACGAGCCCGGCGGCGCAGGTTTTGTCAAAGTCATGGATCCATGGCCTTATAATTATAAGTTTGGTGATGACGAAGAAGAGATCACCAGAAACAATCTTGAGTATCTTGAAGAAGTGATCATGTACGAAGGTCACGATCAAATCGCGGCCATGTTCGTTGAGACCATTACTGGAACCAACGGCGTCTTGGCGCCACCCAAGGGTTACTTGAAGGGCTTAAAAGAGTTGCTGTCTAAATATGGCATTCTCATGATCTGTGATGAAGTGATGGCCGGCTGGGGGCGTTCAGGCAAACTCTTTGCTTTTGAGCATTATGATTTCGTCCCTGACATTGTGACGTTCGCCAAAGGCCTGACCAGTTCTTATATGCCACTGGGCGCCATGGGGGTCAGCGACCCCATTGCCGAACACTTCAAAACCAATGTTTTTTGGGGTGGCCTCACCTACAACTCTCATCCACTCGCATTGCGTACCGCCGAAGCGGCCATTGATGTCATGCTGGAAGAGAACATGCTCGAAAATGCCACCCAACTGGGTAAGGTCATGCGCTCAGAAATGGACCGCCTGACCGAAAAACATCCATCGGTCAAAGAAGGGCGCTGCATTGGGCTGTTTGGTATGATGGACCTTCAGAAAAACAGCCAAGGTGAGCGCATGGCCCCTTACAATGGCACCAGTGAAGCCATGGGCAAATTGGGCGCTTTCTTCCGCGAAAACGGTTTATTTACCTTTGTTAGGTGGGGAAGCTTCATGTGCAACCCACCTTTGTGTATAACGGAGGAGCAGTTGCTCGAATGCTTCGAAATCATTGATCGTGGCCTGGATGTCACAGACCAATATTTTGAAGGCTAAAAGCCGACTTTAAAATTCTAAAAGGAGAGTAAATATGGCCGACCTTAGCGTAACCGTGAACGGAATGAAGTTTAAAAACCCATTTGTCATCGGTTCAGGACCTCCAGGTACCAACTATAAGACTATCGCTAAGAGTTTCGATTGTGGTTGGGGCGGCGTGATTGCTAAGACGGTCAGTCTCGACTCCACAGAAGTCATCAATGTTGCGCCTCGATACGGCAAACTTCGTCTCAACGAATATGAGGCCAAGGGCAACAAAAACGTTATCGGCTTTCAAAATATCGAATTGATTTCGGACTTGAGCTTACAAGAATGGCTCGACGATTTTAAGCGAGTCAAAGATGACTACCCAGAGGGCATACTCATCGCCTCCATTATGGAGCAGCACGAAAAAGATCGTTGGCAAGAACTCACCGGGCTCATCATGGAAACCGGCGTCGATGGCTTCGAACTCAATTTCTCATGTCCCCATGGACATCCAGAACGACAAATGGGAGCGGCCATGGGCCAAAACCCAGATATCGTTGAAGAAGTCACCCGGTGGGTCGCAGACACCACCGATCTTCCTATTTGGGCAAAAATGACGCCCAACATCGGGAACATCAGATTACCGGCTCGTGCCGCCATGGCGGGTGGGGCATCAGGTGTAGCGGCGATCAATACCATTCTTTCAGTGGTGGGCGTTGATCTCGATTCACTCAAGCCACAACCCACGGTGCAGGGCGGCTCCACCCCTGGTGGCTATAGCTATCGCGCTGTGAAGCCCATCGCTCTCCGAATGGTTTCTGAGCTATGTCTCGACCAACCTGACATGCCTGTTTCGGGTATTGGTGGCGTTGCGGAAGCTCGTGACGCTATTGAGTTTTTGCTCATGGGCGCATCCACTGTGCAAGTTTGTACCGGTGCCATGCTTCAGGGGCATAAAATGGTCCAAAACCTTATCGAGGGCTTGGATAAATTCCTCGACGAAAAAGGTTTTGCGAGCGTCAATGACATCATCGGAAAGTCCCTGCCTTATTTCACCACACACCACGAACTGGTGGAACGTCAAGTCGCGGCCAAACTCGCTAAGGCGGGCCAAAAGAACCGTGACAAAGAGTGGGGCGAAAACATGGCTGAAGTGACAGATAAGCTCACAACAAACTAGCCTAATCCCGTGCGATTGTTATAACAGTACCCCCATCTATATGGGGGTATTTTTTTGCGCTTTATAGGAGCCCGATATGTTCATATCCCGATTTTGCTTACTGCTTTTGAGTGTTTGTACGCTCGCCTGCACAAAGACATCCACACTCGCGAATGAGGCGAACGCCGCCCCGCTCCCCAAAAAAGAAAAGTCCGAATTTGCACGGGTCAAAATTGGAGATGTGGTCCCCAACTTCACCCTGCCCGGTCTCGATGGTAAAAAAATCTCGCTCTCAGACTACAAAGGCAAGCTGGTCGTTTTAGAATGGTTCAACCCCGGATGTCCCTTTGTGAAGAAAGTCCATCAACCCGGCGGTGTTTTCGAAACGCGCGCCGCCCAAGAAGCCAAAGAGGGCACCGTGTGGTTGGCCATCAACTCAGGCGCACCGGGCAATCAGGGCACGGGCGTTGAAACCAACAAAGCCGCGGCCACCAAATGGAATATGCAGCACCCCATCTTGCTGGATGAAAGCGGCGAAGTGGGCCGCATGTTCGGCGCCAAAACCACGCCACACATGTTCGTCATCTCGAAAGAGGGCAAGCTCATCTATCGGGGTGGTCCTAACAACGCTGCTTACGGTCGCGTCCCCGCTGATGGCCCGAAAGCCTATTTAGATAATGCACTCAAAGCCGCGAAAGCAGGTCAACCCGTGGTCGATGCCGACACCAAACCTTGGGGATGCTCCGTAAAGTACAAATAGCTGAACTCACTCTTCTTTTTTTGGGTTTAAATACATTCCTAGGACACTCGATACGCCTTTTTTGAAGGCGTGCATACCTTGTTGACTCGCAACCCTTCCGGTAAACTTCAATGACATCGGGAGTGGGATAAATGGGCTTACTAAGAGCGTTTCTTATTTTTAGCTGTTTGTGGAGCATGGCCTGCCCCACGGCGCTCGAAGATCCCGATCCGCCGCCTAAAGAAAAAAAACAAAGCCCCACCACAACGCCAGATGCGTCCATCTTTGAAACAATGGATGCCGCCATCCGTCCTGCAAGTCCGGACGATGCGGGAACCATCTCACGAGATGCGGGAGCTGATAGGGTTGTCGTTGATGGTG
Source organism: Myxococcales bacterium (assembly GCA_002721815.1). Lineage (GTDB taxonomy): Bacteria > Myxococcota > UBA727 > UBA727. The sequence goes on from PBLQ01000045.1 coordinate 189,633, forward strand.
GGGTCATCAGCAGCCCCTTCGATGGAGGATCGACCGACCAAGACAGCGGTCTTTTTTCAGAATCTGTAGATGCTCCCCTTCCCGCCGTTTCCGCTCTGCCCGATGCAGGAGATGGACCCATTGATTCCGGTGGTTCCTCTTTCAACACCATTGTGGACGCGGGCAATTCCGTTTCACAGGATATGGATGCCGGTGCATCTTCTTTCAACACCACTGCAGACGCGGGGCTTTTCGTGCCACAAACTTCGGATGCAGGCCTCCCACCCATTGTGGATTGTCTCGGAAACCCAAACGGCACCGCTGTACTCGATTGCCATGAAACCTGCGCTGGAAACGCCTTTGTTGATCACTGTGGCACATGTGTTGGCGGTGGCACAGGCCTATTGGCCTGTGAGCAAGACTGTAACGAAGAATGGGGCGGTCATGCGTTTATAGATGCTTGCGGCACCTGTGTGGGAGGGGAAGACCTTCCTTGTCACCCTTCCCCCTTTGATGCCGGATACGATGCGGGCGCGCCCCAATCCCATACCGACGGTGGGCAATGGATTGATGCAGGGCCAACATTCATGCTCGATGCTCCAGATGCGTCAGTAAACATTGATGCGGGTGCTCCCCAAAATTTTACCGACGCAGGGTTACCCCACCCCGATGCAGGATCACCTCTCACAACATTTGATGCGGGTGTCCCCTTCTTCGAGACAGACGCAGGCGTTGCTGTCGTTGACCAAGCCGCATGCCAGGAAGACTACTTCCATGATCATTTGGCAGGTTTGTTTCGACGAACCTGCGCCATGTGTCACACCATCGATGGGATCGCCGTGGACCAAGGGGCTTCTTTCGTACTTGCCTCGCCCTATGTAGGAAAAGAAAGTGAAATAGACGCTCTTAACTTCCAGGCGCTGCAAAACTTCCTCAATGCAGATGCCAACAATGCCTCTTTGCTTTGGCAAAAACCCACGAGCACATTGAATCACGGTGGCGGAGAGCAAATTCAAGAAAATAGTGAGGCGGAGTTTGCTCTTTTAGACTTTGTGAATATGGTGTCCGATCAAATGGTCTGCGAGCCCTCAGACACCCCAGCCTTAACCACGAACGATCTGGTTCTCACCCATCATCCAGCCGCCCTTCGCTCTGCGGCATTGCTGCTTTCAGACACCCTCCCCACACCTGAAGAAGTCGACGCCATTACCTCCGATCTTGATTCATTGGATCCTGCCCTCGACCGCATCATGAGCTCGCCCGCTTACGCTGAACGCATCGCCATTATTTATGAAGATGCTTTGCTCACCAACACCTACCGCTCAAAAAATAATTCATTGGTATTACAAAAAGCGTGGGGACAACAAACAGACTCTCAAGGCAACACCCGGGGTCGGTACCAATGGTACAAGGATTACGCCACCTACCCGCAAGAAAATGAACGGGACCTCTATCAAGAACTGGCCGGCCTCACGGGTCATGGGTTTTCCAGGTCAGCCAAAGAGCTGGTCAAACACGTGATCACAGAACAAAAAGACTTCGGAGAAATTCTTACCGCTGATTACACCATGATGAATATCTATTCAGCCCCCGTGTACGAGCGTGAAGATGCCTTCGATGGCGGCTACTTTGCCGACGAGAGCTATTGGGAAGAACGCGAGGCCGGGTTCCCCGGCTTAGATGGTGGCCCGGTGCCCATTCCCCCGATGCCTTCTGCCAATCGGTATTATTTTAAACCCGTGACCATCCCTGCGCCCGTGCCAACGGCCGGACTCCTTTCGGATATTAACTTTTTGGGCACTTGGCCCACCAATAAAGTGAATCTTAATCGGTCTCGATCGCGTGAGGTCCTCAAAACCTTTTTGAACACGGACATTCTCGCGCAAGTGAACCGGACCCCCGAAAGTTTTGCCGCTGATATTTCTAATCCCACCTATAACGATCCCACGTGCGTCTCCTGTCACCACTTAATGGATCCCATTGCCGGGGCCTTTCAAAACTGGCCTCGTTTTCAATTTCAAGCACTCTACGACCCGCTACATGAGAACGCACAAAGTCGATGGGCGGACACTGATCCTTTGGTTCAACTGCTGCCGCCAGGTTTGAGCCGCAGCCACCCAGTCCCGCCGGAACGTATGGACGACAGCTTGGTGTGGCTCGCTGAAAACTTGGTGGATGACCCGAGGTTTGCCGCTGCCACCGTACGCGTGATTTTCGAAGGTTTGTCAGGGCGCCCTGCCATGACCCAACCCAACATCGAAGACGAAGACTTCCTGCAGCAACAAAGGGCCTACCAGCTTCAACGCCAATACTTCGAAGAGCTAGAGGATGCATTTACCAACAGCGGGCGAGACTTAAACACCATGGTCAAAGCCATGATGAAATCCCCTTTGTTGCGTGCCTCCCACTTCAACAATGACAACCCATACTTACACGAACATTTTGGACTCCACCGCATGCTCACCCCAGAAGGCCTAGAGCGAAAACTTTTAGCAACCACCGGACGAAAATGGCGCAATTATTTTGGTCGGGTTGAGCCAAACAACGAAGCTAATTATCATTGGGGTTTCGACACCGATCATCCTCACCAGTCCCTCCTTGTGGAGTTTCGTGAAAGCTGCGGCAACGGGGGTAATGGTTGCTATGCCAGGTGGTACGGACTTTTAGGCGGACAAAACATCACACCGTCAGGGGGCAATTCCCGCAGATTGTCGGTAGAAAATGCCGTTTTTAATGGGGTGCTTCAACGCATGGCCGCCGAAATTCCTTGGCGTGTGGTTCCCCGTGATTTTGCCATCATCTCACAAACCAACGGACTTTTCGAAAGGGTCTTGTTCCCTTACGTCGATCTGGACACCCTTCCCACCGACGAAAACGGTGACGCGGATGTGGCAAATCAAAACGCCATTAAAGACAACCTGATCTACCTGGCCCAACACTTGTGGGGCCAAACGCTCGATGAACAAGACCCCGAAATCGCAGCCGCCTACGACCTGTTCGTCGCTGCGCTCGCGCTGCAAGGCCCCTATTTGGGATTGGGTGCCGGATTTTCTGCTTCGGTTGAACAGGATGAAATCGATTTCAAGGAAGCCTGGGAAGCCGCCAATGGCATCACCTCGCCGCAACGTCGAGAGGTGACCCATGATACGCATGGCACACTTCGTGCCTGGCGAATGGTCATTGACTATTTTATATCCGACTATCATTTCCTGCATCAATCCGTTCCCCCCGAAGGAGGCGCGCCATGAAACGTCGGGACTTTTTAAAAGCCAGCGCCGCGCTCACGGGAACTTTGATGCTCCCCCGTCATGTGCGCGCCAACACCCCCACACCCTTGTGGCTCCATTTACATGCGGGTGGGGGCTGGGATCCCACACTGCTGTGCGATCCTTATCCCGAGGTGAACAACATTGCTTTTTCACGCCAGCTCACATCCACCACCGTGGCCGGCGAGCAAATTGCCTACGCCGGACTAAGTGGGAATGACACCAGTATCCCCAAGGACACGGGTTATGGATTTGGAGACTTTTTTGAAACCTACAAAGACCAAATGTTGGTGTTGAATGGCGTCAACCCACAAACCGCAGGCCACTTTTCGGGCGCGCGTTTCGCGGCCAGTGGCAAACTCGACGCGGGCTACCCTTCTATCTTCGCATTGGCCGCTGCCTTGGGAGGTGCAGATAAAGCCATGGCTTATATTGTTGGCGCCAATGGGTCCTATTCAGTCACAGGGGGGCATGTGGCGGAAACCCGGTTGAGCAACAGCCAATTTCTCGATGATGCCATCAACCCCAACAGCTTGTTTCACAATACCCAAACCATGTACCGCGACGATGAATACGCCCTCCTCAACGCAGCAAAAGCAGCCAGACTGCAAAGACTCATGGCCACCGAACCCAACCTGGAGCGCCAAAAAGCCATGACGCAGTTTTCCAATGCCCGCTCGGGCACACCCCTGCTTCAAAGTGTCACCGCGGCTTTGGCTGAAGGGCCGCAGGTCAGTCGCCCCGGTCAAAACAACAACAATCGCTTGGCGCTCAATCTGTTCGATGATGGACTGCGTGCATTGATTGGATATGATATGGGCCTGACCGTCGCTGCGACTCTCAATGCCAGCGTCTTTGACACCCACGGCAGTCATGATTCATTGCACCCCAATGGATTACAAAACTTATTGATGGCAGTGGACTGGCTCATGCAAGAAGCGCAGCTGCGCAGCCTCCCCATGGTGGTGGTGATCACGTCTGAATTCGGACGTACCGCCAGTTATAATGTGGCGGACGGTAAAGATCATTGGCCCAATACGTCTTGGATGATGTTGCAAACCAGCGATCTCAATTTGTTTCAAGGGGGCCGCACCATTGGTTCCAGCACCTTTGACAGCGCCACCTGGAAGATTCACAGCAACAAGATCGATCCTGCCACGTTGCTGCCCACAAATGACGATGACGAGAACGGCATCTACCTCACGCCAGATCTCATTCATTTAAGCCTTAGGGATATGATGGGAATTACGCCAACGGATTTCGCCACCCACCTCTACAGAATTGATGGGGCACCTTTGACAGGCTTTTTGCTCTAAGGCTCTGCGCACTGCCAATTGCCGGTAAAATTGTGGTATTCCTGGACCAACAAGTCGCCATTGCTCTGCCAGTTGAGATAGCCCAGCTCCCAAAAATCAAGATTGGCATCCATGTCTCTTTCGTAAGTATTGTAATGAACGCCATTCACATAAAGCTTCACACGGGCTTCGACCACTTCGCCCTCATCGGTATTGGGACAATTGGTTGAATCTTTGCGATGAATGGCCACAGCGTAAGCCCCCTGGCTGGGTGCCTCCAAGGAAATAATCTCGGGCCCATCGCCACAGGAATCTTCCATGAGCATTTGAGGATTCGCCGCTGCATCCCCATCACTGCCGCTCCAAGAGACACCATCTAGACAGGTTTGCGGGTAACACGTGTAAGGAGAACACCAACCTTCTTGGGCGCGTTTAAAATAAAGATCAAAATTGTTTTGGCCACCGCCCCAAGTAAGCTCTAGCACAATTCCGGAAAGCGGTTCACATACCAAGGTGGTCCCATCATTACTCTGTCCGCAATACTCGGCCTGAGAAATGAAACACGCGTCAGAAACCATCCCTTCTGTGGTGCAGGGCTCTTCGCACCGTCCATCAATGCATAACAAACCAGAAGTACAGACCGCCCCGTCACCACAAGCCTCGTGCCAATCAACAATGACTGGTGGGGTGCCAGCATCCACATCGACACCCCCATCTGACGCAAATCCAACGTTCCCTGAGTCCGCCAGCGTCACGCCACTGTCCGTTGACACAGAACCTGCATCCAAGTCTTCATCAAAGGACAGGTGGGCATCGGGACGCTCCAGAAAAAGACCCGCATCGGAAGGCGCTAAGTCGGCGCCGGCATCGGTCATGACGGCAGTGGCCTCACCAGAATCTGGGACCTCACCAACGCCCGCATCAACAATAACCGTCACACCGGCATCCCCTGGGCCGGGTACGCTCGGGTCGGAAGTGTCTTGTACGCAGAGCTCTTCCACACAGATCAAACCATCGTTGCAAACTTGATCGTCATTGCAGGGCCCACCTTCGGCACCGGATTCAATAGGCTTCGATGGGTTAGGTGGGGGCTGGGTTCGTTCGGGCAAGTCACAACCACTCACCGCAAAAGACAAAAATAAAAGATATGAAATCTTCCGTCGCATCATCAATCCTCGTGATTCCTTCCTCAAAGGATAAACCCCCTCCACATCATCTTGCAAGAATGTGGCGCCTTATCCCTCTTCGTTCCGTTGACACTGGGTCTCAACGCATATTTTGAGTTCTTTGGCGCGTTTTTCTTCAGAGCAACCCCGTTGCCGTCGAACCTCTCTCGCACAAAAGCTTTCGGTCACCGATTCGCAAATGGTGTAACATTCCTCATAGGAAGTGCGCTGGCCACCAGTGGTAGCGCATCCCCAAATAAAAATGAGCCATAAACAGATTCCTTTTTTCATGTGTACTCCAAAATAGGGTTAACGCGGGCGACAGGTTTCCAAGACACCGCCCTGGGTTTGACCGTGACGTGTCTCTTCATCGTAATCGATTTGTCTTTGCTGCAAGTGGTTAAAATGCTTTTTGTACACTTGTTCCACTTTCCATTTCAATTCTTTCCACGCCGCATCACAAATAACCGCACAGTCGGCCCCCTTTTTTTTCACAGTGGTCGATGCAACCTGTTCTAAGTGTTTTTGAATGTTGTCCACTCCCGAATGACAAATCTTTACATGACCGTCTTCGTGGTACCGAGTGGCTTTAAGAAAACGCTCCCATTTATTTTTGCAATCTCTTGAAGCCTGAGATTCCTCCACCCATTTCGGCATGGTGATCTCCACTTCTTTGTGCAGTTGAATCTTTTGGAGTTGGGCCCGGCATGTACATTCTTCGGCATTCCACTTCATCTGCTTTTCGCCTTTTAACTCCAACCGAACCCGGCAAAGGGTCATGGCGGCCCCACGATGCCCCCATGAATCCTTAGGTCCAACAGGATTGTCCTTTAAATCAAACATGAGGGCTTGGGTGGTCTCCCCCCGCACCGGATACGTTTTGATGGGCACAGTTTTGCACCCCAAAAACAAAAAAACGATCAGGGTTCCAATCACCAAACGCATGGTCGACACCCAGAACAATGGACTCCCTTTCAGCCACGCAACAACAGGCCCCGGCTCGCGCATCCCAGGCCAACCCGGTGGGCAGTTTCAAGGATGCATGGCCGGATCATGCCAAGAAACCTCAAGAGGAGCAAGAAAAGGCCAAAGTGTGGGCTGGTTGTAAACCACTGTTATTTTTATATTAACCTCAAATTTCAGCCCACCAAAGCAGCCTCAAACCGTCAGATGGGAGCGTATCAAATCTTTCCATAAAGAGGATGAATGGTTTAGAAGAAACGAAAGGAAAGAACATGTCTCAAGAAGCTTCAGGTCTGAACAAGTGGTTGGATTTTGTTTGGCGTCCCGGCGAGGTCCCCATCACACGCGCGCGGTATCAAAATGCAGGCATATTGCGTCTGTTCGTGGCCTTGCCGCTCACCATGGTGCCCACCAATTACCTGATTCGGAGCGCGGGCCGTGCGGGCTGGAATTTAGACGGTGCCCAAAACATCCTCCAAGCGCATTTTATCGCCACCATGATTTATTGTTTCTCGGCTTTGGCGCTCATTATTGTTGCCAGCCGCGACACGCCTTTGCGCAGAAAGATGTGGCATGGTCTCAACGTGGTGGCCATTTGCTGTGAAATCGTGACCGTGGAGGCCTTTTTGCTGGGGCATGGCTCTCTCATTTGTTACAGCGTCGCCTTTTACCCAGTCATTGTGGCACTCTACCGATCGCTCTTCGATTATTTCACGGCGGTCTTGGCGTTGGTATTGTGCATTGGCGCCTTCGTTTTGGGTGGCGTTGCCGAAGTGCACGAATGGGTTCCACTGACCCCCTTAATGGCTGGACCCAGTACGCACCCCTTGTGGAATGATCAATCCCAGTGGGCCAACGTCCTTTTCTCCGTCCCTCTCACCTGTGTGCTCACCTTTTGGGTGGTTAACTATGCGGTCAACCAGAACGCGCGACTGCACAGCTACATCACCCGTTCGGTCTTACAACGCTATCTGCCTCCTGCCTTGGTGGACAAGGCCGCCAGCGGTGCGCTGAGTCTCGATAACCCTGCCCAAAGAAGCACCCTCACCGTCATGTTCACTGACATCGTGGGCTTCACCGCATTGAGCGAAAAGCTTGGCCCCGAAGCCTTAGGCGATCTGTTAGGGCAGTTGCTGGGAGAAGTGGCCGATCTGTCCATGAAGCACGGTGCCACCGTGGATAAATTCATTGGCGATTGCGTGATGGTAGTCTTTGGCGCTCCTGAACCCATGCCGCCACAAGAGCAAGCCACCAGATGTGTGAACCTTGCATTGGCCATCCATGAACGCATTAAAAGTGTGGGAGGCAGTCACGATTTGCATGCCAGAACGGGCATCAATACGGGTGAAGTGGTGGTGGGGAACTTTGGTTCTATGGCCCGCTCCGACTACACTGTTTTGGGGCCCACCGTGAATGTGGCCGCACGACTCGAAAGTCACAGTGAACCCGATTGCATTCTCATCGGCCCAAAAACAGCAGAGGCCGTTCGAGATCATTTCGAGCTCGAAGCGGCTGGTCCACTCAACCTAAAAGGTGTTTCACATCCGGTGGAAAGCTTTTTTGTGATCGGCAAGAAACGCTGATTTTCCGCGACACGGTAGGTTCAACCTACTCCAAATTCTTTGCCCCAATAAAACCATTGGGCGGGATGGCTTGGGCATTGGGTAAAACCACATCGCTGAAAAAATAAGCTTCGATGCGTTCCAAAGAGTTGTCATCATCCCAATAATCAGCGGTCAAAGCCATGTCGCAATAACATCGCGTTAATGGGGTGTCCTCGGTGAGGCCCACCGGTGACACCCTTACATTCAGCGTTTGATTTGATGCTTGCTCTTGCATCATGAAATTAAATTGAGTGATGCCACAATTCACGTCAAACAGTGTCACGGTGAGATCGATGCGCGACCCATTTACCGTAGCATCCACCCGCCCCGTGGCATCACCAAAGCCCGCATCTGGCTCTTCGAGTGTCACACAAATAGATTCCATGTTCACACTGACACCATCGCTTTCCGCCACCCCACTGTCTGCCGCCTGGGTCATATCCGATTGCCCAGCATCGGTGTTTTGACCGGCATCCATAGCCCCAGTCGTGGGCGAATTGCCCGCATCAACCAATAGGTTAGGCGCAGCCGTCCCTGCATCCATGTCACCGCTTGGAAGTTCCTCTGGCGGGTCCTGTTGATTGCCCTCTCCTTCTTGAGATGTGGGGCAACCCGATATTGAAACGCCGATTGTCAGAGCCATCATGACCCCCAGAGAGCTCATGCGCTTAGACTTTTTAAAGGGTGAAATGTGCATCGCGTTGAAACCTCATTTGTGGCCCAGCCTTACTGGATGAGCAACTCAGGGGGTTTTAACCCATTTCTGGCCTCATCGCCAGCTTGACCTTCGGGGACCACATTGCACCTGACGTGGGTCAAATAACCGATAAAACATTGGTTTCGCTGACCTAGGATTGCTACAATTTCCCCAGTTCCCCTACAGAGGTTTGTGTTGAAAAACTTACGGTACTTAATTTTGTTTAGCGTTCCCATGGCGGTGTGCGTGGGCATCGTTGGCGGTGGCCTTTGGGTGTTCTTCACCGTGGCCTACATCTTTGGACTGGTGCCCATTCTCGATCAGGTTCTGGGTACCGATCATCACAATCCCGCTCCAGAATCCGAAAATGCACTGGTGAACAACAGGTTGCTCAATGGTTGGCTTTATCTGTGGGTGCCCTGTCAACTTGGCGTCCTTTTTTGGGCCCTTTACGAGATCACCACCCAGCCTCACAGCGCCATGGAAAAATTCGGGCTCGCCGTTTCTGTTGGCATCATGGCGGGCGGCGGCGGCATTAATGTGGCCCACGAACTCATGCACCGGAAAAACCTGATGGAGCGCGCATTGGCGGAAATACTCATGGGGGCAGTGACCTACTCTCATTTTTGTGTGGAGCACGTCTTGGGACACCACAAATATGTGGCCACCCCTAAAGATCCTGCCACGGCCCGCTACAACGAAAGCGTCTACACCTTTTTGCCCCGTACCTTTTTCGGTTCCTTCAAAAGTGCATGGCACTTAGAATCCCAACGGGTGCACAACCACAAACAAGCCTATACGTTGAAAGATCGTCGTTTGCGTTATGGCCTCACTTGGGTGGGCGGTTACACGGCTCTTTTTCTTCTTTTCGGGCTCGAAGGCATCGCCTTTTTTGTGGCCCAAAGCTTGGTCGCCATTCTTCTACTGGAAGTAATCAACTACGTGGAGCATTATGGTCTTCTCAGGGCCACCCTCGAAAATGGGCGGTACGAACGTGTGGCTCCCAAGCACTCATGGAACTCAGCACACACGCTGACCAACAGTCTCTTGCTGAATCTGCCGCGACATGCCGATCACCACTATTTGGCCAGCCGACCCTATATGATTTTACGTCACCTCGATGACAGCCCTCAATTACCTGCAGGCTATGCCGCCATGCTGCTCATGGCACTGGTGCCCCCGCTTTGGAAAAAGGTCATGAACCCCTTGGTCGAAGATTGGAACCAGCGCGTGGCGGATACCCGCGAGGCACAAAAAAAGCCCGTTTTAGCAACGGGCTGATCTTGTACTTTTAAAGTCAGTGACTGGTTTTCTTACCAGATGAAATCACGCAACTCGCTGGCGAATTCTTTCAGGCCACCGGTCACGCCTTTATCAGCCCAGAAGTCACCTGCTTCAGCGGCCTTTTTCATCACGTAACCATTTTCACCTTTCAAGTTTTCTTGGTGAAGACTTTCGACACCGCTGGTGTCGCCAGTGATGGCTGCTTCAACCATTCCGACAGAAGCGTTGATGCCGGTGTTGTAAGTGTTGGAAACTTCGCCGCCGGTGGCCACGTCTAAAGCTGCCACCGCAGGGTTCAAACGAGTTGCTGCAGCACTCACGGTACCCGCCAGTACCACGTTGGCGGTCTTGCCAGCAGTGGTGGTTTGGTTGTTGTTCAGGCCAGCATTCACAGTGTTGGCTGCGACACCAACCACCGTCAAACCTTTGCTGTAGTTCCCCAATGCTTTGGTGGTCCCGGCAATATCATCTGCATTGGTGGCTGTTTTTTCCAGGAGTTTGGTCACACCCTGGTTACGTAAGTCCAACGCACTGGCAGTAGTGGAAAGAATGCCAGTGGCATTGCTAAGCCCTTCGTACTGATCTTGGCTGGCAGTCACGCCAGTAGCGGGAGCAGCAGAGGTCTGCGTGGCAGGAGGATTGTCGGGGCTACAAACGTTGTTGGACGCGTTGTTAAGGTTGGCGTTGCTAACGTTGCTGGAAGTGGTTGAGTTAATGTTGGTCATGATATGTCTCCTAAAAAGTGTATCTGTGAGTCATGATAAGTTTCGTCTACCGGCCAAAATCGATGTGTGACCGATGCCACAGGTTTCGCGCACGCCCTCACAACAGATCTTGCGCTGCCGCCGCCTCACGCTCAAGGCATTGTTTTTTATAGACTTTTTATTTTTTTGTTAGGGGTCCGCGGACGGGTCGTTTTTCAGCCCACCATCTGGTCGTGCGAAACCTGCGACATCGGTCACAGTTTTTGGCAGATCTTTTGTGCAGATCTAAAGGTTAACGGCGCATCAAAGGCATGTGGAAAGCCAAATTAGGATGATCCGTCTCTCCCAATAGGGCCCCCATCAAAGAACGCAGCTGTTTCCGGCCCGGGCGGCAGAGCAACAAATCACCGGTCCCGTCCGCGGCCTCAAGCATAGAATACCGGCCTCCCATCGGGCCAAAAAAGGCCGCTTTTTCTTGGGTGGGGGCTTCCGAAACCTTCCCGCCTCGCAAATCCGTACGCTCAACCTGCATTTGGTGCCCTGATTGAAGGGCATGCACCCATCCCATAAAGCCAGGGGCAAATTCATATTTGCCAGCCACATGTATCAATACACCATCCTCGACCAAAGCCTGCATAAACAACTGGCATTGTGCCCTCTCCGGAAACAGTGTGGCCACCTTGGGTTCAAGCGTTTCAAAAGGAAGAGGCTGAGAAGCAAGGCCAGCTTCGATGAAATGACAAATCAAAGCAAAGGTGGGGTTGTTCACTCGCAGTGCTTCAAAATCATCAGATGGATTGGGATCGTGGCCCACCTGAGACATCATGTTCCCAAGAAATTCTAAAAAGGTTATTGGCTTGGCGAAGCCAACCGCTTCATTGCCCAATGCCGCCACCACCACATCGTTGCTGTTACCAAAAGCAAAAAACCGAATTTGCTTTTCCAAATTTTTTATGGAGATTTCGTATTGCTTTCGGGGCATCCCCAACGTGCGAAGTGCCCGACGCAATTCATCGGACGCCGCATTGTTTTCCCAATAGCCATTGTCTTTTAAAGCCGCCTCCACTTCTTGTGCCGATGACAAAGCCTGATCTGAACTTTTAAACGGAAACATCAATGAAGCTTCTTGGATGGGTATTTGGAGCTGCTGATACAAACGAAGCAATACAGGCATCGCAAATGTGTTCAAATCAAAAGGGCTCGACATGTCATGCTCCAACAATAAAAAACAAAACGATTCGGCTAAATCAAAACCTCTATCGCCTGGGGCACCACCTCAAAACGCGCGGGCAAAGTGCCGGTCAGCTCTCCATCCAATTCTATGTGCATGGGAGTGGCCGCACCGTCGCAAGTGACTTCCGCGGATTGTGTATGAAACATGCTCACCTTTTTGAGGTGTTGGTGGGCACCGGTATAAACCCGAGGGATGGCCATCAACCAAGCGGGCAAGCTCATCCCTTCAACGATCACCCCGTCCAACAGCCCGTCCGCCACTTGAGCGTGCGGGGCCACCTTCATCCCGCCACCAAAATATTGCCCATTGCAAAACCCCGCGATGGCCACGGTCCCCTCCCAGGTCTTTTCTGCACTTTTAAATTGAACGGGCTGCGGTTCGTAGGTGAGCAACCCTTTCAGCGTCGCATAAAGGTAGGTGCCGGTGGCGCCCAAATTTTTCGGGGCGGTCAATAACATCTGCCCCACGTACCCCGATAATCCAAACGTGGCGGAGTTGATGTAATGGCGTGTCAGTGGGCCTTGAGCTCCCGTGGTCACGGCTTTGCCCAAATCAATTTTTTGGGGCTGAGCTGTTTTTAAGCGAGCGATGGCTTTTTCTAAATCGAGCGGGTGCCCAAATGTACGGCGAAAGTCCCCTCCCGTCCCACTCGCCAAAAAAGCAAATCGCGTGGGGCTGTCAATTCGACGGGCATCCTCATCAAAAAAACCGTTCACAATTTCATGATTGGTTCCGTCACCACCGACAGAAATCACCAAACCGTAGCCTTCCCGTACCGCCTCACGGGATAAAACAGTGGCATGTTCCGGCGCCTCGGTGAACGCCAATTCGTATTCACCCAATACTGATTTTAAAGCAGGCTTGAGACGCTCGACCCTTTTGAGGGTTTTCCCATTGGCCGATGCTGGATTCAGAATCACGCGGGTTTTGGTGGTGGGCATGTTCATCCAGCAAGCTTATAACTGGAGGGCCCATAAAAAAAGCCAACCGGCCAAAGAATGTTCAGCGGTCAAATAGGGCCTGAGGCTCCCTAAATGATTTAAATTCAAGTGCGTTTCCCGATGGGTCACGAAGAAAAAAGGTCGCTTGTTCGCCAGGTTCACCCGTAAATCGGGTCTTTGGGGCAATAAGATACGCCTGACCACTTTCATTCAGACGCGCGACCATTTCGTGCCACCGCTCCCAAGGCAAAACCATGCCAAAATGTTGGGTGGGAACTTGGTCGCCATCCACCTCGTTTTGAGCGACAGCCTCGGTCTCATCCACCAAATGCGCGGAGATTTGATGGCCAAAAAAATTAAAATCGATCCAACGCGCTGCTTGTCGTCCCACTTCACAACCAATAACGTCGACAAAGAAGCGTTCGGTGGCAGGCAGGTCTGTCACCGCAAATGCCAAATGAAAAGGATACAATGCCGCCATACGCCACCCTTAAAATGAGATTTGCAACCCAGTGCGTTCATTCAGCAAAGACTGCAAACGCGAATAAAGTTCGTCTTGGGTCTTTGGGCAAATCCATTGGTCGGCGTCATAACGAAAATGCCATGCCTGCTTACCGGCCGCGAGCCACATTTCGCAAACGGGACGCTGCGTATTAAGAATATAGGGTGTGCCACTGGGGAAATTGATTTTGAGCACCCCGGCGTTCATATCGCCTTCCACCACATCGGGGTCCTCATCGTCTAAAGCCGTAAGAATTCGATCATAAACCTCTTGGGCCAAACGGTAAAAAGTACTCTCATCCATGCTGCTGCTGTTGAGGTTATCAGTCACTTGAAATCTCCTAGCCACAATTTTGATCTTTTCCGATTCATCTCGTATCATTTCGCGATTCTTTGACCAGCGTTTTTAGGGGTTTATTGATATTTATCGCTCATCCCATTGTAAAAATCGCTCAGTGTTAAAGAGTCAACGTTCGATGTCCACGTGAAGCGACATCCCTACCGAGGCCCTTTTGACCCAAAAAAGCATGAAAAAACAAGAAGATAAAGATATTTCCAGGTGGCGCCGCCATGCCACGGGCATCACCATGCTCTTTTTCTTTGGTTTTTGCGGTCTCCTGGGGGTGCTACCCATCCCTGAAAATTGGCGTCCCATCGACTTTCAGCAAGACAACGCAGCGCAAGATTTGTGGGCTCGCATCAGTGCCAAACCCAAAATGTACCTGGTCTCCACACCCTCGGATTTTTCGGACAGCGAGAGCGACGCCTTTGAACTCACTGATACCAACGAGGCAAATACCGTTGAAACAGCTGTCGCCAATGCGTCACCCCCTTCGGCCGTGGGTGAAGTGGCCGTTCCGCACGATGATGTGATTGCATACAAATCAAAGGACGGTGATGGGTTTAAACGTCCGGTATATCGACCCACCGCCAGAGCGAAACAAATCTGGAAAGGGGCCAACCAACTGGGGGCTCCTGGTGGCTTTTTTCAAAACCCTTGCCTCGCCTATGATTCTGCTGGCTGCAGTCGAACCGCAATGGACGACTTCTATCGCGCACTAGATGAGGTTCACCAAAAGCGGCCGGGGGCCCGAGCCGGGGTTGTCGCATTGGGTAATTCTTTGATCGCCTCTGACCACATCACCGATATTGTACGTTTCCGACTCACGGAGATGTTCGGCGAATCAGGCCAAGGGTTTTTGCTGGTGGACCGACTGGGAAAAATCGCTGGGCGACGCGCGCGTACCGGGTACAGCAGCGGCGATTGGCTCGTCCACACCATCATCAAAGAGAAGCCGGAATACCCGCACTTTGGTCTTTTCGGTGTTCATCACGAAACCCACAGCCCCAATGCCCAGACCGCGTGGCGATTGCGCGGAGAAACATTGGCTGAAGTGTTTTGGCTCGACCACCCTCAAGGTGGCTCTTTCTACCTTGAAGCCGATGGCAAATTTCTGGGTCGCATTCAATCCAACCACCCCAGTGGGTTTCGCTCACGCATTTCAGAATTTGAAGTTCCATCAGACGCTAAAAAACTACGGCTCATTGCAGAGGGGGCAAAAGTAATTGTAGACGGCGTCGCCCTTTCCAAAAACCAACCCGGCATCACCTTCGACACCATTGGGATTCCCGCTGCCACCGCCAAACGGTATCTCAACACCAACCAAAAGGCTTTCGACATTCAGCTCCACGCCCGCGATCCCAACTTGGTGATTTTGATGGTGGGCGGCAACGAAGTCCGTGATTTAGCGTGGAACCGTCTTTCGATCCCTTCATACAAAAAGCAATATGCCCAAGTCATCGACCGTTTGAAAAAAGCAGCACCGGGTGCGTCTTGCCTGGGTGTCTCTCCCATTGATGTGGTGAAGGTGATCGATGGCGGTCGGACCATTCTCACCCGGCGTGAAATTTACGATATCATCGAAGCCCAAAAAACTGTGGCCGTCGATAAAGGCTGTGCTTACTTCAACATCTTCGAAGCCATGGGCGGCTCGGGCTCTTTGGCAAAGCTCCACGAAATGGGCCTTTTACTGGGTGACTATGTTCACCCCAAAGGCAAGGGCGGCGATATCCTTGGCGAAATTTTTGCGCGGTCTTTACTGGAAAATTACACCCAAACTCCACTCCCTGGCCGTTTTACTTTAAAGCCTAAAGTCGCCCCCCGAGACAAGAAGGCTGAGGTGATCGAAGAACCCAAAGAAGCCCCTGAGCAACTCAAACGTGGCGGCAACCTCGATGAGTTCATCGCTCAGCTGCTGGCTCTGAAACAAGGTGAACAAGAACGAGTGGCCATCGGCCAATTCGGAGGGGATCTCATCGCTGCGCAGTTCTTTTCCGACCGCATACGTCAAAGAATGGCGGAGCGCTTTGGTAACCGTGGGCGGGGTTATGTTAGCATCGGCCCTTTTTCTCGAAGACTGTTTAAAACGGGTGTGGTGCGGCATCTCGAAGGCAGTACCGAAATCATCGATGGGCGACGCCTCTTATACGGTGGCGCTGTTTCACCAGTGGGTCTGCGCACCCGCATGCAGCCCGGTGCGCTTTTTGAGGTCACTTTTTGCGCCGGCTGTACTGAGCCCATCATTCTTCCCCAAACCACCTTAGAGCTCGCCTGGTTGCGCACCCCGGACATGGGTGTGGCCGACCTTTACCTAGACGGCGAACCCCTACTTTCTTTACATAAAGACCTGGTCTCATCGGATAAAACCGACATTCACTTCACCAAAGTTCGAGCCACCGGCATGGAACACACCCTTTCTATTTTGGTGCGTGACGATGAAGATTTGATTCCTGGTACCCATTCTAGAAACGAAAATATCACCTTTGTTCGTCGAGGTCATAAAGGTCCCGTTCATCTCTTGTCCATTTCCGCGGAAATCGAACAACCTGGCGTTGTCCTCGACGCATTGGGCGCATCCCAAGCGGGACCAGAACATTTCTCGCGTTGGCGAAAAGATCTTCTTGCGGAACAGATCAGCCGACGTGATTATGATTTGCTCATTTTTGGCTGGGACCGGGTAACCCAAAATGCGAGACACCAAGATATCGATCGTTATCAAAAAGATTATGTGAGCACCATTGAACGCCTGCGTGATATGCAGCCCGGTGCCGCCTGTGTCTTGCTGGGCCCCACCTTCCAGGGGCGGGTGGTCAAATCTGAAGCCCAAAGACGGGCCTTTGCACAAACCGAACGCAGCCATCGCGCCATGGCCGAACAAACAGAATGTGCTTACTTCTCCTTGGCGGAAGCCATGGGTGGCCTGGAAAACATGCGCAAGTGGGAGGGCCAAGGGTGGACTTTGCCCGGCGGTGCCCGCCTGTCAGAGAGTGGTTATGTGCATTTGGCGGATCAATTCACCAAAGACATCTTCCTGCTCTTTGACCGTGAACGTTTTGAACGACAACGGGCCGACGCCCATGAAGGCCTGGGCCCCACTCGGTTTGCTGCTCTCAATTCCATCTTTAACTTTTTTACCGAAGAATAACGCCCCTCGATCATGCTGTTTCACTCGCTCCAGTTTCTGTTCTTCTTGCCTTTGGTGTTCTTCCTGTATTGGAACATGGCCAAAAGTAAAAAAGCGCGACTTTGGCTGCTGTTTGCCGCGAGCATGATCTTTTACATGGCCTGGAACCCCGCGCCGGTTGTTCTAATTCTTTACCTTTCCACCACTGACTTTTTCTTGGCGCAGCTGCTGGGACGTAAAGACTTCAAAGCCAAAAAGCGGAAGCTCTTCATCACCATCAGCGTCACCAATAACTTAGCAGTGCTAGGGGTTTTTAAATATGCCGATTGGTTCACCCAAATCGTGGTGGATACCTTCGGTCTCTTCGGGGTTGAGCTCATTTATAAACCCTTAGGTTTGGTGCTCCCCGTGGGACTGTCCTTCGTGGTTTTTCAATGCATGAGTTACACCATCGACGTCTACCGCGAAGAATTGTCACCTCGTAAGAGTTGGTTAGAGGTCACCACTTATATTGCGTTTTTCCCTCAGGTAGTCGCGGGCCCCATCGTTCGGGCCGCGGACTTTTTGCCCCAGATGGACAAAGAGCCCCAACTCCCTGAACACGCAGGGGGCATCGCCTTGTATCGCATTGCCATGGGCATGTTTAAAAAGCTCATCATTGCAGATATGCTCGCAGCCAATTTGGTGGACCGTGTTTTTACCCAACCGGAGAACTACACAGGTCTCGAGGTCATGGCCGCTGTCTTTTGCTACACAGTGCAGATCTATTATGATTTCTCGGCCTATTCCGACATTGCCATTGGGGTGGCTGCCCTCTTCGGTTTTCACATTAAAGAGAACTTCGATAAACCGTATCTTTCCGCCAACCTTTTTGAGTTCTGGCGAAGGTGGCACATTTCTCTCGGTGCTTGGTTGCGCGATTACCTATATATTCCTCTGGGGGGAAATCGGAAAAACAAATTTCGCGTTTGCTGGAACTTATGGGTCACCATGATTTTGGGCAGCGTTTGGCACGGGGCGGACTGGCGTTTTGTGGTCTGGGGTGTGATTCACGGGGTGGCTCTAATTTGGAACCGTGTTTGGTGGTGGGTCTTTGGGCGTCCTGCCCCCAATCGATCGTTTTTTATCAAACTCGGCACGGGCCTTCTCACCTTCTTCATTGTTATGGAAGCCCGCATTGTTTTTCGCGCTGAGAACATTCAAATCGCTTGGCACGTCTTCTTAGAGCAAGGCCGGTTTCTTCCCTCCAGTGAAGCGCTCTTGCCCCTCTCATTAATGCTCGGTATTTTTTGTGGGCTGTCCTTCATGTTTTATCTCGCAAGCCAAGCAGCTTATGCATGGTTCTATCGGCTGCCTTTGCATCCAAGGCTGCCGCTCAAAGTCTTTTTCGCCATGGCCACCGTGTTCTTCTGTTTGCAAACCGGGATTTTCCTGGACCTGCCTTTGCTGTCGCCAGGCAACACCGACCTCACCGTCTTTAACATGGAAAATTACGCGGCTCCCAACCTAACTCCTTTGGTTTTGAGCGTAATGTTCCTCGCCACCGTTGGGCACATGATTCCCCATGGCTTCTACAAGTGGTTGGGTGAAGGCTTTGTGGTCTTACCCATTCCAGCCCGCGCCTTTTGTTTGGTTATTTTGGCTTTGCTCGTGAAACAAGTGCTGTCTTTTGAAGTTCAGCCTTTTATTTATTTTCAGTTTTAAGGCAGTTCCTGCAACAAAGTGCCTTCTCCGATGGGCTGACAAAACGCACCCGATGGGCACATTTCGGTGGGGCAGGTAGGCGCGCAGTGTCCAGAAGAAGAACCAATATCCGCAATGCAATAATGGTTGTTTGGACAATCTGCGCGGGAATTGCAAGCAGAGCAAAATGTGATTTCTCCCTCGGGTACAACGCAGGTTGCCGTATCGGTATCGCAAGTCAGTTTTCCATCGAAACATGAAGTCTCTGAGGTTGGGTCGCACCGCTTGTTACAAGACAAAGACGGCAGGCAATTACTGGTGGGCATGTCTAAAGAACAAGAAGAACCCAAACCCATGCACCCATTTTCACAAACCCGACATTCCACCGATGCCTCAGCAGTCACCCTTTCCGGTAAATCCGTCACCGATATGGCGCCGGTCTCACCCCACATCAACCATTTGGAGGTGCTGGTGTTTGAACAAGCCGCCTCGGTGCCATCCGCGTCATGGAGGCCTCTCACTTGAAGAAAGAAGTCATCCTCTAAGGGCAGCTGCGGCAATTCCGCCACCACTTCCGAAAAAATAACATCGCACAAAACGCCCAAACGGGGGGACAAACCACCCTCGCCCAGAGGCGTACAAGAAGATCCGATAACGCTTTTGTCGGAGACCCGCTTGGCAATCAGCTGCACCGCCCCCATGCAGGACGCGTCATAGCTGCACACAAAACCAGAGCCACAAGAATCTTTAAATCGAAGCTGCAGGGTGATGGTTTTTTCGATGAAAACGGGATCAGGCACCACGGGCTCAGCGCAACCTGGTGCCCACAAAAGGGCAACCATTCCCATCCATAAAAGACCGCGCCCCACGTTCATCATTCTCCCACGCAACAGGTCACTCGACCCTGTTCGATGATCTCTGGTGGCAATACCACAGGATCCTGGTTCAGCACATAAATGAGCGCACCCAATCCAGCCACGAGCACAATCCCACCGAGGATGGGCCATGGCCCCCAACCCGACGACACCTGTTCGGACGCCGTCACTTCTTGCGCCGAACGCGCAAGGGATTTTAATTTTTGGGCCCACGCGTTGGCATCTGGTTGCGGTCCAAACTGTGCCTGGTTCTCAAACCCAACCCAAAGCGTACCCTGAGCGTCTACAAACGCCACTTCCACACCGGGCTGAAAAGATTTGAATTCTTGAATGTCATTGGCGCTCAACTGAGCGATGGCATTGCGACGGGACAACCAACCCTCACGCTGTGAAGCGGCATCAGGAGCTTGTGGGAACCAGTTAATTTCAGTGACTTGTTCAGGGCTGATTTCAACAAAACGGGTTTTGGGAACCACGCCTTCAGCACTTAAGCTCAGCAAATGTCGGCCCTCAGACAAAGGTTGCTCAAAAATATCAGATGGCGACGCATTTTGATTCTTAAGGTCGACTGCGATACGTAAATTATTTAACGCATTCGTGGGAAAGCGCACCCGGAGTGAACCACTGGTTTGCGCACCACCTTGTTTCGCCTGCTCGAACAAACGCCGAAGGGTGGGCGTGTAAAATGCCGCGTTGATCTCAGCGTCTTTGGGCATCACTTTGTGATAGGTGGATAAAATTTTTGTCGCTTCATTGTTGTCCTGTTCAATCAGCGCGCTCTCGGCACGTAATAACAAATAATCCCCGATGAGTTCTTGGTATAAAAATGGATTGGGCAAAGTGTGGATTTGCTCCAGGACTTCGGCCAATGCATTTTTGAGGGCTTCGGTTTCAAGGTTTTCGTAGTGCTGCCGTGCTTTCAAAAGTTGGATCCGAATGGTGTCGGGTCGGGCGGCTTTTTGAGGGGACGTGGCCCGTGGCAAGTCTACCCCTGAACGCAAGGAACGGGATGCAGGCGTCAAACCCACTTGGGAAATGGCATCATAACGTTTTTGGATGTCTTGCGATGCTTCGGGCCCCAAAGGCACCACCAGCAGCACGGGTTTTTCGGCCCAAACCGCAGGCGCAGCCAAAAATAGGCACCAAAAGACCGAAAAACTGGTCAAAACACGGATACCTTTGGAAGAATAGGGCAAAATTGTTTCCTGCTGGTGTTCTACCTCTTAATTATGGCAAAAAACGCTATGAATCAAAAGAGTGACCAATATCGAATTCTCGAACCGATCGCCATTGGCGGAATGGCCAAGGTGGATTTGGGCGAGCACCTGGAAGACGGCACCAAAGTCGTCTTTAAGCGCATTCGTACGGACTTCAAGCAAAAAGCCGATATGCAAACCCTTTTTGCGGAAGAGCAAAAACTGAATCGCCGATTGGACTCTCCCCATGTGGTCCGGATGGTGGGCGATGGAGAAGACGAGAGCGGTCCGTACATGATTTTTGAATGGATCGATGGCACCGACCTGGAAGAAGTTTTTGCCAACCATAAAAAACAGGACAAGCCACTCCCCCTCAAAACAGCCCTCCTGATCTTTCACAATTTGGCACAGGGTCTCACCTACCTTCACGAACTCAAAGATGATCAAGGCCAAAGTCTCAAGCTTATTCATCGAGATTTAAGTCCAGGAAACATCCTCATCTCCAACACCGGAGAAATCAAAATTGCAGACTTCGGCATCGCCAAAAGTGAGATTAAAGACACCCAAACTGTTGCCGGCGAATTAAAAGGTAAGTTTGCCTATATGGCGCCCGAACAAACGCGCGGTGACACCATGGACCATCGTGTGGACCTTTTTGCCCTGGGCATCGTCATGTGGGAAGCCCTCACCGGCAAGTCGCTCTTCGACGCCAATAACAATTTAGATGTGGTTCAACGGGTACGTCAACGGCAAGCCCCTTCCTTATCTTCCCTGCGAGAAGATGTACCTCAAGAACTGTGTGCCCTCATTGCACAATTGCTTGAAAAAGAGCCCAGCCGAAGGCCGGCAAAAAGCCAAGAAGTGGTGGACAAAGTTGAGCAAATTTTGGCCACCATCGGCCTCTTCGACGGACACAAACGTATTTTGGCTCAGCTGGCCCAAAACAATCCAAGAACCTCTCATTTCAAGCACGTGCCTTCTGGCGGCGCCACACTCAAAGCCCAAAGCCAGCCCCTCAATGTGATGGTGAAAGAAATGAGCCAAGAAGACATCGGAACCGAACTCATTCGAGAAAAAGAAAAATCCCAAAAACTTCTTTGGGGAGGCTTGGGCGCCATCGGAATTTTGAGCATGGCTTTGGTGGCATCCATCTGGGTCCCCTCATCTCCCCCACCTACACCGGCTCCACCGGCTGTGGCGCCCCGGCCCACCCCCAAGCCACCCCCTTTGCAGCCAGTTCAAGCACAGCCCAAAGCCACGCTTCCAGCTCCGAACACCCCCGCCCCTAAACCCGCCAAGCGCGTCAAACCCGTGGCTAAGAGACCGGTGCTGGCAGCGCCTGCGGCAACCGGTTTCGGCCAGCTGTCCTTAACCTCTGCCCCCTGGGGTTGGGTGGAAATCAACGGCCAAAAGCTAGAAAAACATACACCAATCAGGAACTTACGAATGTCCTCGGGCACCCATCAAGTGCGCATCTTCAACCCCGAACTCAACTTGGAACGGCGATTTAGCGTGGAAATTGCCCCCCAACAAAGCGTGCTGAAAAAGGTGAACCTCACCACAGGCCAAATTCGTTAAAGCCAGCCTCGCTGGGTTGATTTTTTGGGTCATAAACACGAAGATTATGTTTTAGATCTCTTGGAAGGCCCACATGAATAGTAATCCCTTTGTGCAATTTGACCAATGGTACCAAGAAGCCCAACAGCTTCCCCTTAATGAACCCACCTTTGTTACTTTGGCCACCGCAGACGCCCAAGGCGCGCCCTCGGCCCGGACCGTTTTGTTAAAACATTACGACGAAGATGGGTTTGTTTTTTACGGCAACCTTAAAAGCCGAAAAATGCAACAGCTTCAAGAAAATCCACAAGTGGCGCTTCTTTTTTACTGGATGGATTTGGATCGACAAATCCGTATCGAAGGGCGTGTCACCCAAATTGCGGATACCCAAGCTGATGCCTATTTTCAATCGAGGGCCCGGGGCAGCCAGTTGGGCGCCTGGGCGTCAAAACAAAGCCACGTCATCGAAACACCCAACGCCATCGAAGAACGTCTCGAAAAATACCAGCAACGTTTCGAAGGGAAAGAAGTCCCTCGTCCCCATTTCTGGAGCGGCATGCGCGTGGCGCCACATCGTTTTGAATTTTGGCGCGCCGGTGAAAACCGATTGCATGACCGAACCCGCTACCTGCTCAAAAATAATGAATGGCACACCGACAACCTTTATCCGTAAACGGGAGTTTCCATGTCCGATAACATCCACTACCAGGTCAAATTGCTCGACCCAAATGCCCATCTCTTTGAGGTCACTTGCACCGTCCCTTCGCCCAATCCTGAAGGGCAAAATTTTATTCTCCCCGCTTGGATTCCTGGTTCCTATTTAATTCGTGAGTTCGCCAAGAATATCGTCACCTTTAAAGCTGAGAATGCAGACGGGCCCGTCAAACATCAAAAGACCGACAAAGACTCTTTTGCCGTGGATGGTTGTGCAGGTCCTTTAAAAGTGACCCTCCAATATTACGCCTGGGATCTCAGTGTGCGCTCTGCCCATTTGGATGGCACCCACGCGTTTTTCAACGGTACTTCTTTGTTTCTGCGTCCTGAGGGCCAAGAAGCGGGTCCATTCTCCGTCGAACTTCAAGCCCGTAATGATGCGCCTTATGACGGCTGGCGGGTTGCCACCTCCATGCAAAAAGAAGCGGTGAATGAAAACGGCTTTGGCTTGTACGTGGCTGAGGATTACGACGACCTGGTGGATCACCCAGTAGAAATGGGCACTTTTGATCGTATTGAATTCACCGCCAACGGCATTCCTCATGAAGCGGTTTTTACCGGAAAGCATGATGGGGATCTGCAGCGGGTAGAAAAAGACCTCAAAACCATTTGTGAATACCATCTCGACTTCTTTGGCGAGCCCAAACCCATCGACCGCTACACTTTCATGACTTATCTCACCGGTACTGGGTATGGCGGACTCGAACACAAATACTCCACGGCGCTCATGGCCAAACGGGCCGACCTGCCCAACGCCAGAGAAGAAAAAGTCAGTGATGGGTACCGGCAATTTTTGGGACTGTGCTCCCACGAATACTTCCACACCTGGAACGTCAAACGCATTAAACCGCGCGCCTTCACCCCCTATAACTACAATCAAGAAAGTCACACCACGCTACTGTGGGCCTTTGAAGGCATCACCTCTTATTACGACGACCTTTCTTTGGTGCGCACGGGCATCATCACTCCCGAAAGTTATTTGGAACTCCTAGGCAAATCCATCACGCGTGTGTTGCGCAGCAAAGGTCGAAAAACCCAAACCCTCGAAGAAAGCAGCTTCGACACATGGACTAAATTTTATCGGCAAGATGAAAATGCCCCCAATGCCATCACGTCTTACTATACCCAAGGGGCCTTGGCCGCTTTGGGTCTCGATCTCACCATCCGCGCTCGTACCGACCATGAACAAAGTCTTGACGATGTGATGCGTGGTCTTTGGAAACATTACGGCAGCAAAGGTATTGGCGTTGATGAAGATGGCATCGAGCGCTTCACCAAAGTGGCCACCGGGCTTTCATTGGAAAGCTATTTCGAAGCGGTCTTGCGTCAAAATGAAGATCTGAATATTGGAGAGCTCCTGCAAGAAGTGGGGGTTGATTTCCACCTGCGCCCCAATGAAGGCGCCAAAGATCTGGGCGGTAAAGCAGGCAAGGCCAAACTGGAAGCTCTCCAAACCAAAGCGACCCTGGGCATCCGCAGCAAAGCAGAATCTGGCGGTATTAAAATTACCCATGCCTTAAAGGGCGAAGCAGCGATGAACTGCGGGCTGGCCGCAGGAGACCTCATCGTGGCGTTGAACGATTTAAAAGTCAGTACTGGGAATATTGATGAGCACCTCAAGCACAAACGGGCTGGTGACACGGTTAAAATTCATGCTTTCCGTCGAGACGAACTCATGACGTTTGATCTAACGCTGACGGCACCGCTGTTGGATACTTGTTACCTCACCCTGAACGACCAGGTAAGCTCACAAGTCACGGGCTTTCGTAAGAACTGGATGAATTTACCGGACGTTTCGTCAGGTCAAGCAACCATTTGATCGGCAGCTGCCTTTTGTTTTTTACGCAAAACAAACAGGGTGATCAGTGAGGCACTGGCCACCAAAATCGAGATAAACTGGCTGGTGGAAAGCACGCCGTCGATCACATATCCCCGACCGGCGTCGCCTCGGAAAAACTCCAACGTCGACCTCAAAATGGGGTAAACAATCGCGTAAGTGAGCAACACTTGCCCATGAAACCATTTTCGCGACAAAACCCAGTTGAGAAAGAAAAAAATAGCCAACACCCCAAAGGCTTCCATGATTTGGGAAGGAAACAGGGGCAGGGTGTGTCCCACTTCTTTCATGTACCCCACCACTTCGGGGTTTTCGGTTCGCAACAAAGAGCCGTAAGCTAAAGAGCCCTCAGGAAAACGCATGGCCAATGGGATGTCCGCAACCACCTTACCTTCGTGCATATGGTAAAAGGCATCCCCCCAGCAACACCCCGCTGCCACACACCCCATACGACCAAACGCATGCGCCAAAGGCAAAGCTGGAATGAGCATATCTGCCATTTTAAGCATGGGGAGGTTTCGCTTTTTGGCGTAGATCACAAATGCAATGAAGCCGCCCAGCGCCGCCCCGTAAAATACCAAGCCGCCCTGCCAAATGGCCAGTACCGCAGGGATTTTGATGCCCAATTGTGGGACTTCTACAAAAGGCTTTTCAATAAAATATTCGCGGGCGTTCACCATGATGAACACCACCCGGGCTCCAATCATGCCACCGATCAGCGCCCAAAAACCAAAGTCCATCACCTCTTCATGATAACCGCCGTGTCGCCGACCTTGTCGCGTACAAACCAGCATGCCCAGAATGAAGCCAGTCACGATCATGAAACCATAGGTATGAAGGGGTAGGCCGATGAAAGGGATTTCTAAAATAACAGGGTGCACGCATGGCTCCTTTGGTTGGGACAGCGGTGGTTCTAGCCAACGAACGCCCACAACGCAATCACCCGTTACAGCCATCGTTGGGCCTTATTTATTCCCGTATTCACCCACGCCAAACACAATTGTTATTTCTTTCCAGGTAGTTACTGCTGTATTTGGAAAAACGCCTCCACGGCCTTGAAAATCGAGTTTAAAATTACAAATTGACCCCATGGAGAACCGCCCGAACATCTGTCTGACCCCAGGCTGCCCCAATGGCATCGGCCCTGAAGTTTTGGCCAAAAGTCTTTTGGCCCTTGGGCAAAGCTTACAAGCCCAATTCTTCTTTGCAGGGCCCCCTTCTTTGCTAACCGTCGCAGCCCAACGCGCCGGCTGCCAATTCGTAGAAGGACATTTTCTCCAAGGGCATCACCGCTCAGCAAAAATTATTACCCTGTTTGAAGACCGCGAACTGCCACCCATTCCCCCGCTCGGCGCACACAATGAAGATGCGCTCATCATTCAGGCACGCGCCATTCAAAAAGCGGTATCATTGGGACAAGACCGGGCCATACAAGGCTTGGTCACTGGCCCCATTCGCAAAGCGGCGATGGAATACTGTGATAGCCGTTTCGCTGGTCATACCGAATACCTGCACGCGCATTTGGCTGTAGATGAAAATCAACCATTGATGGCCTTTGCTGGTGGGCCTTTTGTATTGGGGTTGGCCACCATTCATATTCCTTTGGGCCAGGTGCCTTCCCATCTGTCCCGAGAAGGATTGAAACAACAGGTACGGCGGCTTCGCGGGCTGATCGGCCAACTCAAAAACAAACAGGACATTCGCTTGACGGTATTGGGGCTAAATCCACATGCCGGGGAGGATGGCCTGCTTGGTTCTGAAGAGGAGACAATCATCCAACCCGCCATTCAAGCCCTCATCGAGGAAGGGCTCGCTGTAAATGGCCCGGTGTCTGCCGATGGTTTTTTTGCCCGCTTTGGTAAAAGTGGCTTTGAACCTCAAGTGGATGGGGTGCTGGCCATGTATCATGATCAAGGCTTAGCCCCTTATAAGATTTTGGCCGGTGGCCACGGGGTCAATATCACCAGCGGCCTCAGCATCGCACGCACCAGTCCAGACCATGGTACAGCAGATGACATCGCTGGCAAACAATTAGCCGACGCCAGCGCCATGCAAGCCGCTATTGAAACTTGCTTAGCCTTGGTCAATGTTTAAAAACAGCTGCTCGTAGGAAAAAAGCAGCACCCAAAGTTCTCGCCAAATTTCGGGGGCATCTGTGACTTGGATTCCCGGCCACTGACCCGCCCAAGATTGTACCTGGGCACGCTTGTCCTCGTCTTGACTGAGTCGCGCTTGTGCCCATGAGGTGACATCAGCAGCGACCGGGTCATCCTTAAGCCAAGTCTGAATCGCCTCACGATGAAAGGCGTAAGTGGCGTGCGGTGTTAGGCCCCAAGGCAGGCCCTCATGCTCGAGCGCAGACGCATGAGGTCTCCAGCGCTCAACTTCCTCTTCAAGGGTTGGCCAGCCTTTTTCTGAAACGAGGCCCTGGTGAAAATACCAGGCATCGAACAGCTGACCATAGAATGGATTGGGTGATGACGGCCCCAGTCGCGGGACACCAAAGTGATCCGTGTGTTCAAAAGACTGAACGTGCCATGTGTCCCCGTCAAAACCACCATCCAATGGGCGCAAAAGTTCCTGAACCTGTTTTGAGGGCTGTTGCGATAATCCCAATAAAGATCGCACGTCACCCCCGCTCAATTGAACAGCGTCAGCGTGAGTTCGTGATGACACCGTCGTGCCCAGTAAGGCATGCTTGGATAAACGCAACTTATAAAATGGCATCCCGTGCATGTTTTTGTAATCAAAAAGTGGGTGTTGGTGAAACTCGTTGGGTGTGACCGCACTAAGGCCTTGTTGTTTGAACACCACAATAAAATTTGATCTCAGCTCTTGCCAGACATCTAAATAATGCAAGGCCAAATTAAGTGGGACATCGTTCAAATCTAATTGCGTCATCATTTGATGTGGCTGCCCCCAGGGTCGATGCAGGAAAAAGGCTGGCTGCAATCCGCTTTCGCTGGTGAGCCGAGCGAACTCAAGCCCCGTAAAACCACGGTCCGACGCGTGCAAAAAGGCGTCAACGATTCCTTCGGGGTTTTGCGCATCGTAATACGTATCAAAAGCGTAGCGAAGGGGGTGACGCAAAGGAAGACTTTGAAGAATCTGCTGCAACAGGTTCGGGTGGGCTGGATGGGCGAGGTTTAAACCAAGCAATTGGGCCATGCGTTGTATTTGAAAAACACGGCGACGACCAAAATGAGGATACACCATCATTCGCAACAAGCCTGTCGGTGCAAGTCGCTGCTGCAAATGTGCCAATGTCGTTTTGGGGTCTGGTAGACACATCAAGACCCCATAATTTTCAATCCAGTCGAAGGGCCCCTCTGGAAAGGTTTCAGGAGCGGTCAGATCTACTTGCGCAAAGGAAACATTTTTCAGCCCGTAAAAGCGACACCGACGCTGCGCCAACTCTAACGAGCGACTGGAGATGTCCGTGGCAATGATGTCGGCATGTGGGTTGGCCAAAGCGATAACGTAAGGCTGAAAAGTGCCGCACCCCGTGATCCAAATTCGGGGGCGCTGGGTGGTGATGGGTTGCCGCGCATTGTGTTGCATCCATTCCCAATTGAGCTGCCACAGGTCTTCTCGGCGAACTTGCATTAACAATGGCACGCGCGGGTAAGGCCAGCTTTCGTATTGCGCTTGTACTGATTGTGCTTGCGGGTCGGGCACGCCACTATCTCTTTTCAAATTGAACCAAAATCCATTCGTCTTTGGTGGCCGTGCGTACGTGGCTTAACCCTTGGGCCTCGTAAGCATCACGAATATCTGACTCTTGGCTTTGGAGCAGCCCAGACAAATACAGGGTACCACCCGACGCAATGGACTGGGCGATGTGCGGTGCCAAGCCAATCAAAGGCTTAAAAAGGATGTTGGCCACCACCACATCATGCACCGAACCACGTTGATCGGGCAGTTTGTCATTGGCCTCAAAATGATCGAACACCTCATTTTTGGCAGCATTTTCGAGCGCATTGTGTACCGCCACCGGGTCGATGTCAGTGCCCAAAGCAAACTGGGCGCCCAGTTTAAGGGCAATAATGCTTAAAATGCCTGTGCCCGTCCCCACATCCAACAACTGTCGAATGGGAGATTGTTCCAAGTGCGCCTGCAAAGCCTCTGCGCACAAAGCAGTGGTGGCGTGTAAGCCCGTGCCAAAGGCCATGCCTGGGTCCAAGTAAATGGGCAAATCGGTGGGACTGCCGAGACGGTACGACGCTTCATGCCACGAAGGAATGACGTAAATATTTTTACCCAGTTGAAGCGGTTGCCAATGACTTTTGAATTCCGCCACCCAATCCTCATGGAACAAATCGTGCCAAGACACTTCAATACTTTCACAACCTGGGATCTGCTGAAATACCGCACCGAGTCGCGCCATCACACGGGCTTCAAGTCCCTCTTCATTGCTAAAAGTAGACAACAACTCAGCCTGATCGGAAGGGGGCACTTCATGATCAGGAATAGATCGGGTCTCATCATCAATAATTTGAAGGCCCAGTGCGCCCATTTCTAAAAGAATGCCCTGCAAAGAGTCAGACACCATTTCAGGGACCACCAGCTTAAGAACCCGCCAAGGGGGTTGCATGTCGTTTTCGGGTTCCATCAATCCTTCACCATAAAAAAAGGGAGCTGCGCTTGCAGACTCCCTCTTTTACATCTTTTCGGCTCAAAGAAGAAACTTCTTAGATTTTACCTTGCAAAAAGAAGGCAATCACGAAGCCCAAGAGAACCAAGGATTCGGTCATGGCGAGACCAATAATCATTGGGGTAAAAACTTTACCGGAGGCACCAGGGTTACGTGCGATACCGCCGAGGGCACCATTGGCTGCATTACCCTGACCGATACCACCGCCCAATGCGGCCAAACCAACTGCCAAACCTGCACCAACTGCGATATAACCGCCGGTGCCAGTTGCACCACCATCACTAGCAAATGCCATGCTAGCAATAAGGAAAGTGCTGAGGAACGTCACTGCTCGAGATACAAAGCGCTTCATGTTTTAGCTCCATAAAACCGGCCGGGCCGGCGATGTTAAATGAGGAAAAACCCTCGTAAACCTGATCCTCGCAAGAACGCCTCTTGAGAACCTTTAAAATCTCGGTCCTGGCACTACCACTGGCTGTGAGAAGTGACAAGCCCATTTCGCCGCCGAAACCACTTCGGTGACGATACGAATTAGTGTTCTGCCTCCGCGGTATGAAGCGCGATGTAAATGCATGACAAAATGCAAAACACCATGGTCTGTAGAATACAAACCAACGTTCCAAGCGCGTAAAACGGCAGAGGCAAAAGCAAAGGAAAAATCCCTGCAAAAGCAAATAAAATAGCGTGGTCACCGATCATGTTGCAGGCCAAACGAACAGCCAACGTGACGGGGCGAACCAACAAACCCAAAATCTCAATGGGACCAAAGAACCAGCAAAACAGCCAGCCAGCTTTGGTGCCAAGGGGGTTTAACAAGTGGGTGATGTGCCCCATGCCGTGCGCTTTGATGCCGCACCAGTTGAACCAGACAAAAACCACCAAGGCGCAAGCAAAAGTGGT
The DNA here is from genome assembly GCA_002721815.1 of Myxococcales bacterium. Taxonomy (GTDB): domain Bacteria; phylum Myxococcota; class UBA727; order UBA727. The sequence continues at coordinate 220,147 of PBLQ01000045.1, forward strand.
GTTTAGATTATCGGTGGGTGGCACAAAGCCCGGAACCAAACCCAAAAAGTTTGAAAAGAAAATAAACAAAGCCAACGAACCAATAAGTGGGACGTGCTTTTTGTAATCTTTGCCGATGACATCTTTCATGATGCCCAAAATAGCCTCGACGAAAATCTCTAAAAAAGTCACCACGCCAAACTTGGTGGAAGGGACGATGTGATCATCGATGTTTCTCAAACGAATCTTGGCCATGAAGGACATGATTGCCAACATGATGAAAACCAAAATGGCCGCATAAATGTGATGTGCGGTTTCTACATTTCCACCGGGAGGCAAAATTACAGTGTCGCTGAAGTTGCTTTGCAACCAGTGTTGGAGGTTTTGATACCCCGGAAAAAATGAGAACCACGAAGTATGGTGATCCATAAAAACGCTCCCTTAACTGCCCCAAAACAGGGGTCTACAACATGTTCATACCCAGCCGACCGTCCCGGTCAAGCGGGAATTTCAAGGTATCTCTTCCTCTTGTGAATCATGGTCACGAAGCTTCCAAGCGGGCCAAATTGCATAAAAAACAGGGGTACAGACCCCAAAACCAAACCCTAGGGCCCCCTGAGGCCACAGATGAACCACAAAAAAAGCCACCAATATTCCAAAAGGCAGGGTCAAAATGAAGGTCCACAGCATCCTGCGTATGCCCACCTCACGGTCCGAGACTGAAAAATAAGTGCGCGCCCACCCATTGAGGGTGATCCACATCAGCAGTGTTCCCAGCTCCATCCCCACCAAGAAATCACTGGCAGCCACCCAGTCCATCCCCCAGCACACCACTGCCAAGAGGGTCAAGCCAACAATGACCCATAAGCCTGATTGTCGTAAACCGGCAAAAAATAGAACGTCCATTTCTGGTTTGGGGAGGGCGGGCTCTTCAATCATACCGAGGAATCATGATCCACTTGCGCCGATTCAGACGCCTCTGCTTTGTTGTATTCTCGAATCATGACGACCATGGTTTTGATGGCGCCGCATACACCAAAAAAGCCGCCGATCCAAAAGCCCCAAGGTTCAGTCCCGTGGTTTTTGTCGATGTAATAACCAATGGCACCGCCCACCAAAACAAACACGACAATCTCTAAGCCCAACACCGACGAGCGCAATGCTTTCCGGTACTGTTCTGCCTTTTGCTCACGCCATTTCTGCGCAGCAGCGCGCTTTTCCAATACAGTTTGGGGTGGCTTAGAATCACTCATGAATTAGGTCCTTTATTAACGCTGGGTGAAACTTTCAGCTTGTGCCCGAGCGAAAAACGCTTCCATGATCTCGTAACGCTGATGTGCCATTTCCCGGCCAGTTTCTGTAAACATTTTGTCTGGAAGACGAGACATCACATAAAAAACCATATTCTGAACCGAAGAGGGGTTCGGCTCAATGGGATCGTTCAAAGGGGCAATGCTCGCATCCACACCAAATAGTGAGGTGCCTAACCGGCCGGCGCGTGCGAAAAGCCGTGACAGGCCGATCATGCCAAGCCACTCCAGCTGATTGGCATCCCAAAGCACCTGGGCCTCACGGGTTTTTACCTGTGAATGCTGCGCCAAAGTCATGTTTTCGATGCAGGAGGCCACTTCATTGGCGAAAGAGTCGTCATATTGCGTGTTCTCAAAAAGCTGGAGAACCCGTTCCGCTACCTCGAGGCCCGCCGCCGCAGTCTCATGGGCACCTCCCACGTGATGTAGCAATGCACCGGCCTGAATCACAGCCCAATCTCCGCCGTGCTGTTCTTGAATTTTACGGGCGAGATCTCCAACCCTTTTCACATGGGCCAGCCCAAAGCCGTCGCACGGATCTTCTGTATGCTCAGCAGCCAGTTGCTCGAAAAAGTCCGAAAAGTCTAAAAGAGACGCTGCCTCCATCATGACTTCACCAAATAATTTTCCATGATCGCTTTCATGGTATCATCGAGCGGGATCGGATCATGGCTGTCCAAGTTGATGAGAACGGTTGTGATATCCGCATCAAAACATTTTACGCCATCGGCTTTACGAAAAAATTCATATTTCATTTTGAGCGAAGTCTTGCCCACAGCGGAAACCCGCATTTGCACCACTGCCAAATCGCCATAACGCAAGGGCGCAAGAAATTGGCTCTGAATGGCCACCGTCGGGAAGCCCAAACGATCTTTTACAATCATTTCAGGGTAAGAATGTTGTGCAACTTCATCAAAAAAGTCTTCGAACACTTCATGGCAAATATGAAAAAACTGTGGATAGTAAACGATCCCCGCACCGTCTACGTCGTCAAATCGAATTTTTCGTACGGATGTAAATGCCATAAGCTCTGATGGGAGCGCGACCTAGAAGAACCAGGAGGTATCCACGTAGACCGAACTCAAATTATTGGCAGGAGAAACAAAGTCCCAAAAGGGAAAACGCCAGCCTTTTGCGTCGGCAGTCCACAATGATTGACCGCTGGAGGTGCCAACGGTGATGAAAAAATTCTTAATGATATAAGTCGCACTCAGACCACCATTGGTGAAAATGGTGTAGTCACGCCCACCATCGGAGGTGGCCAACTGATATTCACCGGGTACTTGGCCTTCGGTGGACCGCCACACTGGGCTATAGCCATCATTGGGCGCATCGTAAAGATTCCAACCATAGTTGGCGCTAAACGCGCCACCGAGGCTCCAGTTTTTAAATCCATTGTAAAACAAAGTGGCCCGGCTCCCGAAAGTGAAAAGATTGGGCGTACCGCCGTTACAAGCAAAATTGGCCAGCTCACCGTTTTCGCGCAGAATACAATTGGCTGGATTCACGGTTTTCAAACGCACGTCATCATACAGATCTGCTTCGCCGGTCTGCCCCACTGCCGAAGGCAAATAAAGACTGGCGCCGGGGGTAATCGACATGTTCACCATCCAAGGGCCAAAATTTCTCAGGGCCCCCAAACGCATGCTCACCCGGCTTTGGTACCCGGCAAAACGAGAGGACATGGAAAGGGGAATGGTCATGCCTGGTCCGTACTGAAGCATGAAACCCATGAACTTGCCGCCCCACAATAAACGGGTGGCAGGATCAAAATACATGGGCTGCATGGTGGCGGCACCCATGTCATTTTGGGTCCACTCCATTTGAAAACTTTGGTTGTAAATCAGGGTGGCCTTGAGCGCTGCCAGCTTAGAAATTAAAGTCACGCTCCCAAAAGAGGAGACCATAGGGTTGGACGTATAATCGAGAATGCCCGTGTTCTCGAGCCCGTGATCGCTGGTGGCATCTGTGGCGGGGTTCAATAAGAATGTTCCCTGTCCAACGGAATGGGATATGGACAGAAACATATTGATAGGGAATGGCGGGTTTTTATTTTTTTCGCCAGAATCAAAACCGATCGCATTACCAGCGGCCCCCTGCGCCCATGAAGTCTCAGCGGTGAAGAGGGTGGCCGTGAAGCCAAGTAAAGCCACTGCAAGAACAAATCGGTTAAGTTTCATGAGGTCATCCCTTCCCTAAGATGCTTTTGCTGCTTCCGCACCCGAAATAATTTCAACGAGTTCAGTGGTGATGGCTGCCTGACGTGCACGGTTGTACTGTAAGGTCAGTTTATCCACCATCTCGCCAGCATTGCGTGTGGCGTTTTCCATAGCGGTCATCCGCGCCCCATGCTCGGAAGCTTGGGACTCCAACAATGCTTGGTACAGAGCCGTGGCAAAGTGGTTGCGCAACAACTGGTCGAGCACTTCTTGACGTTCTGGTTCGTAGTCGTGCTCTACGGGCATGGCTGTTTCAGGGAGTTCCTGAGGGTGAACGGGAAGAAGTGGCTTTTTGACCAAGTTCTGAGTCATCACGCTTTGAAATTCGTTGTAGATTAACCACGCCCCATCCAAATGATCATCGAGGTAGTGGTCACAAATTTCCTGAGCGATTTCTTCTGCAGAATCAATATTGAGGTTGTCGAACACGCCTTCATGGTGAACGCGTACTTCGTAACCTTCGCGCTTAATGGCATCGTAGCCTTTTTTGCCGATACAAGAGATGCGGATTTCTTTGTAGTTGTCTTTGTTCTCTTGCAAGAATTTGAGCGCGCGTCGAACCACCGAAGAGTTAAACGCGCCGCACAAACCGCGGTCAGATGTCAAAACGATGAGTTCGACACTTTCTTTGACTTCTTTGTCCACCAACAATGGGTGCGGGGCCTCGCCGAGCATTTCTGCCCGTTTGGCCAAGCGCGCGATCATGCGATCGAGTTTTTGCCCGTAGGGGCGACAACCCAAAACACGTTCCTGCGCGCGCCGCAATTTGGCCGCCGAAACCATTTTCATGGCCTTGGTGGTTTTTTGAGTGGTTTTAACGCTTCGAATTCTTTTTCGAATGTCGCGTAATGACGCCATAGGATAACTCCAAAAATTTGAAAGTTTCTAAACCTGTTTGACTAAGCTTCGAGAACTTCTGCATCAAAAATGTCTGCGAACTCACCGAGGGCAGCATTTAATTTGCCACGCAGTTCATCACCCACTTTGGCCTTTGGATTCTCACGAATCTCTTTGAGCAATTCAGGATGCTTGTTGCGCATGAATTCGATCACCTCGGTGGCGTAACGAACCACATCTTGTGGTTTGTAATAGCGAACCCAAGTGGCACGGTTTTCGCTGCTGCGAGGTTCGGTCGCCGCAAAGATCTGAACCACTTGCTCTTCCACCGGCAATGGCTGGTATTGGCCTTGCTTGAGGAGTTCGAACAAACGCTCACCTTTGGCGATTTGCTCTAAAGTGGCCTTGTCCAAATCAGAACCGAACTGAGCAAAAGCTGCCAATTCTTTGTACTGAGCCAAATCCAGGCGCATGGTACCAGCCAACTGCTTCATAGAAGCAATCTGCGCAGCACCACCCACACGAGAAACCGACAGACCCACGTTAATGGCAGGACGCTGTCCGGAGTTGAACAAGTCACTCTCCAAGTAAATCTGGCCATCGGTAATGGAAATCACGTTGGTTGGAATGTAGGCAGACACGTCACCAGCTTGGGTTTCGATGATGGGCAAAGCCGTCAAAGAACCGCCACCTTTTTTGATGTCAGGGAAGGACTTCAACTCTTCTTCGTTGCTGGTAATCTTAGCAGCACGCTCCAACAAGCGGCTGTGGAGATAGAACACGTCACCAGGATAAGCCTCACGCCCCGGAGGACGACGCAGCAACAATGAAAGTTCACGGTATGCAACAGCTTGCTTGGACAAATCATCATAAATGATCAGGGCATGCTCGCCATTGTCTCTCCAAAATTCGCCAATGGAGCAACCGGTGTAAGGCGCCAAGAACTGCATGGGGGCTGCATCGGAAGCACTCGCTGAAACAACAACGGTGTAGTCCATGGCACCGGAACGCTTCAAACGCTCCACCACTTGAGCCACGGTGGATTGCTTTTGCCCAATGGCAACGTAGATGCAACGCACGCCAGTGTTTTTTTGATTGATGATGGCATCGATGGCCACCGCGGTTTTACCGGTTTGACGGTCACCAATGATTAACTCACGCTGACCACGACCAATGGGCACCATGGCATCAATGGCTTTCAAGCCGGTTTGCATTGGCTCACCAACAGGCTCACGAGCAATAATGCCCGGGGCTTTGGTTTCGATACGGCGAGACTCTTCAGACTGAATAGGGCCTTGACCGTCGATGGGGTTCCCCAGACCGTCGAGCACACGACCCAAAACACCGTCGCCCACTTTAACGTCGGCAATACGACCAGTTCGGCGTACGTTATCACCTTCACGAATGCCTACGTCACTACCCATAATACAGACACCGACGTTGTCTTCTTCAAGGTTCAACACCAAGCCTTGGGTGCCATCGGCGAACTCAACCAGCTCACCAGCTTGGGCCTTTTCCAAACCATACACACGGGCCACACCATCGCCCAAGGACAAAACGGTCCCCGTTTCTGCGACTTCGGTTCTTGCCTCGTAGTCCTTGATTTGTGATTTAATAATGCGGGATATCTCTTCTGCTCGCAGTTCCATGTTATGTCTCCATCGAAATCTCGATTAAAGTTAAAATCCTTTAGTTCACCAATTGACGCTGCATTTCTTGCAGACGTGCTTTCAGAGAACCATCAAAAACCAATCCGCCAATTTGAGCGCGTACGCCACTCAAAAGGCTTTCGTCAATGTCGGTTTGAGCCAACACTGTTTTCCCCGTTCTTTTCTCAAGTCCGGTCACGATTTGTGCCAACCGATCTTCAGTGAGCGGTTGGGCGGAGCTGATGGTGGCACGCAGCCGGTTGGCCAAGCGATCCGCTTCACCAGAAAACGCCTCCAAGATGGCTTCGAGGGCCGTGATGCGTTCTTTTTCCACCAGCACCAACAAGATTTTGTGCGTTAAGGCATTCCACGATACGCTTTTGGACAAGCCTTCAACCACCGCAGTGCGCTCCTCCACGGAGAACACGGGGTTAAATATGATTTGTTTGAGTTCATCGTTGCCATGAACCAACTTAAGAAAAGCGCTCAATTCGCTTTCCACCACATCGACCAAATTTTCTTCGCTGGCCACTTCGATCAGGGCCCGTGCGTATCTTCGTGCGACTTTTCCTTCAGACATTTGGTTGCCTCTATTCTAAATGGTTTGAACCGCTTAGGCTTGCGCCTGACGATTTAAATCTTCTAAAAAGGTTTCTTCTAAACGCGCCTGGTCAGACGCGTTTAAGGATTTCTCTAACTGCTCTTTGGCCAAGTCATAAGAGAGCTTGGCAGTTTCTGTTTGCAGCTGGGCCAATGCTTTTTGCAGTTCCGCATCGATGGTGGCCTCAGTGTCTTTTTGCATCTTCTGAGCCGCGGATTCTGCCGATTGTTCGATGCGTTCAAACTCGGTCTGGCCCTGCGTGGAAAAGTCTTCTCGCATTTGCTTGAGTTCTTCGTCGAGTTTCGCCATGCGCTCTTCATACTTTCGTGCGTTGGCCTCTGCTTCTTTTTTGGCTTCACTGGCCTCATCGATGGCTTGACGGATGAGCTCCGAACGCTGCGCCAAGAAATCAGGCAGTTTTTTGGACATGATGAAGACGATGATCCCCACATAGACAGCAAAGGAAACCATGACCCACCCCAATGCAGGGGCATGAATGCTTTCACTCAGCTCGATGTTGAAAATCGGCAAAGAAAACCAGTTGGTGACGTGGGGTTCGCCATGACCACCGCCGGCAGCCAGTGCGGAAGAAGCGGACAACCCGCTTAAAGCAAATGTGATTCCGAAAAGAACTTTGCGTAATGCCAACATGTTCTTTGACTCCTTAAGAAAAATTAAAGGGCGCGACCCAATGCTTTGGCGGCCATTTCTTGTGCCAGGGTTTTGGCATCTTCGTTGAGTTGTGTTTGAGCCACTTGAACCTGTGCCGCTAAGACGTCACGGGCCTCGTTGAGCTTCGCTTGGCTTTCTTGACGGGCCGCATCCATGATCACACGCTCGCGCTCTTTCGCCTTGTCCTTAAATACATTCAAGGACTCTCGGGCTTCTTGCCGGGCTTGAAGAATGCGATCTGCAATGATGGCGGCTTTTTGGTCTGCGTCTTCTCGGTATTGTTTGGCCTCGTCTTGTGCACCATCAATGCGACGCTCACGTGCATCAAAAAGTTCGAGCAATGGACGAAACAAAAACTGAGATAAGAGAACCATCAACACCAAAAACAAGGCGAGTTGAAGTAATATGGTGGCGTTAATTTCCATGTGAATCACTTCCGGGATCTGTGCGTTAACTACACAGGAATGAATGAACGTTCTGGGCTCTATCGGGGCCATATGGAGGCGTCAAGACATACAAATGGCCCCTTTCGCTTCTGGGGCAACATTTCGGGCTTTCATCGGGTCAAAAAAATCGATATGTATGACAACAAAGGATATGATGGCGCATGACAAACTCAAAACTACTCGTAATTACAGGACTTTTAGGTATCTTAGGGGGCAGCAGTCCCACCTGGGCCAACGCCTCGGAGGCCTGCCCTAATTTTGAAGAAAAAATCAGAAAATGCATGGCGCTGCATGGTTCGGAGGCCCAGAGGTCTCACAACACGGCTTGGCGCAAAGCCCACCTTCCGGCCATGATCCAAGAAGACTACGGTTTTACGCTTATTTACCTCGATGAATCCATCGAAAGGCCCATCGCCGCGCAAATGAACGGAATTCGCCTCATGCGCGTCCTTTCGCAAGGGCAACTCGAACAAGTGGCCCAATGCCCATCCGTCCAAGACGATGCATTGACAGCCGCTTCAGACCCAAAGGCCAAGAGCGAAAAGCTTTGGGCCGAGGTTCGACTTCCTGAACAATTTCAAGAGCTTTGCGGTCTTTCCATGGCTTACGTTGAGCTCGACGATCACCTGGGTGCCGAAAACCAAGTCATCTCCGTGGCCCCTGAAGGCATGCTGCTCAAAAGCGGCCCAGGGCTGTTTTGGATCTCCGTACAACCCGCTAATTTCTTCCCAGAATTCAGAATGGTCTGGCAATCCTCCTACCGGGTGGCCCCCACCATTTCGCACTCCAGCTCGGGCTCAAGCCGCAAAGTGAACAAGAGATCTCCAAAAAGAAAAAAGGCCAGCAAGCGTAAGAAACGTTAGTTCCTAATACTTTTTAATGGTTTAGACCCATCTTGGGCCCCAGTTCGTACCGCCAATTAAAAGTCGGTCAAAAGGGGGATATAAGCGCCAAAACGGTGCTAAAAAGGCTATAATTTGCAAAGACTATGGCTCCAACACCCAATCGACAGGCCCAGCATCATGAGACAAACATTTATCTTCGCGCTTTTCTTAGTGACTTTCATTGTGGGCTGCAGCGATACCATGGTGATCGTTCGAGAACAGGAAATCCCCCAAAAAGACGATGGTGAAGGCTGTGTGGTGAACGCAGAATGCGAATCCGGACGTTGCGTGGATGGCGTTTGTGTGGATACCGGCTGCCAGATCGATGATGATTGCCTGATCCACTTGGGTGAGATTTGCGTCTTGGGTGAATGTGTTCCTTCCGATGACTTTGCTTGCCAGGGTGATCAGAGCCCGCTGATCAATGTCACTCCGTTGGCCGTGTCCTTCGGTGAAGTGGCTTTGGGTAACGAAATAGAAGAGATTGTCACCATTGAAAACCTGGGTTTTTGTTTACTCACTTTACAGGGCGTTGGTCTGGCGGACGATGCCGACGATGCTTTCTCCTGCGAACCTTGCGACGTCACTTCATACCCTCAACGCATTCCCCCTGAGCGCTCCTTAGATATTACCGTGCGTTACAGCCCCACCGAAGCAGGCGAAGCAGAATCACAACTCCTGATTCGCTCCGACGACACCAGCGCTGGCGATGAAGGACTGGTGGCCGTAGAGCTTTTTGCGTCCTACTCCGGCCAACCCGTTTTAGACTTGCAACCCACGGACCTCAATTTTGGGTACGTCCCCTATCAAGCAGGCGCCTCTGAAGGCAACAGTGCCACCGAAGTGATTCGCGTCAAAAATGCGGGCACAGGAAATGCGGTTTTACATATTGAACGTATTTTACTCGACAATGGAGCGAACTTTGCGCTGGTTGAAGACGAAGCATTACTCGTGGACGGTGCCGCCATTTCTGAAAGCAACCCGCTCTTGCTCAGCCCGGAACAATACGTGGATGTCAGCGTGAAGTTTTCACCTACCGAAAACCGCGACTACAGCGATGAGTTGGTGGTGCGCGCACATCACGGGGACCCTGCGGGCACCATTCGCGCGACCGCCAATCTTTCTGGCTCCTCATTAGGCCCAGCCTTGATTTCCGTTCAGCCCGCTGAACTTCAGTTCCGTGACGAGGACGGTGATCCGATTTCTGTGGGCATGGTGGGCTATCAACAACTCACCATTTCCAATCAAGGGCAATCTGCACTGACCGCCCAGTTGGCCCTTTCCGATTCCGCAGGTGTCTTTTCGGTCTCTCCGCCCATCTTGCCCCCCGTTGCCGCCGGCGGCACCGTGCTGGTGAGTGTCTTTTTCAACCCTACGGAACCCAGCGACCCTGCCAATCAAACCGATCCTCAAACCTCCACTGACGGTTTTTTGAACATTACCAGTAATGATGAAACCAACGTGCTCACCACGGTCCCACTGCACGGCTGGGCCAAAGGCGGTGACTTCAACGACGTCTTGAAGCTAGAAATGAACTTTGAGCGTGGTGACAGCGATATGTGGGGCACGGATCTCCGGGAAGTGGACTTAGAACTCGTGGGCATGTACGGCGCCTGCCGGGTTAACCGTAACTATAACTCAGACGGTCAAATCGACAGCAGCCAAGACCCTTGTGCGGCCTGGAACGACTACGGCGCCGAAGGACACGTTCAACATTTCAACGGCGACCGTCGCGAAACCATTACGTTAGACTTTTTGAACTACGATGACGATACCGCCAATGGCACCGTTTTTATTGGTCGTATTCACTACCACGAAGACTGCAAAAACTTACCCAGCGGTATTTTGGGTGACCTGTTAGGCATTGGCACCAGCATCTTGGGCAGCGTCATTGGGGCCAGTGCGGGCATACCAGTGGGCATCGACCCCAACACCGTCAGCGATTTGATTACCCAAAACTGTTGGAGTTTTGGCTCGAGCCTCACCACGGTCAAAGTGTTGGTGAACAATGAAGAAATCGCTGCACCCCAATTTCGCCTCAATGATAAAGGGGACACCCACGACATTGTTCGTATCCAACGACTAAACGGTCAGTTTATTTTGGAATAAGTTTTATGACGCTACTCGCACCACAACCCTTTCGGCCTAAAAGCGCTCAACTGCTGAGCGGGCTGATGTTTTGTTGGGTGCTCCTGTCCAGCGCTGCGTGCCAAGAAGATGGTGCCTCAGTTAACTGCACCGCGAACCCAGAACAATGTGGAATTGACGTCGAAGCAGTGCCTGCACGCCTCTACGTGGACCCTCCATTTGGACTGGGGTTCGGTTGCGTGTTGATGGGCTGCGATGAAGCAAAAATCCTCACCCTAGAAAACCGTGGCGGTGGACAACTGGCCATCACTTCAGTTCGGTTTAAAGAAGGTTCTTCCGAGGACTTTAGTTTTGCGCTGTACAACGATGAAGAAGATCCGGCTGATGAAGCGCTGGAACATCCCACCATTGAAAAGCCGCTCAAGATCAAAGACAGCCGTACAAAAGCGTTGTCTGTGACGTACAAACCCACCGATGGCATTGCAGATGAGGCGGTTCTCATCATCGATGCCCACGACGCATCGCTTCCTTATCAGGACAGTGTTTTGACCACGGTAGAAGTTCCTTTACGCTCACGCGTTTTGGGCAGTGTGGCTTTTGTGCCTTCGACCGATACGATTAACTTTGGCTATGTGGCGCCTGATGAAACAGGCCAAGCCATTTTAACCTTGGAGAACACCAGCGAAAACGATGCGGTACTCACGCTCGCCGCCCTCAATCTCACCGACGAAAATGATGCTTTCGCATTCACATTCCCTGAAAACCCACACGCGAACCCCGGCGATGTCATTGAAGTGGCGCTATCCTTTACCCCCAGCGAATACCAGGACTACGAAGGACAACTCACCGTCGCTACCAATGATACCGCCCAACCGTTGATCGCAGTGGATTTGCGAGGCACGGCCTTTTCTGAGCCAGGCATCAGAATCACCCCGTCGGTTGGCCAAGGCATCGACTTTGGTGCAGTTCGTTTTGGTGAAACAGATGTTTGGGAGCTTCAACTTTATAATGCGGGGGGCGCGCCGCTCACCGTCACGCCCTCTATCTCCGCTTTAGGGGATACAGATCCGAATGTCTTTCATATGGGCAGCACCAGCGGAGAGGCTTTGGCCGAGATCGCCCCGCTCGAGAGCACCGTCCTCTCAGTCTACGCGACCCCAGCAGGTGGTGGGGCACAAGAAGGGGTTTTACAACTGGAAACCACCGATCCCAACAACCCGCTGATCACGGTCACCTTGGCAGTTTTTGGAAATGCACCAATGGCTGAGTACAGCATCGAAGATATTGATTTTGGTAACGTGGTCATGGGATGGCAAAGCGATGTGGTGGAGGTGACAATTGGCAACACCGGTACCGGGGACCTCACCATTTTTTCGTACGACTTCGAAATTGGTTCTTCACCTCAAATCATGCTCGGCTCAGCGCCGGATCTCCCTGTTAAAATCAGTCCTGACGACGATCCCATCTCTTTCGCATTTTTCTTAAACGGCCAGAGCCTGGGGCCCGCGAACGCCACTTTCCTTCTTCAAACCGATGCCATTGATTATAGCACCGCGCGCTTGGATTTAACCGGACAAGTGGTCTCGTGTATCGACGGCTGCCCGGTGGCAAACGGAACCCCTTCATGCGAAGCAGGGTACTGCGCTATCGGGTCATGCGCTGAGGGTTACCATGATACGAATGTGGCCTTTGCAGATGGTTGTGAATGCCAAGAAGAACGAAATGGTGATGATATCGGCGGCAATTGCTCCGACAAACGCGACCTGGGCAACCTGGGAGATGATTGCTCTGACCACGCCCACAGCGTGACCGTCACCGGCAACCTGCACGACGCCGAAGATACCGATTTGTACTATGTTAAAATGGAAGATGCCGGCAGTGTGATTTGTGATACCTTTGGAGACTCCTTTCGCGCCAAGGTCGAGCTTATCAGCGCCCCACCTGGCCTGGCCCTGTGTGTGAACATTCGCGCCTCAGGCTCTGGGTGCGGTGGGTATACTGATTATTATGACCCCAGTTATTGCGGTCAAAACAGCTATTCATCAAACGGCAGCTGGTCTTCAGACGATGACAAAGAGGTTGTGGCCTGGGTGGTCTGGAAACCTGATGCCACACCTATTTGTACGAATTACCAAATTAAGTTTCGTGCGGATGACTAAAAGGTGTTCGGCATGGCGATGAGTATAACACCCACTACAACGCCGAGCCCGCCAAAAATTCGTTTTTTCATATCGGAACGCTGGTTGAGCAACCAATAAGCCAAAATCATTTGAAAAATCACCGCCATGCGCTTGAGCGCACTGATGTGCGGCACCACATCGTATTGTAATGCAAAAGTAAAAAAGAAGGTGGCCACACAGTGGAGGGCACCCAAGGGCAGCATTTTAGGCCCAAGAACCGCCACTGCTTTTTTTACTTTTTCCTCTCCGGTCTCATAGAGCTCTATCCCTGCAGCCCCTACGCCTACGCCTAAAACAGCGAAAAACGAAAACGTCATGGGGTCACTGAGCAAAACTGCTTTTTTGTCAAAGGCAATAGAAAAAGCTGGAGGAACAACGGACAGGAAGCCCAGCAATGCGCCCCGATTGCGAAAGATTTGCGAAAATGGGGCCAATACTTTTTTAAGAGAGAATTCTTTGGGGGTATACAGAAAATAAACAGATAGGCTCACGAGCAGAATTCCGACCCAGCCATTCGCGTCTGGAAGTTCTCCAATGACAATCCATGCTCCAAAAATCGCGAGCACCGGCGATAAGCCTGAAAAGGGTGCAATCATGGCGACGTCAATTAAAGGGTACGCCCGAAAGAGAAATAGTTTTGCAAGCAGGTTTAAAAATACCGTCGCGAACAAAGCTGCCCAAAAGTCGACAAAGTCGGGGGTTTGACAAATGCCGCCATAAACCAAGCCCGCCCAAAACATTCCGATGATGCCCGCCGATACCAAATGCGTTCCAGCCAATACAAACGCAGGACTCACCCCAAGCTCTTTGGTGTCTTCTCGTAGAACCTTCGCACTCAACACAAAGAAGAGTGAAATGGCAAAAGACCCGGCTAAAATATGAAATAAAAGCATCGTGTGAATCTTCTATTCGACAAAAATGATTCGGGGGTCACTTTCGATGTACCGACGAAAAAACTTTTTTTGTTTGTGTTGCTGGTGAGATTTACCGGTGGGCTCATAATGGGACGCCCCAATAGGGTTGGCGTTGGCCACCACATGACGAACAACTTCGTCTTGATGCTTCACGTACCCTTTTCCGCCTTTATAAAAAGTAAACCCATAAATGGTTAATGAATTGATATCGAATTCTAAAAGAAGTCGAATAGAAGAAAGTCCCGTATTTAAAAAGTTCCACTTTTTCTCTTTGTCTATTTTCGCTTGCCACCCCATGAACCAATCTTCGTCAGGCTGAAAAACTGGAATATTGTTCATGTTCACTTCTTGAAAGCCCTCTAAAACAGTATCGTGATCTGGGGTGTGATGCTGATGAATGCCGGGAAGCATCACGTATTGGGCAGCCTGCCATTGTGGGAAAACGTGCTTTAAAACCGCAAGGCCTAAATCGCTGCCAGAATTGAACAAAATATCTTTTCTCGAGCCGTAGTCTTGGACCATTTCTTCGTTGATGATGAAGGAATTATTCACCCGGCAGACCACATCATAAGCATCTATTTCTGGTCCCATACCGGTGCCCACCAAATTAGGCGCTGGCCCCACCATAGCCACGTCTTTTCCACGTAAATATTCAGCCAACTCTACATACAGCCCGCTCATATTTTCTGGGATGTGATTTTCGAGACCAATCTCTGAAACCATCGTTGGTTGTGGCTTTTGCGGAGGTTTGGATGGAGGGTCTTCTGGTAACTTCGCGTGGCAAGCCAGGACGCAAACCACAAAGTTTAACACCAAAACAAATCTTAAAATGCTGAAAACAGGGATACCCACAAACCGAGCTTAGCATTGGAAGGCAAAAACAAAAAAAAAGCCCCCCAAGAATTGCTTGGGGGGCTCAAGATAACTCCGGCAGCGACCTACTCTCCCACAGGAAAGACCTGCAGTACCA
>PBLQ01000046.1 GCA_002721815.1 Myxococcales bacterium
ACTCGCGCGATGTCACATTACATGTTTCATCAATAAACTTTTTAATCGAATCTGTTATTTGGTTTTCAAAGAGCAAACAAAAACCCCTCCACAGCGGTGAAGGGATCAGGTGATCGCTTTAACTAAAGCGACAAGGGCGGCTTATACTAAACCGAATCCTAAACCGTCAACTGGAAACTTGGGAAAATCACAGAAAAACTGCGAATTTTTACGCTTGGACTAAAGAAGCCTTCAGCTCAGACGCTCGTTCCTTGATTTCTTCGGGGGTTTCCGCCCCAGAAGTGAGGTCATCACAAATCTTTCGGGCGCGCTCAAGATCGTCTAACTCCGCGGAAGCTAAAGCCAAATTGAAAACAACCAACGGGTCGTTACCGGAAATCTCTACGGCTTTCTCAAAAGAGCGCAAACCAGCCTCTTTTTGAGCGGGATCAGCGGAACTCAAATACAAGCGGCCCAAGTCATTGTGGGCCTCCCAGGAATTATCGGCCTTTTGAATCACCTGCTGCAGCAGCTCCTCTGCTTCTTTTTGGGCTTCGGGCTCATCCGCCAAGGAGATCAAATTGGCCAACTCGTGGACCGCGTCCACATCATTGGGATCTAAAGCAATGGTCTTGCGAAAAGCTTTTTCTGCTTCGGCATAGTTCTCTGCGGCCAGATTGGCAGCCCCATAATTGAACCAAACACCAGGGTTTTCTTGGTGCGCTTCCAACATGGCCTCAAAAACCTTTGCTGCCTTCTCGGGCTGGCCTGCTTCAACAGCAGCGCGACCCAACAGCTCCACCAAGCCATCGCTCGGCGCGACTAATTGGACGGCTTGCTCTAAATTGTCCAGTGCTTCTTGGGCCTGGCCCATCTCAAGCAGCCAGCCACTGAGCACGTACCAGCCTTGCTCCAGTTTGGGGTTCGCTTCAATGGATGCTTTAAGGGTATCAAAAGCTTCTTGCTCCCGGTTCAATGCTTCGAGCATGCTCGACTTGGCAAAGAGGTAATGTGCGTTGCTCGCGTCGATCTTGAGCGCCGAATCCAGGGCACTCAACGCCTCAGTAAAATTGTCTTTGCGAGCCTCGATGCGCGCCAAGTTAAACCAGGCTGCGTGGGCGTTGGCATCTTCTTTCACCACCGCTCGAATTAAGGTTTCTGCCTCATCGTGCTGGCCACCGTCGTAAAGATTGGCCGCCTTATAAATGCGCGCTTGGACGTGAGTTTGATCGATCATGAGCGCTTGCTCTAAATTGGTGAGTGCCTCATCAGCTTTACCCGACGCACCCAGTAAACGCGCATTCAAGACCAAAGCTTCGGCATCTTTTGCATTTTCGCTGAGCAAGGCCTGAATGGCATTGGCGGCATCATCCATTTCAGCCCGACGCAACATGGTATCGATTTCTTCGTAACGAGATGTCATCTTCTTCTCCTCATGCCTTGCACAATTAAACCCCAAGGTCAGCCTGTCTTTGCATGGCCGTCACTTGGGGTCAATTCAAAATGTTTCGGGTTTTCCCAAACAGTTTCCTTGCTTAAAACCAGTAATTCCAGACGTCTTTCGCGTAAGACTTCACACTTGAAGCCGCACTGCTGGCCGCATTAGAAACTGCGCTGGCCGCCTTTGAAGCTTTATCGCCCACATAGGCGCCTGCATCATAAACCGCTTCTCCAACAGTCTCGGCAGCAGCCACCGCTTTTTTGCCAACGTACTTTGCACCGTCGTAAGCGGCTTCACCCGCCGCAACAGCGTAGCCTTTCGCAGCGTTGTAGGTTCCTTTAACGTCCACACTAAGGCCAATTTCGCCTTTGAGGCCTACGCCCAAGGCTGCCCCAAGCTTGGCCTTCATCACGATTTTGCCATCGTCCATGCCCGCTTTTACGGAAGCCTCGACACCCACGCCGTAAGAGACGCTACCTCCAGCGCTAACACTGCCGATGTTGTGGCTCTCGCCATCGATGCCTTTAACACCAAAGCTTTGTCGAACCTCACCAGATGCCTTGGCCACATAAGCCCCCAAACCAACATTGGCACCCACAAAAGCGTCACCCTCTTTGAGGTTCAGCCCCGCTTCTACTTTGGCGCTGGCCTCGGCGCTTAAAACGTCCACTTCGCCCTTCACGGCTGTTTGGGTGCTCACCCCGCCATAACCGTAGGACTTGCTTTCCAGTGCCCCTGTGGCGTTGAACGCGGCCACTTTCCCAGACACGCCTGCGTCCGCATGAATTTTGGGCCCGTCGGCATCAAACACCATCCCGGCGGAGGCACTGGCACCACCTTTGGCGTACAAACCGTCCACGGTCCCGTGGGCTTTCTGAAGCAAGTCATCTTCATCTTTCGCGCGGTAGGTGCCCTCGGTTCCAATGGCCGAGACGTCTCTGCTGCCCCCGGTTCGGAGTTTTGCATCGGCGGAGACACTCACTTTATTGCTTTCATCCTTAAACTCTGCCTTGCGCGTGACGTCGCCAGTTTTGCGATCGGTGGTCTTTTCAAAAGACAGGCTGGCCGCGTGCGTGGATTTCTTCCAGGTCTTTTTGCCACTCGGTCTTGGCGTGAATGTGTTGGCGGCCAGTCTGGCGTTTTCCAGTTCTTTTTTGTCGGCCAGGGTGCCTTTAAGGTCTAAGTTGCCCGCTTGGGGGTTTTGACTGGCCACTTGGCCCAGGAGCTTCTTGCTCGCAGCGTCGCTTGATTGCTGGAGCTGGTCGGCTTGTGCCTTTTTCGGCAGGCTTAATTTTTGGCCAGGTTGCAGCCCTTCACGCTGCAAAAAATGCTTGTTCAAATCGGCGATTTCTGGCCATCGGGTAGGGTCTCCGAGCTCCCGTTTAGCGATTGCCCAAAGGGAATCCCCTTTTTTTACAAGTACTTGGTTATCACCCAGTTTGGGGTCTGGCCCCGCTGTATTTTGGGCCGAACTGATCGATGTGGACTGTGAAGCGCCGTTGACTTTAACCATAGTGAGAACTCCTAAAACCGTTTGCCCATCAAGTATCGCTAGCCTTGCACAAAAGTTGCCCCCAGAGCAAAGGTGATCCACATCACAGCACGCTTGAGCACAACCCCTTCATTGTGGCACACTTCCGCCGAGCATTTGTTACATTTAAGAAGGCTGGTTGATTTAAATCAGTTCGGTTCTGTTCGTTTTCTGAGAGTTCTAAATTGCGGTTATTATTGGCTTTTCTGTTTTTTTCAGCCTTAGCGAGCACCTCTGCGGTTGCTGAGGATCTGAATTTGGCCAAACAGGCTGAAGAAAAGGCCTTTGCCGCTGCGGATCAGGGTCTTTGGTGCGATGCCACCCTGCACTTCTTAAAAGCGCACCAAGAAGCCCCCGCGGCACAGTATATTTATAATGCTGCCATGGCGGCGGATTCCGCCGGTGATCGCCGATGGGCCTTACACCTGTTCGTCTTGATCTTGGGCACCTATCCAGACGATGAGCGCACAAAAACCATTTCGGAAAGAACCCAAATCATCAGCCAAGAGATCGCGAAAGAGGGACCGGGTAACCCCTGCGCCACCCGGGTGGCAGACAACACGCCCCAGACCCAAAAAGACGCCTTTTGGCTCGAAACAACCCCAATGCCACCAGCCCCTCCGGCACCTTCAGCACCCACCCCAATGGTATTTGGCGACACCAACATTCGTTGGACCGTGGTGGCCACGGGCGGAACGCTGGCGCTGGGCGGAGCGACCATGACCGTTTTTGGTGCGTACCCTTACATTGAAGGTTTGGAACTATACCAACGCGTGCTCGACGATAACTCCTCCCAAAACCGGCAAGCTTACACCCTCGTACGGGAACGTTGGCAGTCTCTGGGACGCCCCGTAGCCATTGCGGGAGCTGCCGCATTCACCCTGGGCGGCATCGTCACTGCCTTTGGACTCAAGTGGGCCCTTGAAAAACCGGAGGGCTCAGAATGAGAAGTTTTAGGCCGTCGGTTTGTTTTTTTTGGGGCAGCATTTTCAGCCTATTAATGGCTTGTGACCTCCCTGAGCTGCCACCAGAGCCCTTGGCCCAACCCGTTCTGACCGCCGAGCCAGAAACCATTCTGAGCGGCACCCCCGATGTACAAACCACCGAACGCAATGCTTCGTTTGAGTTTACCTGTGATTTGGGAGATGGATGCCGGTTTGAATGCCGCATGGATGACCAAGCTTTTTTTGCCTGTGAATCTCCCACTGTTTTTGAAGGCTTGGCTTACGGGGAGCATCAATTTTTTGTGCGGGCCATCGATGAGCAAAATCGCACCGATACCACACCAGCCAGCTTTACATGGCTGATCACCAAAAATGGTGCCGGGAGCAATATCGACTCCTTAGAAGTGGTGCCACTCGAATTTAATCAAGTCACTGCCACCTTCAGCTGCGGCGTCACCAATTGCAGTTTCAAATGCCAACTGGATGATACGCCTAAATTCGATTGTGAATCCCCACTGGTTCTCGAGCGTGTGGCCACGGGCGCGCACCAACTTAAAGTACAAGCTTATGACCTC
The DNA here is from genome assembly GCA_002721815.1 of Myxococcales bacterium. GTDB lineage: Bacteria > Myxococcota > UBA727 > UBA727. Next base: position 4,471 of record PBLQ01000046.1, read on the forward strand.
GACGATGTCGCTGTTCCAGATTCAGACGTCGCTGATTTTGAAATCGAAGATTTTTGGAAAACAGTTTCAACCAAATCGGCCCATACCTGCGCTTTAAGAACCGATGGAAAAATCTTTTGCTGGGGACTCAATTTTTCTTACCAACTGGGACACGATGACCAAGAAGTCAATGCGCAACCGATTCCCATGGGCTCAGATAACGACTGGGACGCAGTCAAAACCGGAGCGAGGCACACTTGCGCCCTCAAAAACGATCGGAGTTTGTGGTGCTGGGGTGCCAACCACGATGGCAATTTGGCCACCGGTGAAGATGTCGAAACGCTCGAAAAATGTGGAACAACCCAAGTTGCCAGCGAGGTCATCTGCAACCAAGCAACCCCGAGACAGATCGCGACCGACAAGACGTGGCTGACAATTTCAGTGGGCTGGCAACACACCTGTGCCATCGATGAAACACGAAACCTGTATTGCTGGGGGAAAAATGCGAATGGTCAAGCGGGCCATCCGAACCTGAAAAACCAAAGCGAACTGCACCTTGTCTCAGATCAACGGTGGCTCGCCATTGCCGCTGGCGTGAGCGGTACTTGTGGCATTCAAGAAGATCACTCTTTACACTGTTGGGGCCGTTGGCACCAAGACCATCAAAATGCAGCTCCCACTTTGGTCAGTGAAAACACGGACTGGGCCAGCATTGCCGCTGGAGGGGCGTACGACGTCAACTCTTTCTGCGCCATTAAAGAAGATGCAAGCTTGTGGTGTTTTGGCGATGATAATGATGGCATCCTTGGCCTTGGCGAAACCCCCACACAAACCCATTTGCCGCAACAGCTTGAGCAAATAGACAAAGCGATTTCCGTGAGCGTGGGCGCCTCCCATAGCTGCAGCGTCAGTGAAAACAATAAATTGTGGTGTTGGGGGCAAAACGATCAAGGTCAAATTGGTAATAACCTTGTACTTGGCTCATCGAGTCAATTAGAGCCTCAGTTGTTTAACGAAACTCAAAGCTGGCAAACCGTCACAGCGGGGCTCGCACATAATTGCGCGTTAACGGTTCAGGGTAAATTGTATTGTTGGGGGCGCAACCAATACGGGGCCACTGGCACCTCTTTGAGCGCTCAATTAATTATAGGCTGGGAGGCGCTGGACACCCAATCTTTGAGCTGGATCGATCTTGCGGCTGCGGGCGCTTCCGCCTGCGCCATTAAAGATGATAAATCCCTATGGTGCTGGGGCAAAAGTGGTGAGACCCCGCTGGGAAACACTTCTAATTTTCACTTACAACAACCTGCCCAGGTGGGCGTCTTTCAGTGGTTGTCCTTAAGTGCTGGTGAACGGCACGCCTGCGGCATTCAAGGCGATCGCTCTTTACATTGTTGGGGGCAAAACGATGCACATCAGGTGAGCTCCGACGATGTAAATAACGTCGTGGCTCCCACCTTGGTATCAGATGCGAGTTGGGAATCGGTATCCGTAGGGCAAAACCATGCCTGTGGCATTCACGATGATGGAGATATGTTCTGCTGGGGACTCAACTCCTTTGGACAGACCGGACAAACCCCTGGCGCCCCCACGAACCTCCCTCAAAAAGTTGGCCACGAATCCATTTTTTACCAAGTCAGTAGCGGCGCCAACCACACCTGTGCGCTCGATGCCCAAAAATCTCTTTATTGTTGGGGCAAAAATGATGTGGGGCAACTGGGCGTGTCCACCAGCACCGTTGAACAAACACACTTGCCGCAACAAGTCATCGCCGACAGCGTTACGGCTTTTCAAAAAGTGACGGTAGGCGACCATCACGCATGTGGCATCGATGAAGAAAAAGCATTGTGGTGTTGGGGTAAAAATGACCGAGGGCAATGTGGTGCCAACGCTGAGGAAAACAGCATGGTCAGCCCCATGCGGGTAGGTACCCTCAACTCTTGGCAACACGTGGCAGCCGGAAAACAAATCACCTGTGCCATTCGACAAGGTGGCTCTTTATTCTGCTGGGGTGCTGTGATTTTCCACAACGCATTACCCGACCTCATCGATTACACCTCTGAGCCAACACTGATCGACAGCAGTTTATCCTACGCCACGGTAAGTGTGGGGGATGGCTTCATCATGGGCCTCGATGAAAACGGGAAACGATACGGAAGAGGTCAAAATCACTATGGCCAACTGGGCAATGAACAGGCTTGGACTTTTGGTCCAGAAATGATCACCACCACCGAACCCTAGTTGAGGCTCTCAAGACAACGCGCGGTCGAGGTCTTCTAGCTGGGGAGATAAAGCCGATACACGGGTTTCTTTACTTAAGATCTCTTGCAGGGCCGGCGGAATGGGCACTTCTTCGCCAATCAAAGGCTCTACAGTTTCGGGGAATTTGGCTGGGTGTGCCGTGGCCACGCAAATGCTGCCCGCTAGATTTTCACGCGCCAACACCTCAAAAGCGGTGGCAGTATGCGGACAGACCACCAAACCTTGCTCCGCTTTAACGCGCTGGATGCGGTCTCGAATTTCAGCATCGGAAACCGTAAAGGCCGACATGTCCTCCATCAGCTTTGGGATATCTCCAGACACCAGATGCAACAAACGCTCCATGTTACTGGGGTTTCCTACATCCATGGCATTGGCCAAGGTCGGAATGGATGGCCGCGGCTCAAATGAAAGATTGTTAAAAGTATCAGTCACCACACCATTGGCATTGTTGGACATCACAATATCCGCGATGGGAAAGCCCATGCGTTTGGCCCAAAGCGCAGCGGTGGCATTACCTACATTTCCCGAGGGAATAATAAAGCGGGCGGGTTTTTGGGTTCGCTTGAAATAGGCTAAGGAAGCGTGGGCATAGTAAATGGATTGGGGCAATAACCGACCGATGTTGATGCTATTCGCCGAGGTCAGTTGATATTTTTTGCTCATTTCCTCGCTGGCAAATGCAGCTTTCACCAGCTTTTGGCAATCATCAAAGACACCGTCAACGGCGTAAGCACTCACGTTCCCATCAAAAGCGGTGAGTTGTTGGCGCTGTCGCGGTGCCACCCCGTTCTGGGGAAAAAGGACCGCAACGCGAATGCCAGGCTGGTGGTGAAAAGCAGAGGCCACCGCGCCCCCTGTGTCGCCAGAAGTAGCCACCAAAACCGTGAGGTCTTGTTGTTGCTCTTGTTCAGCATGCCAAGCCGCAAAACAATTGGCTAAAAATCGAGCACCGACATCTTTAAAGGCTGCCGTGGGTCCCCAATATAATTCTAAGAGGGCGTTTTCATTGTCATCCAGAAAATTGAGGGGCATATCAAAAGTAAAAGTTCGTTCACAAATCTGCGCCAATGAGGGAGCTAACACACTGCCTTCAAAAAACGGTTTGAAAACTTTTTGCGCAAAGGCCACATAATCATCGGGAAAAGAATCATCACCCTCAACGCCCCCAAAGCGCGGAAAAGCTTCAGGAACAAAAAGGCCGCCATCTGGCGCCAGCCCCAAGCGCAAGGCCTCTTCTAAAGGATAAGTTTTGGTGGAATTACGGGTGGAGATATACTGCAACTTCTGCTCCTCAACTATCTAAAATATGTGCGCCTTGATGCGGTATTTCGCAGACCCAAACCTGAGAAGCGACCCCGTGAGCCTCATAGACTTCCTGCATGCGCTTACCAGCCCGAGCCGCCGTTTGTTCATTCTCGCACAACGCAAAAATGGCTGGGCCTGCTCCGGAAATGGAAGCCCCCAAAACGCCGGGGCCGCTGGCACTGGCCTGAACCTCGTCAAAATGGGGGATGAGTGATTTTCGCTGTGGCTCGATCCATTCGTCGATAAAATGTTCCGCAATCAAATCGTAGTCACCCTCAGCGCAACCTAAAATAAAAGCAGCCAAGCGTGCCTGTTGCTTAATAACCAAGTTTGTAGGCACACTTTCCGCCAGTAACGCACGGGCCTCTTCGGTTTTGATCCCCACATCGGGCTTAATCACCGCCACACTTAACCCCGGCGGCAATGGAATGCGACCAATAGAAATGGGGTCTACGGAGAAAACCCCTACGAGTCCCCCATAAAGGGCAGGGGCAACATTGTCTGCATGCCGAGCACCACTGGCCACAGCTTCACCATCCAGCGCGTAGAGCAACAAGGTGTCTTCAGGCAAAGGATCTTTCAACAATTCATTGAGGGCAACCACGGCCGCAACGGCGGACGCTGCCGCCCCGCCGAGTCCCGAGCCCAGGGGAATTCCTTTCTGGATTTCTACCGTCACATCTGCATGCAAGGACTCTCCTTCAAGAAAAGAAAGAATGGCCTTGCCGGCCGTATTGTTTGCGGCTTCCAAGGGCAGTTTTGCCCCGTCAGTCCCCTCAATACTTTTGATGATCACCTGATTGACCGTTTCGGACTGCGCAGGGGATAATGCCACTTTTACAACGTCACCCACATGAGCAAGTGTACCCCCAAGAACGTCAAACCCCACCACCATATTACCAATGGTGGCCGGTGCAAACGCAGAAGCCGCCGCGCCTTTGAATGCATCGGACAAGGTCATGAACGCGCACCCAAATGCGCCGCCAAACGTAACAAGTCAGCAAAAACCCCACCGGCGGTGACTTGCGGGCCAGCACCGGGGCCCCGAATGACCAAGGGTTGATCACAATAGCGCTCCGTGGTGAAGGCGATCATGTTATCGCTGCCCGAAAGACCGTAGCAGGGATGGCTCATGTCGATAGACACCAGTTTAACTTCTGCCTGGCCTTTTTCGCTGATGCGACCCAGGTAACATATTTTCTTATTTGCCTTTTGGGCCTCTTCTAATTTTTGTGCCATCGGTGCGTCCATGGCCGACAATTTGGACAAAAACTGCGCCACGTCATCTTCAGCATCTAAACCCTCCGGCATGACCGCTTCCACGTCCACATCTTCAAGACTCAGTGGCAAACCCATTTCGCGAGCCAAAATGACCAATTTACGAGCCACATCCAAACCCATGAGATCATCCCGTGGGTGCGGCTCTGTGTAGCCGCGTTCTTTGGCCCCTTTGACCACTTCAGAAAAAGGCAAGCTCCCATCGTAAGTGTTGAACAGATACGACATGGTACCCGAAAGGATGCCCTCTGCATGCAACACCCGATCTCCCGTTCGGCGCAATTCACGCAAGGAAGAAATCACTGGGAGCCCTGCCCCCACCGTGGCTTCATAAAAATAATGGGTGTGCTTTTCTTTTTTGAGCGCCATTAATTTTTTGTGCTGCGCCAGATCTCCGGAGTTGGCTTTTTTGTTCGGTGTGATCACGTGGATGCCACGATTCAACCAGCCCTCGTAATGGCTCGCCACAAAATCACTGGCAGAACAGTCGATCATCACGGTGTGCGGCAGACCGTCGGCACAAATGGCTTCTGCAAACCGATTTAAGTCTACGGGCGTGCCTTCTTGCAGATCGGACTCCCAATGCTCCATGGAAATGCCAAGCTCATCGTGAATCATGGTTTTTGAATTGGCGATGCCCAGTACGCGCAAATCAATTTTATAATCTTCGAGAAGCTTGTCTCGCTGGGCGCGCAACTGTTGTAGAAGCGTTTTACCAATAAGCCCCGGGCCCACAATGCCCACGGCCAACGTTTGATCCGAAAGATAAAAAGCAGCATGAACCGACTGAATGGCACGTGCCGTTTGCGCCTGGTCGATAACCGCAGTGATGTTTCGCTCCGAAGAGCCCTGCGCAATGGCGCGTACGTTAATGCCCGCCTGTCCCAGTGCTTTAAAAAATAAAGCCGCCACCCCGGTACGGGCTGCCATCACATCACCCACTGCGGCAATGATGGCACAGTTTTCCTGCACATCCACCGTTTGAATTTTGCCGTGGTTTAACTCGTATGTGAAAACCTGCTCTACCGCCGATTTCGCTCGTGCCGCTTGGCCCTCGGGCACGGCAAAGCAAATGGAGTGCTCCGAAGACGCCTGAGAGATCATCACCACCGAAATGTTGGCCTCTCGAAGCCCACCGAACAAACGCGATGCGATACCAGGCACCCCGATCATGCCCGAGCCTTCCACATTGATGAGCGCCAAATTTTGAATGGAGGCCAATCCTTTCACCACCGCATTATCGTCGGGTTGGGCAGAGTGAATACAGGTTCCGGGCGCCTCGGGGTTTCCAGTATTTTTGATCCAAATGGGAATGGAGCGCTCCACCATAGGCGCCATGGTGTTGGGATGAATTACCTTCGCGCCAAAATAAGCCAGCTCCATGGCCTCTTGATAAGACAACTGCTTTTGAATGATGGGTTGCACCACCAACCGAGGATCGGCGCTAAAGACACCGTCCACATCGGTCCAAATGGTGACATCATCAGCCTTGAGCAAAGCCGCAAAGATGGACGCGGAATAATCGGAACCATTTCGCTTCAAAGTGGTGGGGGCCCCTTTTTCATCAGATGCGATGTAACCGGTCACTACCCAAAGCTGGTGGGGGTGCTCTGATTGCCACCGCGCCAAGCGCGTCTCACTGGGCTCCCACAAAGGCACCGGGCCCACCTCTTGATGCGTAATGCTTAAGATTTCTCGGGCATCACAAAAAGCAGCATCCGCACCCAAGACTTGCAAATAACATGAGAGCAATTTGGCGGACAGCAATTCGCCATAGCCGCTGATCAAATCAGATGACTCTTCAGAGAAATGCCGAGCCAATGAAACCGCTCGCAGTAAATCTTCTAAGTCTCGTGTTTGCTTCGTCAAAAAAGCCTCAAAACCATCTGCCTGCTCATTTTCTAGCAACGCGGCGGCCACTTCTTTGTGTCGTCGCTTCATGGCCAGTAACACTTCGAGGTAATGGTCATCGCCAGCCTCGGCAAGTTTGCCCATCTCAATCAAACTGTCGGTCACACCACCCATGGCCGATACCACCACTGCCAAGGGCTGGTTGGCGGCTTCACGAACAATCTTCGCCACCCGCTGGAACATGCCTTCGTCTTTGAGGGAAGTTCCGCCAAACTTAAATACGCGCCAATTCTTGTCCACGAGATTGCTCCTGTTGAACCATTCTTGTTAAAGGGGCGGGTGCATCAAATGCGTTCACCCGTTATTCGTTTTTTTTTGAGGTTCTTTTTTCTTCTTGGTTTTATTTTTCGAAGGGCCTGATGAAGGCTGTTTTTCTTTTTTCTTTTTGAGTTTTTTCAAATCTTGGGAAGCGTTGCTCTCCGGGGTTGACTCAACCGGAGTCGCCTCAGTGGGATCGACAGGAAGCAAAACTTCTTGGCCCTCTCTGTTTTCAGAAGGGCGCGCCACGGGCTGCGGAAGCGCCCAGTCGATCAACATGGGTGGCGCGAACAACAACAAGGTCCCCAGGCCAAAAACACCCAAACCGACCCGGCCGGCACTTCGCGCAGCCAGTCGTTCATCGGGTTTCGATTGAGGACTGGTTTGGCTTTCGTAGTTAACAATGGCGATACTGCCACCCCCCAGGGCCAACAAACCGCCCACCGCGCCGGCGCCCAATGCTGCCAACACCAATCCGCCATGGGTGCCCGCCGGAAAAAGATTCATGGGAAACCCGCGCTGCTCGGTGTCCTTTTCGAAGTGTTCGGTAAGATTCTCGAATACCTCTGGGGTTTGCTCTGGTTCTTGGGGCTCAGCCGCATCAGCCTTGGGGGCCGTCTTGGACTGGGCCACGGCACTGGATGCGGCAAGCGGCGCGAAAAGACAAAACAAGCCAAGTAAAAACACTGAAAATGAACGGCATCGCGAATTCATAAAACAGCCATAGCACAAGTTGGATTCACAACACATTTTTTTAAAGCCATGAAAACCAGTATTTGGCCCTGAATTTTCAATCCAGCACGTCGAAAACGAACAATTTAAAACAATTGGAAATCAACCGGCGATTCCGGCGTAATTTTCACCGACCCCACGGGGGTGCTGGTGGCCCAAAAGTTGCGAATCTCGATGGAGCAATCACCGTCAACGTCCAGGTAGGGGTAGTAGGTACCCTCTTCTTCTAACAAGGTTTCGAGGGGGATGGCGGCCAGTAAATCCTGATCACGATAAATACGAATGGACGTGGTACCAGCGTGAATCCGGTAGGTCCTCAACACGGTATCCATTTGGGCCAAATCAGTTATTTCGGGAGCCAGACTGTCTGACCGAGGGTACACCTCGAAAGACATGTCCCGGTCAGTGCCAACGTTAAAGCCAAGCATTGGCGGATCGAAGCTCTGGTTTTTGCCGCCTTTCAATCCCCAAAAAACATTCTCGCAAGAACTGCCGTTCACTCGGAGCTTAAATGAAACATCAAAGGGAAGCGTCAACCCTTCACTCAAAACCATCATTTGATTGTCAGCAACACGAATGGACGCGTTATCGGGAACCGGTGCGCCCGTTCCAAAACACAACCATGGGGCCACACAAGCCTCGCCCGCCCCGAAATTATAAAATGCATCAAAAACATCGATGGGGCTGATGGTCGCTTCCCCCTCGGCGTCACCCGATTTGCTCTCCATCCACACCAAGGGCGCCCGTGCACCAGAAGCCAAAGAGGCACTCAAGGGGACCCAAACCGCATAGCGATCATCGAAGGTATCTAAAAACACGGGAACCGTTTTCCAAGTATTTTCATCGGCGTGGTAATATGTGTATCGAGTGTCGCTGGGAACTTCGTCCAGCTTCAGGGTCATTCCTGACGCGCCCACCCAAAACACCAATGCACCCGCTTCGGGTAATTCGGATACGGTTTCGTTTTCAAGAACCAGTAAACGTCGACGCTCATAGGATTCATCATTCCAAGGTGGCGGGGTGCAGTAGCCGGCAGTACATTGACGCCCCACACCACAATCTTTCTCGCTTTCACAAGAATTATAACCCGCCTCTTCAATAGAAGGAATGAAGAGGCAACCGCTCATTAAGACGAGGCTGAAAAATGCGCTTACAACCTTCATGGACTTTCCTCTTCCGGTGTAAAACCCCAATAGGCGCACCATCCCGCAGCCATTGCCACCAAACCCAAGCCCGCATTGGCCACCCAAGCCGCCGTTTGCCCCTGGCGTACCAATTCTTCGTGAGTTTCGCCGAACAACATTTGGGCCTGCGCTCGTTTTTCAACCTCTGCACCGATCACCAAAGTACCAATCGCTGCCCCCAGCCACGTCAATGCCCCCGCTCCAGCCACACCGGCGCCGATGAGAACTTCCGTACGCTCGGGGTTGAATTCGCCCAAACCTTGATTCATTTCATGCAGGGGATCGATGCGCCAATCCACGGCCACTTCTGTTTCTTTGCGGTGATCGATCGAAAAGTTTTTGGCGTAGGGCACATACCCATTGCGCTCCACCCGCAGACTGTGGGTGCCCGCCATCATCTGCTTGGTAAACACCTCCTTCATCAAACCTTCGGAAAGCGGGGTTTCGTTGAGCCAAATCTGTGTGTCAGCGGTGAGGCCGGTCACCTTTAATGTTCCCTTGAGGGAGCGTGGTTTTAGCCAACGTCGCACCAAAACCTCTACATCGTAATTCAAGAGATCGGCATCGTAGGTCCAAACCAGGTTATGATTTTTGAAACGCTTGCCGCCATTGACATCGAGGTAACGAAAGCTGATGCCGGCATGTCGCTCTTCATCCCGATCCGTCACTTTCACGTAAAACAAAGCAAAAACCCCTCGCTTTTTCAGCCAACGTTTTAAGCATTTGGTTTTGCCTTTACACTTTTTGAGGCGTCGCACATCGCGCTTGGTGAGCACATGCTCAGAGACACCCTCAATGGTTTTGAGCTGCTGCCATACAATGGGGTTGGCCATCTCCAAAGTGTTGCGGTGCTTGGGGGCGGTTGTCTCCAGCTCAAAATAGGCCACTTTTTGAGACTGGGCCCAGGTGGGCAAACTGAAACACAAGCACAAGGCCCATAAAAACCCGCGTAACATCACGACGCTTGCTCCTCTGAGCGAGGATAAAGTTTGGACCATTGGCGCCACAAAAACACGATCAAAGGCAAACTTAAGATTGAAACCCATTGCGAGGTGGAAATACCCACCAACCAGATACCTCGGTCGTCATCCGCCCGCAGCATTTCGGTTCCAAACCGCCAAAAAGCGTAGGAGCCCACCAGGGCCAAGAAGGCCTGACCCGAAAATTGCCGTTTTTGATACAGCACCACGATCAGCGCAAAGGCCACAAAGCCGTAAGCCGCATCGTACAATTGCACGGGATGCACCGTTCCCAAAGCCGCCAAATCGCCGGCCGGGTAAGTCACGCCCCAAGGCACTTCGGTGGAGATGCCGTAACAGCAACCTGCCATAAAGCAGCCCACCCGACCAATGCCCATGCCGATGGCCAAAGCAGGTGCCGCGTAGTCTGCAAAAGCCACGGGCGTGGTGATCTCTCGACGATAAATGAAAATCATGGTGGCAAAAGAGGACACCACCACACCACCGTAAAAAACATAACCCGGGGCAAACAAATCAGCCCAATGTAACGGATCGTCGGCCAGTAAATCCCACACGCCCGTGGCCACGCTGTCGTCTGAAAGCTTGTGACCCTCAGCCTCAAAAAGGGTGTGGAAAATTTTAGCACCGAACAAAGCGCTGATCACCGCCACCAGAATAAAGTCGAAGGCATCACGCTTGTCTCGGCCATCCTGCAAGGCCAAACTGTAGGCCACCCACGCCGCCAACCCATAGGCCACCACATTGGCCAAGCCATAACTGTCAATGGGCAGTTCAAAGATGTGGATAAATGGCAGCAAAGCGACTCCTTCAGCAGGGAAATACACAAAAACCACTAATTTTTCGATCCTTTTTTATCAAAATTGCAGTTTAAGGCGCTGAAGGGGCTTTTGCGCGGGGATCCCGGTTGTCCTCAAGGCATGCGGTGCTTACTGTCATGCGCGTTGGGCTGTGCGCCCGATTCTTTTTTAGGGTTTTCCAGGCATTTTCGCCGACTTATGAGGAGTAACACATGAAATTCACCCCCTTGAATGACCGCATTTTAGTCAAAAGAAGCGACTCGGAGCAAACCACCAAAAGTGGCATCATCATTCCCGATAACGCACAAGAAAAACCCATGCAGGGAATCGTTAAGGCCGTGGGGCCCGGAAAAAGTGCTGACGATGGCAGCTTGCGACCGCTTTTGGTTCAAGAAGGCAACACCGTTTTATTCCGTAAGTACGCAGGTACGGACGTGAAAATCGAAGGCGAAGAACACTTGATCATGCGCGAAGATGAAATCTTGGCCATTGTCGAAGAATAATTTTTAAAATTTAGGAGCAAACCACCATGGCAAAAGAAATCCATTTTTCACAAAACGCGCGTTCCGAAATCGCACTCGGGGTCGATACACTGGCCAATACGGTTAAAGTCACCCTCGGGCCTAAAGGGCGTAACGTAATCATCAATAAAAGCTGGGGAGCCCCCACCGTCACCAAAGACGGGGTCACCGTGGCAAAAGAAATCGAGTTATCCGATCGCTTTGAAAACATGGGCGCTCAAATGGTCAAAGAAGTGGCTTCAAAAACTTCTGATCGTGCAGGCGATGGCACCACCACGGCAACGGTTTTAGCGCAAGCCATCTATAACGAAGGCAGCAAGCTGGTCGCGGCCGGCCACAACCCCATGGATCTCAAACGAGGCATCGACTTGGCCGTTGGTAAAGTCACTGCGTCTCTCGAAGACCTTTCCAACCCCATCGCTGATCACAAAGAAATCGCCCAAATTGGCACCATTTCCGCCAATGGTGATGCTGAAATCGGTAACATCCTGGCCGAGGCCATGGAAAAAGTGGGCAAAGAAGGCGTCATTACTGTGGAAGAAGCCAAAGGCTTAGAAACCACCTTATCTGTGGTTGAAGGCATGCAGTTCGACCGTGGTTACTTGTCCCCTTACTTCGTCACTGACAATGAGCGCATGGTGGCCAACCTCGAAAATCCTTTCGTGCTCATCTACGAAAAGAAAATCGGCGCCATGAAAGATTTGTTGCCAGTGCTCGAAGCCACCGCACAAACCGGTCGACCTCTGTTGATCATCGCTGAAGACATTGAAGGCGAAGCATTGGCTACATTGGTGGTCAACAAGCTGCGTGGCATTCTGAATGTGGCCGCAGTGAAAGCCCCAGGTTTCGGTGATCGCCGCAAAGCCATGCTTCAGGACATTGCGACCCTCACCGGAGGCCAATACATTTCTGAAGACGCGGGATGGAAGCTCGAAAACATTATCGACCCCCAATCCCCGAACCCATTGGGTGCATTGGGCCAAGCCAAAACCATCACCATCGATAAGGATAACACCACCATCGTAGATGGCGCTGGCCAAGAATCAGACATTCAAACCCGAGTGGATTTGATTCGTGCCCAAATCGCTGACACCACTTCCGATTATGATCGCGAAAAATTGGAAGAGCGTTTGGCGAAACTCATCGGTGGCGTGGCCGTCATCAATGTGGGTGCAGCCACAGAAGCCGAAATGAAGGAAAAGAAAGGCCGCGTGGAAGATGCATTGCATGCCACCCGTGCCGCAGTTGAAGAAGGCGTCGTTGCCGGTGGTGGGGTTGCATTGCTCCGCGCTGCGCAGAACGCCAACCTCGATACCCTTGAGGGCATCAACAACGAACAAACGGCTGGGGTTAAGCTTTTGGCTGCCGCCCTCGAAGCGCCGCTCCGCCAAATCGCTGAAAATGCGGGCTGGGAAGGCTCCGTCGTGGCCAATAAGGTCCGAGAAGGCGAAGGCAACTTTGGTTTCAATGCACGCACTGAAGTGTATGAGGACCTCGCTGCCGCTGGCGTGATCGATCCCACCAAAGTGACTCGAACCGCGCTTCGCAATGCGGCCTCAGTGAGCGGGCTGCTGCTCACCACCGAAGCCATGATCGCTGAGAAGCCAGAGGAAAGCACCGGCACTGCTGCTGGTCCAGAAATGGATTACTAAGCTTCTCACGCACCATCACTGGTTCGACCCAAAGCGCCTTTCTTGTGAAGGCGCTTTTTTTGTGTCAAAATACGGCCCGAGAGGACCACATGCGTTATCTATTTTTGACTTTATCGTTGCTGATGTTTTTGGGCGGGTGCGCCCCGCAGCAGCTCTATCAACGCCGCGACCTCCAAGAAGCCCTGCTGAAGCACCACCAGAATTTTCGCTGGGGGAGAATTACCCAAGCCTCCACCCTGGTACAACCGAAGTTACAACAGGATTTTGTACAAAGCTGGATGGAACGCTTCCATGAGCTGGAGCTTCACAACGTTGAAGTCTTGGGAATGGCCGAGCAATCGGGCGGCGATGTGGTGGAAGTTTCGGTGCGCTTGCAATGGATCAACCATCAAACCATGAACGTCAAAAGCCGTTTACTTACCGAGATATGGGTTCGAACACCCGACGGCTGGCAATTGGCCGCCCCAATTTTCCCTCGAGATTTATTCGCACAGCCACAACGGGAAATAGGTTTAAGCGGAACTTGAGGGTCCGTTGGGGGCGTCCTCTAGATTGGGTGTCGTGCCGCCAAAAACCATATCTGACTCGGAAGGCTTGGAGCGAATGACCCAAGTGGTGAGAATGCCCCACAAAATATAACCGGACATGAACACCAACAAACTCACCGAGGCCCGGGTCCACCAGCCCACCAAAACAATGCAGGAAAGCAGCGCGGTCAACATGGCCAATGAGGCGGGCTCGGGCTTAAAATCTTTGAAGGTTCGGTAGCGCACATTGCTCACCATCAAAAAGCTCAAAAAGAGCAGTTCAGCGATAACCCACTGCCGCTCTGTCACCGGTAACGTGCCCACTTCTTTATAGTGAACGATAATGGTGGTGACCAACACCCCTGCGGCCAACGGCACAGGCAAGCCGATGAAAAATCTGCTGTCGGCGCCTTGGGAGGAAAGCACGTTAAACCTGGCCAATCGAATGATGCCGCATCCTGCGAACACGAAAACAATAATGAGGCCCCAAAGATCCAAAGGCCAAAGCGCCCATTTGTAAATCAAAATGGCGGGGGCCACCCCAAAACTCACCGCGTCTGCGAGGGAGTCCATTTGCACCCCAAATTCACTTTGGGTTTTGGTCATCCGCGCCACCCGGCCGTCGAAGGAGTCAAGAAAGCCCGCGACAAAAATAGCCAAGGCGGCCTGATAAAGATCGGAGTAGGCATCGCTGGTGACACACTGAGCAATGGCATACAAACCACACAGCACAGAGCCCAAAGTGAATGCATTGGGCAAAATGAAGAGGACTTTTTGGAGATTAAAAACCCTTTTGCGGCGCCGTTTATTTTTTCGGGAAAACGCGCTCATGAGCCATCTTCCTCTTCCAGCTCTTCGGTGTCCGGCACCGTATCTCGCGTCATGCCGCAAGCCGCCCAATCGTTATTCTCAATGGCCGCACAAGTGCAGGTCTCTAAAGCGGTCGCGCACATTTCAGTATCGGCCAGTGATTCCTCGCGTTGTGAGCGCTGCAACTCTCGCTCTTGGCGACAAGCCAATTTACCGTTTGCCGTTGGCTCGCAGTCACAAATAGAATTGGTCAATTGCACGCAAGGATCACAAGCGGAGCCCATGATCACCCCAAGGCCACAGGTGAACACCAAGAGGGTGACCCAATGAAGCTTTGTCGCCGGCGCTGTGGGTGCGTTCGAAGTCATTTAATTCCTATCGTTTTCCTGCTCGACAAGCCCAGAAAAAATGAGCATGATTCGGAAGGCGTTTTATCATGCACTTCAACAAAACAAACCATTTTTACCTTCAGCACGCCCTGGGCATTCATCTGTGTCCCTTGCACCGGCCACAATTCGCATTTTTTGAGGGTGAAAACAACAAAGATGTGTTTGAAAACAACACCTTAGCTTCTGGTCCGGACATGCAGGACGGGCTGGTGAGCTGGCTGGCGCACCTTGGGAAAAGCCTGGATTGGATGCTGCCACCCGCCCAGCGCGATCACCCGCTGCTTCACCGCATCCGCGAAGGGCACGCCCAAAGACGCCGATTTGCTCGCCGCTTGGCCCAAAGCCCTCTGGCCCCCGAAAGCACATGGCGGCTGGCCCATACGCTGCAAAACCATTTCCACACCACCGAGCGTTGGGCCATTTTGGATGACGATCACCACCTGGCTTGGACCCTTCGCCAAAATCATGTTGAAGCCCATGGCTTTGTGGTGGAGACCTCGCGAGAACAAGCGAAGGATGACGGGCTAAGCAACCATGAAAGCCACACCTTCTGGGGCCAAAACTGGCTGGCCGGTTTTCATCAAAATAATGAAACCTATCCGGGCGTGGTGGTGGATACACTGCACGTAGACAACATGCTTCATTTCGCTTTGCTGCGCGCCCAAGAAATATTGGAACCCAATGGCATCTGTGGCGTCATTTTACATCCGTGGCAGCGCGACTTCCTGGAATCATTGGCCCCTTTACTCAATTTCGAATTGATACAATCCCAAAACGAATCGATTCTGCGCTATGGTCCCCATTTTGTGCCGCACGAAATATTATGGGATGTGCATTTTTACCGCGCCAAGTCCTCCGGCAGCTCTTTGGATCCCCAAAAAACATACAGCCGCAAAGCAGCCAAAAACTTAGAGCCCTCTTCTCATCTGGTGGGAGCGGGAGTTCTGGATCAATTGGTGCCCAGTGGCAACCCGCCACTGGAGAAAGCCCTCAAGCTTCTACAAAAAGGGGGCAAGATTAAGGTCCTCAATCAAGAGACCCTCGACGACAATACCTTTTGGGCCCTGCCCAACGGAGGGCACATGGCCTTGCACCACGCCGCGCCATTCCAACGTTTGCAGGTTGATTTTTCGCCCTGGCGCCCGCGTCTGCTCACGCAATTCACCACCGCCATGCTCACGTATTTTGAGCGACGCTCACCCTATATGGAGCTCCCATGACCGCGCAGCCCCAAAGCATTTCACAATTGACCCACGCGCAAGTGGCCCCGATCACCCATTTGCTTTTTGACTTTGACGATACGGTCACTTGGGCGGGCCAACTGCCCCAAGAAGCAGCCAACGCGCTTTATCGCGCCTATGACGCAGGCTTTCAACTCATGGCCGTAACGGGCCGTCCTGCAGCTTGGGCCGAAATGCTGATGCGCCTTTTCCCCTTTGAAGCCGCCGTAGCGGAAACCGGGGCCATTTGTTTTTACCGAGAAACCCTGCCTGGAAAAGTGTCTGTGCTCCACAGCATCGATGATCCCAAACAGCGCGAAACCCAAACACAGCAACGTTTGGCCATCGCCCATGCCATCATGGCCGATCTCCCTGAGGCCCGGTTGGCCCTGGATAACATGGGGCGCATTTATGACTCCGCTTTCGATCTGGTAGAGGATGGTCCAGCCGTCAGTGAAGCCACCCAAAAACTCATTCACCAAAAACTCGACGCCGAAGGTCTTTTTTGGGCCCAAAGCTCCGTTCACATCAATTTCTTCTGGCAGGCTTTTAATAAGACCGCCATGGTCAAACGCTACTTTGAAGAAATCGGGGGCCAACCTTGGCCCCAATGGGTTTCACGCTTCATCTATTTTGGTGACAGCACCAATGATGGGCCGCTCTTTCGGGCAGTTCCCCTCGGAATTGGAGTGGCCAACATCGCCAACTATCTGCCATTGCTACAAAAAGATGGGTCGGCCCCCTCACACATCACCGCCAAACCAGGGGGTCACGGCTTTGCTGAGGCCATCGATCATTTAGTCCACTTAAAAAACATGTAAAATTAAGGTTTTAGACACTTGAATTTCCTCCCCCGCATGACCTAAGGTGAACGCCATGTCTGGCAATCTCATTTTCAACAAATACGAAATCGTCAAACGCTTGGCCATGGGCGGCATGGGCGAAGTGTTTGTGGCCCGACAAACCGGCATTGCAGGCTTCGATCGGTTGGTGATTCTTAAAAACCTGCTGCCCGACTTGGCAAAACAAGACGAACTGGTGAATCAATTCCTGGACGAAGCCCGTGTGGCCGCTACTCTAAATCACCCCAATATTGTTTCGATTTTGGAAGTGGGCGAGTGGGAAGGTGTTTATTACCTGGCCATGGAATACATCAAAGGTGCCGATCTGGTTCAACTGCAAATCGATGCCTACAAAAAAGGCAAAAAGATTCCCATTTCGGTGGCCGGCCAAATTATTGCAGACTCTGCCAACGGTCTTGACCACGCCCACCACGCATCCAACATGTCTGGTGACGCACTCAACATCGTGCACCGGGACATTTCACCCCACAACATTATGATTCGCACCGACGGGGTGGCCAAAGTTGTGGATTTTGGCATTGCTAAAGCCGCCGGTCGTCTCACGCGAACCGCCACTGGCATGATCAAAGGCAAGCTGCACTACATGTCCCCCGAGCAAATCCAGGGGCAGGCCATTACTGGCGCCACCGATCAGTTCGCACTGGGTGTGGTTCTTTGGGAGATGCTCGCCCGCAAACGACTGTTCAAAGAAAAAAGCGATATTCGCACCTATGAACGCATCGTTGCCTGCGATATCCCCGCCCTCTCCAGCATCAACAGTGAAATACCGCCCGAATTCGAAAAAATCGTGATGCGCATGCTCGCCAAAGACCCCGCCGAGCGCTACCCACGCATTGGCGAAGCCGCCTCCGAGCTCAACCGCTTCGTCCACCTGTACGACCAAAAAGCAGGCAACCAACAGGTGGCTGATTTCCTCCAAAACGTGTTCGAAAGCGAACTGGAAGATCGTGCCAAAGCCTTTTTGTCCGACGCGGGCAAGTTCATGAAGACGCCGTCTCAGGGAACATCATCATTCAAAATGTCAAACCGTTCTGCGACGGGAGGGCCGGCCACTGCGGGAAGCAGCGGAAGCCAAAATTACAGTAAAAACGAACAAAGCAAATCCCAAACCATGCGTCGTCCCGCACCGGCCCGGCAAACCAGCTCGGCCACGTTGGTGCTGGCGGGCGCATTGGGCGCCACCATCTTTCTGGCCTTATTGATCGGCGTTGGCTTTTTCTTCTATCAAATGGGGCAGGGTGAAAACGCTGCAGCCCCAAATCCCCCGGCGGCGCCTTCGGTGGTAGAAACCGTTGATGCCCCCAGCGATCCTGCCACCAACAAGCCGTAGATTCATCACAGCATGGTACGCACCTTTGACTTAAGATCTTTTGCTGTCTTTCGTATGGGATTGGGAATCTTAATCATTCTCGATCTTTTCACCCGGTCCACCTTTTTGGTGCAGCACTACACCGACCAGGGACTGCTCCCCCGCTATGCCCTTTTACAAAAATTTTGGCGACCTGCTTATTGGTCGTTGCATGTGATCAATGGCGAAGCGTGGTTTCAACTGCTGCTCTTTGGCATCATTGCGGCAGTGGCTTTTTGCGTGATCATTGGGTACCGCACGCGGCTTTGTATTGTTTTGTCCTGGCTGCTTGCCATTTCACTGCAAAATCGCATCGGAATTATTTTGTCCGGTGGTGACATGTTGCTGCGTTCATTGCTGCTTTTTGCCATCTTTTTGCCTTTGAGCGCTAAATGGAGTGTGGATCGCCTTCAAAGTAACGCCCCCGAAAGCCCCTTCCAGGTGAAAAGTTGGGGCGGTATCTGTTTGATGCTCCAGCTGGCCTTTGTGTACCTCTTTGTCATTTACATACGTCGAGGAGGGCCCCACTGGTGGGACGGTACTGCGCTCTATTATGCGTTTTCGATCGATCAAATGACCACGGCTCTGGGCCTGTGGATGAAATCTCAGACCGAATTGCTCTCGATCATGACACACGTGACCCTCTACGTGGAGCTCCTGTGTCCAATTCTCATCTTCTCCCCCTTGTTCACCTCCAAAATCCGCATGGCCACCATCGCCATCATGTGTGCCATGCACCTGAGCATTCCTCTCTTCATGCACATCGGTCACTTTCCGCTCATCTCATGTGTGGGCTGGCTCTTTTTGTTGCCCAGTGGTTTCTGGGAGCATCCCTTCATTCAAAAACAGACCCAAAGAATGGGTGGTTTTGTTATTCAAAGAGCTTGGTTCCAATGGGTTATGAAACTGCCCGGCGCCAAAGGCTCGTTCTTTCCCTCTCATGGCTTACAGATGGTAGGGGTGATGGCCATCATCTATATTTTTGCCTGGAACATGCGGTCAGTGAAGGCGCCCTTTTTTCATTTGCCAAAACAAATGAATGACATTGGGCGTGCGCTCAGACTTGAGCAACATTGGAACCTCTTTGCCCCTTATCCTGTAAAAAATGATGGATGGTTCGTGATGGTGGGGCAATTAAAATCTAAAAAAGAGATCAACCTTTGGGATCCAGAAAAACCCGTCACCTTCGACAAACCAGCCAAAGTATCCGACATGTACAAAGGGCACCGACAACAAAAGTATATGATGAACATGTGGACCAAAAACTTCAAAAAATACCGGCTCTATTTTGGGAAATACACCTGTCGAAAATGGAACCGCGTGGATAAGAACCCCGACAAACTCGAAACGTTCCAACTTTACTACATGCAAGAGCGAACACTTCCCGTGGGTGAAAAAGAACCCGAAAAGTTAACCGTCTGGAAACACAGTTGCTTTAAAAAAGATCCTGGCGACTAGCTTTTCTTCAGGCCGATTTCCTCTAAACGTTGTTCGAGAAATTCGCGGGCGCTCAGCGAATTAAATTTTGCCTCACCGCCCGTCGCCGCCACAGATTTGCTCAAAGGTGTGAGATCCACTTCGGGCCGTGGGTGCACAAAAAAGGGCATGGAAAAACGCTGATCCCGACTGTTGTCTGGGTTGGTCACCCGATGGGTGGTACTTCGAATGCGACCATTGGTGACGTGCTGTAACATGTCCCCAGAATCCACAACGAACTGGCCCTTCAGCGCATGAATGGGTCGCCAAATGCCATCCCGCTGTAACAACTCCAAACCTGGCGCCGTGGACTCACACAAAATGGTGATCAGGTTGACGTCTTCGTGCGCCGATGCACGCACACTGGCGGGATCGGCATCATCCGGAACCGGCGGATAATGAATGGTTCGAAGAATGGTATCGCCTTCGACAATCATGTCAGCAAAAAGGTTTTCTGGTTCACCCAAATACAGCGCCAAAGCCCGCAATAAGGATTGGGCGCAGTGCTCTAAAGACCGAAATAAAGTTAAAAGAACGGCTTTAAACTCAGCGATTTCCGAAGGCCAAATGTTCGTGCCATAGACGCCGAGCAGAGGGTGGCCGGCGGGTAACTCTTGGCCCACGTGCCAAAACTCTTTGAGGTCTGGGGCGGCATGGTCTTTGGCGTGTTCTGTTGCAAAAGCAGTATAGCCACGCTGGCCCATCCCATTCGGATCGATGTATTGTGATTTGGCGGCCTCATCGAGACGAAAGAAATCGGCCACAATATCGTAACTGCGCAAAATTAACGCCTCATCCACTTGGTGGTTTTCCAGCGCGAAAAAGCCCAGGTCAGACAACGCGTCGCCCAAGGTTTGAATAAAATTGTCTCTTTGGGCCGGGGTGCCTCCAGTAAAATCGCCAAGATCCACCACGGGTATGCTTTGTTCCATGATTTCCACCAAACCTGCTGATATTACGTGATCTTACACGGGCGGTGCCGCTCTCGCCAAATTTTAGCGCCCAATGGGCCAGAGTGATAGCCTTCGACACAGTCGCTCCACGTTGTTCAGGGACCCCGATGTCGAAATCCAAGTTCGTTATCCGTTTGTTTTTATTTATTTTTGTGCTGATTTTGGCCCTGATGGGACATCTGTTTTGGGTCTTTTTCCATGCCATTGTTTGGTCTTTGATCCTGGTCTCGCTCTTTTGGGGGGTCAACGAAACCTTGGTGCGTAAACTCAATGGACGAAAAAACGCTGCAGCCTTATTAACCCTGGGGTTGATCTTGGTCCTCGTCTTTTGGCCCGGCACTTATTTCGGAGCCATCCTTTCTCAAGAAGCTTACTTATTTTACCAGCGCACCACCGAAAATACCGATGTGGTGTCCACTGTCATGAGTTTTATTAAAGGCGACAACTTCTTTGCCTCCCGCATCCGGCAAATGGCCAATCTCACCGGCTTTGAAATTACCTCTTCAAAACTGACCGAACTCTATACGGGTGTGGGGCAAAGCGTCGGCCTGTTTTTGTACGAGCGCCTGAGCACTTTGTTTTCTAATTTAATGATGGTGATTTTCCAATTCAGTATGGTCTTGGTCATCGCCTTCGGTTTCTTTGTGAAGGGCAGTGAGCTCAAAAACTACCTGATGGATCTTTCTCCGCTGCCCCGCGAAGAGGAAGAGCGTCTCATCAACCGCTTTCAAGAAACCACCGTAGCGATTTTTATGAGCAACGGTCTGGGCTCATTGCTCCAAGGTTTCTTTGGTGGGCTGGGCTTTTATCTCTTCGGTGTGGGACCGGGCATCCTGTGGGGCGCGGTCATCACGGTGTTGGCTTTACTGCCAGTGGCGGGGGCATCAGTGGTCTTTGTGCCCATCGCAGGGTACTGGCTCATTCATGGTAAGGTGGGGCTGGCCCTGGGCTATTTGGCTTACAATGTGGCCTATGTGCTTATTTTGGAATACTGGCTCAAGCCCAAACTGATCGGCAATCGTGCATCGGTGGACACCACGCTTGTGTTTATCTGTGTGGTCGCGGGCATGAGCCTTTATGGCATCATGGGGCTTTTTTACGGGCCTCTGATCATCGCCATGTTCATCACGGTGGCCAACATCTATAAAGATTCCTACCGCGATCAACTCATGTCACCGGCCGAAAGTAAGGCTTCATGAACCAAGCCTGTCTCGCCATTTACTTTTTGTTTTTCGCCTGCGCCTGTGCCTCATCCTCCTCCAAACCGGATGTGACCAGGCTTAATGATGACCAGGTCCAATGTGCAGAAGGTCACCAACTTCGGGGCGAGGGCCCGCCGGTCGATAACGAACAATGGTGTCGAGATGAAAAGGGTGTAAACCAAGGCCCTTGGGTGTTATGGCACGCCAACGGCAAAGTGGCCGCCCGAGGCAATTTTCGTGGCGGGCTTTTTCAGGGCGCACTGCAAATCTACGACGCATCCGGCCAACTCAGCCAAGAATACAAAATGCTTAACGGCAAAATGCATGGCGCCTTCACGATCCATTGGCCCCACGGTCCCATGAGCTTGATGGGCGAGTTTTTTCGAAACCAAAAGAAAGGGCCGTTCATTTATTACGACTTCGTGGGCAACGAACGAAAACGGGTGGGCTCCCCCAGCACCGATCCGGAAGAAAACAATGAACCCGATAAAGAGGGCGACATTGATTTGGTCCGCCTGAAGGCCAGCCTCCAAGCCGCCAACGTCTCCTTTGAGCAATGCTACGAAACCATCCTTCGACAAGATCGCACCATTCGGGGTGAGGCGCAGCTGGTGTTTTGGATTGATACGCAGGGCTTTGTAGATAAAATTCGTTATGAAGACCGCAAAATCGACAGTCTGCCGCTCCTATTTTGCATTGAGAACGCGCTGAGCCGAACCCGTTTTCCCAAAGCCCAAATCGCACCCGTCACCATTGCCATCCCCCTGAGGTTTAATCCCAGCGCCAATTTTGATTCTTAAAGGATTTGCCCACAAAGAAGGTTCGCGGTAACTTTTGCTCACCAACCGAAGAGGTCTTCATGCCTACCATTATCATTCATGAACTTCACAAACAGCCCCGTGCGCAGAGCTTCGCTCAAAACAAAATCGTCATTGGCCGTGAAGATGGATGTGACATTGTGCTCACCCACACCTCGGTTTCTCGGCAGCATGCGCAAATCTTTTTGGCCAGTGATCACAACTACTACGTACAAATGATCTCCCAGAAAAACCCGATTCTGGCCAATGGCAAAATCATTTCTGAACACACCAGCCTCAAAGAAGGGGACGAGCTGCAATTCGGGCCTTATCTGATCTACTTCTCCAAAGAAGACAAAGCGATGCCCAAATACATGCAACAAAAAACGCATCTGTACGAGGCTGAATGCAGGGGTTGTGGCTGGCAAGGCACCTTAAGCGAACACACGCGAAACCCAATATGTCCGCGCTGTGGTCTCAGTGAGTTCAATAAAGTAGAGGATATGTTTTCCAACCCCATGGCCAACGAACGAACCAGCACCTTAGATGCTGCAGCGCTGGCCCGGCTTCACCAAAGCACCAAAGCCGCTAAAACAGCGCGCATCGAACGGGTGGTGGCGATCCCAGGGAAGCCCTCCAAAATCAACCTCACCGAATCCACGGTGGTGGTCATCGGTGGCAGCGATAGTGATTTGCCTTTCAAGGGGCTTCGCATAGGCGGTACCGCAACGATCTCCTGGAGCGGCACCAACTTTATCGTCCAAAGCGAAGGCTTTATGCCCAAGCTCAAAATCAATGGGAATGTGCGGGAAAAAGCAACCCTCAAAAATGGGGATGTGCTTCAAATGGGTGGCACGGAGTTCAAATTCCTGATTGGCTAGGCGCCAGCGCCATAGGTCGTTGGGCCGAGTGCAATTGAGGTCAAAAGACCCTACAATCCCAAACATGAAAACAATCTCACCCCCCCCCTTTGTTATCCTTCCCATTCTTTGCCTCGTTTGGGGCTGCGGCGCTGATCAAGGCCTTGTTTTGGAGGCCCGTCAATCACAAAGCCAACAGGCCATCATCAACGGCGAACTGTGTGATGAAAGCAGCTTTTCCAGCGCGGTGGCCTTGATCACCGATGCAGAAATTCAAGTTCCATGGTTTGGGGATCAAACCATTCGCCAAGCCACGTGTACCGGAACGCTGATCGCACCCGACGTGGTTTTAACCGCCGCTCACTGCCTAGACCCCACCCTCGCTACTTTTGGTTTTGGCGAAGTGCAGTCCTTGGCCTTTTACGTATCCCCACAAGCCGACCTCACCAGCATGGAAACCGAAAACGCGGTCATTCCAGAATCTGCTCAAATCGCATCCGATTGGGTGGCCCACCCCGAGTTCGACATCGACGGCCTCCAGTCCGCAGGTGGTCCCATTAACCTCAAAGACGTGGCTTTGGTTTTCTTGGACGAGCCCATGGACATTGAACCCGCCATTGTCATCACCAAAGAAGAAGCCGAACAACTCACAGTCGAAAAAGAAGTCTCCATCGTGGGCTGGGGCATGCAAACAGCTGAAGGGGGCAGTCCATGGGAAGCGCCGCCAGCGGGCACCACCGGTAAAAAAGTTTGTGCCGAATCGTTTATTAACGAGGTGGGAAGTCACGAATTTCAGGTGGGTGCCGATGCCTCTACCTCCCGTAAATGTCATGGCGATTCTGGGGGCCCATCCTATATGACGGTCACCACAGACAGCCCAAAGAAACGTCGCGTGGTGGGCATTACTTCCCACGCTTACGATGAAAGCGACTGTGAAAAAGGTGGGATTGATACACGCGTAGACGTGTGGCTTGACTGGATTGAAGCTGAAATGATCGCCGCATGCGATTCTGGGGCCCGCACCCAGTGCGACACACCGGGCATCCTTCCTCCCCCTCCCCCCGAAAAGGACATCAACCTCGACGCACAAAGTGACCAAGCTCCCGAAGAACTTGGGTGCGGCTGCTCTCAAAGCCAACGATCATCTCGTGAAGGACTGGCTGCATGGGCATTGATCTTATTCGGGTTGTGGCGCGTGAGACGCTCTTAGATCGGGCGGTATCATTGAGCAGGAACGCTTAACCTCCGTCCTGCCTCGAACGGGCCAAGCTGGGTGCATGAAGCCTTCGCTGGCTCTTTAGCAAATATGACAGTGCTTAAAAACAAAAACAGCCCTCGATCCATAGCGAAACGGGGCTGTTTGAAGCGCAATAGGTGGTTCTATCGTAAGCTCTACTGGTTCGGTGCGCACCTGGAACCATGAGCGCAAGGCGGCTCATCGCAGCCGATATCATCATCGGGAATCTCTTCACAGAAACTGTCATCGCCTGGGCAATCAGAATCCTCGGCACAGAAGATCGAACAAGTATAGTTATCTTCGAAATCCTCGTCTTCTCCCAGAGTGCTGGCGATGCCCCAACCAGAGCAAATGGCGCCCTCGGCACACTGTACCCAGTTACCGCCACCACCAGGACCACCGCCACCGCCCTCACGACGACCGCATTGCTTGTTTTCTAAGAATTCAGTGTGCGCCGCACAACTGATTTCACCGTAGGGCTCAACCTCTTCGTCATCATCGGGAACATCTCCACCATTGGTGTAAGGGACACACTGAGCACCAATCAGATCGTCCACACTCTCTTTTTGGCGACACGCGTATCCGTTGGGGCAATCATCGTTGGTGAGGCTACAGGCCTTGGCACAGAACTGCTCACCGCCCCACCAGCCACCGCCGAAGCTCAGACACAGATTGTCCTCACCGCAATCACGACTGTCTCTGCATTCCTCGCACAGGCCCAAGGGCTCATCGATTTCGCAGTAATAATCCACACAAGAATAGCCATTTTGACAGTCGCCATTCTCCACACAGTCCACACAAAGGTTGTCATCGTTACAGATTTGATCGCCCCAGCAACCGCCATTCCAACATCCGGCGCGACAAACCCCGGGTGTCACTGACGTGTCGCAAGTGGGGGTCCACCCGCCACAATCATCATCGTTCCGGCAACCGGCCACACACTCGGTCTCAATGCACAGCTTACCTTCACCGCATTCTTCATCGGAGTCGCATGAAAAACGACAGACATCGTCTTCGCAGGTCTCGTTTTCAGGGCAGCGGCTGTCGTCATCATTGCAACCAGGTGTGCATTGGTTCTCATAGCAGAAGGTAGAGAGGGGGCAGTCGGAGTCTTCGATGCAACCTTCAATGCAGGTTCCGTCTAAGCACAGTAAATCGCTGGGGCAATCACGATCAGTCCGGCAGCCTTCCACACAATCATTGTTCTCGCAAATGTTGCCTAATTCGCACTGCTCGTCTTCCAGGCAGTCGACACAAGTGTCTGTGGCGGCATCGCAGTACTGTCCATTTTCACAGGCGTTGGGGTTGTCTGCACAGCTAAAACGACAATCGTTATTCACACACAGCTCGTCGTCTTCGCAGTGGTCTGCATTCACGCAGATAACACACGCACCGGTGGGGCCCAAATCGGGATCGCAGTGAAGCCCATCGTCACAA
This sequence comes from Myxococcales bacterium, assembly GCA_002721815.1. Taxonomy (GTDB): domain Bacteria; phylum Myxococcota; class UBA727; order UBA727. The sequence goes on from PBLQ01000046.1 coordinate 30,449, forward strand.
TCATCATCGGAGTCGCACCCCTCTTCGGTTTGGCAAATGCCTCCAATACATCGTTCGCCGGGCTCACAATCTTCGTTTCGCTGACATTCGGGCTCTGGGTCACCATCGGTGTTACCATCGGCGTTACCGTCGGCGTTACCGTCGGCGTTACCATCGGCATTACCGTCGGAGTTGCCATCGGACGACCCATCCATGCTTCCCCCATCAGCATCCATGGCCATGCCACCATCCATATCATTAGACTGACTGCTTCGACCGCCGCGATCTTCGCCTTCAATGGACGAACGAGGCTTCAGTAAAGCACCACAAGCGCAAAGCGCCGTAATCATAAATAAAAGACATGCATTGGAAAAAAGACGACCCATGAAAAGCTCCCTGGCTGTTGAAAGAAAACCTGGCGGATGTATAACACATCTGCGGAACCAAAACCCTGGTTTTTCGTTCTAAGGAAAAGGCGCGCAATGGGCTATGGGGCAACAGACCGATCGGTGTTAATCGTTGGAGGCGGCATGGCCGGTTCCGCCACCGCGCTCAATTTGGCCAAACGCGGTATCAAATCGCAAGTGCTTGATAAATATGACTTCCCCAGAGACAAAATCTGTGGTGAGGGGTTGCTTCCGCAAGGGGTTGAGCGTTTGCAGAATCTCTTGGGGCATGCCGCGCTGTCCCAAATTGAGTCGCATCCTTTTGAGGGGATCCATTACCGTTTTGGCCCACATGAAGCCCAAGGCCTCTTTCACCAAGAATCGGGACTGGGGCTGCGCCGCAATGCCATCGATCATTTACTCTACCAAGAGACCGTCAACAGCCCCCATATTGAGAGGCAGCGCGCCCAAATCCAAAAAATAGAACGTCGAGATGGCACCTTCGTGGCCACCGCAAAATGCGGTACCACTTTTACCGCCCCCATATTGGTTGCCGCGGATGGTCTCAACAGCAGCTGCCGGCGGATCCTTCGCCTGGATCAACCTTTACCCAAACGAAAACGCTACGCATTGAGGCGCCACTATCAACTCGCCCACAGCCGCCAAATGCCTTCTGCCGTTGAGGTCTCCGCTTGTGACGGTTTTGAGTCTTACGTGACACCCGTAGGGCCACAAACCATCGGAGTTGCATTTCTACTGGAAGAACGCTGTATGAAAAATGGGCCGAAAGACCTCGACGAACGATGGCGTTCCATTCTCTCCCAGTCCCACCCCAGCCTTCAGCAGAAGCTTCAAAATGCGCAAGCTTTAGAATCCGCACAGGCCTGCGGGCCACTTCACCGACGGGCAAAAAAAGTTTACGAAGACGGGGCCTTTCTCGTGGGGGATGCCGCCGGTTTTGTGGACGCAATTACCGGCGAGGGCATGAGTTTGGCCCTGCACGGCGCAGAATTGATTGCTGACTCTGTCCATCACCACTACGCACTGGGGCACCCCTTAAATAAAAGCGGACAAGTTTACGCTCGTGCGTGGAAAAAGCATTTTCAGAATTATGCGGCCCTCACCCACGGGCTGCTCTGGTTAATCCAGGACAAGAAGAAATTAGCCAATGCACTTGTGCGCTTGCAACGAAAACCCTCTTTGTTCACAAGCCTGCTGGATATGAACCAGGGACGCGGGGCCCTGCTGTCCCTTAACACACTAAAATTTATAGAGCTTTTGATTCCAACACGGACGTCCTTGCCAAAAACCACCACATCCCTAACGTCTCCCTAAATCTTTATGCATAGGAATGTGTCATGGCAATTGCGTGTCTCCCCGCCCTGGAAGTCCCCGAATACCGTTTTGATGAAGACTCATTAGAACAAACGGCAAAGCTCTTTTTAGGGGAAACCTTTCCCCGGCTCCAAACCATTTTGCGCATGATTAAGAATGCTGGCGTCAAGCAGCGTTTCTTGGTCCAACCCATCGAAGAAACCCTGAAGCCTGATGGGATTAAGCATCGCAATGATCTCTTCATTAAAACGGTGAAACGACTCGGTGAAAAAGCGGCCCAGCAAGCACTGGACAATGCCAACTTGAGACCCGAAGACATCGACTACATCATCACCACGTCATGCACCGGTTTCATGATTCCTTCTTTGGATGCATATCTGATTCCTAAAATGGGTTTTAGGCGCGACACGAAACGATTGCCCATTACCGAACTGGGATGCGCCGCCGGCGCGGTGGCGTTATCGCGCGCTCGGGAATTCTGCGAGGTTCATCCAGGCAAACACGTGCTCATCGTCGCCGCCGAGCTCTGCTCTCTGACCTTTCAACCCCAAGATCTTTCCATGCAAGCCCTGGTGAGTGGCCTTATTTTTGGCGATGGCGTGGCGGCCTGTGTGGTGCGAGGTGACGAAGAAGAAAGCGGCATGCGATTGGAAAAAAACGCGTCCCACCTCTTCGATGACTCCTGGAATTACATGGGGTTTGACCTGAAAGACACCGGTTTTCATATCATCCTCGATCGCGGGATCCCCGGAGCAGTGGACAAGCAGATCGCCCCCGTGCTGAAAAATTTCGTCAACCAATGCAACATGGACACCAATGACTTGGGCTTCTATTGTATCCACCCCGGCGGACGTCGCGTCATCGATGAAATTAAAAACACCTTCGAACTAGAAGAAGACGATGTGGCCGCAAGCCGCGCCTGTCTGTCCGAAGTAGGCAATCTGAGCAGCGCCAGTGTTTTGGTGGTGCTTAAAAACCTCTTCGAACGCTTTCGCCCCGAAGCCAACAGCCGCGGCTTGTTGGCCGCTTTTGGACCAGGCTTTTCCGCCGAAATGAGCGTCGGAACCTGGCACGAAAAATCATGATGATGCTTGGGGAATCACCTTGGTTTTTGATTCTCATGGCCTTAGTGGCCTTGGCGCGCGTGGCAGAACTTATTTACGCAAAAGCCCTGGGCAAGAAAGCGGCATCTCGAGGTGAAAAGCCTCAAAGAGAACGTAACTTCATCGCCATGGTGGCGCTGCACACCTCCTTCTTTGTGGGAATTGCCGCAGAAAAAATACTCCTGGCGGCGGCCCCGCCCCAATGGCTGTTGGTTTTGTGTGTCCTCGTCTTGGTCTTCGCTTTTGGTCTTCGCTTTTGGACCCTCAAAACGCTGTCGGGCTCGTGGCATGTCCGTATTGTTAAGCCCGCGACCATTGTAACGCACGGCCCTTACGCATTTATACGTCACCCCAACTATTTGGTGGTCATTTTAGAAATCGTGGCGCTGCCCATGCTGGGCGGCTGTTACATTAGCGCTCTTATGTTCACGTTATGGAATGCCGCGGTATTGGCCGCTCGAATCCCCCAGGAAGAAGCCATGCTCTTCCAGGTGAACGGGTACCGACAAGCCTTCAAAGACAAGGGTCGCTTTTTTCCGAAACTGTTACGGAAAAGTTGAACCTGGTGCGGGCGCAGCCCCCGGCATGCCCAATCCCGATCCAGGGTTCATGTTGGTCCCTGGCGAAGGCGGCTGAGGCCTTGCTTGGCTCAAGGTTCTTGGGCGCTTAAAGCAAACATATTCCTGCGGCGCACCTTCGTGATGTGAAAACAGCCATCCTTGCTTGGCGTGTTTATTGAGATGAGAACTGAGCACTGGTTCCGGTCGCCAACCTTGATAGTCGTTTTTGAAACAGGCATATTCCCATTGGGTGAGGCGTTGCTGCACCATGCGCTTTTGAGCATGCGCTTGTGGCAAAATGCTTTGCGACAAAAATGCACCAGCAACAAAGGTTAAGCCTAAAGATAAGCCGATCCAAAACCCCTTCATACAATCCTCCTGCCCTAAGGCGCTCTAATGCGCCCTTACGGTATGTTTATATCCTACCCCTGTCCATTTTTCGGCCACCCGGACCCTATGAACTTGCAGGTTAAACGACAGCTGTGGTGGATTTATTTCACGACTGCATCGCGACGGCTGATCCAGGATTTTTCTCTTAAGTTGTTGATATAACTTCGGAAAAGTCTTTCCATTTCGCGGTTCGTGAGCTCTTGCCGCAAGACGGGGGCCACTTTCTCGTAAGACTCTTTTTCCATGGGCAGCTTATCGGCCACCCAAATCAAATGCATGCCAAACGGTGTGCGCACCGGACCCGTCACCGTTTTGACCTCTGCCGCATACGCAGCCTTCTCAAAGGCGGGTACCATTTGTCCAGGCCCAAAAAAGCCCAAATCGCCCCCCTGAGGTGCAGAGGGCCCTTCGCTGTATTGTTTGGCCATGGCATCAAAAGCGGCGCCAGCAGCCAGCTCGGCCAACACTTTTTGCACTTTATCATTGGCTCGATTTTCTTCTTCGGCAGAAGCCCCCGGTTCGAGTTTGAAAAGAATGTGACTGGCTCTCAGCTTATAGACGCCTTCAGTCATGCGCGTTCGCTCACGATACAGCGCCCGCACGTCTTCGTCTGGAATTTGAACTTCATTTTTCACCTTGCTTTGCACCAATCGCATTTTGATCAGCTGATCTTTAATCTGCTGCCGATATTGCTTCATGGTAATACCTTGCATTTCCAAGGCCTGTTGAAACTGTGCAGGATTCATTTGGTTTTGGGCCCCCATACGCTTCACCACGCCGTCGACTTCTGCCTCGGAGACATCGATCTTGAGCCGCTTCACCTCTTGCGCCACCAAACGATCGTCGATCAATGATGACAAAGCCAAGGCCTCTTTTTCCTCGAGGGACATTTGCGAAGCATTCGGTGACTGCTCCATGCGCGCCACGCGCTTTTTCACATCGGAGAGCAACACCACCTCATTGCCAACATGGGCCACAATGCCTTCAATAATCTCACCAGCACTGGCGGTAGGAACGGGCGCCCACAAAGCAACTGCTGCGACAACTGCAAAACACCTTGAGGGGTTAATGAACATGATTCTCTTCCACGCTGGGGTCAGTATTTTCATCAGGCACAAATACCACCTGAGCATTTAATTCCAACAACCGTTTTTTAAGGTTTTCCGCATTAATTTGGACCCCCTGCCGCTCGTGTAGGCGGGCCTTCTGGGCGGCCACCAAGTCTTCTTCTTGGGCTTGTCGCAAAATATTACCGATCAGCTCTTTTTTCTCCTCAAAAGAGGATGGCTCACCTTGCCGACGCTCGAGCAGCTTAAAAAGATGGTAACCATATTCTGAACCAATAACTTTTGAGACTTCGTTTTTCTTCAGCCCGAAGCACACATCAAACACTTCGGGCATGGTGCCTTTAGAAAACCATTCCAAAACGCCGCCTTTATCAGCCTCTGGAGACTTGCTGAAACGCCTGGCCGCCACCTCAAAAGGCAGAGCGCTTCTTCCCACCAGTTGCTGTCGAACATAGTCGGCCTCTTCTTGGGTATCCAACAATAAATGCAGGGCACGTATCTCTTCCTTGTTCATTTGGGGTACCATTTTGTCCTGGTAATAGGTCCGCATTTGTTTTTCGGACACAGGGGGCAACTTCTCTTTTTGCGCTTGCAGGTAATGCTTGATGAGTAACCGTTTCTCCAGTTGCTTGCGAAATGCTGGCAAGGTCCATTTTTCTTGGTTCAAAAGCTGAACAAAGTTGAGGCGCTTGAACTCTGCCGCACTCTTTCGGGCCGCTCGGTTCACTTCTTCAATGGAGATGGTTAAGCCCGATGCCAAAGCTTCTTGAACCAAAGCCGTTTCTTCGCCGAAATTTTTTGCTAGCCCTGTGGCCACCTTGAGCTGGGCGTCCACATCCTTGAGCTCAAAAACCTCGCGCTGCGCCCAATACAGCACCAAGGATGCTTCTGGCACTGTTTCTCCATCCACTTTCAAAATCCAGGAACGGGCCTTTTTTTGAACAGGATCCTGAGGACACGCCAAAGGGATCGTCAACGTTAAGAGCAGCACCAAGCGCTTCATTTATTGGTGTGCTCCGCCCACGGGTGGGTGACGCCCGGGCAAGTGGCCGTGAGGATCTTTCGCAGCCGATCCCACATCAAAACGCAGCTCTTTCTTGCGCTCTTGGTTGAGGGTCACGCCAATGTCTTTTTTAATGGCTTCGATGTAAGCCTCAAATGCCACTTTGCGTTTTTGTCGGTAGACCCGGTTTTTCACTTGGGCACGAACCTCGCTAAGTTCACGATTGGTGGGCTCTCGAACGCCCAACTTTTTAAAAATATGATAACCCGTGCGGCTCTCGACCACGTCGGAAACCCCGTTCACCTCCGCAATGTCCCACGCCGCCTTGGCTGCTTTTTCCCCGTAGAGGCTCACAAGTTCGTCCCGGGAACGATAGCGCAAATCACCACCGGTGCTTTGCGTGTCTTTGTCTTGTGAATGCTTGCGAACCAGTTCGCGAAAATGGGAGCGAGACGCCGATTTTTGTGGGGCGTTGGCTTGAGGCAAAACCTCGCGGGCGCGCGCCAAGCTGGCTTTTTTATCGTCACCGAATTCGAAGAAAATATGTGCCAATCTCGACATGGCTGGCTTTTTATAATCTTTCACATTCTCCTGATAAAACTTTTCAATCTCGGGCACCGTTACATCGGCCAATTTCACTTGGTTATCGAAGACATCGCGGGTGAGTTTTTGTACGATTAGTTTTTTAGCGGCATCCATGACCTCTGTGTCTTTGTCATAACCCAATGCAATGCCTTTTTCCGCCAAAAGGGCATAGCGGATTTGTCCGGTGATGAATTTATCTAAAGCTGCTGGATCTTTTTCGTACTGCGCACGAACGTAAGGACTTTGTTTGTTGATGAGTTTTTGAATCTGGGAAACCGTAATGCGCGTATTCCCCACCCGAGCCAACACAGAGCTGTCTTTTTGAGGCTCGGCATCGAACTGAAATACTTTTACTTTTCCAGTGGCGCCATCTCCCAGAGGCCGGGGACAGGCAGAAATCAAAAAGAGTAAAGAGAACAAGCCAAAGTACTTCACAGGACCCTCCGCAATGAAAGGCCACCGATAGCGTGACCATCGCGGATGATCAACCGCCTTCGCCAGGGGGGCCCGCAGGTGTGCCGGTAGCGATCTCGGCCATGGGCACACGCTCATTTGGGTTGGCGATACCCTGATCTGCACAAAAGCGGGCATTCACCACCCAAAGTAACTGATAAACCTTGGCCACGTCCAATACATCGGCCGCTTGCGGTATTTTCCCTGAATCAAAATTCAACGAACATGTGACCGTGTCTTCGCCCAAGACCCTCAGCGCACCTGGCCTGCGCGATGTCTCACTATCGGTCATTTTCATCGGCAAGCCGTGGGTTCGACACACCAAAGGCCGGTGCGCATAAACGTCACACAGGCCTTGGGCATTCAAACAAGAGCAATGTGACTCAGAAAGCCGCTCTACCGAGCCAACTTGGGCCTTACCATCCTGCAAAGACGCCTGAATAAATGCCGCCTCTACGGGCAGGAGTGTTAACCCTGCTGTGCAGCACTGCGCACATCCGGGCTCACAGTTGATTTCGCTTTCAAATTTTCGCCACAGCGGTGTCGTGAAAGCCTCCACTTTGGCCAAAACCGCCCGGTACTCTTGAAATGCAGCATCTGAATTTTTCATGTGAAACACCAATTTGGTTATTTCGCTTCGAATAAGATAAAACAAGGTTTGGAGGTCAATCTGAAGTTCTTAACCGTCCAGTGCCCGCATTGCCTTCAATTGGTCAAAATTGCCGATGGCCAAACCACTGGCACCCAAGTGAGATGGGACTGTCCCCAATGCGAAACCGTCATCTCGCTGCCCTGCACCCCCTCACACTTGCCACAACCCGCATCACCCCCAATCCAAGAAGCGCCTTTGACCAGCGCTGTCCCGTCTTCGACAATGCCACAAACTCAACCAGAACAAACTTCACCGTCCAAAAATCTTCCGGTCGGTTTGGCACAGGCCCTCGAAGTCATTGCCTCAGAATCCGCCGCAGGGCGAAGCATGAAAAACGCATTTGTTCGGCTGTATGAAAATACATGGCGCGAAACAGATGCCCATCAAAAATTTTTACAGATTGCCAATCAGCAAAATGCTTTGGCGCTGGCAGGCAAGCTTTATGGCGCAGTCCTGCAGTCACTGCCCGAAGACGAGATGGCCATGGCCGGCCGTGAAAAAGTCCTGCAGCTGGGCATGGCTCAATTGGGGCACCTCCGTGCCGCCGCCCCCATCCGTTCCCGCTCCTTCACTCCCAAGAAATGGCTGATTATTGGCGGATTGATCTTCGTTCTTCTTGTGTTTTCAATGCTTTTCGTGGCTGTTCAAAGCCTTTTCTCGGGAGGGCCAACATCGCTCAATTAGATTGCACACCTCGATAAAATGGGGATAAAATAAACGAAGGCAGGGAGCCATGGCCGCAAAAACAAGAACATTTGAAAAAGGTGAAGAGATCTTCAGTGAAGGCCAATGGGCTGAAATCGCCTACGTGGTCAAAAGCGGACGGGTGGAGATCTTTCTGGAACGTTCCGGGCGTAAAACCACCTTGGGAACCATGGGACCCGGTTCTTGTTTTGGAGAAATGGCGCCCATCTTAGGCGGCCGACGCTCCGCCAGTGCCCGAGCCATGCAACCCACTTTGTGTATCGAAGTAGATGCCCAAGTGCTGCAGCGTATGGTGGAGCAAAGCGATGCCATGATGCGTGCCATCGTGTTGTCGCTGGTGGAGCGCGTCAAAAGGCTCAACAAACATGCCGGTTACGAAATCAGATATGACAACGCCATCCTCACCTGTGCCCAAGGTCTGGTTCTGCTCTCTGATTCACTTCCTAAGGACGTCGAAGAAGAAGCCAGCCCAGAAACCCGTATTATCATGCACGATGCTGTTCTGAGTTTGAGTAAAATTTCAGGACGCAACCGGGGACGCATTAACGATTTGCTCAAACACATGGCCGAACTCCACCTCCTTCGCATTGTGGGAACTGGCCCCACCGCCGATTTGGTCTTCAACCGTGATAAAATTTTAGAACATGCTAATGGGCTGGCCAAAGTGATGGACGAGGAAAAAATCAACAAGCGAATGGCAGCGCTTGACACCCTCGACCTCAATGAACTTTCAGAAATGTTAAATAAAGATCCCGCAACCGTGTGGCAACAATTGCAAGGACACCCCAACCTCCCGGAACTGTTGCGCTTTCAATTTCGTGAAACCGTGGATTGGCTGGGGGTTCAATCAGATTCCTAATGCACCAATGACCTTAAATTCAGTGCATTTTCTTGATTCTAGGGTGGTTTTTCGGGGAGAATCACCGCTATAAGGACGACAAAGGCGGCAGTTCATGGAAAAAAGCGTCTCGCAACATTTCGATAAAGGTGAAGTGGTCTTCTCCGAAGGCCAAAAAGGAAACACCTTTTACATCATCAAGTCCGGTCGGGTTGAAATCAGTCTGGAGCAAAACGGTCGAAAAATGGTGCTGGGCACCTTGGGGGCCGGCTCTTGCTTTGGTGAGATGGCTGCCCTCACAGGGGAGCGACGGGCCGCCACGGCCACTGCCATTTCCTCCACTTTAGCGGTGGAAGTGAATGCAGACTACATCACGCGTTGGGGCGAAGTCCAAGATCCCCTTTTACGCACTGTGCTCGAATCACTTTCCGAACGCGTTCGGCATCTCAACCAAGAAAAGCGCGAATCCTCTAACGACAACAATCTCATCATCAGTGTTTCCACCATGCTGCAAATTATGGGCAAGACCCTGGGCTCTGCCGACAGCGATGAAATCTCGGTTTCACTTTATGAAACCGTTTCCCGCGTGAGTCGCGTGACCGGTCGTTCTCGACCGCTCATCGATGAAGTGGTCAAGAGCATGGCTGAGCTCGGCCTCATACGTATCATGGGAGATGGCTTCGATCGACAATTGGCTTTTTCCAATGCCAACATCGAGCGGCACACCAAAGGGCTCACCAAAATCCTGGGCAAGTCCCTCGACCCCAGAGATTTAAACACGCTCGACATTGTAACGCTGGACATGCTCGCGTTTCATTTACAGGCAGACCCCGACGAAGTTTACGACATTCTCAGTCAGGCCGAAGGGTTCTCAGACTTGATCTGCTACAAACTACAGTCCAGCATTGAGGCCTTCACGGCGCTCACCGAAGAAAATGAGTAGGTAGCTTCGTGGCTCAAAAGCAGGTGTTGATGGGGACTCGCTTGTGACACAAAATATCGAATTAGGGCCTTTCACGCTGCAAAAGCCCTTACAGAGCGGGGGCATGGGGCAGGTTTGGCAAGCCCTCCATCGCGATCAGAACATCCCTGTGGCCATTAAGTTTCTCGCAGACCGCAAAGTAGCGGTGGACTCGCGTCTTGAAATGCGTCTCCTCGAAGAGATTCATACCATCGCACGTTTGAGTCATCCCCACATTATCATGGTTCTGGATTACGGCTTTGTTCCAGAAAATGCCGATCCTAAGTTTTTACCGCCCAACAGCCCGTGGTTGGCCATGGAGCTTTGCTCGGGTGGACACTTGCTCGAAAGTCCGGCCACCACTTGGTCAGAGGCCCGGCAAATTTTCTCAGAGACGTTGCGGGCACTCGCCTACATTCATGCCCGAGGCATTCTACATCGGGACCTCAAGCCAGCGAACATTCTCCTGGCCAACAAAACCGATTTGCGGCCCGGGGTGAAATTGGCCGATTTTGGCTTGGCCATGGACATTAAGAACCAGTTCGAAGAGAAACATACCTTTGGCACCCCGCATTACATGGCCCCCGAACAAACCCACAGCAACAAACGCATCTTCCAACCTGCCACCGATCTCTACGCCTTAGGCTGCTTGGCTTGGGTGGTGCTCACGGGCAAACCCCCCTTTGCCGCTTTTGGCAAAAAACCCAAAGACATTCTCAATGCCCAGCGGCACATCAACCCGCCCCAACTCATGGCGCGTTATCCAGTGCCCGAAAGCTTAGAGGGCTGGCTCCTGAAACTCTTGCGAAAAGAGCCACAAAACCGTTTTCAAACCGCCGCTGAAGCCTTCCGTGCCCTGCCTTCAGAACATGAACCACTCGAAGCAGTTGGCGAAGGTAGGTTGTTTCCATTTTTAACCCCACCCACTTCAAGCGAAGAAACCGCACCGGTCACCGATTTGATCACCCAAGCCTATCCCGAAAACGCTTCTGCGGATTACACGGTGGAGGGTTCGGTTGAAATTTTACCTGTAACCAAAGAGCAAAAGCCCGTGGCCTGGCGAGACCCCCATTACCATCGCCCCGCACCCAAGCTGCTGGGGGCGGGTCTCAGTTTGATGAACCTTCGTGAAGTGGTCTTCGTGGGTCACGAGGAAGAAAAAGATCAACTCTGGCGTTACTTGATGGATGTCATTGCTGACCCCAAACCCAGCGGGGTACTCATCGCTGGCGCTCCAGGCATTGGAAAGATGGCGGTGGCCCATTGGTGGGCAGTGCGCGCACACGAGGTCGGGGTGGGCGAGTACCTGCACATTCGCTCCACTGATTCAGACGATCCTTATGTGGCCATCAGCAAAGCCCTGGCCAAACATCTTCGCTCTGATGGACTCCAAGGTGACGATCTACAAGACCATCTATCGAGAACGTTTTTTGAAGGGCAAATCTTGAGTCGTTCCGAACGAGAGGGCCTCCAACGCTACCTCGACCAACCAGAAGAACTCGAAAAAGAAAAACACCGTCTTCGGTTGACCGCATTGGCCCTCACCACCTTTTCAAACAACCGGCCTTTATTTCTCCTCTTCGACAACAACTGGGATGTTCCCGCTTGTATGGACACCATTCAAAGAATCAATGAGACCACCTTTTTGGGGCCCACCCCATTAATTTGGGTTTTGGTGCCCGAGAAATACGATTCACAGCCCCCGGCTGATTGGCTCACCTTCACCCTCCAGCCACTTTCTAAAAACGAGATGATTTCCTTGCTGGATACCTACTTGCCGCTGCACCCCGTGCTCCAAGAGAAAATGGTGAACCTCTGCGCGGGCAAACCCTTTTTACTGAAACAATACCTGCAACAATTGGTGAGCGAAGAGGCACTCCAGCCCACCGGGCAGGGCTTTGATCTCAAGAACCCAGATCACTTCTCCTCCGAAGGGCCTCAAGAAAACCTGTGGCAAAACCGCATCACACACCTGCAAACCCATGCGCCACAGCAATACCAAGCCTTGGAAATTGCGGGGTTGCTGGGCGACCCCTTGGTCCCCACTTTATGGCAGAAAATTTGTAACGAACTGAACATCGGTTTTGCTCATGAAACGGCCCCCAGCTTGGTACGGCAAGGGTTATTGTTGTTAACCGATGACGAGGATTTAACCCTCGCCCACCCGCTCCTTAAACAGGCCATTATTACACAAGCCAAACAAGAGCATCGATACCGAACATTGCACGCAGCATGTGCACAAGTGCTGGAGACCGCCTTGGGGTCTAGCCCAAAGGAACAAGATCAAATCCTAGGGCACTGGATGCAAGCCGAAGCCTGGGACGAAGCCCTTTCTTGCCTAGACCGGTTGATCGAAAAGCGCTTTGCCCACTCCAAAATTTCTGCGTTGCCCCCGCTGCTCCGTCAGCGAAAATTTCTCATCGACCAGCTGAACATCCCCATGGAAACCATTCGTTACGCCAAAACGCTTACCTACCAATTAGAGCTGGCACGCATCCAGGAAAACAGTACGGAGCTGGCCAAGCTAGCAAAAACCGTCCTACCCAAAGTACGAAAAGGACCATGGCGTGAAATTGCGTTTCATGTGTTTTCGACCTTGGGCCTTTACCGTGCGCAAAAGCACGCCTTAAAAAAAGCGGTGACCTACTACGAGGAAGCGCTGCGCTTATGCCCTGATGACGAGATCACCAAAGGACTCATGACGTACCACTTGGCCGATGTGGCCTATGAGCGTGGCGATTTGGAATTCGCCGAAAAAAGCTACAAGTTGTCTGAGCCGCTTCTTGGAAAACATGGATGGACCAAGCGACAAGGTGACGCCAATTATCGTTTGGGAGATCTGGCTTGGCTGTCAGGGGCGGGAGAAACCGCAGAACAATACTGGCAGACGGCACTGGGGCTTTACCGTCAAGAGAACAACCTGCGAGGGGAAAGCCTGATTCATAATTCCAGGGGTGAACTAGAGCGGCGATCCGGCAATTTCGCTAAAGCTGAAGGCCACTACCTCAAAGCCATTGAGTTGCTTCAATCCATGAATGCTTCTTTCAATATCAATCTGTATAAAATCAATTTGGGCTTGGTCCTTTTTGGGCAACAAAAGTTCGACAAGGCCATCCAGCACTCTGAAGAAGCGGGCTATTTTTTTCGCACCTACGATCGGATTTATTTGGCCACCATTTGCAAGTTGACCGTCTTGTTGTGCCAGGCCGCGCTGTCCCCCCAAAAGCCGCAAACCGCCACCATTCAAAAGGTTTTGGAGTGGTTCCCAGAAAACAAAGCCATCGACAAAGATCTTTTGTGGCTGTGCGGTTTGGCCAAAGACTTCTTTCAAAGGGAAAGCCTGGGCGCGCTGCAAAGCATCCTGGAGTCTTTTTGCAATCAATATCAAGACCTTGCATCCCCTCCGATCATCCCTCAGTAGTGCTAAAGCCGCGTTCTCAAACGCCATGCAGTGGCCTTTTGCGTTATAAATATGACCACAACGGGCGTGCTTTTACGTGAGATCAGAGCTATGATCTCGAGGAATCGCGCATCAATACCAATGGGATAAGACTCGGTGAAACCACTTTTGCATCTTTGGGGCTTGGTAACTTTTCTCCTTTTACTCTCGTGTGCCGAAGAGCCCGTGACCCGTTTCATGGGTCCTCAGCTGCTGGCCAACAGTCCGGTGCACTTCGGAGATGGCCCTAAGGGCGTGCGGCAAAGCGGTCGGCTCATCATCACCAACGGTGGTGATTCCCCGCTTAAGATTGAAGACTTCAAGGTCACACCCGACGACGGGGTTTTCCAAGTGGGTATCTCAGAGCTGCCGTTGGAAGTCAGCGGACGACGCTCAAAAGAAATTTCGGTCCTGTTCACCCCTCCCAGCATTGGTTCTTTCCGCGCCGAACTTGCTTTTGATTCCAACCACGATGGCGATACACTTTCCCCCATTGTTCTTTTGGGCAACGGTGTTTCGAATCAGGTATGTTTGCCTTGCAGCCCGCCTCCAGAGCCCGAGTGTCACTTGGACCAAACCTCTTCCATTGCTTTTGTCCCCAACCAGGGCACCGACTGTGAGAGCGACAACGGGGTTTGCTCCTACAATCAGGTGGAAACCCTTTGTGCGCCCCTGCTGTGCGATCTGGAAACCGGGCTGTGTCCCGGCTCTTTACCCCCACCGCCCCCTGCCGTTTGTGGCGATGGCACCCTCCAAGAAGGTGAGGAATGCGATGACGGCAACACCGAAAATGGTGATGGCTGCGACAACAACTGCACCACCGAAGATGGGTGGGATTGTACCGCCCCCCCCTGTGAGCCCATATGCGGCGATGGCATCATCGCGGGCGATGAAGAATGCGATGACGGCAACACTGAAAGTGGTGATGGCTGCGGCAATAATTGCACCACCGAAGACGGATGGGACTGCACGAATCCGCCTTGTGAGCCTATCTGTGGCGATGGCATCATCACGGGCAATGAGGCTTGTGATGATGGAAACACCACCAATGGCGATGGTTGTTCCGAATCCTGCTCCACCGAAATTGGTTGGGATTGTAGCGCTGGTGAATGTGAAGCGGTTTGTGGCGATGGCCAAACCCTGGGCGATGAAGAATGCGATGACGGGAACACAAGCATTGAAACATGCGATTATGGGGCCGCCGCTTGCACAGTCTGCGGCACCGATTGCACCTTCGTTGCCGGCCTGACCCAATCGTGCGGCGATGGTACGCAACAGGCCAACGAGGCATGCGACGATGGGATTGCCCAGGACGGTGGTGTGGGCAACAGCAACACCACACCCGATGCTTGCCGAGAAGACTGCACCCTTCCTATTTGTGGTGACAATGTCCAAGACAGCCAAGAACAGTGTGATGATGGCAACACCGACATCGAAGCCTGTGATTACGGTGAAAGCGATTGCACCGTTTGTGGCAGCCTTTGCACCCTCGTACCAGGGGTCACTCAGTCCTGTGGGGACGGGACCTTACAAGGCGCTGAAGAATGCGACGATGGGGTTGCCCATGATGGCGGTGTGGGCAACAGCAACACCGCTCCCGATGCCTGTCGTGAAAATTGTACGCAGGCATACTGTGGCGATGGCATCCAAGACACCAACGAAGCGTGCGATCCCGGCAGCTCCGTTGATCTTTATTGTGCATACGGAGAGCCGAGCTGTTCCGTCTGCAATGAAAACTGTGAACAAGTGGATGGCTGGGCTCAGTTTTGTGGCGATGGCATGATGCACGAAAACGAAGACTGTGATGATGGCACAGACCCCAACAGCGGCAACAGTGATGAAAGAGCAGATGCTTGTCGAACAACCTGCGTCGAGGCCAGCTGCGGCGATGGGTGGGTGGACTCCGGCGAACAGTGTGACGATGGCAACAACGACCTGGGCGATGGTTGTGATACCGCTTGCTTGGTTGAAGATGACTGGGATTGCTTTGGCTCTCCGTCCGTTTGCGTCCCCCTCACTCCCGACGCGCCTGGTGAAACCTGCGAAACAGCAGCAGCCATTTTAGCCAGTTCTGGCTCCTTGACTGGTTTTTACGGAGAAGAAAATAATTATGAGCCAGGGGATTTGGGCGACGGAACCAGCTGTACAGGTTACTACAATAACGATGGCCCAGAGGTGCTGTACAGCATCACCATGAGCTCCGGTCAAAACCTGTACGTTGAAGCCAGCTCCACCAACAATGAACACGATATTTCAATCTACCTGTTGGACGGATGCCCGCCCGATGGCAACGCCTGTGTGATTGGAACCGATGTCTACTTTACCGGGGTGAGCACAACGCCCGAGTCCTTCAACTATTCCTGGTCTTCCAACACTGAGACCGAACGCACGTTCTATTTGGTGATCGATGCTTATTGCATGGACTCGTGTCCTACATCCTCCGACACGTTTGAACTCTACTGGGATCTTCAATAGTCCACCGTTCTAGCCCCTGATTTGGGCGATCGCACATCAGGTTTTTCGGTAACTTGTCGATGTATTCCATGAACACCCCTAATTCCGGAGATAAACCCCCGATTGAATGGTATAATTTAGGTGCGTTTGTTAAGAGATATTAATCATGCCCCTCACCACCACCAAAAGCCTAGTTGTCGTCGCGTGCTGCCTCCTATTTGCGGGCTGCCAAGAGGACACCATTAAGCCGCTGGCCGCGCCCATTTTATTGGTTAATAGCCCACTTCACTTTGGGGATGTTGCGGTGGGCTCCAGTCAGACTGGCAAGCTGGTGGTCACCAATGGCGGTGATGCCCCACTCACCATCGATACCGTGCGCTTAGAACCGTTTAACGGTATTTTCCAGGTGGGCATGAAAAGCGAAACCCTCACCATTAACGGTCGTCGCTCGGTGGAACTGGTGATCATTTTCACGCCGCTCACCGAGGGACCTCAAAGGGCAGAGCTCACCTTTGAATCGAACCATCAAGGAGACGCGCTGAGCCCGGTGGTACTTCTTGGCAACGGTATTTCCGACGTGGTGTGCCTTCCCTGCTCTCCCCCGCCTGCCTCGGAGTGCCACACCACCGGCGATGTGTCCATAAGTTACGTCGAAACGGCCTCCACCAGCTGCGAGAGTGAAAGTGGCGCTTGCGCTTATCAAGCAGTGGAGACCCCATGCAGCTGGGGTCCTTGTGAACCCGAAACCGGACTGTGTCCAGAAGAACCCGAGCCCGAGCCTGACCCGGTGTGTGGAGACGGGGAAGTCACCGGGGCCGAAGAATGCGATGATGGCAACACCGAAACAGAGATCTGCGCTTATGGCGAAGGGGCTTGTGAGATCTGTGATGCCCTTTGCGCCCTCGTTCCGGGGCAGATTCAGTTTTGTGGGGACAATGCAATTCAAGAAGATGAGGAAGAATGCGACAACGGCACTGATAACAACAGCGACACCCTACCGGATGCATGCCGCTCCAACTGCTTTCTGCCCCACTGCGGCGATTCGGTGATCGACACCGATGAAACGTGCGATGATGGCAACGCCTTCGACGGAGACGGTTGTGATTCTGACTGCCTCCAAGAAGACGGGTGGGATTGCCTTGAAGGGCCCTGTGAGCCCATTTGCGGTGACGGAGAAGTGGTGGGCGACGAAGCCTGTGATGATGGAAACACCACAACAGAGTACTGCCCATATGGCGCGACCTATTGTGTGGTTTGCGGCAGCGACTGCCAGTTCGAACCGGGCCTCTTGCAATCCTGCGGCGACGGCATTGTGCAAGAAGGGGAGACTTGCGATGATGGCGATAACAATAATGACTATGCCCCCAATGCCTGTCGCTCCAATTGCCAAGTGGCGGGGTGCGGGGACGGTATCATTGACACGGGAGAAGCCTGTGACGATCAAAATATTGAAGATGAGGACGGCTGCTCTTCCGCTTGCATCGTCGAAGCTGGCTGGCTCTGTGTGGGCCAACCCTCCCAGTGCGAATCCATATGTGGCGATGCCATCGTGGTGGGCGATGAAGCCTGTGATGACGGAAATAATGAGATCGACCTATGCCCCTACAGCGTGATGAGCTGCGTGGTCTGCGATAACAATTGTCAAGAAACGGGTGGGTTGCTCCAATACTGTGGAGATGGTGTGTTTCAAGAAGATCACGAAGAATGTGATGAAGGCGTTGAGGGTCTCCAAGACGACAATCCGTTCAGCTTCAACAGCGACACTGAAAAAAATGCGTGTCGCGGCAATTGCTTGAAACCATTTTGCGGCGATGGGGTCATTGATACCGGCGAACTGTGCGATGACCGAAACGGAATGAACGGAGATGGGTGCTCCGAGCTTTGCGTGGTGGAACCAGGCTGGGAATGCGTGGATGAGCCCTCCATTTGTGACCGAGTCCAAGTGGGGGCCCCTGGCGAAATCTGCACGGAGGCCGAACCAATTCTCACCCCCACCGGTACCACCACAGCGACCTTTGGCTACCAAAACAACTTTAACCTCGGACCCTTAAACTTTTGCACCGAGTGGGCTTCAGACGGCTATGAGGTATTTTATTCGGTGGAGCTACAGCCCAACCAAGAATTCAAGGCGAAAGTCTTAACCGGCCCCAATTTTGACCCTTCCATCTACATTCTGGACAGCTGTCTGCCCAATGCCAGATGCATGGTGGGTGCTGATGAAAATTATCCAGCGCCTGGGTTTCCGCCCTCTGAAACCCTGTCCTTTACCTGGTATGGCACTTACACCCAAACCTTTTATCTGGTGATAGATGCGTACTGCATGGGTGAATTTCAGTGCCCAAATCAAGGGGACAATTTTACCCTGAGCTGGACAATTGAGTAGTCGCTAATTTTAATGTTTATGCTACCCTTCCCCTGTCCATAATCCTTTTGGGGGTTGTTCGGTGTCCCATCTATTTCGACCGTTTGGCTTATTTTTCCTTCTCCTTTTTATTGCCGGTTGTCCCGAAGAAAGCGTGACTTCCTTTGCGCCTCCGCAACTGCTGGTGAACAGTCCGCTCCATTTCGGAGACAGTCCCAAGGAAGTACGGCAGCGCGGCCGGCTCGTGATCACCAATGGAGGCGATGCGCAGCTGAGCATTACTGATTTTAAACTTGAGCCAGACGATGGCATCTTTCATGTTTCGCTCCAAGAGTTGCCGCTCAACATTAATGGGCGCCGCTCGAAGGATCTCATTTTATCTTTCCGGCCCAAAGAAGAAAAAAGCTACCGAGCCGAATTGAGTTTTGCGTCCAATCACGAGGGTGATGCTTTGGACCCGGTGGTGCTCATCGGAGAAGGCACCTCCAACATCTTATGCCTTCCCTGCACCCCGGCGCCTGAGCCCGAATGTCATTTTGATGGCGAATCCTCTTTAGTGTATGTCCCTGCCACCTCGACCAATTGTGAATCCTCCAACAACCAATGCTCTTACATCGTCATTGAAATTCCTTGCGGCAATGCCCCATGTGACGAACTCACCGGACTTTGTCCTGACACCGAGATCCCTACTTTTGATGCAGGCCCCCCGGCACCGGCATCTGTTTGTGGCGATGGTGAACTAGAAGGCGACGAAGAATGCGATGACGGTAACACCGATGATGGTGATGGGTGCTCTGCCACTTGCACTGTAGAAGATGGCTGGGACTGCACCGAGGAGCCCTGTGAAGAAATCTGTGGGGATGGTGAAATCGTGGGCGAAGAGACCTGCGACGATGGCAACACCACCACAGAAACCGAATGTTCTTATGGCACCCCCACCTGTACCCGTTGCAATGCCACTTGCTCTGAAATTTTAAATCTAACGGGCCGTCTGTGTGGCGATGGCGTCAACGATCCTGAAGAAATTTGTGACGATGGCAACACCGTTACCGAAACAGAATGTCCCTATGGAACCCCCGCCTGCGCCCATTGTAACGCCACTTGCTCTGAGATCCTTAGCTTGGCTGGCAGCACCTGCGGCGATGGCGTCAACGATCCTGAAGAGTTCTGCGATGACGGCCTATTTTCTGCCACCTGCGATACAGACTGCACGTTGGCGGAATGCGGCGATGGCTTAACCAACCCTGCGGCCAATGAAGACTGCGATGACAGCGGCGTTTCTGCCAGTTGTGATGCCGATTGCTCCTCCGCCATTTGTGGCGATGGTACGCTGAACGCATTGGCCAACGAGTTCTGCGACGATGCCAACACCACCCCCGGTGATGGCTGCTCCGACACTTGTACCGTTGAAGACGGCTGGGTTTGTACTGGAGAGGGCTGTGAAACCATTTGTGGGGATGACATTGTTGCTGGCGACGAACAGTGTGACAATTCCGGTGATCCGAAATGCGCCGACTGCACCTGTCCCACTGGCTACAGTCTGAACACCCTAGATGGTCTTTGCAATTATTGCGGAGATAACCGGCAAACAGATGCCGAGGGCTGCGACGATGCCAACACCGCCCCTGGTGATGGCTGTTCTGCCACTTGTACCGTAGAAGATGGCTGGGATTGTACCGGGGAGGGCTGTGAAACCATTTGCGGCGATGGCAACATCATTGCGGGTGAAGAGACCTGCGACGATGATGGCACTTACGCTTTCGGCACCGAACTTATTTGTGATTATGGTGAAACTTGTCAATTTTGTCATTCTGAAACTTGCACCATCGAAAACGGGGCAACTTCCGGCGAATGTGGAGACGGTGACATCAACGGCGACGAAGAATGTGACAACGGCGCTAACGACGGTTCTTACGGAACGTGCAATCCAGATTGCACCAACGCGCCCCAATGTGGCGACAATACCATCGACAGTGCCTACGGCGAAACCTGTGATGGAACAGCGAACGGCATCCCTAATTGCCGTGAAGACTGCTCTTTTTGCGGGGATAACATCCCAGACAGCAGCGAGCAGTGTGATGATGGGAATAACAGCGAAGACGATTCCTGCACCAACGACTGTCTCAACATCAGCTGTGGGGACAACCAAATTACGGGCAACGAAAATTGCGAAATGGCAAGCAGCATTGCCGATGGCGTACCCTTTGTTTCGGACTACGAATGCCCCCACGAAGCATCTGGGCCAAACCAATGCCTTTATTGCGATTCGGACACTTGTAAAACCACAGCGGCCTCAGGCCCTTATTGCGGAGACACCGAGGTCAATGGACCAGAGGGTTGCGATAATGATGGCACCTACACTTGGGCCCTTTCGCTCACCTGTGACTACGGTGACACCGCCTGTAGTTACTGCAAAAGTGACAGCTGCACCATCTCAAGCGGCTCCTTTGTGGGCGCCTGCGGAAACAACATTATCGAAAATGGTTCGGACGGGAGCGGCACCAGCTTCAATGAAGAATGCGACAATTCAGACGATGCGCAGTGCACACAATGTGCCTGCCCTGATGTCCCGCTCGATTACACGCGAAACAGCGACACCGATCTGTGCCATTTCTGCGGAGACGGCCTGATCAGCGACACCGAGAAATGCGACACGGATGGCGATGACAATTGTAGTTACTGCACCGCATGCGGTGTCGACCTCCTAGGCGATGAGTACCCCATGAATGCCAGCGTGTGTGGCTTTTGTGGGGACGGCGTAACCAACGGCGGCGAAGAATGCGATGATGGCGAGGGCAGCAACACGGGTCTGTACAGCGGCTGCAATAGCGATTGTTCGCTGGCCGGCTTTTGTGGTGATGATTTGATCGATGATGCCGAAGGCGAAACCTGTGACGGGACAGCAGCAGGTATCACTGACTGCAGAAACGATTGCTCTTACTGCGGCGATGGAGAAATCGATGCTGAACACGGGGAAGAATGCGATGACGGTAATGATGATGATACCGATGGTTGCTACACCAACTGTACAATCATCAAAGGTGATCACTGCGGTGATGGCGAGTCCAATGAAGACATCGTCTTTGATGGCAGTGATTTTCTCGTCATGAACTCGGACTCTGGCCTAACATGGTCCGCCCCGTTCACCATTGAAGGCTGGATTTACCCCACTGCAGGCTCACGAGGTATTTGGGCCGGCGGAGACCTCAGCAATGGTTTTGGTTTACATTTAGAAGGCTCAAACGCCATTGAAGTTGAGAAATGCGCTAGCACTTGCCAAAGTGAAACGTCCGAAAGTGTGGCTTCGCTCCTCAACCGATGGAGCTATTTTGCTCTGGTCGCAACCGGATCCTCTTCCACTTCTGTTTCCCTCAAGCTTTATCTGGAAGACCACGCCAATGAGCCGAGTATTTTAACCGTCAGCCCAAGCTCAGGGGATGGGTATATGAATCCTATTTTCACGCAATCTGTTTCGATTGATGAAAATGATGTTACAGAAGCAAGATTGGCACTGGGGCGAAAACGCGACAATAGCTCTAAGTCCTTTCAGGGCAGTATGGACAACATTCGTTACTGGGGAAGAGCGCTCAGCTCAGAAGAAATCGCTGAAAGTTTTGTGGGCTCCCTTCCTCTTACCGATCCGGTTACTGGCAACACTGCCGCTGGACTGGAAGCATCGTACACAATGGAAGCATCAGGCAACCTCATCCTTAACGATGTAGAAGCCGATGACCTGTATGACAACACCCACATTACGCTCCCATCCCATGTCACATCAGGCAATGCCGAAATCTGCGACGACGGCAACAACATCACTGAAACCGAGTGCGAATACAACACCCAAAGCTGCGTCCACTGCAATGCCGACTGTACGGAAGTGCTCAACCTCGAAGGGCCTTATTGCGGAGACAACACCGTGGACGACACGCATGGCGAGGTGTGTGACGATGGCAACGCCGAAACGGAAACGGAGTGTAGCAATTATGGAGACATCACTTGTGTGGTTTGCTCCGAAGATTGTTTGACCGAAATCACCTTGGATGGTCAGTATTGTGGTGATGGTATCCCCCAGCCTGCAAATGGCGAAGCCTGCGACGATGGTGACAATGATGACAGCAATGGCTGCAGCAACGCCTGCACTGTTAATGTCACCGATGTGTGTGGCGATGGGTATTTGGACTATACGCTGGATCTCGACGGATACACCGACTACGTACAGCTGCCGTCGAACCAGGGCCTTGGCTGGACATCTTCTTTTACCATCGAAGGCTGGATATTCCCCGAACGCTCCACTGGGACAAGCGGTATTTGGAGTTATGGGGATACCAATGGCGGGTTCTCTTTAAGCACCACCAACTCTAATAAGCAGTTACGGGTGGACTACTGCTACCCGGATAACGCTACCACCACCTGCATCTATTTTCATTCGGACGAGCTGAACGAAAGTCCAACCGATACCTGGGTCTACTTTGCTGCAACCTTGGATCCTGCCGAAAACCCCGACCGGTATTACCTGCGACTTTATTGGGATGACACGCTCAACCCTGACTTGCTCGAAACCGGGGAAAGCCCAACCGGTACCGAGCTCTGGGCCAGCGATGGCACAGACGAGCACCCGGCCGATGGGTACCAAAATGCCAACTTCAGCCATGTCTTTGATTCCGATCCGACCCTGGGTGAAGGTTGGACCGGGGTTTATGCCTGGAACGGCATGATGGACAACATCCGGATTTGGTCACACGCATTAAGCCCCTTAGAACTTTTCGCAGCCAAAACTGGAAGTCTCGCCAACACCACTGGGCTTTTAGCGGAGTACGGCATGAGCGATACGGGCTTTGTCATGGTAAACGATTTGGGCGATAGCAATAAAGACGGGCTCTTGATGGGCGATGCCACCTGGAGCACCGTTGAGGCCTGCGATGATGGTAACACCACCGATGGCGATGGCTGTTCATCCACCTGCACGGTTGAAGATGGCTGGAACTGCTCCGGAGCCCCATCCAGCTGCGGGTTCGCAACCCTTACCGAGGGCGGTGAAAGCTGCGTGGATGCGCCCCCGCTCTTATACGTGCCTGGCAGCACTATTTTTACCGCCCCTCAATACCAGGTCACCGCTGACTACGGTTACACAGACAACTATGCCGGTTACAAATCATCTTTATCCGGGTGTATGAGCGAAGAAGGGAATATTGCTCCGCAAGAGGGGGAAGAGGTCGTCTTCAAGATTACACTGCCTCGTGCCCATAAATTATACGCGGAGCTCCAAACCGGAAATGACATCAGTGGGACACTTTATATTTTCGAAAATTGTGAAGGCAGCTTTTCCGAGCCTGACCATATTAAATGTGTTGACGAGCACAACTATGTCACTGAAAACAACGGGTCCTATGAAGAGATTGAATACGCTCATTATAACGAAGGCTCGCGTACATTTTACTTGGGTGTGGACGCTTGGTGTATGGAATCATGGAACCCAAGCAGCTGCCCAATCAATGCCAGCAAAGACTTTACTTTGATTTATTATGTCGTGGACTACAGTAATTAGGCTTTAAGCGGAAAGGACGAGAATGCCGAACTTAAAACCATGTTTTGTCGGTTTCGCAAGTTTTGCAATCTGTGCTGGGCTCCTACTGGTTTCCTGTGAGCCCGAGCCGGCCACTCTCGAACCCGCGTTTTTAGAGGTCGTGCGCCCTTTTCAGATGGGACCAAGCCCCCAAGGCATCAGCAAACGCAAAACGTTTACTTTTAAAAATGGGGGCGGGGAACGACTCACCATCAGCGACTTTGACATCTCGCCCAACAACGGTGTGTTTCACCTCAACATGCCCAGCTTGCCCCTCGTTATTGGCGGGGACAACGCCACTGACCTCGAAGTGACCTTTCGGCCCAACGGCGAAACAGAATTCTCCGCCGAGCTCACCATCGATTACAATCACGGTGAAACCCCACCCGCCCCCATTCCCCTCCAAGGGACTGGCACGACCAACCTCGTATGCTTGCCCTGCACCCCGCCGCCCGAATCCGAATGTGCCCTCGGGGGGGAAGTCTTTATCTATTACGAGGCCACTGACGCTACCGATTGCGAGAGCGAAGATGGCATCTGCTCATATCTCATCTTTGAAGAAAGCTGTCAGGACTCGCCCTGCGATGCCCAAATGGGTCACTGCAGAGAGAATACGCCCGCAGATTCCGGCGCACCGCCCTCACGCGCTGACTCTGGCAATCACCTAGAATTAAACGATTCAGGGAGATGGGCCGATCACGGGGACTCGGGGCATAACCCGGTACGACGCGACGCTGGTTCATTCACATTCTTAGCCGATTCCGGAAGCCATTTTATGGCCCGTGATGCTGGCGATCATGCGTTCGCGGATTCTGGAATTGATGCCTCGTGTACTGACATCAGCTGCCCAGAAAACACGCAGTGCCAAGCCGGTGTATGTGAATGCCTGGATGGCTACACGCGTTTCGACGCTGGCGCGCAATGTGCTGAGAACTGCGTTGTAGCGGGATGTGACGATAATAACTTATGCACCACCGACCAATGCAACGCTTCGGGCACCTGCACGCATAGCAACACCCTTTGTAATACCCCACCCAGCCCACAATGCTACGAAACCACGGGCAGCTGTAATCCCACTGACGGACTCTGCGACTATAACACGTTAGACGGTGCCTGTGACGATGGCGACCTGTGTACCCTCAACGATCAGTGCCTGGATGGCGATTGCTTCTCCGGCACCCTAAAGACCTGCAACAACCCGCCCAACCCCCAATGCCAAGAAGCGCTGGGCGATTGCAATTCGGCCACTGGCGCTTGCAGTTACGCGCCTGTTCTCGGCGACTGTGAAGATGGTGATTTTTGCAGCCTCGACGATCAGTGTAACGACGGTATTTGTGCATCTGGTGCCCTCAAAGTCTGCAACAACCCGCCCAACCCCCAATGCCAAGAAGCGTTGGGCGATTGCGATCCAGCCACTGGTAACTGCGATTATCTTCCTAAAGCTGGGGGGTGCGAAGACGGCGATCTGTGCACCCTCAACGATCAATGTAACGCTGGTGCATGTGTGGCCGGGGCCAACAAACTTTGTAACAATCCACCAGCAGACGCCCAATGCCACAATCCCATTGGCATTTGTAACCCTGTCAATGGCGTGTGTACATACATGCAGATCAATGGCGCCTGTAACGACAACGACCCCTGCACCATCAACGATCAATGTAACAATGGTGTCTGTGCCGGCATGCCCATGCCCTGCAACGATTCCGCCACGGTGTGCAAAAGCAACGATGGCACCTGCATCGATGGGACCTGTGTCTACCCGAATATCGATGGCGTCACTTGCGATGATTTAGATCCGTGTACCCAAACAGATACGTGCCAAGGCGGGGCCTGCATTGGGGCGAACCCCATTGTTTGCGACGAACACGATGGCGATGGTTGTTACGCGCAAGGCGAATGTGTGGATGGCGCTTGCGAGTACCCCATCAACGAAGGCAAAGATTGCAACGATGGAAACGCATGTCTCTTAAATGACAAATGCCAGGCGGATGGTAGCTGTAAAGGCGACGCCCCTGTTACCTGTAGCGGGGTCCCCGAACCAGAGAACCCCTGCCGAGAGGTCCGAAGTACCTGCGATCCCATAGAAGGCTGCTACCAAAACAAGCCCGCAGCCTCCGACAACTGCTGTGATGGTCTGGGCGGCTATCAAGGCGGTCAGGGCGGTGATACACCCTGCTTCTATGGCTGTGAGCGATACGATGAGGAATCTGGTACTTGGCAAGCACTTTACGAATGCTGCTGCACGCCCAGCGGCGAATGCGTTGATCCGTCCGGGCAGGCTCCGGATGGGACCTCAAACTATGAAGTTTGCGGCTTTGGCGGCTACGGCGGTTACGGCGATTAAATTTAAGTCAAT
Organism: Myxococcales bacterium; assembly: GCA_002721815.1. GTDB lineage: Bacteria > Myxococcota > UBA727 > UBA727. The sequence goes on from PBLQ01000046.1 coordinate 56,640, forward strand.
GACCAAACAACTCCCCTGTACGACTTTAAGGCCGTGCGTTGCTTGCCCCTTATGGCGTCTGGGCTATACTGCCACCATGAACCTCGTGAGTTTTAAGTCGTTATGAATTTCAAACTCTATTTGACAGGCTTTGGGCTAACCTTCACCGCCATCACCCTGGCAGGCTGTTCGGCCTGTGAACCCAAGCCTGTGACCCTAGAGTCACCATTTCTAGAAGTCATTCGGCCCTTTGACATGGGACCAAGCCCCAAAGGCATCAGCGTACGTAAATCCTTTACCTTTAAAAACGGTGGGGGAACGCGACTCATCATTGATGACTTCTCTTTTCAGCCCGATGAAAACGTATTCTATCTTGGCATCTCCGAATTGCCTCTGACAATTGCCATCGGGGCATCGGTGGATCTTCCTGTCACCTTTCGGCCTGCAGCAGAAACGGCTTACAGCTCTGACCTCAATATCGATTTCAACCACGGGGACGATACGCCCACGCCAATCCCGGTGAAAGGAAAAGGCATTTCCAATATCCTTTGTTTGCCTTGTAGCCCCCCACCTGAGCCTGAATGTGGGCTCGATGGTGAAGTATCCGTGTACTACGAGACCACCAACGCCACCGACTGCGAAAGCGAAGAAGGCATTTGCACCTACATGATTTTAGAAATGCCCTGCGATAATGGGCTTTGCAATGAAGCCACCGGCCTGTGCCCCAGCTCTGACAACCCCGCTGCGGATGCAGGAACCGCCCCATCGCAGCCCACCGACGCTGGACAAGCCGTTGTCTTGGTGCCAGACGCCGGAGCCTCGCCACCGAGCGCAACCGACGCTGGGCAAGCCGTTGTCTTGGTACAAGACGCCGGAGCCTCGCCACCGAGCCCCACCGACGCTGGACAAGCCGCTGTCTTGGTGCCAGACGCCGGAGCCTCACCACCGAGCCCAACCGACGCTGGCACCCCATTCATCGATTCAGGTGTTTCTGTCTTGGACAATGATAATGACGGCATTCCCAATGATGACGATGAATACCCCGAACATCATAACGGCGATCTTCAATTCATCATTGATCTCATTGACAACAGTGAGGTGTTTCGGGCCCCGCTCGAATTGGGCGGCGAACAAATTTGGGAAAATGGTCGTTTGGTTCATGCGGACTTTCGGCTCTGTAATCTCAAAGGCCCCATCCCTGAATCCATCCAAAACGCCACCCAGCTGCGCTACCTCAACCTCGCCATGAACAATCTCTCGGGGGAAATCCCGGTACAAATTGGTGCGGCGCCTCTCTTGGAAACCCTCTATTTGAGCATGAACGCCTTCAGCGGAGCACTGCCTGCAGAACTCTATACGCTCACCAATTTGGTGGACTTAGACCTGGGTTACAACCACAACTTGGGTGGGTCTATTTCTGAAGCCATTGGCAACCTGGTACTCCTTCAATCATTGGGCCTGGGCCACGCGCAATTCACCGGGACACTGCCCGACACCCTGCTCAACCTGGCCGATTTAAGCTATCTCGATGTATCTTATAATCGGCTATCGGGAGAGCCTTTCGAGGTGCTCAACCTGCTCTCTCAGCCCACATATCTGCTGTTTGAACGTAACGAATTCACCGGCCAGCTTCCCTTGAGCTTGTGTGAATCGCCCGATCTCGTCATGTCTTTTCAAAACAATTATTTTTGTGGACCTTATCCTGACTGCGTTATCGCCAACAGCGCATTGGGAGACCAAAACACCTCAGGCTGTCCGTGTGACGAGGCAGAGGGGGTTTGCCTGCAAGGACAAGAGTGCGGGATTTTCAGCGCTGGGTGCGATCGTCTGTCGGTCTGCCCGCTCATTCACAGCGGCGTCTGTGAATGTCTCGATGGCTACAACACGTTTGATGGCGGTGCCGAGTGCGATTTGGTTCCCTGCCCCGCCAACGCCGCCGGTGCCCCCTTATGTGTGTGTGCCAATGATGATGATTATTATGGGGGTCTGTATTTTGACCCAGAAACACGCCAATGGACAGAGGAATGCCAATACGATCCGTGCGCCATGGTCTTGTGTCCCAATGGAACCACCTGCATTCCCCTGCCCAAGGGCCAAGACGGCGGAACTGCACGATATCGCTGCGAATAAGCCCCTCTACAGTCCGTCCTTTTTTCGTTTGCATATTTCGCCAAACCCCCCAAACACGGCTATAATCTAAAGCATGACTCCAAATAAAGCGTCCCTTCAAATAATTGTGTCCTTATCGCTGCTTGCCCTTTTGGCATCTTGCGATCCTCCCGCGCCAGCCAAGGCAGGCGGCCCGGTATTGGAAATTGATTCCCCTCTCAAACTGGGCGAAAGCCCCAACGGCATCAGTGTCCGGGAAACCTTCACCTTTTCGAATACGGGTGACTCCCAGCTCAGAATCTCTGATTTCTCACTCAAGCCCGACCAGGGCGTGTTCCAAGTGGGCATCAACGAATTGCCGCTCGAAATTCCCAGAGGTGCGTCAGTGGATGTAGAAGTCACCTTTCGCCCCAATGATGAAGCTGATTTTGAATCAGAACTCATTTTAGACTTTAATGTGGGTGATGTTGAACCGGCGCCTATTTTTATCCGAGGTGCAGGGATATCAAATTTGGTCTGCCTGTCCTGTGAGCCTCCTCCTGCTCCCGAGTGCCGACTCGACGGGGATACTTCCGTCTTTTTTACCTCAACCTCTTCAACGGACTGTGAAAGTGAAGATGGAATTTGTGCCTATTTGATGTTCGAAGAAACCTGTCTGTTTGGCCCCTGTGATGAAGCCACCAAAGAATGCCCCTTACCAGCGGGCTGGGATGCTGGGCAACCCGTCGTGGACGCAGGCCAAATCCAAGTGGATGCTGGTCAGCCCTGGGTAGATGCGGGCTGGGTCGATCCATATCTCATGGGCGACGAAGATAACGATGGCATCCCCAACGGTGAAGACGAATACCCCGATCATCACAACGATGATTTACAATTCATTATCGACCTGATCACCCAAAGTGGCTTGACCGTGGACCCGCTCGATCTTGGCGAGCAAACCTGGGAAAACAACCGGCTCGTAAAGGCCGATTTCAGAGAAACGAGTCTCAGCGGACCTATTCCGAATTCCGTAGAGAACCCTACGCAATTGCGAATTCTTGATTTGGCGCAAAACGCGTTGTCGGGCACCATCCCAACTCAAATCGGCACGCTGACAAATGTTGAAGAGCTCTATTTGTCCTTCAACCAACTCGAAGGCAACTTGCCGTCAGAGCTTTTCAACTTGAGTTCGTTGGTGACAATCGACCTGGGGCGCAACGACAATCTGGGCGGAACACTACCGGAAGCCATTGCCGGATGGAGCAACATCGAGGTCTTTCTCTTTGGCAATGCAAGCCTTGATGGCCCTCTTCCAGATGCCTTGGGCGGGCTAGCCCAACTCCGAACACTGGTGCTTACAGACAACGAGCTCTCCGGCCCCCTTCCTCAAAGCGTGCTCGATCTCCCCGATCTAACCATTCTGTCCTTAGACCGAAACCAATTCAGCGGCACACTGCCCGCCAGTGTCTGCGTGGGTGATCGGGCTGATATCGCCTATTCATTCGAATTAAATGCCTTCTGTCCTGACTTCCCTTCATGCTTAACCAACGCCCAAGTGGGCGACCAAGACACCTCGCTTTGCACCTGTGCCCCAGGGTTTGAGATTGTCGACCTGGCCTGCAATGCGATTTTATGTGAAGAGGACGAATACGTTTCAAACCACACTTGCGAAACCTGCACCGAAGGACTGAACAACCCCGCAGGCGATGATGCGTCGGGGAATGACACCGCTTGCGGCGATTTCGATGCTGACGACGATGGCATTCCAGATTCAGAGGATGATACGCCCAATCACAACAACAACGATTTGCAGTTCATCATCGATCTCATTGAGCAAAGCGGGCTCACCGTGGCGCCTTTGGATTTGGGCGATCAGAGCTGGGAAAATGGGCGATTGACGAACGCGACCTTTGACGGCGAAAGTCTGGTTGGGACCATTCCCCTCTCGATCCAAAACCCCACCCAGCTGAGGGTTTTGAATTTATACGCCAACGGGCTTACCGGGGCCATTCCCCCTGAAATTGGCAACCTTTTGCTCCTCGAAACCCTTAACCTCAGCGGCAATTCCTTCTCGGGGGGGCTCCCTGACACCATGGGCAATCTCACCGGTTTGCAGACCATCGACCTGGTCAGCAACGAATTCACCGGCAGTATCCCCTCCTGGATTCAAAACGCCGCCGGACTCAAAATTTTGAAAACGACCAACAATGGGTTCACCGGTGCCATCCCCCCTGAAATTAGCACTCTTTTGCTCCTGGAAAATCTTGAAATGGGAAGTAATGAGCTGTCTGGAGAAATACCCGACACCCTAAGCAACCTCACCAATTTGCAGGTTTTAAACCTCGCTAGCAATTTATTAACCGGCACCATCCCTGAGGGGCTGGGCGCTTTGGAAAGTCTTTTGGAGCTTCATTTAGGGGGCAACGCCCTCACCGGTGGCATCCCTGAAGAACTGGGCAGTCTCACCAATTTAGAAACGTTGTGGTTGGGGGGAAACCAACTGAGCGGCGCCATTCCCCTTGAGCTCGCACAACTGGGTAACCTCCAAAATTTGTGGCTTCAAGACAACCAGCTCACCGGGCTAATTCCCGTAGAATTGGGCAATCTTCTTTCTCTAAAAAGGTTGTACCTAGATGAGAACCAGCTGGAAGGGCCCATCCCGCCAGAGCTAGAAAACCTGACCCAATTGGAGGCCTTATCCCTTTGGAGCAATCAACTGGTGGGCAGTATTCCAACGACCCTGGGCGCTTTGAGTGAATTGCGTGTTTTGCTGCTTTCAAAAAACAATTTAGAAGGCGCCATTCCCACCGAGTTGGGCAATCTTACCGAAGTGTGGTCTCTCAACTTAAGTGACAACAACTTAAGCGGCAGCATTCCCGCCACGCTGGGAAATCTTGTCAACTTAGATTCTTTAGACTTAAGCGAAAACTCTCTCACTGGCAGCATTCCATCGGCACTGGGTAACTGTACCAGCCTCAAGTCGCTTAAAGTGAACAACAACTTTCTCGAAGGCGCCATCCCAGCGGTCCTGTGTGATTTAACTGAAATCTACCACATTAACGTTACCGACAATTCGTTCTGCCCTGCTTACCCCGCATGCCTTATCGGCGATATTGGCACCCAAGACACCACTGCTTGCACCTGCGATCTGGGTTACGAAATCTCAGGGCTGGAATGCGTTGCCATACAATGCGGGGAAGATGAGTATGTCGCCAACCATGTCTGTGAAGACTGTCCGGCAGGCAGCACCAATGCCGCAGGCGATGATGCGTCGACCGGTGACACCATCTGCGACGCCACCTTGTGTGGTACCGATCAATACGTGCTCAGCAATGTCTGTCAAAACTGCCCGGCCGGCACCACCAATCTGGCCGGCGATAATGCGTCGACCGGTGACACCATCTGTGACCCCACCTTATGTGCTGAGGATGAATACGTCTTCAACCACATTTGCACGCCCTGTGGGGGCACCGATACCAATGCAGCGGGCGATGACGCATCCGGGCCCAATACCGATTGCGACACAAATGTCTGTGCCGGAATTATCTGTGGCGAAAATGCAATATGCAACCCTGACAATGCCGCAGTTGGGCAAATCCTCAATAACACTGCCGACAATCTCTGTGAGTGTCTTTCCGGCTACCAAGACAATGATGAAAACGGCGACTGCGTTCTTGTTTGCGATGACACTGATTTAGATGATGTCTGTAATGATATTGACAATTGCCTTTTGGTCCCCAACTCCAATCAAGCAAACTACGATGGGGATGCGTTTGGAGATGCTTGCGACAGCACAACCTTCCAAAACGATGAGGATCTCGCTTTTCTCAACGATTTTGCTGGAAACTGTGGCTTGGCCGATATTTCCGAAATCCATAATGCATCCTTTAACAACAATGGGCGATTGTACGATTTAATCCATGAAAATGCAGGACTCACCTGCGAAATACCCGAATCACTTGGAAACGCCACAGAGCTTTGGCGCATCAGCTTAAATGGTAACAATTTATTTGGAGACATACCTGACTCCATTGGAAATCTCGTCAATTTAGAAGTTTTATGGTTGGGCGATAATAATCTTTCGGGCCCGGCCCCCAGCAGTATGTGGAATTTAACGGCGATGACAAACTTAATTTTGAGAAACAACAGTTTAAGCGGTTCAATCCCCTCTACGGTCGAAAATATGTCTGATTTAGCAATCCTTTGGATTAACGGTAATGAATTCGAGGGTGAGCTACCGGCTGAGATTTGTAATTTAACGAATTTGAGCAATGTCATCCTTCAGTACAACAAGTTTTGCCCAACCTACCCATCATGCTTAACAAGCAATCAAATTGGCGACCAAAACACCACCAATTGCTCCAGCAATGGACCTGGGGACAGCATCCCTTAAGTTCGCGGCCGCACACGCCTCTGAGGCGCTTGCCTTTTCAAAAAGGCTTGGCATGGTTTCCCGGATTTCCACCAAGGAGGCCGCCTTGAAGCCAGCACCTTACATTTCTCTGCTTGTCCTGGCGCTTGCCTTATTCGCTGGATGCGAAGAAGAACCCATCAATCGAATTGTCCCGCCGCAACTCTTGGTGAACAGCCCCCTCAACTTTGGCAATAGCCCAATCGGCGTGCCGCAACGTGGACGTTTGGTTTTGGGGAACGCTGGTCAGGCCCGGTTGGAAATCAGTGAAATAATCTTGGATCCTGATGACAGCATCTTTGAGGTGGGTGCCGCAGAGATGCCACTCCTGGTCACGGGCAGTGGTGGCAACGAACTCATTCTCGTTTTCACGCCCACTGAGGCCAAAGAATACCGAACCACACTCACCTTTGTCGCCAACCAGCCAGACAACCCCGCCACAACAGTGGTGCTCATGGGTGAAGGCGAATCCAACATCATCTGCCACCCCTGCAATGAAGCCCCCGAATCCCAATGTCACGAAACCGAGGAGGGCATGCTGATCTATTTGCCCACCACCGACACCGATTGTGAAAACGAAAACGGATTTTGCGCTTATGAAATGATTTATGTCCCCTGTGACAATGGCCCGTGTGACCCCGAAACAGGATTATGTCCCGACACCCCTGTTCCCACTCGGGATGCGGGTGTACCCCCAGAGCCACAGGCCCCGTTCGATGCCGGTACCCAAACCATTGCCCAAGATGCCGGACAACCGGTGAGTGTTTCCGTTGACGCTGGGCAAAGCGTGATGATCATCGATGCGGGCATGCCTGCTTGGGACGCCGGACAACCCCCCATCGCCATCGATGCGGGCCCGATCTCGCCCGGCGGGGCCACTTGCTTAGAAGCCCCCCATCTCTTGGGGCCTTTGGGCATGCTGCAAGCTTATTACGATGACAGCAACGACTACCAAACCGCTTGGGTCACCGCCAACTGGTCAAGCGGCTGCACGAACCACAGTACCAGTGACGGCAATGAAGTGGTCTACGCCGTGGATCTGCCCATTGGGGCCACCTTAACCATCACTGTGAATGGCGAATGCGCGCAATGCGACCCCGACAACAACGAACGCATTGATGAGGTCATTTATCTGCTCAATACCTGCCCCTTGGATGGGGTGAGTTACGACAATTCACTCAACAACTGCGTGGCCGGCGCCCAAGAAAACTTCGGTGTTTACCCAGATGAGATATCAGAAACCATGACTTACACCAACAACACTGGTTTCGAAGAAACGCTCTACGTGATCGTCGACGCATGGTGCAATGGTGGTAGTAATTACTGCCCGAGCAGCATCGATCCATTCACCCTCGAATGGCAAATTCAACTGCCTTACTGAGCTTCGTAAATTTCCAGTTCGTAGATAGACGCCACCGTCCACGCCGGCCCAGGATCGGCAGTGATGCTGTCCAACCGTACGTGACTGGCATTTTGAGCAGTAAATTCAATGGTCTTGTCTTCGTTGGCAAGGGTGTCGTATTGGCCAATGCTGACATACTGGCTGCCATCATTTGAAACCAAGAGTTCGAAAGATTTCATGGGGTAGTCACCGCAGTTTAAAATGATTTTGTTGATCATCTTCGTTTCGCTCAGCGTCACGGTAAATGTTGCGCTCACCAGATCGTCAGCGGTGCTCCAATAGGTGGTCATGTCCCCATCGATGGCCTTTTCAGCAGACCAAGTGGTGCTCCACTCTTCGCTGGCCTCAGCAGAAGCCGTCAAAGCCAGATTCACATCACCTGAACTGCTCCCATCTGTTGAACCGTCGGTGTTGCCATCAGTGCTGCCATCGGTGTCACCGTCAGTACTGCCATCGGTGTCACCGTCAGTACTGCCATCAGTGCTGCCATCGATGTCACCGTCAGTGCTGCCATCAGTGTCGCCATCAGTGCTGCCATCGGTGTCACCGTCAGCGCTGCCTTCGGTGGTCCCCTCAGTGGCACCGTCGGTGGCACCCTCAGCACATACGCCTTGCACGCAAGCACCCCAAAGCCCACAATCACTGTCTGAGGCACAAGGGGTTGAACCTCCGCCATTTTCTTCAGTTTCGGTGTCGTTTTCGGAGGTGGGCTCTTCGCCCGACGGGCAAGCCATACAGAGAAGGGTAATGAATAAGGGAAATAGATTTTTCATATGAGTTTACTTTCTGATGTGAGAAAATCGTCGCTACTGAATACTCCACTCAAGGGTAAAACCATCTGCACTGGTGGGGCAATGAAACCAGTCCAAATCAGCACACCAAGCATCCACTACAATATAAAACGTCTGAGCATCACCAGTGTTTGTATAGGTGAAGGTTTCAGTGGGGTCATCGGGGCCTCCATTATTGTCTTGAGCGCCGGCCACACAATTGTCGAGGCTCCCATCAAAAGAAGTACCGTCCGCTGGGCACGTGTTAAGCAGATAAATGATTTCATCAATTTTCTTTTCGCTTTGATCGCAAGTGGCACATTCAGCGTCCACCGTGACGGTCAAAGTGTCCGAACTGCCCAGCTCAATGGCCACCACTACTTCGCGACCGGAAGAAACCGATGTTTCCGTGCAGCCATCATACCAATTTTGAGTTAGGGTGTGGTTTGTCACATAATCATTCAGCAAACCATAATTGCCCTGTAGGCTCCCGCTGGTCCCCGTAATGGTAGGGGCACCCAAACAAGTTTCAGTGGCAACAACGTTCGCTGAGCCGTCGCTCGAACCATTGCTAGATCCGTCACTGCTGCCCGTTCCCGTTCCGTCGCCAGCTCCCCCATCAATATCGCTTCCTGTCCCATCAAGACTGCCGTCCAAGGTGCCATCGGAATTGCCACCATCACCCCCCACATCCGTAGGAGCATTGGGGTCAATACATTCCCCAGTCCATGCATCGCAGACTGTCCCTGCAGGGCAATCCTCTGAGCTGGTGCAGCTTTCTGGGGGGGTCACACATTCACTGTTGATACAGACCATGCCCGCCTGACAATCGTTACGATCGGTGCACTCATTGTCTTCACAGGCCCCACCGGCACAAAGATCTGTCGCACAGACCCCCTGAACACATTGGCCCCAGATGCCACAATCACTGTCCACCGAACAGGGGCCCACCTGATTCTCAGCCTCACCGCCCTCCTCAACAGGAGTTGCAGTGGGACAAGCAGCACAAACGAATAACACACTGATTAGCCAATATTTCATTTCTTTTGATCCTCGAGTGAGATTTAAATTTTTATTATTGAATGTTCCAAGTGAGCGTGAAGCCATCCGCAGACGTGGCGCACGTGAATGAATTGTCAGAGGCCGGCGCAGAGCACCATGTATCAATCACGATATAATAGTCACGGCTTTCGGCCCCAGAATGGGTGTAGGTGAAAGTCTCCAGATCGTCGAAACCGCCATAATTCTCATCGGCGCCCATGACGCAATTATCTTCACCGCTGGGGAAGTTCACCCCGTCCTCAGAGCAGGTGTTGAGCAGATAAATAACCTCGTCAATATGATCATATTGGCCGCAGGTGTTACAAATAGCATCTACAGTGACGGTCAAAACATCCATGGGGGCCAAAGTCACTTTGTATGCCACCTCCCGACCTGAAGCCAAAGAGATGTAATCGTTACAACCATCCACGTTGGAGTCGCCATACCTCTCGTAGTCATTTAAAATCCCAAAAGCCCCTTCTAAAGCACCACTTGCACCGGTCAAAGCGGGCGCATCCAGACAGGTCTCGCCCCCGGCGATGATATTATTACTGCCGTCGGAGCTGCCGTCGGTGCTACCGTCACTGCTGCCGTCGGAGCTACCGTCACTGCTGCCGTCGGAGCTACCGTCACTGCTGCCGTCGGTGCTGCCGTCGGTACTGCCGTCGGAGCTACCGTCACTGCTGCCGTCACTGCTGCCGTCGGTGCTGCCATCACTGCTGCCATCACTGCTGCCATCACTGCTGCCATCACTGCTGCCATCACTGCTGCCATCACTGCTGCCATC
>PBLQ01000047.1 GCA_002721815.1 Myxococcales bacterium
CCAATGTCGTTGATTTGATTTTTGAGCTCAGTCAGCTCATCATCAATGAATCCGCGATCACTAACGTCTAAGGTGTCGTTGGATGCCTGAACGGCGAGTTCTCGCATGCGTTGCAGCATGGTGTGAACTTCTTCCATGGCACCTTCGGCGGTTTGGATCATATTAATACCATCTTGAGCATTACGAGAAGCCTGATTAAGGCCCTTTACCTCGGCGCGCAATTTTTCGCTAATCGCTAGTCCAGCAGCATCTTCAGAAGCCGTAGTGATACGGTTACCAGAAGCTAACTTACCCATTGAGCCTTGCAGTTCATTGCCCGCTTTGAACAAAGAACGTTGTGCATTCAATGAAGACACGTTGTTAAGAATTGACATTACCATAATAAAAGTCTCCTTCAGTGGTAGAGGGGCGTGTGTTTGTTACCATTTGAAGGAGCTAAAGTTGGGGCTCTTTTGCTCCGTGTACCAATGTTTCGTCACGGTGCAAAAATTCATTAAGCCAAAGGCGAAGAAATTCCTAAAGTTTTTTCAATGAGCAGCCGGGGCATTATCTCATGGCTAGAAAAAACAGAACATTCTCGCCTTAGACCTCTAAATTTCGACAGAAGAGGCCCAATTGCATTAGCATTCGGTATGTCGGGGGTGTTTTAGTCTTCGTTGTGTTTTTCGACTTTAAGAAGATGGGGCCAGGCAATTCGTTCGGCTAACGCCTCTTCCAACTGCTGAATGGCCAATAGAAAACCTTCTTTGGAACTCTTCAAGTTTCGAATGGATTCCAGGTCAATCACTTGACCTTCTTGGAATGCTTCATCATCTTGCGGCTGCGACGGGGGCATTGTCGCTGAGGTTTTCTCCAAAAAGTCTTGGATCGATAACACCTTGCGGGTTTTTTGGGCTCCTGGGTTCGGGTTGGGTTTTGGGGGCTTTGATTTCAGTGTCATTTTCAATTTCCTGGTTGCCTAAGCCATCGGCACAATTGGGTCTGTTTTATAGGGCAGCACTCTGATTAATTTGTTTGGTGAGCCATTTTTCGATTTCTGCAGCCGCATATAACCGGAAGAGTACTTCTGCTTTGGTGGCTGGAAGAGACACAGAGAGTTCATCCACCGTCAGTTCGAGTTCAGGGTTGTCGTGCAATACATTATATAGGTGCTGGATGGCTTTTTTGAGTCCCTTGTCAGACTTTTCATCAAAAACATTGTCTTGCACCGTTAGGACTCTGGCATTGGGAAAAGACCCGGATATTTTGATTGGAAGACATGCTGGTTCACTGGACTGCGGTTTATTGATGAGAACGGCCAGCTCATTGGGGATGTGGGTTTTCAGAGCCAAGGGGGTCTTGGCGTCGTGCATCCAACTCTGAATGCGGTTCAAGTAGGTGTTGAGGGTACTCAAGGGGCGTCGAAGGGTGAGCTTGAAGTCCCAAGGGTCATGAAACAGCAAAAAGACTTCGTTCTCTGATATCTTTCGAATGGCACAGTCAAGAACCCGTGTTTGCCCGGTACGTTGAGGGGCATTGGTGGGGCTAACAAAAGTATTGATATCTGGCGCTTCAGGATCTGAAATGGCTTGGTTGGGCTTTGCGAAAGGTTCTTTGGTTTGTTTCCATCGGTGATTGTGATGCCGCCAAATTGTGCCGCCCACTTCAATGACGAGGGGACAGTTGGTTGAAAGGGCGGTTTGCATCACCGTTAGGAGCCGATTGAGTCGGGCGAGAATCGGCTCACCACTGGTCTGGATGGCTTGGATGTGCACGTCTGCGCGAGACGCCAGTTGTCGATGGAGGGTGAACACGCCAGCTGCGCTCTGTCTGCAGTACAGCGAAGGGCGACGACCTTTGGGATGAACGCAAAACCAAGTTTCTTTCAGTGTACAGAGTCTTTTGGGGCCGCGATTGAGCAGATCATTGGGTGGGCCGGGATGCTCCAGGCCGTCTACAAGCATTAGAACTTTACTTTCATATTTAGACGATTCAAAAAACTGACCGAGTTTTCGCCAAATATTACCAAGCGGCAAGATGGGGATTTGGCCATAGACTTGGAAAAGGAAGAACAGTGACCTGATGATGGCTTGTTCAGCAGTTGCACCTCGCGCCACCACAGCGCCACACGGAGCGGTGATCTCAAAACAGTTTCTGGTGGGGTTTTGTTGTGGCCCAATATGCCAGGGTGTCTGATTGTCCTTTAGCTTGGGATAGCCTCGCATGGCTTGTTGATATAAAGGCTTCCAAAGCGGTGGGACACCGTGACTAAGAATATGGATGGTGAAAAAATCCTTAGCAAGGGAACGATGGGCTGGGGCAATGTTGTTGAGAACTTTTTTGCCCTCAGCGACAAATTGATGATGCTCCAAAAGTAAGGTCTCAAGGTTGTTATCGGCGGTTATTTTGTGTTCATTCTTTTTATTGATGAGACGCATCTCTTCGAGCAAAACAGCTCGTTTGTTTTCATTTTCTGCCAGAGGCAAAAGCAATCGTGTGAGCAAATTACCACCGCTGGTCGCGTTGGCAGCCCAGAGCAACACAAAAAGGTTTTGGTCCGCCACAATGGGGATGGGAACCTCGGTGACCATTTCCCATAAAAGGTCGCCACAGGTTTTATTTCTACTGCCCAGTAGGAAGAATAACGCCATTTGTTGCAGGGGTGAGTTGGACGCCTCTTGGAACCATTTCCAGGACATATCGGCCGAAAGCGCGCTGTTGGGTTTTTGCCAAAACCGTTTAGGAATTTGGCCAGCGATAAAGAAACCTTTGAACAAAAGGTGGTGAAGGGCATTGTCTTTTTGGGTGCCTTGTAGTGTCTCCCAATGAAAAAATCTCACCCGGCATCCATGTTTGCTCAAAAAAGATTGAACGATGGGTAAGCGCCGTTTGACGCGGTCGAGTGCATCTGCCTTGGCCCCGGGGCGGTACACCAAGTAGACATCCAGCACCTCTCCACTTTCGTGGCCTACCAATGCAGAAATGGTGGTGTCTTTTTTGGGGAGATCGAGTTCTGGTGGAACCCCCATGCGCTTGCGCATGTTTCGAAGACGACTTGAAAGTTTAAAGCCCTGTATGCCCGGCGGGGCCACATCCAGACCGTGTTGTTTGAAGCTTGAACAGAAGAAAAAGGGCAGGAGTGCCAAGGCATCTTTAATGGAGGCATCCGTCGATTTATCAAAATACCGCCGGCGCCATTTCAAGAGCGCGGTAAGTCGAAAATGAAGCGCGTCATCTGCCAAGCCTGCTTCGTGGGCAGGCCCAGTCTCTGCCGACATGTCTCCTCCAACCGTTAAATCTTGTCTAACAGTGTGAGTCTGAAGCTTTTTACACTGGCAGTCAATGATGCTTCCAGTGCTCTTTCGGCCATTTGGAGCCTGGAGGCCGCATCGATGATATCTGCGTCGCTCAGTGAGGCGCTGCGGTTATTTTCCTGGTCTCGAAGAAACATCCCAGTTTCGATGGCAATATCGAAGAAATTCTGTTGGGTACCAGCATCGGCGCGTGCGTTAGAGACTTGCGTGATGAGATCTTTGAGGCCGCCGATGCCAGTTTGAATGCCCGCTTTATCGCTGGCGAGCATACTGGTGTTTAAATCGGTGAGGATTGTATAGGCATCTACGCCGCCACCGGCTGCGGTGAAATACTTGCTGGCATTGATAGAGCTCTCAGTGGTGAGACCCGGCGCAATCTCTGACCGGCGCTGGATGGCGCTGCCTTCAAAATTACCGGCATTATCAAATGGGGGTTTATTATCTTCAATCCCGCCAAAGATATAGCGTCCGCCCACCGAAGTGTTGAGATAGTAGAAAACCTCTTCTTGGAGCGTTGCCAATTCGATGGCACCGGCTTCTCTATCTTCGGGATTATAAGTGTCATTGGCCAGTTGAACTGAGAGTTCATAGGCACGGGTTAATACGTTCTGAATGTTGCCCAGTACATCGTCAGCAGTTTGGAGTTCTGATGCCGCTCGCTCAGCACTGTTGATGACACCTTCCCACTGTTTCTCATTGTTGTTGTGGTAGGCGATTCGGCCCGCAGCCACCGGATCATCCCACGGGTGGACCACACGACGGCCGGTCGATGTTTCAGCCATGGCTTTTTCCATGCGTGATCGGTGATTACTGTTCCGAATCACTGAACTGTCAAAAATCATTTTGTCCGAGATACGCATAATCGTTCCTTTATTTAATTCGCATTAAGGTATCCATCATTTGATCACTGGTGGTGATCACCTTTGCGATACCTTGGTAGGCCCTTTGGGACGCCTCGAGCTCAACAAGCTCTTCGTCAATGCTCACGCCTGAGATGGATTCTCTAAGGCTTTTGAGGTGGTTCAATGAAAGGTCTGCGGAATACAAAAGGGCCTCGGCCGCATTGACTTCCACACCGAAGCTGGTGATCATGTCGTTCAACCCGCCATTGGCCGTATTGCCGACATTACTCAAGTCAAGGTTTTGCACATCGAGCATGCTGAAGAGGGCACTTGCATCGCCATTGGGGGTGCTGTCGAGGATGCCATCTAAGTCCTCATCGGTAACGTTGGCAAAATCAGCCGTGGCGATGAGATCGTTGTTTTCGTCCAAGTCCAGATTCATGGCGATGGCCGCAGCTGCACCTTTGGCGTTGAACTCTGTGGTGACGGCTGTTACGGCATTGGCGATGAGCGAGTCGGAGAGGGTGTCAGTACTTGAATTACTGACGTCTACGGCACCGGTGGCGGCATTGTTGACCAAAAGTTGGGCCATCACCGAGTTGTTGCCACCAAAAGTAATATCGAAGGATGACGCAGAGCCGGTGGCCGTGGAGTTGATGGTGAGCATGCCATCCGTGCCCATGGTGACCTCAGCAGGATCGATGGTGGCGGTTGGATTGGCGGTGTTGTGGGCAGTGACCGCATCATTAATAATGCGTTTCACCGCGGCGGCCATGTTGGTTTGGTCAGCGGCGGTCATGGGGGTGACAGAGTAGTCACCCAGGACGACAGCTTGTTCAGCACCGGTTAAGGTACTCCAGTCCAAAGTGAGCGAGACCCCATCTAAAGTGAGGGTGTCTTGCTGGGCAATATTGATGCTGCTGTGATCAACATTGGTGATGTCAACACCTTTGGTACCTGCTGATTCCGGATAAGCACTGTTCACCATGACACCAACATTGTCGAAAAAGAGATTGTGGGTGGCCGCATCTTTTCCGGCCGCATAAAAGTGGATGTTATTGATTTGGGTTCCGATATCAAAGGCCAGGGCATCCAGTTCGGATTGCGCTTCTGCAATAACGCCGTCACGGGCTTCAAGGTAGCCGCCCAATCGGCCTTGCATGGCACCCTGTGGGAGATCATATGGGCCCGAACCATCCGTTTTATAATACCGGATGCTTAGGTGGCCATCATTGCTGGGGTCGGGGAGGGTTTCAAAGGTGGCGGCCTCTAAACCATTCACGAGCGTTTGCCCGTTGGGGAAGGCCATGTTCAAAGTCCCATCCCCAGAGTTGTATGCGGTGGCACCGGTGAGTTCACTTAATTCATCACGTGCGATCAGACGTTCGTCCATGAGGTCATTGGGGTAGACACCCGCATCCAATGCATTTTTGATTTGTTGATTGAGATTGGCCACGCGGCCAGACAATTGATTCACGCGGTTCATTTCTAAATTCACGGTATGATCGATGGCGTTGCGGTGCTCTTCCAAGGACTCCCATGCCAAGTTGAAAGCGGCGGCGAACTGTTTGCCTGCCCCCACCACGGTGGTTCGCAAAGCGGTATCGCCGGGGTTTTGTGCCAGCTCGCGCAGGTTTTGAAAATAATCGGAAACGGCCTCCACCACGTTGCCTGGTTCGTTGGGGTCGAAGATGGATACTGCCTTTAAAACGTGGCTTAATCCTGTACCATAGCCGCTTTCAGCCTGGTACTTGGGGATTTGGGCTTCAGTGAATTGGTCGCGAACCTGAGTGACGTAGGCAACTCGAGCACCATCACCCACCAATGAGCCACCAATCTGTCGGCCACTGGTCACAGAACGCAAATGTGCACGCTGCCGTGAGTAACCGGGTGTATTCACATTCTCAAGGTTGTGAGCAATGGTGGCGCTTTTTGAGCGTTGGGTAGCCATGGAGTTGGCTGCCACATGTACCATCGTAAAAAGTGACATGGGAGACTCCTTAGGCTCGGCGTGAGACGTTAACGACCGAACGCATGGGGGCGCTGGCCTTTTGTCGCATGTTGCCTTTTTTATCGTAAACCACGCTCGGTGGGTTCAGACAGTCCATATAACTCTGGGCGAAGACCAGGGCTTTCTTCATCAGGACTTGGGTAAAAGCATCGAGTTGTTTGATTCTTGAAGCTTGGCTTTGAATGCCGCGGACCTTCTCTGCCAAAACAGGGCCATGAGCAGGGTAGGCCACCTTAAGTGCATCTAAGGTGGTTTGCGCCAACTGGGCTTCTTGTCCGGCTGATTCCATCGCGGTCATGAGATCCTCTTCCAGTTGCCCTGCGGTTTCATTAAACGCTTCCCGGGCGACTGCGCGGGCCTGAATGGCCTCTAGATCTAATTGTCGGATGTGTAGGATGCCTTCTTGAGTCTTTTCTGCCTCAGAGTGCATCAGGGCTTGCAGTTCTTCTGCAATTTCAATGGCTTTTTCGATTTTCATAGCATGCTCCGTCAAAATACACCTCTAGCGTGACGCGCCAAAGCGCACCCGCAAAGGAGGAGACGGTGCCATGCACCTTTAAACTTAAGCCTTTGATTTAGCTTAAGTTTTGCAGTCGTGCTGCCAATTCGGCGTCTGCCAGGATTTGCTCTGCAATTCTCTCGGGATCTGGACGGTAAGAACCGTCTCGCACCGCTGCTTCAATATCTCGCAGTCGTTGCGCTCGAGAGGCCTTTGCATTGCTAAGTGCCTGGGAAACCCCAACATCCACTTGTGCGGATTTTTGGGCAACACTGGGTGTTGAAGACCCTTCCATAGCGGCCTTCTTCGGGGTTCTGGGCGCCGTCTTTTCTCTTATCTTATCGATATTATTTGTATTTTTGACTTCCATGCCTAAACTACCCCTGCGGACAGAAATTGCCCGTCACCTTTCATTTCGACTCATACCCATATTTCTTAAGGGCTGATCCCGGATCTATGGGCGATTTTTTACGTTGCACCTCGAAATGGAGGTGAGCACCAGTGGAATCACCAGTGTTGCCTACTGTAGCCAACTTGTCGCCCATTTTCACCTTTTCTCCTACCTTTACGTTAATTGTATCAGCATGCGCATATAGGGTGCGCGTGCCATCTCCATGATCGAGAACCAGAAAATTGCCGTAGCCCTTCTCATGGTTGCCGATTTGAGCCACCACCCCAGCTTTTGGTGCTGTAATGGCGCTCCCTTTTGGAGCTGCAATATCAATGCCATCGTGGTGTCTCACATCCCCATGTATGGGATGGACCCGATATCCAAAATCACTTGAAATTCTGGTGGCTTCGGCGACCAGCAGATTTTGGGCAGCATTGAAGAGGGAAGGGTCGTTGTTGCCCCTCCCGTGTAAATTGGGTAATCCTGTGGGCCGCGTGGCGCCCTGTGTGGAATTTTTGGCACCTGGGCCCTCGAAATCTCGCATGAGGGCCTCAGTGAGGCCAAAACCACCGCCTTTGGAGATGGCTTGAGAGATGGCCTGGGTGAAGAGGTCTGAATGTAAATCACCGCCCGTGCCCTTGATGCGGAAGGCCCCAGAGCTTTCGAGCATCTTTTTGACCATCACTGCTTCCAGTTGCTGAGCAGCGCTTTTCAGGTCTTTGGGGCGATCCAGCTTTCCGCTGAGGGTGCCCGCGAGGTGATTGTTGACTGGTTTCATTACATCACCTCAAGATCGGCGTCGATGGCACCCGCCGATTTCATCGCTTGTAGGATGGTGATCAAATCTCGGGCAGAGACGCCGAGCGTATTCAAGGCCGTTACGAGTCCTTGAATGTTTGTGGCACCAGGTACTGCGATGACAGGGTTCACTTCTTCACGGGTGTTAATGTCGTTCACCGACCCAGCTACGGTTTGCCCGCCTTGTGAAAAGGCGTTGGGTTGTGAAACAAAATTCTGTGGGGTGATGGAAACCTCGAGGTTACCATGGGCGACGGCCACCGGACGTATCACCACATCTGCACCTGCAACCACCGTCCCAGTGCGCTCGTTGATCACGATTCGTCCCCGTCGGTCTGCCTCCACGCGCAGGGTTTCTAACTCGCCTAAAAATGCCACGACGTTGTCTGCTTTGTCAGCGGGAACGGTGATTTCGATGGCGGCGGCATCTACAGCGCGTGCCACATCGTCAGTACCGATATAATCATTGAGTGCCTTCACCATACGGCTCGCAGTCGTGAAATCGGGCTCTTTGAGGTCCATATAAAGTCGGCCTGCATTTAGATTGGGCAGAACCGAACGCTCAACAATACCCCCACCGGGAACACGCCCTGAGGTGGGTTGGTTTTTTTGTATACTTGCACCTTGGCTAGAGCCGGCACTGAAACCACCCGCCTGTACCGAGCCTTGTCCTAGGGCATAGACCTGTCCATCGGGTCCTTTGAGGGGCGTCATCAATAAGGTACCGCCGGCCAAAGATCGGGCGTTGCCAATAGAGCCCACGTTGACATCGAGTTTTGCTCCAGATCGAACGAAGGCGGGCAGTTGTGCGGTGACCATAACGGCTGCCACATTGCGTGAACGAATGTCCATGGGTGATACCCGAACGCCCAATCGGCCCAGCATGCCGCTGATGCTTTGATTGGTAAACAAGACCTGTTGGGTATCGCCGGTGCCCGATAGACCCACCACGAGGCCGTAGCCGATCAACATATTTTCTCTAACCCCGCGGACGTCAGCCAGCTCCTTGATGCGCGAGGGCGCACTCAAACCCATGCTCGGAAGGGTAAGGCCAGAAATCAAGATGAGCGTTGTTAAAATGCGAATCATGTGAAACCTCGATTAAAAAGGATAAATCCAGCTGAAGAACCGTGAGAACCAACCTTGTCGCTGGTTGTCGGACATGACACCGCGACCCACAAACTCGATTTCTGCTTCTGCAATCTTTGAACTCGAAATAATATTGTTTTGGTCAATGTCGATGGGTCGAATGATGCCCGAAAGATAAAAATGTTGTTCTTCATCATTGACCAAAATAACGCGGTGTCCTTCGACGAAGAGATTGCCGTTGGGCAGTACTTTCTTGACCACGGCGGAAACGGTCCCTGTCAGGTTTTCAGTACGACCGGTGGTGCCTTCGCCGCGGAAGCTGCCCGATGAACCGCCTTCAATATCGGGGGAAGCTGCATCACCGTCGATGGTCATGGCGCCGAGCATTTTACCTAGAAATGGGAAGGAAGTGATACTGCCTTGCGAATTGGAGGTGCGACTCATGGTGGTGTCCGCTTTGCGCTCCGCATTGGCGCTTTCTTCAATTTTAATGACCACAATGTCATTGGTTTGAAAGGCCCGCGCATCTGAGAATAACAACGTGTGCGCTGCGTTGCGTTGTTGCCACAAAGATCCGGTTTGTTGGGCTTCTTTTTGTCGCCGCAAGTCGTCCTGAGTGACCGGTCCAACCGGGTAGTCTCGCGTTTTAGGCACATATGGATCTACATGTTTTTGAGCACATCCAAAACAAAACAAAATGCAGATGGCTGTCAGTGTTTTTTTCATCAGTGAACCTCTACGTAAAGGGTGTCATTTTCGTAAGAGCCGCGTACTTTTTTGCCAGATGGTAAAACGGCGCAGGGGAGGGAGCCGTTGCAAGGAACAGCACGGCCTTTTTGCTTGATTTGAATGGCTTGGGCTTGCACCACGACCGTTACATCGCTGCCAGGTTCTGGCCCCAAGGCTCGCACATCGTTGTCGCGAATGGGACTGGCTTTTGGAATGTACCGATTGGCGACCTTATCGGTCAGATTGCCTTGATAGGGCAAACGGCCATTTTTGATTTCACGCCACCGTTGTTTGAAATTACCTTCTAATAGCGCACCGTTTTGAACCGGCCGTGTGGCAACCCACATTTTGGCTTTGAGCTGAATGCTAACCCATGCCCAACCTTGGCAGGAAACCCCGTGATTGTCGTGTCCGGTGGTTTTCACGAGGACGCGGCCCGACCGATTGATGGCTCGATCCACTTGGGCGTACCGAAGGTGACATTTCGCGGGGATGCGAGAACGGTAACTGCGATAGGCTATTTTAGCATTTTTCACCGTGACCCCATCGCGTACCGCCGATTTAATAATGGAAGGGACGTTGACTTTTTTGGCTTCCACCGAAGAAGCAGTGAAAAACAAAAATCCAAAGGCCAAGAATGAAGATAAGCAAATGGGCGATCTCATGAGAACTCCTAGCGCATGTTGCCTAGTTTTTGCAGCATCTGATCTGCTGATTGAATCACTTTGGAATTCATTTCGTAGGCACGTTGTGCTGAAATCATTCCGATCATTTCAGTAATGGCTTCGACATTGGAGGATTCGAGGAACCCCTGTATGATTCCGCCTGCTTCATCGGTGGTGGGCTGGGTACGAATAGGGGGTCCACTGGCTTCTGTTTCCACGAGCACATTGCCACCGATACTCTCCAAACCACCTGGGTTCACGAAAAGGGCAAGTTCAATTTGACCAATCTCTTCATGTTCTGGTGCATTGGGTCGTTCCACCATGATGCGGCCATCAGCATGAATCATAACGTGTTTTGTATCTGCTGGGAGATTGACTTGTGGGAAGACCAAATCACCACTGGCAGTGACCATACGCCCCTCCGAATCCACACGGAAATTTCCAGCGCGGCTGTAGGCGATTTCACCATCGGGTCTTTGCACTTGGAAAAAGCCAGGCCCCTCAATGGCGAGGTCCATGGGATTCTCTGTGGACTCCAGGCTGCCTTGTGAGAAGGTACGGGTGGTGGCCCTGGTGCGGACCCCCATGCCGACTTCTAGGGCTGTGGATTCAGTGCCACCCGTTGGATTGGGAGCGGCGGCCGGGCGAATCTTTTCAGAAAGTAATTCTTCAAATTCGGGTCGGCTTTTTTTGAAACCAACGGTACCTTGGTTTGCGAGATTGTTTGCAATCACGCTCATGCGGGTTTCTTGGGCGTGCATACCGGTTGCGGCAGTGTATAATGAGCGAAACATATTTCTCTCCTTTAGACCTTGCCAATTTGGATGGCTCGGTCGTCAATTTTACGGTAAGTTTGAACGGCTTGAACGGCGTGATCGAAAAGTCGTTGGGTATGCATCATGTCAACGGATGCTTCCAACGCACTGATATTGGATAACTCTATTTCACCCACGCGAACGCGATTGTCCGCCATTTCCGATTCGCCATTTTTGGCTTTAACAATAGATGCAGACACCCGTTCCAATTCACCTTCAAGGCTATAGGTGCCCAACTGTTCAATGCGATTATCGCCAGACCAAACGGTCCCATCTGCACTGATTCTCACTGGGGCATCTGGGGGCATGACAATAGGGGAGCCCCCTTCACTCATCACAGGGTTCCCTGCGATGGTTAATGTCCCATCAGGCTGGACGGTGAGATGACCGTTACGGGTGAATCCCATATCACCGTTTTTCATTTCCACTTGAAAGTAGTTTTCGCCCGCTGGAATAACATCCAATGGGTTGCCCGTTTGTCGAATGAGTCCCATACGATGGTCAAGTCCAGCATCCACAGTGGCTACAGAGGCCATGTTTCCATCGGCCCCATCGGGGAAAAAGGTTTCAAAGGCGTACATGTTGGCCTTAAAGCCGGGTGTATCGGCATTGGCCAGGTTATCTGCGATGGCTTCAAGTTCTCGCTCACGCGAGGACATGGCCGTCATTCCTACATACATTCCGTCTGACATAAATGCCTCCTTTCCACCCGGATTAATGCATGTGGTGCACCAAAGGGTGCGCGAAGGGCCTAAGCATCTGTAAGTAATATGGTTTTTGTTTTCGAGTCGCCTTGATTAGGCGGGGTGCAGATGCTGATGAGGTAAAAATGACAGATTTCTGACGAAAAAAGAGATCTCAAAAAGCTAAAGGAAAAAAAAAAGGTGGCCGATGTGTGAATCATGAAGAAACAAAATCGCTTAGATACTTTGGTTTGGATTAACGAGCAGAAGGAGGGGCAGGCCCGTGAAAAGGTCATGCTGCTTTCTGAGCGTCACCAAGGTTTAGAAAATCAACGTAAAGCGTTGAAAGAGGCCTATATTCGCTGTGAAGCAAATGGCAAGAAGGCGGTGATGTGGGAAGTTGCACAGGCAGCGGCCCGGCGACTCGTCGCTCAGATAGAGTCGGTAGAACAAGAGCTGGAAAAGTCTGCAAAGATTTTGGAAGAGGCTCGAACACATCACCAAAAAACCTATGCCGATCTCAAAGCCGTTTTGCGCTTACGTGATAACCGTCTTCTCGAGCTCAAGCAGGCAGAAGACAAGAAGGAGCAAAAGGTCATGGATGACCTCGCTGTGATGATGTTCGCACGCAAAGCAGCGTCCTGATTTTTGAATCGAGTTTTTTCATAAAAAAGCCTGAGCCACACGCTTTTTCCTCCTGGCAGCTTAAAGTTGGGAGGTTTTTTTTTGCCTAAAAAAAGCCGCTGACAAGAGCGGCTTATTTAATTGGATGGCTTGAAAATGATTAATCGTCGTTTTCTTCAGCTTCGATGTTCTCGCGAACCAGTTTGATGGCCTGCCCATGAAGTTGACAGACACGGGGTTCGGAGACACCCAAAATCCCAGCAATTTCGCGATAGGTGAGGGCTTCTACGTAGTGGAGAGAGAGAACCAATTGTAACCGTTCGGGTAACGTTCCGATAGACCGGGTGACGAGGGCTTTGAGCTCTTTATTTTCCAATAAGGTAAATGGCGAAGTGTCTTGTTCTTCGTGATAGGGCTCGATTTTTTGGATGTCCACGATGGGCTGGGTGAGACCTTGAAGGTTACCCAGTTGCGCAATGTCGATTTCCAGCTCTTCGCAAAGCTCTTCATTGGTGGGTTCTCGTCCTAAATCATTGGCCAAACGTTTTCGGGCGTTTTTCATGCCTTCGGTTTGGGCACGTAAGCGTCTTGGCAAGTGGTCTTGCTTGCGCATTTCGTCCAGCATAGAGCCACGGATGCGGTGTTCCGCGAAGGTTTCGAACTTGATACCACGGCTGGTGTCGAAACGGCGATGGGCATCGAGCAGGGCCATGGCGCCGGAGACCCAGAGGTCATCAAACATGTCGTACATTCCCGTGCGCATGGTCAGTCGATGGGCACAACGGTCGATCAGACCGCTGTGGGTCTTGATGAGCTCGTTTTCATCCACCGGCTTGCTGGTATAGGCTTGGATTGCACGTTCTGCTGTCATGATTAATTCGCCATTGTTGTGGATTCACGCAGAACCCTTTGCCAAAGAAACTTGAGCCCTCCATCCAAATTGTTTGGGGCAGGACGGTCTAAGAGATTGGTGTATAACGTGGCGACTGCCCGAGCAGCGGGGCAGTTGGGATACAGGTCTACAAAAGGTTTTTGTGACAAGATTGCGCGCCTAACGTCGTCATCGCGGGGAACAAAGCCATAGTAGTTCACATGGGCATTTAAGAACCGAGAGGTGACCATGGTGAGTTTTTGGAAAATATCGCGTGCAGCAGCTTCGTGTGGGGCTGCATTGACCACCACGTTGAAATGCTGCACCCCAGCCTGTTGGGAAAGCACTTTGACAGTGGCATAGGCGTCGGTGAGGGAGGTGGGCTCAGGTGCCACCACCAGCAAGGTTTCTTGGGCAGCACCGGCGAAGAAGAGCACATTGTCTCCAATGCCAGCGCTCACATCGATGAGAATGGTATCAAATTGGTCTTCGAGTGGGTCAAATGCAGAAATCAGGCGCATTTGGTCCTCTGTGCTGAGTTGGGTGAGTTGTTGAACCCCTGAGCCTGCAGCAAGAATTCGCACATTGTGGGGGCCCGTCCCGAGCACGTGGTCGATGGGCATTTCTTCGTTGAGCAGATGCCCCAAATGAAATTGTGGTTTGATGCCCAAAAGAATCTCTGCATTGGCCAAGCCCAAGTCCGCATCAATGATGAGCACTTTACGCCCAGCTTTGGCTGCAGTGATGCCCAGATTGACAGTAAGTGATGTCTTACCCACGCCGCCTTTTCCGCTGGCAACGGCGATCACCCTCAGTGGGCGTTGGGGGGCTTTGTTCTCGGACATGTGTTTCCTCAGGTTGTGGGCTTGGTCTAACATAGGCTGGGGTCGGTTTTAAAACTTTAAAGGCGTGAAGTGAAGAATTTGACGCTAATTATATGTCTAAAATCAAGTCTACCAGTTTTTGGCTGTCGGCTTGATGAAGGTCCTCCGGAACGGTTTGCCCATCCGTGTAGCAACACAGGGGGGTAGAGGGCGAAATTTCAGCCGCAAAAATGCTTCCAGGGCTGAAACTCTCGTCGATTTTGGTGATGATGACGCCTTTATGGGCGGCCATGCGGTAGGTCGAGGCAGCCCCGGCCATTTGGAGATAGCCACAGGCTGCACTGAGCGTCAGGTAGATTTCGAGCCCCGGAATGCGCTGCAAAATCCCGGTTTGCTTTAAAATGGAGCTTTTGTCGGCCCGTCCTGCGGTATCCACCAAGACCAAATCACAATCTTGGGTTTGCTCGATGGCTTCGGCCAACTCGTCTTCATTGCGACAAATAAAAGTGGGGGCGGACATGATTTCGCCGTAGCGCTTCAATTGTTCCGCTGCCCCAATTCTAAATGTATCTATAGATATAAGAGCAACACTTAAACGAGATTCGATGATTGCTCGTGCTGCAATTTTGGCGATGGTGGTGGTTTTGCCCACGCCGGTTGGGCCCACCAACGCCATGATTTTCCGACGTTGTGTTTTCCAAGGTGGGGTCATGGCAGGCAGACGCTTGCGCATTGCGGCTGCCACCTCTTTTCTTAGGGTTTGATTTGAGTGACACGTTTGTGGGGTAAGGCGACACTCAATGATATCCTCAGCAATTTCCTCAGAAAGGCCTTTTCGCTGCAGCTCACGCATCAATTGTCGTGCGTGGGGCGGCATGTGCGAATAGGGCAAATCCGAAGTGGGCATTGCTTTGGAGGGTTTTTGGGGAAGGTTTTGTGATTTCGTAGCGGCGATAAGCGCTTGGGCATTCTGTGCCAAGATACTTTTGCCTGTCTGCTCGTTGGCTCTTAAGTTACGAGGCTCAATTTCCTCGATATCATAAGGTTCGGGCTCTTCGTTGATGTCCTGCTTTAAGTTGGCGGGCAAAGCCTGCATGAATGATTGTGTCTCAGGTTCAACTTTTACTTTCTCCTGTAAAGGTACAGGATTGTTGGCACTTTCCCACTCTTCAAAGATCCAGTTGTCATCTTTGGTGAACGCGGGATGTTTGGAGACCGGGGCGGTCTCATTCGTGGCACCATAAGCAGCAGCAGCTTTCTTTTGGGCGCGCTTGTCTTTTTTGGATTGGGGTTTTTGTGCAGGAAGGGCTGCTGTGATTTCGATTTCACCCCTTTTGAACAGGTTGCCGCCCACTTCGCGCGTGGAGATGATGACCGCGTCTGGGCCCATCATGGCTTTAACGATGTCTAAAGCGGCTTTGGGGTCTTGAGCTCTAAAGGTGCGTACCGTGTTGTGGTTCATGGGTAACCTCCTCTCTTTAACGAAGCACGTTTCGTGCCAAAGGGAATGTCAATTTCTCGACACTGGGTTTAGACAGGCCTTGGAACCAGTTCGATGATGCCCGTGGGCTCCAGCTGGGTGCCTGGTGAGAGTTCTCTGGCGGTGACCACTGAAAGGTCACCCAAAAAGCGATTGGCAAAGTCAAAAAGCGGACGCCGCAAGTCTGAAGGGGCAATGACCACAGTGGGGAGTCCAGCAGAGGCCAATGCTTGTGCATTTTGCTCCAGTTGCTCCATGAGCATTCGGGCCACGTCCAAATCGGGGGTCAGCATGGGTTCGCCATCAGCGGCCACCATGGTGCCTCGCAACAGGTCTTCGGTTTGACGGGTCAGGGTCATGGCGTGAACTGCGCCGGTTTCGTTGCACACCGTCGACGTGATTTGCCGTGCCATGCGCTTGCGGGTTTGTTCAATCATGTAGGGCAGCTCTTTGCTCTTGGTGGATGCATCGGCCACAGCTTCCAAAATGGTGACCATGTCCCGCACAGAAATACGTTCTTTGAGCAACCCACGAACGACGCCCACCAGCTCACCCAAGGAGACCAAGTTGGGCACCACGTCTTCAACCAGTTTGGGGGCTTCTCTGCCCACCATATTGAGCAATTCTTGGACTTCTTGGCGTCCCACCAGCTCATGGGCAATCTTTTTCAGGACTTCTGACAAATGGGTGGTGATCACGGAGGGGCCGTCTACCAGGGTGTAACCTTTCGCATCGGCTTCTTCACGTTTCTTTTCCTCAATCCACATGGCGGGAAGCCCGAATGCGGGTTCTTTGGCTTCAATGCCCTTGACGTTGGGCAGTTGGCCGGTGCCTTCCAGGGCCATCAGGCGGTCGGAGAATGCGATGCCTTTGGCCACTTCGACGCCGCGCAGAACAACCCGGTAGTCATTGGCCTCAAGGTTCAAATTGTCTCGCAAATGTACAGAGGGGAGAATGATACCCAACTCGGCAGCCAACTGTTTGCGAAGGGAGGTGATGCGACCAGGCAGTTCGCCGCCGCGGTCCACATCGATCAGGGCCAAGAGACCGTAGCCCACTTCCAGCTCAAGGGTGTCCACTTGGAGCAGGTCTTCGAGGGTCTGTTGTTCACTTTTCGCCTCTTCTTCGGCATCTGCGGGCGCACCGCTCAGGCCTGCTTTCTTGAGCCGCTCTTCGTCTTTTTCTTTCCGGGCCACACGTTGTGCCAAGTAAATGGCGCCGCCAGCAAGCCCCGCGAATGCGAAAAGAGGCATGCCAGGAATCATACCGATGGCCAACATCACCGCTGATGCAGAGATAAGGGTTTGGCTGTTACCAAAAATCTGTCCACTCAATTGCAGACCAAGCTGGGTTCTATCACCGGTACGGGTAACAACGATACCTGCAGCTACGGAGATGAGCAGGGCGGGCATTTGCGATACCAAACCATCACCCACCGTTAAAATTGTATAGGTATCTACTGCTTGTCCGAAGCCAAGGTTGTTTTGCACCATACCGGCGATGAGGCCACCGACGATGTTAATACCCGTAATAATGAGGCCGGCGATGGCATCCCCACGGACGAATTTAGATGCACCGTCCATGGCGCCAAAGAATTCGGCTTCTTGCTCTAATGTACTGCGACGTTCTTGTGCTTGTGCCTCAGTGATGGCGCCTGCAGCCAAATCAGCGTCAATGGCCATTTGCTTACCGGGGAGGGCATCCAAGGTGAAACGGGCAGCCACTTCTGACACACGGCCAGAACCTTTGGTAATGACCATGAAGTTAACGATAATCAAGATGAGAAAGATCACCAAACCGATGATCACACTACCGCCCACAGCAAACTCACCAAAAGTTTGAATCACGCTACCGGCGGCGGCGGGACCGGTGTGACCATCTCTTAAAATTAATCGGGTGGTGGCAACGTTGAGACCCAGTCGAAACAGGGTGGTGATCAACAACATGGCGGGGAAGACAGAGAATTCAAGAGCGCGTTTCAAGCGTAAGGCCACCAACATCATGGTAACCGCCAACCCAACATTCATGGCCAATAAAAGGTCCATGGCCACAGCGGGAAGGGGCATAATCAGAATGCCCAAAATACCGATCACGCCCATGGCGACCAGTCTTTCAAGTGTTACGGATTGTTGTTGCTCATTCATAATGTCGCCTCATGCCCGGCAGCCGCCCTGTCACGCGATAAACAAAAGCCAAAATGGCTGCCACCGCTTTGTAGGTTTCTGCCGGCACTGTCTTTCCTACTTTCACTTTTTTATACAAGAGTCGTGCCAAAGGGACGTCTTTCACGATTGGCACACTGTTTTCTCTAGCTAATTGTCTCATTAAGTCGGCCACTTTGTCTTTGCCTTTGGCCGTGACTTTTGGCGCCTCGTCTTTGCCCCGAACGTAGCGAATGGCAATGGCAATATGCGTGGGGTTGACCACCAATGCATCGGCTTTAGGGACTTCAATGGCCACACGGTTTTGGGCGATTTCTCTCGCCTTGGCTTTACGCTTACCGCGAATATGCGGGTCACCCATTTCTTCTTTGAACTCGCGTTTGACCTCGTCCATGGTCATCATCATTTTCTTATTAAAGCGATTGGCTTGAATCACATAATCGAGCACGGCAATGGCCACCATGACCAAAATTACAAAGGCAATCATTTTGGCTAAGGGGTAAACCATGGCTGCCAATAACGATTTTTGTGGCCAATAAAAACTTTCGGAAAGGGCCATGAAATCGTCGTAAAGAACCCAAACAGCAAGGCCCATAATTCCGGCGACTTTTAATAGGGTCATTCCCAAATCGACGAGAAAGTCGACCTTAAAAATCTGGGTCACTTTTTCAATGTTGAAACATTTTTTAAAGTCTGGGGCCATTTTTTGAGGCCAAATGGTGGCTTTGGTTTGGCTGAGGGTAATGGCGCTCGCGCCCACTGCAGCGCTCCCTCCGATGATGATCATATAGAGCATGGGCTTTGCAATAATTTCAACATTTAAGACGAAGCTGCTGGCGGCCATTTGACGTATGCTGGTCGTGACCGCTTCTATCAGCGACCTGCCCACCATTTGGCCAATTGCGCCAAGCGCGATAAACCCAAAGGTCAAAGAAGCAACGGTGCTGGCATCTTTACCAATGGGTAGGTCACCCTCTTCAAAAGCCTTGCTCAGCTTCTGCGGGGTGGGTTCTTCTGTTTTAGAGTCCTTATCCTCATCCGACATCGTATAAATACCTGTTTTATATATACAGAATATATAAAGCAGGATTCGTGCCAGCTTTTACAGCTTAACGTGTCAATGTGCTGACGGCCATCCTGGCTGCGATTTCTGAGGCTGGATTAACGGAAATGAAGAGGGCAGCACCACCGCAGAGAATCGCGATGGAAAAGCCCAAAGCACTCAGGTTGAGCTGTGGGGCCGTTTTGCCCACAATGCCCAAGGTGATGTGTCCGAAGGTCACCGATGCCAAAACGGGAAAAGCCAAACGAACGCCCATCGCCACGGAATCACATATCATTTCCATCATTTTGGGTATCATGGCCGTAAAATCAACGCTGCTCCCTGGAGGCCATTGGGTGGTACTTTCGTACAGCCACATGACCGCTTCACGATGCAAGCCTAAGGCGACAGCGAAGGCCAAAGCGGCCATGGTGTAAAGACGGCCCAGGGAAGTGGAGGGCACGCCGTTAAAGGGGTCGGCCATCTGAGAAAAGCCAAGGCCCATGGGGAATCCGGCAACCTGGCCCGCCACCATGGCCATGTCGAGCGTTAATCTTGCGGTCAAGCCAGCGAGGGCGCCCAAAGCGGTCTCGGTTAAGGCCATGGTCATGAGGGCACCCATGGTGGTGGGTGGGGTGAATCCTTTGTCCGCAAGGCCTAAATAAATCGCAACGGCAAAAAACATGGCGGCCACCACGCGAATGGTCACTGAAACAGCTTTGGAGCCAAGAATAGGTGCCGTTAAACAAATTCCACCACATCTCAGAAGGATCAGAAAGATCAGTAATGCGTGGGGAATGACGTCGGTAATCATGGTGATTTAGGGAGCGATGGAGGGGAGGGCCAAGGCCGCTTGGGTGAAAAAACCAGCGAAATTTTCGAGCATCCAACGGCCGAAAAACCAACAGATGGCCCCGCCACCAACAATACGTGGTACGAAGCCAATGGCGGGGTCATTAATCTGGGTCGCTGCCTGGAGCATCCCCATTAAAATACCCACCACCAACAAGGTCATGAAAAGCGGTGCGCCGTTAAGAGCCAACATGGCCATGCCTTCGGTCAATAATGATGCGGTACTCATATTAAAAACTCCTCGCGATAGAGGTCACGATCAAGTGCCACCCATCGGCCAATAAAAAGACGCCTACTTTAAGGGGCAGGGTTACCATCATGGGGGGAACCATCATCATCCCCAAGGACATTAAGACGCCCGCCACCAACAAGTCGATGAGAACCATGGGAATAAAGAGGTACATGCCCATTTGAAAGGCGGTGGTGAGCTCGGAGACCATGAAGGCTGGGGCTGCGATGGACAAAGGAATCTCGTCATTTTTATTGGGACGGTCTTTGCCTGCAATCTCGTAGAAAGTTCGCAAGTCTTCCTGCCGGGTTTGTTTGAGCGTGAACTTTTTGATCACGGTTGCCGCGCGATCGCCGGCCACGAAATGGTCGATTTCATCGTTCATAAAAGGGCCAAGTACTTTTTCATTCATCTCTTTGATGGTGGGCGTCATGATAAAAACAGTCATGAAAAGCGCGAGCCCCATCACCACTTGGTTGGGCGGCAATTGGGGGGAACCAATGGCTTGTCGGAGGAGGGACAAAACAATGATGATACGTGTAAAGGCGGTGAGACCGATGATGATCGCACTGCCGAAGGACATCACCGTCAACAGTAAGAAGATTTTAACGGTTGTCGTGGTGCCCTTGGCTAATTCTGAAAACAGGGGTGCGAGGTCGTTTGCTGCCGATTCCATGGCGCGCTCCTTCTAAGGCCGTTCGCTGACTTAGGCGAGGAAAAGGTCACGGGAAGTTTGAATCTTGCGACGCAATAACTCATCTTCCGCGGTATCGGTGAGCATTTGTTCAAATACACTTTCTTTTTCGGGCTTGGTACCAACCAAATCTAGGGAAGGGGTTTGATGTAACCCAGACTTCGGCCAAGCGAGAATATTGTCGTTTGCTTCCTGGGGTGGAGGTACCAAACCCAAAACGGGTTTGTCTGCGAGGACTTCTTCTTGAGGTGTCGGTGTGGGTTTTGTCGAAGTGACTTGAGGTTTCTCTGGTGACTCTAAGGGAAGATCTTTGAGCAGTTGAATACCGTTCTCACAGGATGCCAAAATCAACTTATGACCTTCCACTTCTGCGACCATGATGGAACGTTTGGGGCTGAGATGGGTGGTTTTTAAGACATTAAAGTTGCCTGGGCTTTTCTTGTTTTGGGGCAGCTTCTTTCGCAGCCATAAAATCAAACCCGACATCCCGAAAAGCAACAACACAGGCACGAGAATCGCGGCGAAACCAGTGGCCGAAGACGTTTTTTCTTCTTGAATCACCGTATCAGCTTCCATGGCGGCCATGGAGAGCGGGTTGACTTCGGCTTTGTCTTCTTGGGGTTCGTCAGCTGCATCAGTAACTTTAGCGCTGGACAGGGTTTCTTGGGTTTCGGTGACGGCCAGGGATGCCGATTTTTTACTTCGCTTGTTCTTTGGCCCTTTGCGCTTGTTCGCGGCGAGGGTCAAAGCATTGGGGACCTTTTCGCACTGGCTCAATGCGCGAATCCCACGGGTGCTGGTTTTGAGTGCGATTGCGCCGGCACACTGAAGTTCTTTCTTATACACCACATCCAACTCGACGCTTGTCTTGTGCTGGTGCGCTTTAATGGTGACACCACGGTGTCTGAAAGTTTTGGTGGGGGCTCCCAGTTTGGCATCGCGAACCCAGATGATCATCATTTTGTCACCATTGTGGGCGGTGACTTTTTTCATGTTGATGGGTTTGTTGCCTTTGATGTGGAAGGATACTTTTCCTTCTCGAATTCCAACTTTTACATCTTTGATGCTGGTTTTAGGCACACTGGGGGTAGCAACTGCACTCAGTGCAGCTAGGGCAAAGGGTAAAAACATGAGAAACCTCTCTTAGCGAAGACGGGCAATACGTTCCGAAGGGCTGACAATATCGGTGATTCTCACACCAAACTTATCATTCACAACAACGGCTTCTCCCCGTGCCACCAAGCGACCGTTCACCATGATATCCAATGGGTCGCCGGCGTTTTTGTCTAACTCGACGGCTGCTCCAGGGGATAACTGTAAGAGTTCCTGAATGGACATCTTACTTCTTCCAAGCTCCACCGAGAGATTCAGTGGAATGTCCAGCAAAAGTTCTAAGCGTTCATTGCCTTGGGGCAACCCTGGTTCAACAGGGAGGCGTTCATCGGCAGCAACCGCGGTAGGGGCCTCTGGCTGGGCTTCTTGCTCTTGGTTGAGTTCTTCAGTTTGGGTCGTTTCAGTCATCGTCTGCTCCTAAACTCAGGCGAAGATTTGGACTTTGTCATGGCATTGACACTGGGTCCGTTGTCTTACGCTTTACTTTGCCAGATCCGTGCCGTTTTCTCCAAAAGGCGGCTTAAGTCCTTGAGTTATTTGGATTCCCATAGAACTGTTGATGACCTTTGGGACGCCAAAAAACTTCGGGCGCCCCTCGACCGTCAAAGGTAATTCAGATCGTTCGTCAGTATCGAGCTTTAACACATCGCCTGCTTTCAGTTTGAGCAATTTCTGCAGGGATATTTCGGCTTGTCCCAATTCAGCAACGGCTTCTACTGGTACCTCGTTCAATTCACGTTTCATGGCCAGGTTAAAGCGTTCATCGCTGCTGGTGGCGGCTCGAGGGGGTTGCGAGAGCTGCTTTTTCACTGGTTCGACGGTGGAATAGGGGATGCCGAGCTGCATGGTGCCCTCGATAGAACCGGAAAGCTCGAAAGAGGATAAAATGGCCACTTCATTTGGGGGGGCGATCACCGCCAAACGAGGGTCGTTTTCGAAACGCATGACTTCTGGCGTGATGGGCAGCAATGGTGCCCATGTGTCTTCCATGGCTTTGGTAAAAAGGGCCAGAATGCGTTTAAGAACCAATCGTTCGATTTGAGTCAGTTCTCTTTTACCATTCACATCGGGCGATTCACCGCGGGCCTGTTTGTCCCCAAGGGCACCGGCCAAGATGGCTTCTGCCAAGCCGGTTTCAAGAACGCAAACGGCAGCCCCGTATGCAGGGCCCAAAGTAAAAACCACAACCGTTGCCGTGGGGGCCAGCAGTGCATTGAAGTCAACGAACTTCAGTAAGGATGAAGGGTTGGAAGCGACCCGGACTTGAGTTCGCATTCGGCCCGTGATGCTGGAGGCAAAGGTAGAGGCCACGGAGTCATTCATTGAATCCAATGTGGGGAGCTGCCCACGAATAATTCGGTCTTGACTGGTGAGGTCGTATTCAACCGCATCGATGTTTTTTTGTTGTTGTTGCGACGGGGGCGTGCCTCCTTCAGCGACGGGAACATCTCCCGTCTGGATGGCCTCCATCAACGCATCAACTTCACTTGGATTCAGGGTTGAGGGCATAAATCACCTTATTGAATCACGAACTCAGTGAGGAACAAGGCTTTTACCCTGCGGCCTGGAATGATGGTATCCAATCGCTCGAAGAGATCTGACTTTACTTTTTCGAGTCCGGCAGAACCGGTGAGTTCTTCGAGTGAGCGGTCGTTCAGGTAAGCGATGAATCGGTCCCGAATCTCAGGTTGCATCAGCTTAATATAATCGATGTCCGAGTCGCGTCCCAGTTGGGCTTGGAATTCAAAGCGTGCGTAGCGGTCCATGTCTGGATTTCGCAAGTGAACCACATATTCACCCAAACCGATGGTGGGGCCGCGCATAGGCAGACCGGTTTTTGGATCGATAGGCTCACCCGTCGGGCTCGCAGGTGGTGGAGGCGGCGCCGCGGCAGCCGCTTGCGGTGCGTTGCTTTCCTCATCGTCCCCGCTGGGTTTCAAGAATTGCAACGCCACGAGGCCGACCATGAGCACACTGTTCACAATTAGGAAGAGAGGCATCAACTTGCTTTTGGGATGCGGCGGGGGGCTTTCTAAATCTTCTTCATTTGCCATATTTCACCTCTTTTGCTTCTTTAAAGCAAAGCCCGTGCCAAAAGGGATGATTCTGGACGGAGGCTTCCTTAAAAAACGCAAAGTCTTTTGTTTTCCCCGATTTAAGACAATCTAACCACAGGGGGACGGTGGGCGCCAGTTTCTGGCACAAGTCTCCCTGGGGACCACCATCGGCCACCAGTCGAATGTTCAAGGAATGCATGTAAAACTCATTCAAAACAACACCTTACACGTGAAGTCAGGATTATGACGGGTCAGCCACTGGTTTGGCGCTCCCGGGGTATGATTTGCCTTGCGTGCCATTTAAAACACGTTTCTTCCTGACCCAGGCTTAATCTCAACCAAGATATCGATGCGTCGATTGCGCTCGCGACCATCCGCGGTGTCATTGGAGGCGATGGGTCTGGACTCACCGTAGCCACCAACGGACAAGCGGTCTGAAGGTATGCGATGGGCATTTTGAATATAGTTGACCACCGAGGCGGCCCTTAATGCGCTTAAATCCCAATTACTTTTGATGAGTTTGGAGCGAATGCGGCTGTTATCGGTATGTCCTTGGATACGGATGGGTTTGCCCAGGGGGCCGAGCTCGCTCATGATGGCATCCAGCACTGGCATGGCCTCTGGGCGTAATACGGCTGATGCAGGGTCGAAGATTTGGGTAGCTGCCATACGAATAAGCAAGCGTCTGCCATCCGTTTCGATGACGATCACCGGTTTAGAACTGGTGGGTTTGAGCAGAAAAGGCTTGAGGGCACGCTCGACTCGGCGACGTTTGGTTTCAACCTCTAGCCGGTCACGAATGTTCCAGGTTTTACCTTTGCCTAACGTGGTCATGCA
This sequence comes from Myxococcales bacterium, assembly GCA_002721815.1. GTDB lineage: Bacteria > Myxococcota > UBA727 > UBA727. The sequence continues at coordinate 24,601 of PBLQ01000047.1, forward strand.
GTTTCCGCCAGATGGTGGACCTTTGAAGAGCGGCATTTCTGCGAGACCACCCGTTCCTTGGAAGTGCATGGCGAATCGCACGGCTCTTTCGATTTCCACCACGCGCTTCTGGTCTACGGCAGAGACGGCGTACATCACGACAAAGAACGCGAAGAGCAGGGTGATGAAGTCAGCATAAGACACCAGCCATCGTTCGTGGTTTTCGTGTTCTTCGTGGTGTTGTCTTTTTCCCAAGGTCGCCTCTCTCTAATGACGCGCGTATGACACGCTCTATTCGCTTTCTTCTGAATCCAGATGTCCCCCGACGTAAGATTTCAACTTTTCTTCCAAAATCCGAGGATTCAAGCCTTCTTGAATGGACAGAACACCCTCTGCAATAACGGTTTTACGTTCTTTTTCTTCGCCGGATTTAATAATGATTTTTTTGCCCATGGGCAGGAGAATCAAGTTAGCGATGCCCACCCCGTATACCGTTGCCACAAAAGCGACGGCGATCCCAGAGCCTAACTTGGAGGGATCGGACAAGTTCTCCATCACGTGAATCAGGCCGAGCACCGCTCCAATAATGCCAATGGTTGGGGAGAAAGCGCCCATGGTTTCCCAGAACTTACCGGCGGCCACTTCTTCCTCGAAGTTTTTAAAGATCTCAGCCTCTAAAGAGTCGCGAGTGACATTGGCATCCACACCATCAACAACGAATCCAATGGCTTTTTTCATAAAGGGGTCTTCGATGTCGTTTAATCGTTGTTCGAGAGCCAAAACACCGTCGCGACGGGCGACACCGGCGAGTTCTACCAAAATAGAAATGACTGCGGGGTAGTTGGGATCCACGTGTACGAACGCTCTTTTGGCGAGGTTGAGCGATTTTTTAATCACGTTGGCGGGAAATGCCACACACCCGGCACCAATGGTTCCGCCGAACACAATAACCGCTGCGGCCCCTTGGATGATGGAGCCGATATGACCACCCTCAAGCGCTTGACCTCCCAGAATTCCGCCGAACCCGACGATTAGCCCGACAATTGTAGGTATATCCATTTAGAGCTCCTCTTTCGGTGACGCAGCAGCAGCCTCGGGGGACGGCAGTTGGTCTTCATATAAAACTTCTTTCACCACATGAGGCAAGGGTGCATTAATGTGGCGGCGGTAATCAATCACTTTGCTCAAAATATCTTCGAGCGACTCTTTCACCATTAACCGTTCACCAGTGGTGAAGGATATCAGGGTATCCGGGGTTTTTTGAATGCTGAAGATGAGCTCCGCATTTAAAATCATTTCTTGTCCGTCTAAACGTTTCACTTGGATCATGGCTTACTCTTATATTCGGCTTTTTCGGGCCTTACGTTTAGGTTTGAGCTGAAATCTTGTATTCCAGCGGGGGGGCTTGGGGGACGCTATCACACATGGGGACCCCATCGCGAGCAACTCTAAGGCAAAAAAGCTCCCGCAACTTAGTGGGGGCGTCGCGGGAGCTAATTTACCGTATTTTTGGGATTTCTAACGTTTCAAGGACATCAGTTCGGCCAAGAGTTGGTCGGCACTGGAAATGGTCTTTGCGTTGGCCTGATAACTCCTCTGGGAAGCAATCATACGAATAAATTCTTGTGCCAAGTCAACATTACTTTGTTCGAGCGCACCCGAGACCACTTGCCCGCGGCCACCGGTCATGGCGGTACCGATGTTGGGCTCACCGGCTTCTGCGGTTTGGGAATACATGTTTCCCCCTACACGCATGAGTTGGTCAGATGCGGGAAAATCGGCGAGGGCAAGCTGGGCGAGGGTCCGGCTTTGACCGTTGGTAAACGTACCCAGCACCATGCCTGTATCGTCGATTTGAATACCGGCCAATTCACCCGGTGGGTAACCATCTTGGTTAATGAAGGAGGCTGCGGAAGGGGCAGAGAACTGGGTGATTCCGTCCAATCCAGTGCCGTTGGTCGCCGTTGGGTCACCCAGGTTAAAGTTGAGCGGCTGTGCCAAAGCATCTTTCGGCGTAAAGGTCGAAGTTTGCGTGTGGGTCGCCATTTTACCTTCGGCATCAAAAGTCATGGTACCAGAAGCGATTTGCGTGGGTTCACCGGCAACCCCGCCCTCGATGCCGCCACCATCGGTAAGGCCCACCCAGCTCCACTGGCCACCGCCATCATTGTGGAAGTAAATATCGATCTGGTGAGGTGTACCCAGTGAATCGTAAACGGTGGTGGTGGTGGAGAAGTTTGTGGTTCCTGAGAGGTCACCCAAATCCAAGGGAGGCAACACTTCGGCTTGGGCATCCAGGTTCGCTTTTAAAACCACTTCACTACTGGCCAAAGGTGGGAATGATGTATCACCAATCAGCAGATTGCCTTGGTTGTAGAGAATGTTGCCTTCAGCGTCAGCAGTGTAGCCCTGGACACGCATGCCATTCAGGGTGCTCAAGAAGCCTTCGTTGTCGACTGCGAATTGACCCGAGCGGGTGAAGTAGTTCACTTTTGCACCATTCACTTCACCTTGAGCCACGAAAAAACCAGAGCCCTGAATCGCCAAGTCGGTACCCACGCCCGTTTGGAGGAGGGCGCCTTGACCCATCATTTTTTGCACGGTCTGTGCACGAGCACCGTTACCGATTTGGCCAGAACCAGGTCCGACCACCCATTGGGCCAATGAATCTTCAAATACCGCTCGGCCCCGTTTAAAACCGATGGTGTTCACGTTGGCGATGTTATCACCCACCACACTCAGTTCTTGACTGTTGAGCTGAAGGCCGGAAACGGCGGCGTAAATAGAACTAATCAAACCCATGATAGACTCCTGTAATGCTATGGGGTTTAAGAGGTCGCTTCGAGAATCTCTAAAACGTTTTCCAATGCGATGCGTAAGTCACCGCACAAAAGTTCGGGGAAGCCATTTTCAAATGACATTCCATCCACGTGTGCAACAATGTTGGCGCTGGCTTCGACTTTTTCATCATTTTCATCAACGGCACCAACGCTGAAACTATAAAGTCCTTCTGGGGCAGGGTTGCCATCATCGTCAAGCCCATCCCATTCCACATCAAAGGAGCCTTTCCCCTGCGTGCCCAAGTGCAAAGTACGCACCGGAACGCCAGCCTCGTTTTTGATGGTCACAGTGACTTCTTTGGCAGGGCCCTCGAGCAAGATGCTCATGTTTTCTGCTTCACCTTGGAGGTGATTCAATTCACTGCTGTTAATTTTAATGTCTTTGCCAATGAGATTGGCCATGGAAGTCTGGTTGCCCGCTGCTTGGGCCATCAACAATGCATCCAATTTCTCATTGGTTTGTTGCATTACTTCCAAAGTTGAAAATTGGGCCAACTGCGATGCCATTTCTTGGCTGTCTTGAGGCGCCGTGGGATCTTGGTTGGCCATCTGAGTCATCATAAGTTTCAAGAACGCATCTTTGCCTAGGTCAGGGTTGCCTTGGGCATCCTGTGTCGAGGGTGTGTCTACCCCAAAAGGTCTTAATGCGTAATTTTCGCCAATGTTATTCATGATTCAGTACTCCTTAGGCCTGCACATGCATGGTTGCGCCGTTTCGCACGCGTTTTGCGGTTTGTGCTTGAACAGCAGATTCTGCATTGCCCAGTTCATCATCTTCAAAATCTTCGGATTGCTCGTGGCCTTCTCGTTCTTCAAGATCTTGGCTGAGATTAAACTGTCCCAAATCTAAGCCTTCGGCCTGTAGGGCCGCTTGAAGTTCGTCTTTCTTATCGAAGACTGCTGCATTTTCACCCGCGAGTCGGATATCTGCCACGCCTTCTTGTTTCATTTGAAGTCGAACCGCCACTTCACCGGCCTTTTCTGTGGCCACACGAATGTTCGCGTCGTGCCCATCGATTTGGACTTTGACCTTCGGGTCGATCAAATCTTGGACTTGGGCAAAGTTTTTATTGACCCCGGAACTCCCCGTCACTGGACCTGCTTTCCCTGCGACATTGGCGCCCGATTTAGCGGCAGGGTTGGTGCCTCTGAGCCCAAACTTCGGATCGCTTCCTTTGTTGGTCTTCGAACGTGGCCCCGCCGTTTTGGCTGTGGGGTTGTTCTCACTTTTCATGGCCTGTTCGAAAGGCTTGAAGTTGTCATCTTGAGAAGCATTTTTGGCGGTGTCAGTGTGCTGTTGTTGCTCTGCTTGACCCTGGGTCTGCGCTTGGGTGGTATTGTTTTGTAAATTCGGGTTTTCAGTTGTTTTTACTTGAACGTTCTGAGGCATCACGGCCTTGTCACCCATTTCAAGTTTCACTTGGTTAGATTTGGAATCCGGTTTTTTCAAGGATTGGCCTAGCTGGGTGAGTTGTTTGGAGGTCACTTGCTCCGCTGCCATTGCCAACTGGGTGTTCTCTTTGGATTGTGAGAGCGCCAGCGGCAGCATTTCTGCTTTAAACTGGTTGGCTTGTTTGGCCTGGGCATCCTGCTTGGCCTCGGTTAGAACTTTTTCACCCAGTTGGTTTTTCATGTTTTGCAGCAGGGGGTTTTGCATTCCCTTTTTATTAAAAGGGGCGCCCTTGCTCGCTTGCTTGGTTACATTGTCCACGCCGGAACGTTGGGTGGTTTTTTCTTCGATGGCCACGCTACCTTTATCTGCACCATCGCAGTTTGCTTCGCTCTCTACGTCCGACGTTTTATCGGTAGAGGTCTCAGCTTTGGTTTCTGAACGGGCAGGTTCATTGTTTTGGGTGTTCATTTGGTCAGAGAACACATCATCGAAGTCTTCTCGCTGTTCTCTGGGTTCGATGTCCCGATGGTCGTCCGGACGAACTGGGTCATTGCGATTGATATCAAACGGGGCCTTATTGTCATTCGCAGGCTGAACGGGGCGTGCGGGCCGGGCACTTTGCAGATCTTTGAGCTGCTGGGCCAAGTCTGTTTGGGCCATGGTTTGGGTTTGGATGGACATCATGTTTTTCATTGTAAAACCTCACCAGTATCAGGGTCAGTGGCTAAGTCGGTTGCGAGCATGGCCGCGGCAGCGGGCTTCATGGAGCCGAGCACTGCACCGGCTTGTCGTGCGGGCATGCGGCGCAAAAGCTCTACGGCAATATCTCGGTCAAGACTTTTGAGAAGTTGAGCGGCTTGTTTGGGCTTCATGTTACGAAGTGCTTTGGACAGCGACTTGATGCGTCCGCCGGTTGGGGCAGCAACCGTAGCAGCAGTACCGCCTTCAGCTTCGTCTTTTTTGCCTTTGGTGCATTCGCTTTCTGTGATCGCACGAAGTTGTTGCGCATTGATCTTTCTCGCTTTTTTTAGCTCGGCGAGTTCTTCTTCGTTTTTCTCAAGGGTATGCTCAAGATTGAGTGTTTCCGCTTTGAGTTGGGTCCTTGCTGCCTCTATCTTTTTCAATAAGGCTTTAAGCTCTTCTCGTTCCGCGTTAAGGGCAGCACGTTCTTGCTCAATCTTGACCCGCTCTTCAGCTAGCCTGTCACTTTGAGTTTTGTTCTCGCTGGCAGCCCGCATGAGTTCATCGTTCAGCGACTCCATTTTGAGTGCGGGGGGACGAAAAGAATCACGCACTCGGTCTTTAGTGGCTGTTTTACGTTTTGCCAACAATGTGCCGGTAGAGGTGGCCGCTTTTGCCTTCGAAGTGACCGGTGCAGCGTCTGTCGCTTTTTCTGCGTTATTGGCAGGGGCCGTTGCATTCGTTTCAGCTGGGGCCGTGGCAGGTGCAGCATCCTTTGGCCCTTCAGCGATCGTGAAGGCAGGAATGCTCAACATGGCGAACAAAAGAAAAACTTTAAGCATGGTTGCTCCTTGCACCACCCATCAGGGCGGTCAATTGTTCCAGTGTTTCTTCTAAAGAATCGGATTCAGAATCTAACTGTCGGAGTAGTTTGTTAAGCGGTTCATGGAGCATGATGGCTTGATCAATTTTGGGGTTGCTCCCAGGCTTGTAAGCGCCCACATCGATCAAATCTGCTGCGTCGTTATAGGTGGAGAGGACTTCTCTTCCATGGCGCGCAAGAGATTTGTGTTCATCGTTGACCAGGTCATTCATCACCCGACTGACACTGGCCAAAATATCGATTGCCGGAAAGTGTCCACTGTTAGCCAACTTGCGCGAAAGCACAAAGTGCCCATCGAGAATCGATTTGGCGGAATCGGCAACGGGGTCGTTAAGGTCATCACCTTCCATCAAGACGGTGTAGAGGGCGGTAATACTACCGTTTCCACCATCACGACCTGCACGCTCCAAAAGCTTGGGGAGTATTGCAAACACGGAGGGCGGGTAGCCTTTCGACGTAGGTGGCTCACCGATTGCGAGTCCAATTTCACGCTGAGCCATGGCCACGCGGGTTAATGAATCCAGCAATAGGAGAACTTTTTTGCCTTTTTTACGGTAATGTTCTGCCAATGCGGTTGCAGAAAGCGCAGCACGAATGCGCATCAGTGGAGCCTCATCGCTGGTGGCGACCACAACGATGGATCGGGCCAGGCCCTCAGGTCCCAGGTCTTTTTCTACGAATTCACGGACCTCACGACCGCGCTCACCCACCAGACCCAGAATAATAACATCCGCCTTGGCATTACGGGCGAGCATGCCTAAAAGGACGCTTTTTCCAACGCCGGCGCCAGCGAAAATACCGATTCGTTGACCTTCGCCGACTGTCAAAAAAGAATCGATGGCGCGGATGCCCATGCTTAAAGGCGCTGAAATGCGTTTGCGTTCCATGGCTGTAGGGATGCGGCCTTGGATGGGGGTCTTTTCGTTGAGAAACGGCGTCGGACCGTTATCGATGGGTTTGAGGTTCGCATCGAGCACGCGCCCTAGGAGTGCGTCTCCCACTGGAATCATCTCGGTTCCACCTTGTGGTACAACGGCGGCGCCAGAGCGAATGCCTTGCATGGAGTCGAAGGGCATCAACAAAGCGGTGTTTCCATTGAAGCCCACCACCTGTGCGGTGACGGAGCGTTGATGGTCAACGGCGATGCTGCAGGTTTTCCCAACTGCCATTTGGGGAAGGGTGGCTTCAATAATGACCCCTGAGGCGCGCGTGACGCGTCCCGTTTGCACAACAGGGTCGGCTCGTTTGATGGCAGCCTGTATTGAATCCATGTTGAAAATAGCCATTAGCTCGGATCTCCTTCTTGAGAATCATCGATCACTGTCTTGATTTCCTTGAGTCTTGTTTTTATGCGGCCGTCGATTTGTCCGAAATCGGTATCGACCACCACATCCCCGCGGTCGAGGCTGGCGTTGGGAACGAGCTCGATTTGGGCGAGGGCAATCTCCGTAAATTGGCCATCTTCCAAGGCTTTTGAGACGCTCTCGTGGTCTTGGGGGTGGAGTGAGAGGCGCAAGACTTTGGAGTCGCCCACTTTGCGGAGTGCGGATCTGATTAATGCGATCATCGCTGTGACATCGGCACTGACCTCGCGTTCGAGGATGCGTTGAGCAACTTGAAACCCGATTTCTAACGCCGTGGAACGCGCTTCCTCGGCCAGTCGGGTATTCGCTTGACGCATGTGTTCCACCATCCGAATCATCTTTTCGGTAGCCACGTGCGCACCAATGCCCTCTTCGACACTTGCCAGCTCTGGCGAGGGAGCAGGGGGTTGCACCATTTCCTGGAACGGCGCTTCATGCACATTTGGCACGGTCGCAGAAAGGTCGTCGCTGGGGGGCTCATCCAGACCCATTTCAGCATCTGGCACCGCCTCTGGCGTGCTTTCAGGCACGACTGCACCGGGAGGCTCTGGTTCTTCGTTCATCTCTTCAGCAGCATGCAATTCAGCGCTGGGCATCGAAGGTAGCGCTGGAGTTGGTTCCACCGGCGGGGAGGTCGGATCTTGCTCTAGGGCTAGATTTTTGACGACACCGAGGCTCTCTTGCTGGTCTTTGGTCATGCCAAAGGCGAGGGGAACCACATTGTTGGTCATCTCAACGTCTTCCAGGAACTTGGGTTTGCGGATGGCTTGATTTCCCATGATAGGTTTCCTCTAGTTAGACCATTTGATCGCCAGGAGCGACGATGGTGATGCGTTCCTGCTCTGCCATTTGCATGACCACAGCGACCAACTCTTGTTGCGCTTTCTGAACTTCGGACATGCGAATGGGACCCATGGCTTCCATGTCATCCACCAGCATTTTTGAAGCGCGGGTAGACATGTTGCCCAGGATTTTATCACGGATACGTGGCGACGCGCCCTTGAGGCCCAGCATGAGAAGGTTAGAATCGAATTCTTTAATCAAAGTCTGGATGTCGCGGTCGGTAAGGCTCCACAAATCTTCAAAGGTGAACAACTTGGTTTTGAGATCTTGTGCAAGATCCACATCGCTTTGCTCGATTTCTGTGATGACCACTTGCTGTTGCTTGCTTGGGCTTTGACGCAAAATGGCGAGGGCAGTGCCGCGGCCGTCCACTTGGCGCATCCCATCGGCCACCATGGCTGCCAGTTCGCGGGCCAGGGCTTGTCCTACCTCGCGCAAGACTTCAGGTGCCACTGAATCCACAGATGCCATTCGAGAAAGTACTGCAGGTTTCAGGTCTTCTGGTAGATGTTGCATGACTGGTAAGGCGCGATCGGGACCCATGGCGCTCAAAACCAGCGCAACAGTTTGAGCGTGTTCACGAGCCAGAATCATTCCCAGTGAAACAGGATCGGCCTCAACAATGGGGCCCAAAACTTCATCGGGGGGTGGCGGTGGTTGGACGCCTTCAAAGGCACGTCGGGCCACTTCTTCGCCCACCGCATCGATGGCAACATTGCGTAACAGGTCATCGCCTACCAAGGCATCGGTGGACCCTTGCTCCATCAAGTCTACGAACTCTTGAAGGGAATCATTCAAAGATTCGGGGGCTGCTTTACGAAGTTCTCTGGCCCCTAAAGCGACCCGTCGAATATCGGATTCAGACAGTTTGGTGAAAATCTTCTTAGAAATGTCTGGTCCAAGTCCCAGCAGGATGGCAGCAACTTTCTGTGTGATAGGGCCGCCTTTGGCTTCGGTGATTTTGTTGTTTTCATCAGCCATTGTTATGCTCCGTGATTGAGTGGGTAGGTCAGGTTAAAGTTAATGTTTTGCGTTGGATTTGTCATGCTAAGCCACTTCTTCTTCTTCATTGATTTCTTTTTCAGCAGCTTCCATGAGCCATCCACGAATGAGATAAAGGGCGCGAACGGGATCTTCTTCCACCAAGCGGCGCGCACGCTCTCGGAGCAGGGCGTCTGCAGACGGTAAGGCCGCAGCGCGTTTTCGTTCTTCTTCTTCTGCTTCTTCTGCAGCTCGTGCCATTTCGCTCTCTTCGTTGATGATGGCGTCAATATCAGCCACTCGTTTCCCGGGTTGCAGCATGGCCACAGGCATGGTTTCAAGCTCTTCCATAGCTTTCTTGCGTCGGAAGAAGACAAAGAAGGCGATGGCGCTGGCGAGCAAAAGGGCCAACAAGATGGCTTGCCAAGGTTCGATTAATGGCTTTTCTGCAACGATTTCTTCAGGTCGGGTAAAAATATGGCTGGCGATTTCAAAACGGTCACCCCGTTTGTCGTCGTAGCCCACTGCGCTTTTGGCTAATTCCTCGAGCTTTTGAATCTCTTCAGCGGTTCGGGCTTGCCCTTCAACGCCGTCTACTAAAACTGCGGCGGATAACTTTACAATACGAGGTGCACGTTTGCGAACGGTGGTGACTTTTTTCGATATTTCGTAGTTTCTGACTTCATCGGCTTGTTCTAAATTGTCGTTGGTGGTGGTGGCGCCGATGGTGGCAAAACGACCCATGGGCTGATTGCCCGCTGCACCGGCAAGGCCGCCGGGCGGGGTAGATACTTTATTGTCGGTTTTGTTCACGGCGCGTTCGCTGCGAACGACCGCGGATTCTGGATCGTACTCTTCGGAGGTGGTCACCACATCGCTGCTGTCCACTTCGAGGGTCACGCGGGCAAAAACGGCGCCTTCACCCACTGCTGGCTGGAGCAATCCAACAATGCGTTGCTCATATTGTCGCTCTAATTTACGACGATAGACTTGGTCGTTATCAGCCCATGATTCATCTTCAGCGTAACTTTTACCAGCGCTGTCGACCAGGGAAACATTGTCCACTTTCAGACCGGGAACGGCAGATGCGACCAAATGACGAATGCCATTCACCGCTCGTTTGTCAATAACGCGGCCCGGGATTAGAGTCACAACCACTGCTGCAGTGGCTTCATGATCATCTTCTTTGAATAACCCCGTCTCTGACAAAGTGAGGTGAACACGGGCGGTTTTGACATTTTGCATCGATGAAATGGTTCGGGCCAGTTCGCCCTCAATGGCCCGTCTGAGATTCACTTTTTGTGTGAACTGGGAAACGCCCAAGTCTCCTTTGTCAAACAGATCAAAACCGACAAAGCCGCCACGAGGCAAACCTGCTCCAGCAAGTAACATGCGAGCATCGTAGACGCGTTCCTTCGGTACACTCACGGCAGAGCCATCAGAAGAGATGCGAAAGGGGATGGCAGAGGCCTTCAAAGTCTGTGATACTTCGTTGCTGTCCTCAGTGGTGAGGTTGGTAAAAACGTACTCGAAGTTATCTGTACGTTGCACCAAAACCGCAGTGGCAATGATGAGCCCGGCAATGCCAAGCCCACCGAAAATGAGGCCCACGCGATTGCGCATGGACATCTGTGAAAATTTACCAGAGAAGTTTTTAAGTTGTGAAAGTAGATCTTCCATTGGGGCCTCTTGACTAGAGTTGGGTTAAGAAAAGAAAGAGAAAAAAATTTAGACGTGCATTCTCATGATTTCTTGATAGGTTTCCACGGCCTTGTTTCGGACTTTCATTGCCAAGCGCAGTGAAATGTCGGCTTGCTCAAAAGCCAGGGCCGTTTCGTGTAGATTACCTTCGCCATGGGCGAGTTTGCTGGTTTCGATATCCGCTTCAACCTGTAAGTTGTTCACGTGCTCGATGGCGTCTCCCAGTGAGGTTGAAAACGCTTCTGAGGGGGCTTGCACCTCAGGAGCGATGGGGCTTTCCACCACTGGGATAAATAGTTTTTCTGAAACAATGGCGTTTGCATTTTCCATGATTCAACTCCTCTAACTAGCGCAAGATTTCCAGTGCGCGTTGGGCCATGCCCTTTAAGGTTTCAATGGCAGTGGCATTGGCTTCATAGCTACGGGAAGCACTCATGAGATTCACCACTTCGTGACTGGGATCGATGTCAGGGTAGGTCACAAAACCTTCAGCATCGGCATCAGGGTGAGAAGGGTCGAAGACTTTACGGCCAGGGCCTTGGTCTTCGATGACCGCAGATACTTTGACACCGTTATAAGGTTTGGCTTCGCCCCAGCTGGCGTTCATCGTGTCATCGAAAGGAACCGATTCGATCACGGGATCTCTGCGTTTGTAGCCTTCACCATTGGGCCCTCGTGTGGAGTTAGCGTTCGCCAGGTTTGACGTGGCCACATTCACACGGGTTCTGTTGGTTTTCAGGGCGCTGGTGCTAATGCGCATTGCAGACAAAAAATCCATGTTCTCCTCCTATCCGGCAGAACCGTCTGAGCTCACGTACTTAAGCAGTGAGAGTTTCTTTGCGATGGAACGTGCGGCAGCGTTGTATTGAAGGGCATTTTGGGCCAAGTGAGACATGGTGGTATCGATGTCCACTTGGTTGCCATCTACGCTGGGCTCGGCGCTTCGGTCATAATAAGTGGGGATTTCACCGTAACCGCCATCGAACTCAAACATGAGCTCGGCGGAATCGGGCATTTCCTCAATGTGATTGCTCTGCGTGCCGTTCAGCCGTCGCTCTTCTTCTGGGACAGTGACAGCCATAGCTGCATTAAAATCAACTTCTTGCGGCACGTAGGTCGGGGTATCCACGTTGGCCACATTGTTGTTGAGCATGCTCTGTCGAATCATGCGCACATCCATGGAGCGCGTTAACGTATTAAATGCAGCATCGAATAGTTTCATTTGGGCCTCCTTGCGTTTCTTCCACAGGTTCATCACCTATGAAGCAAGTAAAGGGCCAAATATGTAAGTATCTGTTATTGTTTGCGAAAAATCTGTTTTGCGGCGATTTCGAGCCGCTTTGTCAGAATTCTGGCATCCATTTTTCCCACCAAGAAGGTTCCTGTGCAGGCTCTTCCGGGACGCCTGCATCCGCGGTTTCTTCTTCGGCCTCTTCCAGCTCATTAATGGTTTCAAAAGCCAGAGGGTATTTCTCTCGAAGGTCAATATCGCGCTTATTGCCAAAGGATTTGGCTTCGGCCAGCGTGGATAGCGTATCGGCCAATATGGCCGTTTCGTTCAACAGGGCCTTTCGCGTATCAACATCCGATTTTTCGATGGGCGGAACGTCATAAGCGGTGGGTTTATAGTTCCGAATGCCCTTAATAATGGGTACCCATTTACTCGAGGTGTATACGCGGTCTCCGAAGAATTCTTTGGCATATTCCAAAATGACGTCCGCGCGCGCCGTATCCCCGCCCAGTACAAAAAGATGCGCTACATCTACCAGGTGGTCTTCGAGCTCATCATTAGGAACTTCTTGGGTGACCGCCGCCAGGATTTTGGCAGCAAAAGAGGGAGCGCCTATGGCGGTCGCCGTTTTGGCTGCTTTTCGAGCTGCAGGCCAGGCGAGGGCACCGCTGTTGATGTTCGGCAGGCTGATATAGCCTCGCAGCAATTGAATTTTTTGCTCTTCATTCGCTCGGTCGAACCCAGCCATGATGATGCGGCGGCACAAGGCGGCGGTACTCAAACAGGTCTTCGGCCGCATTTCGTCAACGATGCGGTTGCTCAATGCTACGGCGGCGTCAGAGGACTGTCCCAAATAAGCCATGATACGCCAATGGCGTAACTCTATTTCCGAGCGCATGGGTTCGGGCACACCCAAAGTGGAAAACACATTGAGGCGGTCTTGGTCCTTATCAAAGCAATCTCCGACCATCTCGCACAGACGTGCTTTGGCCAGACGTGCAAAAGGAGAATTTTGTGGGACCCTTAAATACCAACCTGCGGCTTTGGCGCCTTCCCCGTTTCTGTAAGCCATATCACCCAAGCGGAATGCGGACCATCCGATCCAAAGCGTGTCATAGGATTCGCGATATTTATCGATGGCTTCTTGCAGCTTGCCTTCGAACAACAAGCATTCTGCTTTCATCACCAAGCTCGTCCCTGGACACGGTTCAGCTTCGGCGTTCACGAACGTCATGGGATAAAAAGGGTAGGGTGGCGGGTCATGTTGGCCGGTCCACGGCACACCACGTACTTCCCGAATCTCGAGCAAGCGACGTTTTTTATTGGCAATGACTTTGGCCTCTAGCCGACGGGTACGGCATTTAAGGCGTACGTGATTTTTTCGGGCTTCAATATCCACGCAGATGCTGGCACCACTGGTGTATCGGTTGAGTGTTTGGATGAGCAGATTTGGATTACCGGTCAAAAGCGTAATGGATGCCCCAATGCCATCCACGTCGACCAGTACCTTACCAAGTTGTGACGGTAAGGGCACGTGCTGGACCGTGGCGGTCGTGGCTACAAAGTGTGACGGAATGGGGTTTTGTCCTGGCGGGGATGGGACATAGTAGTCTTCCGCATGCGCGACGGATCCTGCCAAGAGCGATGCGATGAAAAACAGACTGATACTGAATGACTTTGAACTCATCATACGCGTCTTATACGTTCCCTTTCGCTTTTTCACGACGACGCAGCTTTTCAACCAAAGTGGTCCTTTGCAGACCTAAAAGTTCTGCAGCTGCTTTTTTATTCCCATCGGTTTCCGCCAGCGCCTTTTCGATGAATGCTGCTTCGAGGTCGGCCAGAAGACTGGGAACCTCTAATGGCAGGTCGTGCGTGGCAACAAAATCGTTTGCGGTGATGGGCTGAGTGACGGTTGACGTTGCGGAGGCATTGGTTTCGTGGATGGGTGCATCGGGCGCAAAGGCAGATGCCAAAACGCTCGAGGCGAATGCATCTTGAGTCGGCTCATTGGTCGCCGGCGTAGGGGGTGTTGAAAATGCGGTGGGTGGCACTGCAGCCACTGGTGCCGGAGCGCCTGGTGAATTTCCACTCGTGGGGACTGGGTTGGGTTCCGGGGTTGCAGGCACCGAAACAGCGGGAGCTGTGGGTATGCTCGGCGCAGGGGTGTTCCATACGGAGGGAATGGCCGAGAATATGGGTTCCACATTGGCCATGCCTGCCGTTCCAACCGGCGGGGGCAAATCTTGATAAGTGATTTCATTTCCGACGGTACATACGCTGAGCCGCTCTACCAGGTTTTCTAGTTCGCGAATGTTGCCGGGCCAGTTATAGCTGGCCAGGGCTTGCATGGCTTCAGGGGTAATCTTTCGTTTTTCCCCTTTCTTTTCCCAGAAATGATTGAAGAGTTCAACGATGTCACCTGGGCGCTCACGCAGCGGTGGTAGCATAATGGGGCAAACGAACAGTCGGTAATATAAATCTTGTCGAAAGCGTCCTGCCTGCACCTCGAGCGCCAAGTCGCGGTTGGTGGCGGCGATGAGTCGAAAGTTCGCCGTTTTGGAGGCATTGGAGCCCACGGGCTCGTAGGTCCGCTCTTGCAACACGCGCAAGAGTTTCACTTGCATGGATAAAGGGAGTTCGCCGATCTCATCGAGAAACAAGGTCCCGCATTCGGCCGCAGCGATGCGTCCCATTCGGGCGGACGCAGCACCGGTGAAGGCGCCTTTGACGTAGCCAAAAAATTCACTCTCTAAAAGGTTTTCAGGAATTGCACCACAATTGACCGGCACGAAGGGACCACTTTTGCCCCTTGGGCTAGAGACATGGATATAGCGTGCGAAGACTTCCTTGCCGGTTCCGGTTTCACCATTGAGTAAAACGGTCGCCTCACTTTGGGCAATGCGCTGGCAGGAGTGCAGCACCACCGCAATGGGACTTTGTGCGGTATGTATAATGTTATGGGCCGAAGGATCTTGTACTGCGGCAGGTGGCATGGACATTTTACTGGCGTTCATAGCGTCCCTTTCCTGTTGGCGGATTTGGGGGCCAATGGGCTCCCCTTGTCCTACATCCACTTACCTGTTTCGGCCAATGGTTCCAAATTTTTGACGGATCACGAATCATGCCAAGTTCAAAAGTGTTGATTTTGGTCACAATTTCGGAGCGCGTGAACCCATTTTAGCCCAATCTTACGCCATATGTCATCTCTTTGACACCTTTCGCAGCACCAAAAACTGACTATTTGATTTAGGCGGCAGGTGTGGCATGAAAAAGACCGATTTTGACGAAAAGAGGACCCCCATGACCGCCAAAGATTCAACTGTGACCCCCAAAGTGATTCATCTCAAAGATTATCAGGTGCCCCCCTATTTGGTGGACGATGTTTTTTTGGACTTCAACCTCTTCGATGACCATGCGGCCATCACCTCTAAGGTCGAATACCGCTTAAATCCAGCGTCCAAGAGTGGGGAGACGTTGATTTTGAATGGAAAAGACTTGGAATTGGTCTCCATTCATATGAACGACACTTTGGTGGGTGAAGACCAATACGACATTTTTGGCGAAGAACTGCACCTCAGTATTCCCGCAGCAAACCAAAATGAATTTGTTCTGACCATTGAAACCAAAAGTAACCCTCACGATAATAAGAGTATGGAGGGATTGTACTGCTCCCGAGGGATGTTCTGTACCCAAATGGAGGCCCAAGGTTTTCGCAAGGTCACCTACTTTCAAGATAGGCCCGACGTGTTGGGCATGTATACCACCCGGGTTGAATCCGATAAAACTGCGAACCCATTGCTTTTGTCCAACGGTAATTTGGTAGAAGAGGGTGATTTGGAGCAGGGCAGACATTACGCCGTTTGGAAAGACCCTCATCGCAAGCCTTGTTACCTTTTCGCTTTGGTGGCCGGTGATTTGGGTGTGGCTGAAGACACGTTCACCACGACGACTGGCCGTGAAGTGGCATTGAAAATATTTGTGGAAAAAGGTCAGGAATCCAAAACCGGGCACGCCATGAAAGCCTTGCAAGATTCCATGAAGTGGGACGAAGACATCTATGGGCGAGAGTACGACCTCGATATCTTCATGATCGTGGCAGTAGATGATTTTAACTTTGGGGCCATGGAAAATAAAGGTCTGAATATTTTCAATGCGGCACTCATTTTGGCGGACCCCAAAACAGCCACTGATATGGATTACCAACGTATTGAAGGTGTGGTGGCCCACGAGTATTTCCATAACTGGACGGGGAACCTCATCAGTTGCCGTGACTGGTTCCAATTGAGCCTTAAAGAAGGACTCACCGTATTTAGAGATCAATGCTTCTCCGGCGATATGAATTCACAGGCTGTGCAACGGATTGACGACGTCCGTGCGCTGCGGGCGTTTCAATACCCGGAAGATGCAGGTCCCATGTCCCATCCGATTCGGCCATCATCGTTTGTAAAAATTGATAACTTCTATACCGCCACGGTTTATAACAAGGGTGCCGAAGTCATTCGCATGATGCACACCTTACTGGGAGCGGATGGTTTTCGTAAAGGAACCGATAATTACTTCGAGCGCTTTGACGGGCAAGCCGTGACCACTGAAGATTTTGTGAATGCCATGGAAACGGCCAACGGTGTGGATTTTACCCAATTCAAAAATTGGTACAATCAATCGGGGACGCCAACGGTCAAGGCCAATGGCGTTTATGATGCCGACCATCAAACTTACACTTTGACTTTGAGCCAGAGCACGCCCCCCACTGCAGGGCAAGATGAAAAAGCGCCTTTTGTGATTCCTGTTCGCATGGGACTGTTGAACAGCGCTGGTAAAGACATGGCGCTTCGGCTTGCTGGCGATGAGAATGCCGTGGGCGAAACCACGCGTGTAATCGTTCTAAATGGGCAAGAGCAAACCTTTGTCTTCGAGAATGTGCCCGAACGACCCATTCCATCTTTGTTTCGCCATTTCTCTGCGCCCATTAAGTTAGAGGCAGAGTATTCACTCGACCAACTGCGCTTCCTGTTGTCCAACGATTCTGATTTCTTTAACCGATGGGACGCTGGCCAAAAATTAGCATGTAAAGTTTTGCTGTCTTTGGTGAAACAACGGCAGTCTGGCGAAGCATTCAGCATCGAGGACAGTGTGGTTGATGCCTACGGTCA
This sequence comes from Myxococcales bacterium, assembly GCA_002721815.1. GTDB lineage: Bacteria > Myxococcota > UBA727 > UBA727. Next base: position 41,653 of record PBLQ01000047.1, read on the forward strand.
GCTTCTGTCCGATGACCGTCTCGACCGTGCGTTGGTTGCCGAAACCTGGCTGTTGCCTTCCGAGTCTGAAATCGGCCATGCCATGGACGTGGTAGACGTCGAAGGAATTCAGGCTGCCCGTCAATACATGCGTCAAATACTGGCAAACGCCCATGAAACACAGTTGTTGTCCACTTACGAGAAGTTAGAGGATACCGGCGCGTACGCCATCACGCCAGAGGCCATGGCCCGTCGACAGCTGCGCAATGTTTGCTTAAGCTACCTGTCTACATTGAACAAACAAGACCACTTTGATCGCGCGCACCTGGCGCTTAAAAATGCACGCAGCATGACTGATGAAATTGCTGCCTTAGGTTGTGTGAGTCACAATGAAAATGATGGCCGCCAAGCAGCGCTTGATGCCTTCGCCGCAAAATGGAAAGACGACTTGTTGGTGATGAATAAATGGTTTGCGGTGCAAGCAGGATCGCCTTTGCCTCAAACCCTCGAAGCGGTAGTGGCTTTGCAAAAGCATCCCAACTACGATGCCATCAATCCCAACAAGGTGCGGTCTTTGGTGGGTATTTTTGCGCGTAACCAAAATCAGTTCCACCGGGCTGATGGTGCAGGCTACGTGTTTTTGGCGGACCAAGTACTGGCGGCCGATAAAAGAAATCCGGGACTTTCTGGAAGACTGGTGGGCGCCTTCAACGACTGGAAACGCTTTGATGAGAACCGGCAGGGACTCATGAAAACCCAGTTACAGCGAATTCAGGGAGCAACGGGCTTGTCCGCCAATGTGCGTGAAGTGGTGGATCGCGCTTTGAAACACTGAGTTTGTTTTTATTGGGCCTATGAATGCTGACCAAGTGGCCATAGGAATGTGATTGGGCTTATCTTTTTATTTGGTAGGAGTGACTGATGCTCCGCATTTGAATGGGCTTGGTTCTGAGCGTGGTACCGCTTTGGCCTGATTCAAATTAAGTTAGCCAAGTAATAATCGCGCCACTTCGGCGGCGGTATGTTGGCCAGAATTAAAGGCACCGTCAACGGTTTGCCCATAAGCGCCGGCAAAGGCTTCACCGGCAAAAAAAAGTTTATTGTCCACGGGCCTGATGAGGTTGTCGTTTAAAGGGAATTCGCCGGGTCGGTGGGATGCATAAGCACCAAGGGTGAATGGGTTTGCAGCCCAGTCGGTAAAGACGGTTTTCCCGAAAACATCTGTGGGGTCGATTTGTAGGTGTTGGCATAAAGCATTTTGCAGTAACGAGCCCACTTCGGATGTTTCTTTGCTGCCGATGTCTTTACCATGGGTGCCTCCTAAATAAGCCACCACGTAGGGCATGCCAGCAGGGCGCAAATGGAAAAAGAAAAAGTTGTCCTCTTGATGAGGAACATAAAGCCAGGTGTCCTCGCTAAAAACGTCGGGCTTTTTCAGTTCCAAATGGACCTTCAAAAGATGCCCCATTTGCACATCTTTAAAGGCACGTCGTTTCCACGCAGGCAGGTCGGGTTGAAAGGCGATGGCACCGGCATGAAGCACGCCCATGGAAACCGTACAAATGCAGGTTTTCGCAGTGATGGTTTCGGTGTTGGTGTGAATGATCGTGTGGTCCTGGGCGTAATCAATGGCGGTCACGGGTGTGTTCAGCTGCAATGGGACATGCTGGAACCCCTGCTCGATGATGGCGCCATAGCCGTGTTCTGCGAATAGGTTTTCACCATCGCCCGCCATATGCATCCATGCCATGACGGAAGTGTTTTGAGGGTCTGTGCCCATGTCGATGTTGCACATCCAATAGGCCGCGGCCGCAGCTTGGGGGTGGTCCATGTTTAAGAATTGAGAGGCAGGCTCGTCACGGTCGGCGTGCACCGCATCTTCAAGCGACGTGTCAAACAGAGCGCAGGTGGATTCAAAGTCGAACGCTGTGTGCATGGAATCAAAAGACTCCATGCCCACTGTTGATACGGTGGCGTTTTGCGCTTTGGCCAAGGGCAATAATGAATTTTTATGGCCATGGTGCAGCCAGCCTGCGCCCAGGTCAATGGTCGAGTTGTTATGGACAATGGTATGGGCCCTGCCACCGGCACGGTGACTGGCCTCCAGCACCAAATATTTTAATGCCTTGGTGCGAAGGATGTATGCGGCACCCAGGCCTGCAGCGCCCGCGCCAATGATCACCACGTCGTATTGAGTCATGGGTTAGTTGGTGCCTCCGACCAATTCAGGGGTGCTTCAATCTTATGAATGGGCAGGGATGGCACCAAATCCAGTTGGTACTGACCGTTGCTTTCCATCACGTGAGGAAGAATGGCCTGCAATGCGTTGCGGGACCAGCGTGCCCAAAGTTGTTGCTCCACAATGGCGGTTCTCCACTGATCGTCAGCATCCACCACCAAAGCCTGGGGATGGGGACTGAGCAAAAATTTCGTTTCGTTAGAGAGGGTTAAACGCAGCTGTCCGTGGAGGTTTTCCACCTGCAGGACCCTCAAGGGGGCATCTTCGCATTGGATGTCCAGCCAATCACGACCCGTGGTTATACCAACCCCACCATCAGTTTTACGTTTGATGCACCGGTGCAACAAATTGGACAGCCGCTCATGACGTACGAGGTCGCCGTCGTGGTACCAGGCCCCATCTTTGTTGAGATACAGCCCTTTATGGAAATCTTGGAGGTTGAGCGTGTTGGACATGTTCCTTTAAATTTAACTTTTTTGGTGGGGAATGAAAGGCGAGAAGGTTGTTTTTTACCGAATATTGCTGTTTTCTGGCCACATGAACTCCCAAATGAACCATTTAAGGCTGATTCAGACGGACGATGGCAGTCAAACGTTACAGGATGATGCATTGGAAGTGACCTACCGTTCCACGCAAGGGGCGAAAGGTGAATCGCAGCATGTTTTCCTTGGACAATCGGGGTTACAAGCTCAACAGCGCAGTTGGTCTGTCTTTGAGTTGGGCTTTGGTGGTGGCCGTAATTGTTGGGAGACCCTCCACGCATTTTTGAACCGGTCTGATGCGACCCATCTTCTTTACGTGTCGGTCGATCATGCCCCCATTTCGATGGAACTATTCAGAACGCTTTTGGACAATGAGCCTGTACCGGCAGAAGTATGGCAAATGTTTGAGGGACTGTTGGGCCCAGGGGCGCACCAAGTTCAGCGGTTGGTTTGGTCCGACGGTCGGGTCATCGAACTGCAATTGTATCAACAAGGGTGGGAGCAAGTACCCTCACATCTTGGCCCCTTTGATGTGGTTTTTCACGACCCATTTGGGCCACAGGACAACCCTCAAGCTTGGACTGAGGATTGTTTTCGGTGGGAGAAATCACAACTCAAACTCAGCGGCCGCTTGGTCACCTATGGGGCGGCAGGGCATGTCCGTCGTAACATGGAGCAGGCGGGTTTTATTGTTGGCAAGGCGTCTGGCTTCGGTCGCAAACGTGAAATGACGGTGGCGGTGTTGGACGATAAAGAACTGAAGGGGCTCAAGCGGTTTACAAATACAAAAACGGGGCGCCAATCGTGACCGCGGTCCCCCTTGTCATCATCGGTGACGGCTTGGCCGGTTTGACCACCGCCCAGCATTTACTGGGGTCGGGTGTCCCCGGTGCGGAGATCCTCGTGTTAGCACCCGAAGCGGAAGATGCGAAAGCTTCTGATGCGCCTTGTTCTATTTGCCATCCGTTTCCAGGACAGTCTTTCCAGCTGAGGCCGCATGTGCTTGATGCCTTTGCCGCTGCCGACCGTTTCCTTTCGCAGTCGCCACCTCATTTGCGACGATGCGTCCGTGCACAACGCTGGCTGAGCGAGGAACACGGTCAACGGTCACGCTTGTTAAAATCCTATGACCGAATCCAATCTCAGTTGTCTGGGGCGGTTCGTGTGGACCAACAATACCCCTCATCCGCTCATCCCAAGAACGTGAGTGAGATTTTTGAAATAGCGCCAGCGTGGGTGGCGAATCTTAAAGGCATTTGTGATTGGATGCGTGAAGGGCTGAGGCAAAGAGGTATTCAGTTCGAAAGCGGCGTCTTGCAGAGGTTACGGAAAGAGGACGGCAAATGGTCGGTAAACGACGGGGTCATCGAAGGCGAAAAAGTGATTTTGGCTTTGGGTGTGGGCTTGCCCTCTTTTTTTCCGGCGTTGCCCCATCAAAAGGTTTGGGGGCATTTGGTTCGAGGTGAGCGCATCAACCCAGAAATGGATATTGTGATTGGAGACGGACATCTGACCAGCATGGACCATTTTTTGTGGGGCGGCGCCTCTTTTTTGCCGCAACAAGAGAAACCCCATGCGCAACAAGAACAAGAGGCCATTGATGCGTTAAAAACGAAGATGACGGTGCTTGCCGGTAGGGAATATGCCGTGACCGACAAGTGGGAAGGGGCCCGGTTGGTGATGGGGCACGAAAGACTTCCAGTGGCCGGAGAGATTCCAGGGTTGGATTCTTGTTTTGTGATCGGTGGCGCGGGCGCCAATGGCTTGTTGTGGTTACCGTATTTGTCCGAACGGCTGACCCAGGAGCTGCAAACGCGTCAGGAAATTATTCCCGAAGCTTTTCAGCCCAACCGTTATGATTGGGATTGTTGGCAACCCGACCGCCAAAAAATTCGAAGTTAGAGCTCGGTGCGCAATTCCCACAGTTCGGGGAAGAAGCGGATGTCCAATGCTTTTTTGAGGTAGTTCACGCCGGAGGTTCCACCGGTCCCGCGTTTAAAGCCGATCACCCGTTCTACGGTTTTCATGTGTCGAAAACGCCACTGTAGGAAACTGTCTTCGAGATCCACCAGCTTTTCGGCGAGTTCATAAAGGTTCCAGTATTTGTCGGTGTTGGTGTAGATGGTTTTCCATGCGTTACGAACATAATCATTGGATTCATAAGGTTGGCTGAAATCACGTTCTACCAAATTGTGTGGAATGCCAAGGTCCGCGACATCGAGCAGTTGGACCACGCGGTCGTACATGCTTGGCCCGTGGTATAATTCATTGAGTGCTTTGTGTTTGTCTGAATCGTGCTCGTGTGGTTTCATCATGGCAGGGTGTTTGTTGCCTAATGCGAACTCCACCGCCCGGTATTGAAACGATTGAAACCCCGAGGCTTTGCCCAGGTCATCACGAAAACTTAAATAATCAGCTGGCGTCAAAGTCGACAACACATCCCAGCTTTGAATCATTTGTTTTTGGATGCGGGCCACACGAGCCAACATCTTGAACGAAGCGCGAATGTCCTTTTGGGTGAGTAAATTTTGAGCGGCCACAACTTCGTGCAGCACCAACTTAAGCCAAAGCTCCGTGGCTTGGTGAATGATGATAAATAGCATTTCATCGTGTTCACCACTGATGGGAAACTGTGCGTTCAGAATTTTGTTGAGCTGCAGATAATCGCCATAGATCATGTCTTCGCTAAAATCGGTATAGGCGTCTTTATCGGCGGGTTGCTGGGTTGAAAAACGATCGTCAGACATGTGGCCTCCTGAAGCGATTGGAGGCTAACACGCTCGGCTTGCAAGGAAAGGGCAAAGAGGGCTAAATCAGACCAGTAAAGGATTGAAAAGTGGCAGAATTCGCAGACAGTTTAGCGCGGTTACCGGTTTTGGGGGTGGGTGTGAGTTTATCCCTTGGGACCCAGCCAGATCCGGTGACCTTAAGCCAGCGTCCCGGAGGCCCTGATTTTGTTGAGTATGCCGGTGCAGTGGATGTTTCGGTGTATCGCAAGCAAATCGAAACCCTGCAAAAGCATTCAATTCCAATGCTTTACCATCCCAGTTGTCTAAATTTGTGTGGTCCTTGGCCCAATCCGCCCCATTGGTTGGCACAGGTCAACCAACATGTTCAGCACGTTCAGTCTGCTTGGTTGGCCCAAGATGTTTCCGTTTGTTTTACCGGTGATGTGCCTGGTTATTCCATCGATTTGGGGTATTTTGTCCCACCCATTTTGACCCAGGCTTCATTAACCGAAGCCATTGAACGGGTGGGTGAGGTGCGGGCGGCAGTGGACGCGCCATTGCTTTTGGAGCCAGCGCCGGTCACGTGCCAAGTGGGTGAGATGTCCATTTTCTCTTGGCTCACGCAGCTGGCGCAGGCCACCGATTGTGGTCTCTTATTAGATGCAGGGCACGTGGTGTCGCATCAGTTGGCCCAAGGTAAATCCCGGACTCAGTTAACCCATGGGTTAGATGACATCGATTGGGACCGCGTGGTGGAAGTTCATGTGGCTGGGGGGATTATTGAAAGCCATCCCGAGCACAGCGATAGAGCCTACTATCTGGATGCCCACGACCTTCCTGTTTTGGATGAAACCTGGATGGTCTTTCGGCATATTTTAGAGCATGCCAAACATCTAAAAGCAGTTTGTTTTGAATGCGAAAGTGCGGATGTCGCCACCATCCTTTGGATGTTGGGCCAAGTTCGAGAACGGGTCATTGCCGGCACGGCCCACCAGGCTTTAAAGGCGCATGTGCTCGAAAAAAGTCAGGGGACACAGCCATGATCGTCCGGCCCTACGACTTTTGGTTGGCTTTGCTTTTTGATGAAGGTTTGCGCACGCGGTTTACAAACGATGTGGAACAAACCTTGTCTGAAAGTGGCCTCAGCGATGAGGCGCAAGCTGTTTTCGCTAAAGTGGACCTTCACGGTTTGGCATTGGATGCCAAGGGCAGGGGCCAATACCTGATGAGTGCGCTATGTCGCTCTTTTCCATTCACAGTGGCCTGCTTGGGAACGGCCGAGGGCGCAGACCGTGGCATGCGGTTATTTCTGAAAGAGATTCCGTCGTTCCACAATTTAAGCGAACGTACTTTGGCATTCGGATCGCATTTGGGAGAACTGATCGGGGAGAATTTGTGGAATGCCAAACCGGTGCTGGTGGAATTGGTTCGGGCCATTCACGAATTTGAAATGGCCGTTGCGAAGAATACGGCCAGATGCCGAGAGGCCGTCAATGCAGGTCAGCCCATTCCTCGGGTTGAGAAAGTTTCAAACAGTGCCATCAAACGTCAGAACTTGGTGTTGCCCCCCTTCATGCTGGTGTCACAGCTGCCCGTTTCTTTTGGGGTTCTGGCGCAGGCGCTTTTCAATCCCGCGCCAGAAACCGTTTGGGACAGGGTTCAGACCAAGCATTCTTTGGATCAGGCCCGCCTGGAAAGTGTGGCCTCGGGCGCCACTTTACCGGTGACCGTGGTGGCCAGAGCTCAAGTCTTGGGGATCCAGGGGCAACGCGGCGGCTCGGGGGCCGTGGCACCCCTCATCCACGTGTCCCACCTGAAGATGGAACTAAGTGGCCGTAAAGCAAGCCTTTTCCATGCCATCAAGGGCGATCAAAAACTGACAGATTACCCCGCCGAACTTCAAAAGCCTTTGCGCCAGTTTATCGACGCTGGGTTTGTGGCCCTCAAATAAAGAAAAATGAACAAAATCGGGGCACTGAGGATGAGTTTGAGCTACCTTGTTCGGGTTGAACAAGGAGATGGCTATGCGTTTTGGTTCCCCTCTAAATCCACTTTTTTTCGTTGTTTGTTGTGCCCTGGTGAGCTTGCCCTCAGCGGCCGCTGAAGATCCCCCGCCGCCCGATGCGAACAATTCTGAAGAACCTGAGCCCGAAGAAGCCGATTCTGATGGGTCCCATGAGCACGAAGGCGAACCCTGCAATACCAACGATGATTGCCCCGAGGGTTATTATTGCGGCAGTCATGGGGGACCAAGCATCGTGGACGGCTCAGACAATCCTGGCTCCGAAGACGACATGGACAGTGAGTACAATGGAATCTGTTTGTGGGACTATTCTTGCGATACCAACGATGATTGTGACGATGGTGAATTCTGCGACATGGAAGAGCGTTTGGAATGTGTCCATCAAGACAACGATGAGTGGGCTTGTTCATCTGTGCAAGACGGCTGGTGTGCCGACGATGACAGGGTGGATTGTACCGAGGCCAGTGATTGCCATCTCGAAGAAGTCTGCCATGAACGTTCTATTGACGACCACGCGCACTGTACCTTCGGACGTAAGGTGCCTTGTACCGAAGACAGTCAATGTGGCGACCGATTGGTTTGCGAGGAAATCCTTTTGGACCGCTTCTGCTACGGCACTGCCGTCAGCAGCAACTCTAACCCAGACGCCGAACCAGGTACTTTTGAATGCGAAGACCTCGCGGCTGAACGGTGCGTCATGCGCACTTGTACCCACAGCGATATTTGCCTCGATGATGAAATTTGTGTGCGCATCCATGCCGAACACCATCATCCCTTAGACCACGAGCCCAGTCCAGAATCTGAAGACGACCCGATGCCGCCTGAAGGTGACGAATGGTGGCTGCCCGAAGAAGGGGTGTGTGCGCCGCCCGCCGCGGGCGACTGTGACAATGACGATGAATGCGGTGAATACGAAGAATGTGCAGAAATGGGCAACTTGCCCTGTTTTGACGATGACACACAGTGTGAAGAGGCGACTGTGTCCATTTGTGCTGACATCCGAATGGAGTGCGAAGAAGACACGGATTGCCCAGGCTCTTACCATTGCTCTTTCCAGTACACCACCATGGGCCCCTTTGATTATGGCCCCTACATGGGTGGTCCTGATTCAGGCGGCGGACCGATCGAGGTGGATGCCCCCGAGGAAGACTCTGATGAAACAGATGACTCGGAGGATGACGGTGAACCCCAGGAACCACCCAACCCTGACCCAGAGGATGGGCACGATGAAGAGATTGAACAAGACGTGGGGTTATGTTTTCCCGAGTACGGTGATTTAATGTTCTGCGATGACGAAGCAGAATGCCTTCGGTATGTCGATTGGTCTTACTCGGGCTGGAGCGACCATGACGAAGACGACGCATTACCCCAAGACCAAGAGGACGGCCCAGGGAACGGCCCGGGAACAGGTGGTGACGATGATGACGATAATGGGAATGGTGATGACGGTGATGTCGGTCCCGTCGACAGCGATGATGGCGATGATGGCGATGATGGCGATGAAGACCCCGCAGGGGATAACAATGGGGGCGAGGATGACACGAACCTGAACGTGAACGAGGCACCCGAGCCTGGCTCAGAGGGGTCGCAGCCGCTCTTTAGTTGTCACAGCACCGGCGGTGAAGGGTTGGTATCATTGTTGGGTTTGGTCACGCTCATGGGCTTGCGCCGACGCCGTGTAATTACGTTTGATATTAATTAAGGGGAGAAAAGAATGAACAGGTTATTAATTATATGTTTAGGGCTGTTGGTGAGTACTCAAGTGTATGCCAACAGCGATGTCCAAATCTGCTATTTGCACGAAGAGTGTATGGATGGTGACAACAATATGGGCCCCCAAGAAACGCCGGGTTCAGCGGGGTTGGTCTGCATCTTCCCTGGCGAAGTTGGTGTAAACCCAGGGATGTGTACCCCATCGTGCGAAGTGGTCCCGGACGTCTGTGATGCCGAGACCGAGGACTGTATCCAATACCCCGATTATGCCCAATGCCACAAAGATGGCGTTTTGGGGGCGGCGTGTGACAACCACGCCACGGTGCGCATATGTGCGCCCAAAGGTGGTGGCGGTCACGATGGCGACAGTGTGGTTGGTGACAATTGTCCAGAGACTTGCGCTACCAATGAGTATTGCGATGCGGGCAGTAATGTCTGTCTGCAGGTCCCTTGCGATTTAATGGCACCACATGACAGTTGCCCACCTGGGCTCACCTGTATGGAGGTTCCCGACTCAAGTGGGTTGGCGGGCGCTTTTTGTGTGGCTCAAAATGGCTCTGGCGGTCACGATGGTTCTGCACATGGCAATACCGACGGGGTTCCTGATGGCGCGTTAGATGGCGAACTGGACGGCGCTCCCGAAGGCGAATTAGATGGTGCACCCAACGGTGGTTTAGATGGTGAGTTAGATGGTGCCCCCGAAGGCGATTTGGACGGTGCCCCTGAAGGCGCATTGGATGGCGATTTTGATGGGGCCGGAGATGGCAATGTGGGAGAAGGCCCAACGGCTTGCCAAGCCCACGACGACTGCCACAATGAACCGGGTGGTAACAGTGTTTGCATCACAGAAGACCCCATTTCAGATGCCGCCAACTTTCACGGCATTTGCAGTCCCATGTGCGAGTCCGACGCAAACAGTTGCCCGCCGGGCATGGCGTGCATCGAGCACCCGGATTATATCGGCTGTGCAGTATCAGCCACCGCGGTGTGTGACGTTGTATTCAAAGTGTGTGCGCCAATCGATGATGGTGGTGGATGTGGCGATTGTGGTCCCACCGGGTTCTGCAACGGCGATCAGGGGTGTTCAAGCGAACCTTGTGATGACAACATGCCTCGCCAGCCCTGTGCAGATAACCAGTCTGTTGGCGATACCTGCGCGAGTCTCACCGGCGGCAATTTTGCCAGCACTTGTCAACTCATCAACGCTGAACTGGTTTGCACCAATCAGGGTTCGCCTTGTTTCGGTGGTGACGAGTTTTCCTGCCAAGAGGTTAAAGACAACGATGGGCAGATTATGGGACAGTTTTGTTTGCCCAACAATGAACATGGTGGTGGTGATGGCGCGTGTGAAGACCAGACCGCCGATGGCACGCCGGGCTTCGAGTGGGAGGGCCAATGCTTTAACAGCTGTACCCCACCGTACACCGATAATGGTGAACCCCCGGCCTGTAACGTAGACGAAAATGCTGGCGATGGTTCAGGAAAGTGTGTGCCCCTCGACTCGCCTGAAGGTGACTATCTGGGCTATTTTTGTATGCCCGGTCAGGGCGGAGATGATTGTGCAGATAACGAGCTACCATACAACGACCGTTGTTTAGCATCGTGTGCAGGTGATTTGTCCATGGAGATTGGGGGCATTGATTACTGCAGCTTGCCTGGTGGTGACCTGGGATTGTGTTTCGAAATCCCTGGGCAAGGTGACTTCTGCCACCCCATTTTTGATTGTGACCCTGTTTGCCAGCCTCACGAAATTTGTGGCCCCGACGCAACGGGGGAGAATGGGGAATGTTTAACCGTTTGTGCAGGGAATGAAGACTGCGACTCGGATTCGGTTTGTTTGGACTATAGTGAACCTTGTGACAGTGCTGACCCCAATTGTACCGGTGAACCAGATTTTCGCGCTTGCGGTGCGGACAACGGTGGGCAGAGTTGTGAACCAGGGGATACCTATGATTCCGAATGCGAAGACTGTACATGCACCGATGCTGGCACTTGGGACTGTGAAAATCTGTGTGGGGACAGTGACGCATGTGCACTGGCGGAGAGTATTGGAGGGTGCCCAGAGTGCGCCGATGGGGATATGACCTGTACTTTCGATATCCACTCTGAAACCGCCATGTCCTGTGGGGACTGTCAGGCGCGATCTGCCCTCTACGAACGATTATGCTATCTCGGGGTTGATGCTTCCACTTCAGAAATTGAAGAGGGCACCCTATGCGAGTCGCCCCAAGGCTGTGACCATGACGAGACCAGCTATGAACATGGTGACGAATGGTACGATGCGCAGGGCTGTTCCATTTTTACCTGTGACAATGGCCAAGTCATTCAAGCAATAATGGATTGCTCCATCGACCATACCTGTGAAGAAACCATGAATGGGTTGGAGTGCATCTGTGTATATGGGGCTAAAAGAACAGAACCCGATGGTTGTACCGAGTGCGAATGTATCGCGGGCATTGCCAACAACATGTGGCTCTGCGACTCAAGTGCTTGCTCTGGCGGGGGTGATGATTGCTGCACCGAACAAGAAGAACAAATGTGCCAAGACCTCGAAGCCCAATTGACCCTCTGTGATGATATTTTTATTGGGCCAGACCAGCAAAATGAGATCGATCAGTGCAAACAAGCGGCAGAACAAACGCTGTCTTGCGACTGTGATCGGGACTGCCACGGGAATGATGGCAGTTGCACTCACGGCGAGGGGGATGACAACCAAACTTATCTGGATGGTGAAAAATGGTACGATGTTGCATCTTGCCAAATCTACGAATGTGATGCAGGCCAAGTGATGACCATCCAGATGGACTGTTTGCCAGACCACACTTGCCAGGAAAATCTCGCTGGTGACAACTTGGAATGCGTTTGTAATCTGGGCGCCAAAAAGACAGAAGCGGATAACTGCACGGAATGCGAATGCATTGCAGGTGTCGCCAGTAACATGTGGCAGTGTGACGACAGCGCATGTTCAAATGATACCGATTGTATCTATGACGGCGAAACCTACCAAGAAGGCGAAAGCTGGACTGTGGAATGTCACACCTGCACCTGTACCAATGGCGTTGTCTCCGGTTGTGACAACACCCAGCAGATGTGCGAGCAAGACTGCGACGGCGATTACGACGGTGACGTGTTGGATTGTAACAACGAGTGTGGCGGCACCGCCACCTACGACAACTGTGGACACTGCACCGGTGGTAATTCTGGCGCGGTCGCCTGTGTTGCAGACTGTGCCGGTGACTGGGGTGGTACCGCGTTCGTGGACAGTTGCGACAACTGTGTGGCTACCGTGGAAGAGGCTTGTGTTGCAGACTGTGCCGGTGACTGGGGTGGTACCGCGTTCATGGACAATTGCGGCTACTGTGTGGCTACCGCGGAAGAGGCTTGTGTGGCGGACTGCAACGGTGATTGGGGCGGATCGGCCACCATCGATAACTGTGGTAACTGCACTGGTGGCAATTCTGGCGCGGTCGCCTGCGTTGCCGATTGCAACGGGGACTTCGGTGGCAGCGCTGTAGAAGATGATTGCGGCAACTGTGTGGCTACCGCGGAAGAGGCTTGTGTGGTGGATGACACCGCGGATGCAGGTTCATCGGGCGGGGATGCTGACGGTGCAACTGATGGCACGACCACCGGCGTGGTAGATGGCAATACCGATGGCAATACCGATGGTGATGCCGATGGTTCAAATGAAGCCGACGCAGGTTCTACGGATGGTACGGTCGACGGTTCATCTGATGGCAGTGGAGAAGGGTCTCAAGAGCTGGACGCAGGAGCCTCTGACGGAAATTCCGATGGTGATGCCGATGGTGATGCCGATGGGGATGCTGATGGTAATACCGATGGTGATACCGATGGTGATACCGATGGTGATACCGACGGCTCAGATGAAACCGATGCGGGCTCCACGGACGGCTCCGCCGATGGCAGTGGAGAGGGGACCGGTGACGGTTCGGATGAAACAGACGCTGGTGCAACAGACGGTTCCTCTGAAGGCAGTGCTGATGGAGCTCAAGAACTGGACGCAGGTTCCGCTGACGGAGCCTCCGATGGCGATACTGACGGCGATACCGATGGGGATACCGATGGGGATACCGATGGGGATACCGATGGGGATGATGTCCCGGGTGACCCACCTGCACCTGAACCCGCGCCCATCACGCTCTTTAGTTGCGCCAGTACCGACGCGGCACCGGTTAGTTTGTGGGGCCTTCTGGCTGGCTTGTTCCTCTGGCGACGTCGCCGTCAGCGGCTACGCTAATTTAACTACGAGTAACATTACAAAAGGGGCTCTAAGGGGCCCCTTTTTTATTGGAACATATCGGTGAGACAGTTGGCCCCAAGCATGAAGGGGATGACATATAAAATAGTGTCTCGAATGAGGTAGAAAATAAAAAACGCGGCGATGAGGCGCCAGCCACCTTTTTTAATCATGCCTTTCATGCCGTCTTGTTTGCGTACCTCATTGGCTTCCAAAATCCATTGCGGCATCAGAAATCTGCGCTTTTTGGTGGGATTTGTGGGGCTTGGGTCAGACATGAGTGTTACCAAAATGAAGGTTCGTTCTCATTCTAGTCATTCGAGTCGCTGGGTCAACGCCAGGGGGATTGTTTAAGGGCCGGCGTCCTGGCGGGTGGCAACGCCGCCATCTGTACCATTGGAATCGCACAAATAACGCACTTCTTTCCAAACCGCTTCACCTTCAACGACCACTTCGGCTTCACCCACGATCTTATAATCAGGGCCCTCGCAGCTGTCGTGCATAAGCTGGTAGGCCGCTTCACGGTTTTTAACCGCGTAATCGGGGGTCACGGGCTCACGGGTGGTCCCGGACATGGGGGCGATGGGGTAGCGCACCATGGCCACCGGATCTGCCGCTTTGGCTGGGGCATAGGGACTCTTTTTTGGGGTTTGAATGAGCTGGGCCCCCAAACACCCCACGAATAGGAGCAGGAAAAACGTAATGGCCCATCTGGAATCCGACTGCTTCATCTTTTCAATCCTCGAGTTCTGTCTTATTTATCGGCACGAGCCCCCAAAAAAGAAAGAAATGCTTTTTTGACCTATCTGATCCAGAGCGCCCAATCCACGATTCACCCCGATTTAGAGAAATGGGTGAGGCGCGCACAAATCGAAAAATTTAATAAACCCATTAGAAAACAGAGCCTTGAGGGGTTTGACGGGCTGCTTGGATGGTTGGGGCAACACGAGGGCCCCATCATTCTCGATTCGGGTTGCGGCACTGGCCATTCCACGTTGAATTTGGCCCAAGCCCACCCTAAAGCCCGCGTGATTGGCTTTGATCAATCAGCCGAAAGATTAAAACGAGCCCCAGAAACGCTGAAAACTACTGAAAATGCTTATCTTTTCCGGGCAGAGGCCGTGGACCTGTGGCGCTTGTTGGCCCAAGCACAGGTCCCCATCGAACGCCATTGCCTGTTTTACCCGAATCCTTGGCCCAAAATCGGCCAGGTGAAACGACGCTTTCATGCCCATCCCGTTTTTCCAGTGATGGCCAATTTGAGCCAAAGCATCGAACTGCGCGCCTCATGGTTGATTTATGCGCAGGAGTTCGCAGCCGCGCTCACCTATGTAGGGAAACCGCCAAGTGCACCGCAACCCATTCGGCCGCAAACGCCCATCTCCTTGTTTGAAAAAAAATACATAGAGACGGACACTGACATGTACCAAGTCACTTGGCCGCAAGGGCTCGATCCAACAGCGCTTGGGTGAACTGTCGGCGCAAATAAAAGCCAATGGGTTTGGCTTCAAACGCGTCACCCCAGGCATCCATGGCTTGGCGTCTCACCCGTGAGTTGGCGGCTTTGGGGCGCACCTGCAAAACTTTCCCCCGACGGGCGGAGATGCCATCGGACAGGCCTTGGCCGATGATTTCCATGTGATCGTGCCAATCTTGGGCGAGAAGTGCTTCTTCATCGGCACTGGGTGACCATAGAAAAGGCATCCCCAAGCGCAGGTCATGCCAGTTTTTGCTGTCGTCGTCCTCGACCGGAAAAAACAACACTTTTTCGATTTTGTGGAACGTGCGACTGTCCCGCCATGATTTTTCAAACCCTGCTTTGAGATCGATGCTGCACACAAACGTGGTTTCGAGCACTTGTCCTTTCGGGGAGACGGGCAGGGTTTTGAGCTCAATGCCTAGGTTTTCAAAATCGGGATGCGCCTTGTTGCCGGCAGTGGCGCCCAATGCAGTCTCGATCAGTTGCCCGGTGAACCCTTTGCCGTGCTTTTTCAGGCTGGGCAGTTCCATTTGCAGTTGGTGGGCGAGCTGCCCGATACACAGGCCGGCCAGCCCTTGAGCGCGGGTGAGCAATTGCGCTTCATTTTCAGGGGGATCAATCCCAGCGGGCATAAAAAAGTCTGGTTGGTTGTTCTTAGAACTCATGATTTGACCCATTCCCGCAAACGCCTTTAGCATGGGGACCAAGCGTTGCGATATCACTTCGCGTTTCCAGAGGAAAGTGCACACCTTGAACGCAAAATGGTTCAGCCCAGTTTTTGATTCCATCGGCCTCATTTGGGTGCTGGGGTTTGTGCTCATGCTGACCCACCACCTTCGCATCGGGATGGACGCTCCTGAGGAAACCGATATCGCCATCACGCCACAAGATTTGGCCAATGGTTTTCGTTCGGGCACCGAATGGCACGCCATCTACCTGCGGGAAGCCAAGGTGGGTTTTTCCAAACTGGAGCGGCAAAAGACAGAAGAAGGCTTTTTGCTCAAACAAATGATGCGCTTGAACATGACGGTGATGCGCCAAGACCAAGTCCTCACCGTCCGTGTGAAAACCCATCTCAACCCCGATTACACCTTGCGCTCTTTTGACCTCAAAATGGACAATGCTGCGGCTCCTTTTGCCGCGGTGGGCGATGTTGATGGGGCCACCGTTCGGGTTTCCCTGAAAATGGGTGATTACGAGGAGCAAAAAACCATCCAGCTGGACAAACCGCCGGTGGTGGAGCTGGGGATTCGGCCGCTGTTGCTGCAAAAAGAACTAAAAAAAGATGAACGGTACGCCATGAAATATTTTGACCCCCTGTCGCTCACCGAAAAAGAGATGAGCATTATCTATTTGGGGAAGTCAAAAATGCACAGCTTGGGCGAAGAGGTGGAAGCCCATCATTTGCGTCGCTTTATCGGCGAACAATATTACGACGCGTGGGTGAACGATTTGGGTGAAGTTTTAGATGAACGTCTACCGCTTGGGTACGTGGCCATTCGTGAATCCGAAGCTGAGGCCACCTACGGGGTCATGCGATACGAGGGGACCGTGCGCCATGATGTGGTGGAGAAATCAGCGCTGTACGCCAAAAAGGTGACCGGTCAGCGTGACGACGCGAAGCGTGCACTTTGGAAGTTCTCAGGGGTGAGTCCCGCCGACTTTCAAATGGACGGTGGACGACAAACCTTGCGCAAAACGGAGGTGGGATACGAGTTGGTGGTGAACAAAATGCATCCCCCAGGGGCCATTGACGATAAAACAAAGGCGTTGGCCTTAGGGGATGAAAGCATGCTGTCCATCGGTCATCCCAAGATTCAAGCGGTGATCGCGCAGGTCAAAGCAGCGCAACCACAGAACGTCCATTTTGGGGCGGCGTTGGTGGATTGGGTTTTTCAAAACATTCAGAAAAAACCGGTGGTGAGTTTGCCCAGTGCGGTTCAAGTGCTCGAAACCCGAGAAGGGGATTGTAACGAACACGCCACCTTGGGAGTGGCGCTGTTGCGAGGGGCCGGCATTCCGGCGCGCATGGCCACCGGGTTGGCGTACTTGGAGGGGCGTTACTTGTTTCACGCTTGGGTGGAATATTACGACGGCACCCAATGGGTTTCGGCAGATCCAACTTGGGGGCAGCGTTACGCAGATGTGGGGCACGTTCGGTTTTTGCTGGGTGGGTTGCAGACCCAACTGGCCTTGTTGCAAGTGGTAGGGAATCTCAACCTACAAGAGTTAACCTGGGAGTAAAGTTCGTGATTCAAGTTCAAGGACTGATTAAAGATTATAGCGATTTTCGGGCGGTGAATAATGTCTCGTTCGAAGTCAAGGCCGGTGAAGTGTTCGGTTTTTTGGGGCCTAATGGCGCAGGAAAGACCACCACCATGCGAATGATTGCGGGGTTGCTCATGCCCACTCAAGGTCGCATCAGCATCGGTGGTTTTGATTTGGCCACCCAGGCCAAAGAGGCCAAACGCATTTCCTCTTTCATTCCAGACCGGCCCTATCTGTACGAAAAACTAACGGCCATGGAGTTTTTACTGTTCGTGGGGGGGTTGTACCAGCTCGATCGCGCCCACGTGCTGAAAAAAGCGGGCGAGATGCTGCACACTTTCGGTCTTACGGACTGGCGGGATGCCATGGTTGAAAACTTTTCCCATGGCATGAAGCAACGTTTGGTGTTCTCGGCGGCACTTTTGACTGATCCCAAAGTGTTGATCGTGGATGAGCCCATGGTGGGCCTGGACCCCAAAGGGGCCAAGCTGGTGAAGAATGTTTTTCGAGAACTGTGTCACAACAAAGGCCTCACGGTGTTTGTGAGCACCCACACCATGGATGTGGCACAAGAAGTTTGCGACCGCATCGCCATCATCCATAAAGGGGAAATCGCTGCATTGGGCACATTGGCCGAAATCGAAAACCAGGTAGGTGTACACAACAGCCGTTTAGAAGACATCTTCTTACAGATCACCGAGGAAACTTCAGACATTCAAGAGGGTGACAGCACTTCATGATGTTTTTTGGTTTCATACGCATGCGACGACAGATGTTGTCAAACCAACTCAATGCCATGGATAACGCGCTCCGACGCGGCATCGGCTTGTTGGTTTTGGCGTTGTTGTTTTGGGGCGGCATTTATGCGGTGTCTCATTGGTTTGTTTTGCAAACGCTCGCCATGGAACCCATTGGGGAAATGGTGGTCCGGCATTTACTTGCCATGGCCATTTTTTTCGTTTTTGTAATTCTTATCTTTTCGAACTTGGTGGCGGCATTCTCTTCGTTCTTTTTATCGGATGACCTGCAACTGTTGCTAACGATGCCTTTGCACAACAATCAGTTTTTTGCCGCCCGGTTTTTAGAAAATGCCTTAACGGCATCTTGGATGACCTTGATATTTGGTATTGCGCCTTTCATTGCCGTGGGCATCCTCATGCACGGTGGGTGGGCTTATTATCTCTCTTTGGTGTTTGTCTTTTCAGTATTGTTTGTGGTGCCATCGGCCGTGGCCATTGTGGTGTCGTTGCTTCTGTGTTCAGTCTTTTCGGCGCGGCGGGCCCGGCACGTGATTCTTTTTGTGGGC
>PBLQ01000048.1 GCA_002721815.1 Myxococcales bacterium
CCATTTCTATCAGCCGAGAAATTGAAGCAGAGGTTAATTCTCCTCTGGATTTCGAAGAAGACCCATGGGCTGAGCTCACGTCAACCCGGGAAATTATTAAACCTCAGTCGAGCAATCCATCGGCTGTTTTAGGGTTTGATGAAATTCGTACCATGACTCGAACCGATGATTTTAAAACGCTCCGCTCACAAGAGTCCCTTCATAACTATGATTTTGATGAAGATTCTAATGAAGAGACACAGCTTATGGAATCGAATCACACCCAAACAGAGCTGGTTATACATCCTGCACATACTGCCCCAGATGAAATACAACCCACCGTTTTTAATAAATATTTAGTTCCAATTGGGTTTTTATTTGCCCTTTTGGGTGCCTTAGCTTTTTACTTTTTAACCACTTAAGCCCGGTCAAAAATTAGCGTTTTTAATTATCATCAGGCACATTGAACCCCCTGAACAGACGAGGATGGGTTTATAGCTTTATGGCAAAACGCAAGAACAGTTCGGCGAAAATAGCGAGTGGCCGACGTAAAACAAAATCCAAAAGAAAACCCACCACGAAAAAAAAGGTGAAGACCTCATCGTGGAACCTTCCATCTAAAAAAATAATAACCTTGGCTTTGGCACTTTTTGTCATCGGCTATGGAAGCACTTGGATCACCGGGCTTTTTAGTTCTAATTCGCAAGAAGGAAAAGAAGTTTCAGAATCCGTTTTGACGACGTTATCCGAACCTTCCTTATTTGATAAAATTGCAGATCGATTGCTCGATCGAGATCTCCCCCACCTCAAAAAAGAGCGTCAAGTCGCACCGGTTAAGCCCAGAAAAGTAGTGAAAGAATCCAAACAGGCGAAAGCAACACCGACCCCGCTGCGGGCCCCATTGAGAGAGCTCAAACTCAGTGAAGAACGAAAAATGAAACCTGCTAATTTTTCCAAAGACCATCTGTCAAAAAATGACAAAGCAGAGTTGGATAAAATTCTATCAAAGTATGGCTTCTAGGATTTAGGCAGCAGCATTAACTCTGGCTCTAGGTGGGTTTCTCCCATTAATTGCCAGGTATCCCCATCACCTTGGATAATGACCGCAAAACGGTGTCGGTTTGGCGCTTCATAGAATTGAATTTGCGTCGCAACCTCTTGGGAAAGCAGCCGTTGACCGGGTTGCTGTATTCTCATTCGGGTCTCAAACCGTTGGTGATAATCAATCTCATCATATTGAAATATATGATTAAATTCTTTTTCACTGCTCGGGTGGTGCATCACTTGGCAAAGGGCTTTGCACCAAGTCTTTTCAGGGTCTTTGAGCCAAAGCAGGAGTTGCTCAGTGGATTCTAATTCGCCCACGTAAAGATTTTTAACCCCATCGGTGGCGTGGATGACCTGGGTAATAATGAAGTGGTCAGTTTCGAAAATTAATTTATCGCCCGCTTCAAATCCCTCACGGTTGTTTTTTCCTAACAGCAATTTTTGTTGTTCGCTTTTAGCCTGCCCACTCATTTCTTTTCGGTATGAGACAGCACTGGCTGCGGCCAATCCAACAAAAACTCCCAGTGATAACCAAAAAAACATTTAGGGGGTTACCCCAAAGAAGGAACGAATACCCGGTGCAGATTTTTCTTTAAGACCGTGGCAAGTGCGAATGCTATCGATGGCCTTTTGTAAATTTCTTGGGGCGCCCGGTATATCTTGGATTTTATCTTTGAAGAATGCTTCTACTTCCGCCACGCGCTGGATGTCGCAAAAGGCATTGGGCAGGTAGGGGGTGTATGCCAAACTCCCTTGTGGGATTTCCTGGCTGAACTCATCGTACTTGGCTTTAAACGTCTCCCAAGTCTTCTCTTGGAAAATAGGATTAGCCATAAGTGCCCAAAATATAGATGTCTTTTCGTTTTTCCGTACGTTGGGCAGCAAGCCTATAAGCGCATCAAAATGACTTTCAACCGGTGTTCGACCCAGTACTGAAATAAAGGTCCGCCGCCAGGATGAATCGGTTTCTTTTAAGAGCAAACGTTTCAATCGCCGAAAATGATTTTTGTTGGTTTTAGGGGTTCCTTTGGTGAGGATGGCATGAAAGGCCAGCCATCGAAGTTCTGCTTGTAGAAATGATGTATCCCGTCCTTTTTCTTTTGCCTTTAAAAGTTTGAGTCCTTTTTTGTACAGCCATTTTTGGACGGAGGCCCGGTTCGCATATTTATAGAGCAGATTGAAATATGCTTGGCGCTGAAGTTTAATGTCTTGGCTTTCGCCTTCGAGAGGCAGGTATCCAATTTTTTGAAACGGCTTGGCATAAATACGTTCCACATATTTTTCAAAAGCGGCGGGCGGTTCATGTTGCCAAACATGATCGTGGATGAAGCCAAAAAGCTCCGTAAAAGAAGTGGATAAAATGCGTTGTGGCATGCGCCCATATTTTTTCATGTAAGGGTCGATTTGGGCGAAACCCATTTCACCATTTCGGAACGCAGCTTTCAAGCTATCCGCCAGCGCAAGTTTTTCGGATAAAGTGAGTAAGTCTATGTTTTTATTTAGATTATCGCTGTATTGTCCGTCGATTGAAAACCGATAATAACCCCGGGCGTCCGCATTGGGA
This sequence comes from Myxococcales bacterium, assembly GCA_002721815.1. Lineage (GTDB taxonomy): Bacteria > Myxococcota > UBA727 > UBA727. The sequence goes on from PBLQ01000048.1 coordinate 2,591, forward strand.
TGGAGGTATTCTGGGCAATGATCCATGGGGAATGATTGTTGTTTTTGTTTAAAAATAACGCAGGTTTTTTGGGATTGATCGGTCTTGTAGCAAAACGGAATTTCCCAAAGGTTTTCAGCATCAGTTCGAAGACCCAATTTAAAATACCGTTTTTGAGACAGGGATAAAGTCGCTTTGGAATCATCGCACGCAATGGAAACGCCAACCTGAGGGACCCCTGGTTGATTCAAGAAACTTTTTGCTACCGCGGTCACTGGATTTTGGCTTTGGGTTTCGAGGGCATGAAGCAAATCATCCACTGTAGCGATGCCCTCTGCATTCTTCCTTAAAAATTCGGTGATGCCTTTTCGGAATGCTTCTTCGCCTAAGAGGCTTTCGAGCATGCTAAGAAAACCGGCCCCTTTTGAATAAGTAATTCCATCAAAAGCGTTGTGAATGTCATGATGGGTGACGATGGGTTGTCTGATTTGTCGGGAGGCAGGAATGCTGTCAGAATTCATTGCGCTGTGGGTTCCTCGGATGAGGCTTTCCAGTGCGAGGGACTCTGGACTCACTTGGGCAGTAATTTTATGTCCCAGGAAGGTTGCAAAAGCTTCGTTCAGCCATAGATCGTCCCACCAGGCCAAAGTCACCAAATTGCCAAACCATTGATGCACCAGTTCGTGGGCCATCACGCCTACAAACGCGCGTTTTTGCCGAACGCCAGCTTCTTGTTCATCGAGCAAAAGCAACCACTCCCGAAAGGTGATGGCGCCCGGATTCTCCATGGCGCCCGCACCAAAATCAGGCACGGCGATGATATCGATTTTTGGGTAGGGATGGGCGATGCCAAAATAATCTTCGAGCGCCAATAAAATTTCGCCCGTGTGTTTAAGAGCGTATTGAAGCTTTTCGCCTTTACCCTTAAGGGCAAACCCCCGTAAGGGGATGGGGTTTGGACGTAGTTTTGTGGCGGGGATATTGGGTCCAATGACCTCGTCAAATGGCCCGACCATCATAGCAACCAGGTAGGTGGGCAAAGGGGGGCTGGGCTGGAAGTTTTTTGTAATAAAGCCTGCAGATTCTGATTCGTCGATGAGGGGCATGTTGGCGATGGCGTTGATGTCTTTTGGAACCTTTAAATGCATGCGAAAAGGTGTTTTGAATTGGGGCTCATCAAAGCAGGGGAAAAGACTGCGAGCTGAAATCGGTTCCATTTGGGTAAAGAGGTACTCCCCAGTGGGGTGGTTGACCTTATAAAGCCCTTTGAGGTCTGTGCCGTAGAGACCTTCGTGTTCAATGTGAAGGGTTAGGGTTTGCGGTGGCAACGTCTCGCTAAAGAAAAGTCCAATTTGCTCTTCTTTTTCGAAGGTTTTAATTTCGGGTGTGAGCTGTTGGCTTTCGGATTGAACGACCACCGATGTAATGTTTAGTTTTTTACTGTGTAGGAAAAAGCTGTTCGTTTCCTCTAAGAGAGATACTTGAATCGCGGTTTTTCCTTTAAAACCATCTTTCCGAGGGTCTAAGTCGAGGTGTAATGTATAGGCCTGGGGAATCACTTCGTTGGCCAAGCGAAACTCTGGGTTTTGCGGGGATAAAACCACCTTTTTGGCTTGTGGGGCGGTGGAAACAGCTTTTGAGAGTGGTTCTTCGGGGCTGGGCGTGGATGAGCAGGCCAGGAATAAGCCAACAATGAATAGACTGATGAGTGGGTAAGGGCAGTTTTTCATAAGACATGGACTCGCATGTTGGATTAAACTTTAAAAGAGGTGTTTTCGAAATGAAAACAAGCTATAACCTATTCCATTCAAAAGGGGTGAATGGTTTGCGTTGGTTAAAAAGACTGGGTTCGGTGGCTTCATTGGGCGTATTGAGCGCTTGTGGCCTGGGTGCTGAAAACCTCATGACATTTGAGATGACCTTTCAGCTCATTTCCGATTGCAGTCAGTCCGGCTCTAACGCAGTTCAGTGTGAAGCCACCGAGGATGTGGTGAAAGCCAAAGAAACGGGCACTTGGTTTCTTGAGTCTCGGGCCGGAAAAACGTTCATTTTGACCAACCATTTGGGAGAAGTGATTAAAGGTGTCGGTCCTTTTGTTGAAGAGAACGGCAGTGTGTACCAGGCGCGAAAATACGAAGAAGAAGTGGATACGGGTGATGGCTGCCATACCTATACCGATGAACTCTACAATCTTGTTTTGGATGAAGAAGGTTCGCTCACTGGCGAACTCACCGTTGCCCAAACCGGGGGCAGTGCCATTGAATCCGCGGATTGTGGCGTTTTGTGGGCGAATGAAATCAAATACGACCTGAAAGGCACAAAGAGCGATGAATTGGTTCCTGCGCGTGAATAAGGCCACGGTCTTAGGGTTGATGACCTTTCTATTGGGGGGCTGTGGTTCTTTTGTGGCCTACTACGATGTGAATGGTACCCAAGACACCTTGTGTGTCATTCAGGGCACCAGCACCATTTGTGAAGACGGACGTTCGGCTTTCACCATGACTTTGGGGGTTGAGGAGAGCGACGGAAAAGTCATTCTTTATTGGGACAATGCCAGCTGGGAGGCCACTTCTGAAGATGACGGTTCTTTTCGGGCGGTGCGCTACCACGAAATTCAAGATACCACCGAAGCGTGTCACACCATTCAATCTGAGATTTTAAGGGTGGCCCTCACCGAAGATACCGTGGAGGGCACTTGGGTGAGAGAGAGTCAAACCGACGGTCCGGCCACCTGTGGTGAGATGCCAGCAGGGCAAAAAGACTCTATTAGTTTAGAAGGGGTTCGGGCAGAATCACTATGATGAAAATTACCTTCTCCCTTTTAATTTTCGTTTTGCTGGGTTGTGGCTCAGACATTGGTCATGAAGCGACGTTTACTTCCCTGGTGGTTCAAAGAGAGGTTTGTACTTTGGCCCTAGCGGATGATGAATCTTCTGACGATAGCGAGGACGCTGCTGAGCCCGAGGAAGAATGCGAACGATACGAAATCAATACTGTATTACGTTACCAGATTATCGAAGATACCGAGAAACGCGTTTGGATTAAAGGCTGGTCGATCAATGGGAGCACCCACCGCAACTGGTTGGGAACCCGAGACAGTGATGGCGGTTTCCTTTTTGAGCGAAGTACCACGACGGAGAATGAGGGAACTGGCTGTGTCAAAACTGAATCCCAAACATTGTCGCTTCAGTTTCCCTATGGAATGGCAGGTTATGAAGATGCCGACGATGTTTGTGATCACCTAGAAGGGCGGGAAACTATTACGGTCACCACCACCGCTGGGTGCAACGAGTCTGGGCCGGGTACAGTACGCACCGTTCGGAAGAGATGGGAGGAAGACCCCACTTGCGAAAAGAATATCTCCATTAGTTTCTCTGATGTCGAAGAGTAAGCAGCTTCAAATTTTCTATCTATTATTGATTTCTTTTTTACCAGCTTGTGGTGCGCCTGAAACTTCCGAGCTCGTTTTTCAAGAATATACGTTTCAACGAATGATGCCTGAAGACGTGCTCATGCCTTCTGGTCTCACGTTGGTTTTAGGGGCTGCAACTTACGAATTGTTTTCCGACGACGGGGTTATTTCTGAAGGCGTCCTGCGTTTGGAGGATGAAAAGAATTGGTTGCAGGGTTGTGCGGGAATGGGGGCGTCTGCTTCCCTTCAAACAGCCGTCCTAAAGGGTGACTTTACGCTTGGGCCTCATTGGCTGTCTGACCCTTGGGTGGCCCCTGATTGTTTTGATTCCAACACCGTTTATGTATCTGTAGGCAAAGACGAAAAAACAGGCCCCTGTGTGGGCCTGTCTTGTGTGGTGTTCGAAAAGAAACGTGACTGAATTATTCGCCAGCCGCCTCATCTTGAGCTGGTGCAGTTGCACTGACCTTTTCCAGCATGGGACCCAGCTCACCGGCTTCGTGCATTTCGAGCATGATGTCTGAACCACCCACAAATTCTCCATTGATGTACAACTGAGGAATGGTGGGCCAATTGGAGAAAACCTTTATCCCCTCGCGAATGTTGTTGTCGGCCAGTACGTCCACGCCGGCAAAACGCACACCATATTCTTTTAAAATGGCCACGGCACGTGAGGAAAACCCGCACTGAGGAAAGGTGGGGTTCCCCTTCATGAAAAGCGTAACTGCATAATTTTCAACGATTTCTTTGATTTGAGCTTCCACTTCTGGGTTCATGACTGCCTCCTTGTGTCCAATAGACTTTTGTTACTAGTGGGTTTCATTGCTTTTGGGAAGGGGGCGCGTCTTAATGGCCACGGCATGGACCGGGCCCCCGTTGTGTTCCATGAGGCTGTGCAGGGCATCCAGGACTTTTCGATGCTTGGCCAATCGTGACAAGCCCTCGAAGAGGTCGCTGCTTACCACCAAATCAAAGTGGTCTTGGGTGCCGGTGGTGTCGGTGATGTCCACCCGAGCGTCGTTCAGCGCCTCTTGGATGGCGGTGCGTATTTTCTCTTCGGTGTTCATGTTGACTCAGCTCCTGGATTTGCGCAAAGAGAATCCATCGCGCTTAAATGTCTCTTTTAAAAACTTACCGGTGTGGCTGGTTTTATTTTTCATGACGCTTTCCGGCGTGCCAGCCGCGATGATTTCGCCCCCGCCATTGCCACCCTCAGGTCCCAAGTCGATAAGCCAATCTGCGGTTTTGATCACATCGAGATTGTGCTCGATCACCAATACGGTATTGCCTTGGTCGGTGAGGGTGTGAAGCACTGTCAGCAGTTGCTTGACATCGTGAAAATGCAATCCGGTGGTGGGCTCGTCGAGAATATACAAGGTTTTTCCGGTGGCGCGTTTGGCCAGTTCTTTGGAGAGTTTGATGCGTTGGGCCTCTCCCCCGGAAAGGGTGGTGGCGGGCTGTCCAAGGTGGATGTAGCCCAAACCCACTTGTTGAAGGGTGGTCAGCTTGCGCTTGATGGCAGGTATGTTTGCGAAGAAGGGCGTGGCCTCATCTACGGTCATGCGCAAGACGTCTGCAATGGTTTTGCCTCGATAAAAAACAGTGAGGGTTTCTTTGTTGTAGCGGCTGCCATCACAGGTCTCGCAGGTGACATAAACATCGGGCAAGAAATTCATTTCAATTTTAATTAAACCATCGCCCTGACAAGCCTCGCAGCGACCTCCCTTTACATTAAAACTGAAGCGTCCTGGTTTGTAGCCGCGCAATTGGCTCTCGGGGAGATTGGAGAAGAGATCTCGGATATCTGCAAAGACGCCGGTGTAGGTGACGGGGTTAGAACGGGGAGTTCGTCCAATGGGGCGTTGGTTGATATCGATGACCTTATCAATGAGTTCAAGCCCTTTGAGTTGCTTGTAAGGCAATGGTTTTTTGGTGGCACTGTAAAGAATGCTCGCCAAGCTTTTGTAGAAGGTATCGATGATTAAAGAGCTTTTGCCCGAGCCCGAAACTCCGGTGACGCAGATGAATTTTCCTAAGGGTATTTCGAGAGTTACGTTTTGTAAATTGTTGCCCGTGGCCCCAGTAAGTTGCATGGTCTCGTTTTGACCTTTTCGCAATTGGTCAGGAATAACAATTCTTTCTTGTCGGGAAAGGTATTTGCCGGTGATGGATTTTTTGTGTTTCTCGATGAGCGCGGGTGCGCCCTGAGCGACGATTTTTCCACCTTGATGGCCGGCACCAGGGCCCAGGTCAATCACGTGGTCAGCGCTGCGAATGGTGTCCTCGTCGTGCTCCACAACCAGTACAGTGTTTCCCAAATCGCGGAGGCGTTTGAGGGTTTTTAACAATTTTTCGTTATCTCGTTGGTGCAGTCCAATGCTCGGTTCGTCGAGGACATACAAAACACCCACGAGGGCCGAGCCGATTTGTGTGGCCAGTCGGATACGCTGGGCTTCGCCCCCCGACAAGGTACCAGCGGCACGATCTAGGGTGAGGTAATTCAATCCCACCGACTGTAAAAACTCCAAGCGCGAGAGGATCTCTTTGAGAACCCCTTTGCCAATGTGGGCATCTCTTTTTGAGAGTTGGAGTTGGGCAAAAAAGTCGTATGCATTCTCGATAGACATTCTCGCCACGTCGACAATGTTGGTTTTTTTAATTTGCACATGACGACTTTCAATGCGCAGACGCCCCCCGTTGCAGGCGGTGCAAATCTCCTCGCTGATGTATTTTTCGAGGTCATCACGTACGTGGTTACTGGTGGTTTCAAGTTGCCGTCGTTCAAGGTTCGGTATGACCCCTTCGAAAGCACGTTTGAATTCATGGGCCATCCCACTGTCTCGGCTTCTGACCTTAAAGCTGATGGTGCTCTCGGTGCCATATAAAATGGTGTCGCGGGCCTTTTTAGATAATTTTTTCCAGGGGGTGTCCATGGATATTTTGAGATGTTTGGCTACCGCCTCGAGCATTTGGAAATAATAGGAACTGAATTTGGTTTGTCTTGAGAACCAAGGCCTTGTAGCACCTTCTGCGAGGCTTAAAGACGTGTCTGGGACCACCAAAGATTCGTCGAAGATTTGGAGCACACCCAAACCGGAGCAGTCATCACAGGCCCCCTGAGGGGCGTTGAAAGAAAAGGACCGAGGTTCGAGTTTGGGGTAGGAAACGCCACAGGGCACACAGGCGAACAGCTCTGAAAACAACAAGTCTTGGCTCTTGCCTTCTTTGGGATGGGTTTGCGCGATGAGAACCCCTTCGCCCTTGCGCAAGGCCAGTTCCACTGCGTCGGCAAGTCGCATGCGGTCTTCCTTTTTCACCACCACCCGGTCCACCACCACCTCAATGCTGTGTTTGGTTTTGCGGTTTAGTTCAATGTCTTCTTCAAGAAGCCGCATTTCGCCATCCACGCGCACCCGAACAAAACCGTCCCTTTGTAGACTTTCCAATTCCTTTTTATGCTCTCCCTTTTTGGCTTTAATAATGGGGGCGAGTATCGAGAGCCGGGTACCACTCTCTAGGGCCATGATGTCGTCGGTGATTTGGCTGGCGCTCCGGCCTTCGATGGGCTTGCCGCATTCATAACAAAAAGGCTTGCCCACCCGTGCAAAAAGCAATCGCAAGTAGTCGTGGATTTCGGTGACCGTGGCCACGGTGGAGCGCGGGTTTTTACTGGTGGTTTTTTGCTCGATGCTGATGGCGGGAGATAAGCCTTCAATGAGGTCCACATCGGGCTTGTCTTGCATTTGAAGAAATTGGCGGGCGTAGGAGCTCAGGCTTTCAACGTATCGTCTTTGACCCTCTGCATAGATGGTATCGAATGCCAGGGAACTCTTTCCCGAGCCAGACAATCCGGTGAGTACCACCAAATCATTGCGGGGAATCTCTACATTGACGTTTTTGAGGTTGTGAACCCTGGCGCCTTTAACGCGAATGGGGTCTTGCGCACCCATGATGTTTCCTTATTTTGATTGTTTCATTCATTGTTTCTTGAGATTTTGGGCATAGGGTATCAAAAGGGTTTTGGAAAAGCCTTTTGGCCAATAAAAAGGATTTGTTTTGTCAGCTTCCTCGATTCTTCTTTTTGGAGGTCAAAGCAGCGAACGTTTGGTTTCGGTGGCCTCTGCGCAATACGTGGCGGATTGTCTTCCCAGGTCCCAGGGGTGGTTCTGGCGACCAGATGGCCGGCTGACCGTTGTGAACCGGGATGCCTTGTTGGCCCATGAAAAACCCTTTCAACGAACATTTGAACCTCAAAATGGGCATACCTACCCCTCCTTAGAAGCGGCACTGGATGCTGAAAAACAACACAACACACCGCGCCCCGTATTTATTGCATTGCATGGGGGCACGGGTGAAAACGGAACGGTTCAAGCCATGTTTGAGGCCCGCGGTCTTCCATTTACCGCCTCTGGGGCCGAAGCTTCTCAGCAGGCATTCAGCAAGCAGTCGGCCAAAGATTTAATGCGACAGGCGGGCATTCGCGTGGCACCTGCCTTGACCGTTCCAGCTGGCGACACCCAAACCGGCCGCCAAGTTTTGGATGAAATGTTGGCTCGTTACAATTGTGTGGTGATGAAACCCAACGCAGATGGTTCGAGCCATGGCCTGTTCATTGTGGGAAACCAAAATCAGAAAGAAAACGCATTATCGTGGCTGGAAACCCATTCAGACAAGAGCTGTTTGGTGGAGGCATTTGTTAAGGGTCGCGAGATGACCACTGGGGTGGTGGATCTGCCCAGCGGTTTAAGGTCACTTCCTTCTTCCGAGGTGATCATGGCCGATGGCCGGGTCTTTGATTACGAAGGCAAGTATCTGGGTGAAGGTTCCACGGAGGTTACCCCGGCGGATATTTCCCCGGATTTGGCCGAAAAATTGGGGCGCCTGGCCTGCCAAGCCCATGAAATATTAGGCTGTTGGGGCTATTCCCGTACGGACTTTTTGGTGGATGAAAATGGCCCCGTGTTCATTGAAACCAACACGTTACCGGGACTCACCTCTGCATCATTCATTCCGCAGCAATTGGAGGCCGCAGCGATTCCCATGGTGGATTTCTTCCAACACCAGTTGGCATTGGCCTTTCAGCGCTATGAGAGGGTATAATCAAATGATGAAGTTGGGATGGACACTGGGTTTGATGCTTTTCCTCGGGGCTTGCGGCGCAGGCACCCCAAGTGAAGTGGAGTTCAATTTCCCGGATGAGGAATCGTTCATCATCACGCACTACATGAAGCTCGAAGCTTTTGAATACCAAGATGGAGATGAAGAGGTCTGTGAAAAACTTTTGAAAGGGCTGCCCATCCCAAATCGCACCATTTTTCGAAACAATAATTTAGACCCTTGCAACATGCAAAACGGGACAGATTTGAGCGAATTTGATTCCCAAAAAGCAATTTATTTTATTCAGGGGCTCAATAAGTGGGATTTGGCCATCGTCTCGGGCTGTAAGGTGGCCACGTTGTCTGAAAGCAAAACCAACCTCAAAATAGCCATGGAGACCACAGACAACTATCCCCCAGAGGTGAACACCCTTTGCGAAAACATCGAAAACAAGTGTGTCCTTAACATGGATTGTGACTACTAAAGGGGGAGCCAATGGGCGGTGACGAAGAAAAAAGGAAGTATCCCAGACAGCAAACGGAAGACCTTTTTGTGCAGTACCGTTTGGTCAAAAGTGCTTTTGTAGATGCGGCCCAAAATTTGTCTGAGGGGGGCATTTTTATTGCGGCGGAAAACCCGCTGCCACTTCACAGCGAAGTGGAAGTGATCTTGACCGATGGCCGGCCCGAGCCATTTATTTTGGCTGGCAAGGTGGTGCGCGTGGTTTGGAAAACACAAGGTACATCTTCGGAGAGTTGTACCGGGATGGCAGTTGAGTTCAAAAAAGACATGGATGCTGACCTGCGCCAAAGACTTCAATTGTTGATTCGTAACAGTGGTGGTTCTCCGGGAGCTCAGTAATCTTTCATGCAGGAAATGGCCATCGAATCCGATGCTGCGGTTGAAGTCCTTTTGGGGGAACTCACCTTTAGTGTGGTTTTAGAGGCGCATCCCGACCATTTGCTGAGAACATTGACTTGGTATCAGCGCTTGTGTGAGGTCCGGGCCGGCATTCCCTTTGTGTTTGTCCATGACATGGGCTTGCTGCTCGCCCATCAGCCCGGAACAGACATTCATTTGGGCGTGCGACGAAGAACACTGTCTATCGCCCAAGAGCGAAACCCCCACCAAGATTTTGAGGGCCCACGCCAGTTGCTCAAAGAAACCTTGGCATTTTTTGATCTTATATCCTCGTCACCCATGGTTAAAACACTTCGGACCCAAAAAAACAGTGACACGTTGATGGTTGCGCTCTTGGCCCATTTGTTCGAAGGCATTCATCTGCATGGGCTCGCGAACACCCCGCCGGCGCGCGTGCTCAAGGGCGCCTCGAAACTCCACAATTTGGAGCCAGGCTCACTTTTGGTGCCCAGCCAGATTCAAACGCTTTCACAAGCGTTGTCCTCGCTCATGCGCCATAAAACCCAATTGCTCATCGCCATTGAACAAGTGGATTTGGATGCACTGAAATTGCTGCAAATGACCCAGGGGGCCACAGGTGAGTCTGCCCTTTTATTAGAATTGCACCAAATGTTTGCCACGCCCATGGCCAATGACATTGCTAACTTTTCGTTGGATTTGCTTCCCAGCGTTTTAGAAACCAAAAGGAGTCACGGTGCGCAGAGATACTTGGTGGATGGTTTTGCCTCGGTGGAAACACGAGGCAACCTCGACAGCCTGCTGCCTTCAGAATTGGTTTATGATGATGAACTTTTTGATCGGCGCTATCTGCACCGAGAGCAGCTGTACTACGCGCGAGAAAAAGACCACGAGAACAAAGATCGGCACCATATTTTTTTGGTGGACGCTTCGGCTTCCATGCGTGGTTTGCGCACTGTTTTCGCTCGTGGTGTGGCTTTGGCCATGGCCAAGAAGGCCCTTTTGGCCGGCGACCAAGTGACTTGGCGTTTTTTCGATTCCCGGCTCCATGACAAGCAGCGTTTGAGCAACAAAAATATGCGTGTGCCCTATTTGCTTTGCTTTCGGGGCGAAAAAGGGCGGGATACCACCGAAGTGTTCACGGCGCTCCACCGGGAATTGGCCCGCCAGCACCAAGAGGCCAAAGAAGATGTGGTCATTACTTTCTTCTCTCACAGCCGGTGTGTGATTCGCCCTGAGGTGGTTTTGGGGTTGAAAAATTTCGCCAAACTTCGGGGGGTTTTCGTGAAGCCCAATGCAGACGAACTCTATTTGGATTATCTAAACCGTCTGGATGGACACCATGTTATTTCTGCATCTGTTCTTGAAGATCGTGCGCAGCGACAAGATCAGGCCCTTTCACTTTTGGCTGGTTATCAAGTGGGTACGGCTGACCGTGGTAATTAACGGGACGAACCCGAAAAAAATCGCTATATCATAAACAGAGCGGAGACACGGGTGCGGCCATGGCTTTAAAAATAATAATTTCACTTTGTTTATGGGGGTTGATTTCCGCTTGTGGGGAGCGTGCGCCTGTGACCGATGGAGAAGCCCAAATGGCCAGCGCCAGCCCTTGTTCGTCCGACGCAGATTGCGGTCCCGAAGACGAATGTGTGGCCGGGGTGTGCACCGCAGATCTGTGTGTGGGGGAAAATTGCGAAGACAGTGGGTGTACGGAAAGCAGTCAATGCGAGCCAGGGTTCATTTGTCGAAATGGCGAATGCATCACCCCTCCAGAGGGCTGCACGTCTACGGATGATTGCCCCGAAGGTCTGATTTGTGACGCTTGGAGTGGTCAATGTATCGACCCTAACAATACCGACGGCAATTCAGACGGCACCTCAGATGGCACCTCAGATGGCACTTCAGATGGCACCTCAGATGGCACTTCAGATGGCACTTCAGACGGTACGTGGGATGGCACATGGGACGGCACCTCAGATGGTACCTCGGATGGCACCTCAGACGGTACTTCGGATGGCGACCCCTTAGAATGTGGTCCAGGTTTTCATGTGGCGCCTGGTGATTCGAATTTGGCCCTCAACGCAGCGGTTTCCGCCAGCGATTCTTTTTTGTCACAATCAGCCCAGTATGCAGTGGATGGATACACGAGCACTTCATGGTCATCGAGCTCAGCTCCTTTGGATGAGTGGTTTGAGGTGGACTTGGGGACCTCAGAGTCCATCACCACCGTTCGGATTTTATCCAATGACATATGGGCCCTCGAAACCTTTGATTTGGAGCTGTCCAATGATGGTGTCAGCTGGACGCTCGATGGCAGCCACACCATTTCAACACCAGGGTTGTGGTACGAAATACCCGTGACGGGCTCTTGGCGCTACGTACGGCTGGAAAACATGAACACCAACGATGGTTATATTGAAATCAACGAGCTGGAGGTTGTAGGAGGCGAAACTTGTGAGCCCGATGGATGGGACGGCGGCACCAGCGACGGCGGGGGCGGCGCATGCGATCCCGGCTATACCTATGTTGGAAGCAACACAGAATTAGCGGCTTTAAGTGTTGTGGATGCAAGTGAATCCTTTTTTCTTCAGCCACCTGAAAACGCCATTGATGGCGATGAGTACACATCTTGGTCGACGTTTTCGAGCCCAACGAACGCGTGGTTTGAAGTGGATTTGGGGACTTCTAACGTTTTAAACCAGCTGCGTCTGTTAACCAACAGCACCTTCATGCTGGAAACATTCGACTTGAAGGCATCCAACGACCAGAGCGCCTGGGCAAGTTTTGGAAGCCACACTTTGAGTTCTGCGAGTTCTTGGTACGAAGTCAGCCTCAATGGTTCATGGCGGTACATCCGATTGGAGAACATGAACACCTCAGACAGCTATTTGGAAATCAACGAGCTACAAATTTGGGGAGGCGGCTCCTGTATCGCCATTCCAGATGATGGGGGCGTGGATGAACAGATGAGCGATGCAGGTACCTTGGATGCCGGCTTTGAATCCATAGATTCGGGCGTTGATCACGCGCAAGACGGTTTTGATGCTGGCCCATTTGAAAGCAGTGATGAAATAGATGCCGGACCAGATCAGGAGATCGTGCCGCTCGATTCCGGAAATAACGACGCAGAGCCGTATGACGCAGGTACCGCAGATGCAGGCGTTGCAGACGCAGGCGTTGCAGATGCAGGCGTTGCAGATGCAGGCGTTGCAGATGCAGGCGTTGCTGATGCAGGCGTTTCGGATGCGGGACCGGTAATGTTCTGACCGTTTGTGCAATGTGTCACATGTAGGTAATTGTAGGCCTAGGCAATAAAGTAAAAATAAGGCATGGATTCACCGTGTTTTCTTGGGAGGTGTCCGTGCGTTTTTTTTCTTCGCTACTTCTGATCGCATTTCTTACAGCTTGTCCCAGCCAAAGACCCATTCCAGACCAACCTGGAAACCTGACCGATGAAGAGCTTTGTGTAGAAGATGCCGACTGTGGCATTTGGGGCAAATGCGTAGAGGGCGAATGCGCTGTGGATTTGTGTGCGGGCGGCGCTTGCGAAGGAAACATTTGTACAGACCGAAATGATTGTGAGCCAGGAAAGGTGTGCATCAACAGTGAATGCGTGGATCCTCCGGAGGATTGCATTTCTTCTGAGGAGTGCCCGGCAGGCACGGTGTGCGATGCTTGGACGGGGGAGTGTGTGGACCCGAATGCTCAGGCCACCGCCGACGGCAGCACTGATGGCAGCACTGATGGCAGTACCGACGGCAGCAGTGACGGCAGCACCGATGGCAGCACCGATGGCAGCACCGATGGCAGCAGTGACGGTAGCACCGATGGCAGCACCGACGGCAGCAGTGACGGTAGCTCCGACGGCAGCAGTGACGGCAGCAGTGATGGCAGCAGTGATGGCAGCAGTGATGGCAGCAGTGATGGCAGCAGTGATGGCAGCAGTGATGGCAGCAGTGATGGC
>PBLQ01000049.1 GCA_002721815.1 Myxococcales bacterium
CACAAATGCATTCTTGCCCTTGCGCCTCACCGCAGGTCACACAGTCATCATCGGTTTCGCATTCGCCTTCGCCTTCGCCGTCGTTGTTGCCGCCGCCGTTGTTGCCACCTCCATTATTCCCACCGCCGTTGTTGCCGCCGGGGCCATTGCCGCCCGCGCCATTGGGCGTGCCGGTATAGCATCCCAAAATGTAGGGAAAGGTTGTGGTGGCGTAATACCGGTAGGTGCCATCGGGGCCCATGCGACCGTTGCATTCATCTAAGAAGATTTCGTCGCCTTTGGCGATGAATTCGCTGTTGTTCCACACGTAATCCTTGGGGCCGCAGGCCGTGGTGACTTCGCCGTCAATGATGGCGGCACCGCAGGCATAATCCATGCTGCATTCCATGGAGGATTCACAACCGGGGCTTTCGTACACCGTGAGTTCCCAGCCGCTTTTAAACTCCACCACTTCGGTGCAGTCTTCATCGAGACAGCCCATGGGTCCGTAAATGGGAAAACCATCCAGGGCGAAGCCGATGATGGGCGAAGGTCGGGTGCGATCGATGTCTTGGTCAAGACCGCCCGCTGACAAGCAGTGCACCAATAAGGAATGGTAGTGGTAATCGTTTTGGCCGCCGGGGTGGCCGGCGCATGCATCCATGATGCCGTTGAACACTGGGTCACCGTAGGGGTCGGGGAACTCTGCTTCATTGGGCCCGTAAAAGGGGATGCCATTGATGGCAAAGCCCGCATCGCCCAGTAAGGGAATCTCGGTGGGCGCATCGGCCACCTGGGGATTTAAAGGAATGGTCCAGCTGTGATTTTGTGCCTGCATGTCGTTGGGGTTGGAGTTTTCGTAGGGGTAGTGGGTGATGCCGTTGCTGGTCACGGTCATGTGGGTGTCGGTGCAGGTGACATTGAGTTCAGGGGCGGGGTAGTTGCCACCGGGGCCTTCTTCGGCGGCCACATCCAAAAAGAGTTCAGCGGGGCAACCATCGCCATTGGTATCGCCTTGTGCCACCGAAGGCTCTTCCTGCGCGGTTGCTTCGTTTTTGGTGCTGTCTTGGGAGGCTTCGATGTCCGAGGGCCCAGCGGGAAGATTGGTGCAGCCCCAGCACAAGAGTAAAAGGGGCGTGGCGAACAAGGGGATTTTGGTCATGAATAACCTCTGTGGGACAGGGCGAAACGCGGGCATGCGCCACCGTGGGGCTTAATCGCCATCAAAGGTTTTGGCAGATGAGGCCACCATCTCGTTGATGTCGCGAATCTCTTTTTTGGTTAAATGACGCCATTCACCTACAGGCACATCGAGGGGCACATTCATGATGCGAATGCGCCGCAGCTTGGTGACGCGGTATTCCAAATATTCGCACATGCGTCGGATTTGACGGTTCAAACCCTGGGTGAGCACGATGCGGAACCGGTATTTGCCCACTTGTTCCACCTCGCATTTGCGGGTGACGGTGTCTAAAATGGGGATGCCGTTGCTCATTTTTTGCACGAAGTCTTTGTTTACCGGCTTGTTGACCGTGACCAAATATTCTTTTTCGTGTTTGTTGCGCGCCCGCAGGATTTTGTTGACGATATCGCCATCGTTGGTGAGGAAGATCAGGCCCTCACTGGGTTTGTCTAATCGCCCAATGGGAAAGATGCGCTTGGGGTAATTGATGTAATCGATGATGTTGTCTTTTTCCACGCGCGTGTCGGTGGTGCACACGATGCCAATGGGTTTGTTGAAAGCAAGGTAGACGGGTTTTTCTTTGGGCGGCGAAATGAGTTTGCCATCCACCCGCACTTCATCCCCACTGACGATTTTCGTGCCCAACTCTGGGACTTTGCCGTTAATGGTCACGCGGCCTTGGTCCACGAGTTTGTCCGCGCCTCTGCGGGAGCAAAAGCCAACTTCGCTTAAATATTTGTTGATCCGGACGGGCTGATTCTCTGTCATAAGATTTAATTACGCTTTTCATCCCTGGGAATAAAGGGGGTGGGGTTGGCTTCAGCGAAGGTGGTGATGAAACTTGATGACCGCGGCCACCGGTCTTCAGATCTTGGTCGATGGTGGCTTTTGCCCCCAAAAAGCCGTTGTAGAACCCCAATTGAGGGGATATAAGGGGCGATACCGTTCGTTTTGCCCTTTTGCTGGGACTGTGGCTTGAAATGGTTGGTGACTGGCGGCTAGACTGTCAGCCGTTTGCATGAAGGAGCTTCATATGGCCATTCGCGCCCTTTTTTTGTCTGTGTTGGGTTTGATGTTGGTGGGCTGTCCCGATGAAGGCGCGGCCCCCGGCCATTTGGGTGGCCCTTGCAACCCCGATGGCACCTGCAATGGCACGCTCATGTGTGAAGGTGACGTTTGCGTCATCGATAAGGGGCCCAGCATCTTTCAAAACCCGGATGATCCGTCCGACACCGATGGAGACGATCGGGTCGATGCTGGCAACCTCGATGATGTCGTGTTCGATGCAGGCGCCGAAACCCCAGAGCCACCTCCCACCGATCGCATTTGCGTGGGTGATGAAGTGCATGAGCGCAACGCCATGGGTGACTACGAATTTTACGAACTGTGCATGGACACCTGTGTGAACGGCGTGTGTACGCCACCTTGCGGCATCGAAAATGACAAATTGAGTTATTTGGGTTGTTCGTTTTGGGCCACCCGCTTAGAAAACCTATCGCCGTCGGCTTCTTATACGGTCACCTTGTCGAGCAACGGCAACTTGCCCATTGAAGTGTTGGTCACCACCAGCACTGGCGAAGAGGTTTCCACCACCACTTTAGAGCCGGGCACCTTAAAGACCCTCACGCTCAACACCCACACCCAACTCACGGGCTCAGGCGTGTTTCAAAAAAGCTATTTCATCAACAGCTCCGGGAAAATCACCGTGCATCAGTTCAGCAACAACGGTGGCGGCGGTGATGCCACCCTTTTGTTGCCTGTTTCAGCCTTGGGAACCGACTACATGTTTTTGGGGTGGGCCACACAAATGTTTCGGGACACACTCCCTTACGCGCAGAAAATGAGCATTATTGCCACGTCCGATAACCCCACCACCATCGTCTTTGAATCACCCGTGATCGTGGAGGTGAGTGGGCTAGAATACCCCGCCAACCAGCCTTTTGAATTTCAGTTGAACAAAGGGGACAACTTAGAAATGCGAACATTGATGGAAACTGGCGAAGACCTCACGGGCACCGTGATCAATGCCAGCGAGAAAATCGCGGTGTTTTCCAACAACCGCTGCACCATGATTCCTGCCGAAACCTACGCCTGTGACCACATTCAACAACAACTCTTTCCCACCAACACCTGGGCCAGTGAATACGTCGCCGCCAAGTTTAAACCCCGCGGCACCGAAGATGATTTGTGGCGGATTTTGGCGGGCACCAATGGAACCGAATTTGAAACCATGCCACCGTTGCCCGAGTTGGCCAATGTGACCCTCAACCGTGGAGAGATGGTCGAAATCAGGGCCCCGCACGACTTCGTGATCAGCAGCAACCATCCCTTTTCATTGGCGCAGTTCATGGTGGGCTCCGAGTATCCCGGCAACGCTGGTGGCTGTGGCACGGCCACCTCTGGGGCGGGTGGTGCGCGGACCAACTGTGCCATCCAAGAGACGTGTAATGGTAGCAAAGGCATTGGAGACCCATCATTCTTGATGGTGGTGCCCTCATCCCAGTACCGGGAAGACTACACCATCTCAGTGCCGTCTAACACGGTCACGGGGCAGGTAGACCACTACCTCACCTTCATTTTGCCCGAAGGGGCTGTGTTGGATTTGAATGGTGAAAACCCAGAAGATGAAACCTCCACTCTCGCCAGTGACGAGTTGGTGGTGACCCCGTTAGAGAACACCACATGGCGCACCCTCACGCTGCCCATGGAAGAGGGCACCCACGTGGCTTCTGCAGACCAACCCTTTGGACTCATGGTGTACGGCTACGGCTGCGCTTTTTCTTATGCGTATCCCGGTGGCTTGAACTTGGAAACGACGCCTTAACGTAGAGGTTGCTTAACGACGGGGCCGCCGACGTCTTCTCAAAACCACAAAGGCCATGCCCAAAACCGAGGCGACGGCCATCTCTGAGGGGTCGTTTGAAGAGGTATCACACCCACAGCCACCTTCCTCGGGTTTTCGAACGCCATCTTCGTCTTCATCGGTGTCACTGCCACCTTCATCATCACCATCACCCTCATCGGTGGGTTCGGGGAGATCCAGCACGATGTTCACCTCGTCGCTGATTTCGGGGTCAAAGGCGAGGTCGGTGCCATCGTTGCGATGTAAGACCAGTTTAATGGTGTGCGGTCCGCTGGTGGGAATGATCATGCTCATGGGGTTGGCATTGTAATGGCCGATTTTGGATTCGCCATCTTCGCTGTAGCCTTGTCCATCCAGCAACCGGTGGATGTGGCAGCCGGTGGGGTTGGACGAGGGGCCACTCATTTCACAACCGGTCACATTGAAAGTCACCGAGACCAGTTGGCTGGTGAAGGTTTCGCCCTCACGGGGCGCCGTAATGGTGACGGCGGCGTCAATGGCCACAGAGGGATTCACTCCCCCATCAGAAAAATACCCGGGTGGGGTCCCGGTGGGGCCCGCATCTGCGTTCGTATCGATGCCCGTGTCATCGGTACCGCCCGCGTCCGTCATGGGGGCTGGCGGCGTGGATGTGCCGGCGTCTGCCGCCCAGGTGCTCGGACTGGACAGCGTCACACAAGTGCCGACCACGAAGAGAAATAGAATTTTGTTCATGGGAGTTCCTTTGTGGGTGCCAAAACTTCCTTCCGATTATCCCTTTTTTGGGCCGCACTGACAAAGGAACCGGCTATTAAAGCCGGTTTCGAAGGGTTTTAAGGGAGTTGAAGCCCTTATTTGTAGAGTGTCAGCAAGCCCGACAGCACGTAATTAGGCGGGGTGTGGCTGCTGCCATTATAGTCGCACCCGGTGCCGAATACGCAGCCCGTGCAGGTTTCAGCGTCGGGTCGGCAGGTGTTCACGTAGGGCTCCACGGCATATGAAATGGTGAGTTCTTGGCCCGCTTCGATGGCCGATGAAATGTCCTCCACCCAAGGGTAGACAAAGGCGCCTGGGCACCAGCCCGCACGACCATACTCCCAGTTGCCCAACTGGTTCGGCACGGCGGTTTCCGCGCAGTCGTCTCGCCACAAGAGGGTTGGTCGGCTTACGTCGCCAGCGGTGACGGTGTGGGTCTTGGCACAAAACTCCGCACAGTTCTCGGCATTGCCTTGACCATGGCCAGTGACCAAAACGCGCAAGGTGCCTTTGGAAACGCCTTCGGGCAGGGTGAGCGTGGTTTGTGCGGCAGGGTCCACCGAAACGGCAGGGTCACCGTAAACAAAAGAGTGGGATGTCCACACTGGGAGCACGGCCACCGGCACTTGTTCGGGGGTGCCTCCTTTGTAATCGAAGGCCAAATCCACGGCCCAGCCATCGCCAGATTCGTGCCCGGGGCCCACCCAGGTGTCGATAAAGACCCGAAAGGTCAAATCGCCGCTGAAGAGAGGTCGTAGATCAGTGATGTCCACCTCCCATTGGCCGCCCACGCCATAAGGGGTGATGAACCGCCAAAACTCGATGACCGTTTCTTCTTCTTCGCCCGCGTTTTCCACCACCGCCAACCAACCATAGCGGTCCCACGCATCACACCGGCTGGTGGGGCCGCCCCACATGGGGCAGCTGAGCATTACCGTCATGGTGACGGATTCGAAGAGGTGGTCGGCCGGAGGCATGGTGACGGTGGTATCTACCTGGCGTCGGTTCTCATCACCAAAATACACGTGTTCCCGTTCAAAAACGGTGACCACTTGATCTTCGCCGTAAATGGGTTCGGGTTCTCCATGGATACTGCTGTCATCGTTGGTGTCGTCTGCACCGGGCCCCCAGCAGCTTGCTGTCACCAACAATCCAAAAACAAAAGAAGCCAATTTGAGTGTGGTAAATCGTTGCATCACAAACCCTTTCGATGGGAGAAAAAGCGTCCCGTGGTGTTCAGGCTAAGGGGCTGGACCGCTTTTGCAATGCGGGATGGGACGGTGGTGGGCACTAAATCGAGCGACTGTGATTGCGAAAGGGTGCGAATTAAAGGCTTATAGGCCTTCTATCTTCGAAATTTGACTGATTGGAGCCTTGTAGACGCATTGGCAAACCCGAGACCGCCACCCGAACGTTCTTTGGTAAAAACCCTTACCGTGGGGACTAGATTAAAGCGGGGTTTTTGGTATTGATTGCCATTCGATTTTGAAATGGGGCACTTCTTATTAGGTTCGGTCCGGAAACCATGAATATCAGCGATTTAAATGTTTTATTTATAGGCGATATGTCCAAAACCGCTCGGGCCTCTCTTTGGTTTGAGGTCATCAAAGACCAAGTGAAGACCGCGACCCCCATTTCGCACGAACGCTTGAACGATTCGGGCGAGAAAATCGTATACCGAGATTTGTTAACACTGGCACGTTGGAAGCTGGGCATACCCAAAGACATCATGGGGATTAACCGAAAAGTGCGGGAACAAGTCAAAAAGCAAGCGCCAGATGTCCTGTGGGTTTTAAAGTCGCCCATGATTTGGCCTAGCACCTTGCGCTATGTGCGCAAGCATTGTCCCCAATGTAAGATTCTCTTTTACTCCGAAGATGACATGTTCGCCCGAAAAAACCGAACCCGTTTCTTCGACGGCTGCATCCCTTATTTTGATGTGATTTTCACCACCAAGAGCTACAACGCCCACCCCGAGGAGCTCCCAAGATTAGGGGCACGGAAGGTGATCTTTGTTGATAAAGCATATCACCATTTGCGGCACCGGCCTTATCCCGATCAAGAGGGGGAGGCCTTTGGGGCCCCGGTGTGTTTTATTGGTACTTTCGAAGCCCCACGTGCGGCCAGCATGCTGTACTTGGCAGAGAATGGCATTCCCGTGCGTATTTGGGGCAACCATTGGCCTGACGCTTGGTCTGACAAACATCCCAATCTGACCGTCGAGGGGCAACCGCTTTACGGCGAGGACTACAGCAAAGCCATTTGTGCCTCTCAGATCAACCTCGCGTTTCTACGCAAGGCTAATCGCGACCAGCAAACCGATCGCACCATGGAAATCCCCGCGTGCGGTGCATTTATGCTCACCGAGCGAACCGATGAGCATTTGCGGCTTTTCGAAGAGGGGAAAGAGGCCGAGTTTTTCCGTGCCAACGAAGAGCTTTTGACGAAAGTGAAAAGCTATTTAGAGCAACCAGAGTTATGTCATGACATCGGGCAGGCCGGCAGACAGCGCTGTCTCAAAGACGGATACGACATGAGCAGCCGGGTAGCGACCATGCTGGGCAATTTGTTTGATTAAACCATACGAGTAAGAACCAAAGGACATCCATGAGCGAAATAGGTTTGAAGATTGTTGTTATTTTTTTGGTGTTGGCCACAGGGGTGGCAGCCTGTGATGCGCAAGAGGAAGCCGAACCCATAGATATTTTGCCTTTCGAACCTGCGGGCCCAGAGCATGCGCCGTCACCCATTAAGATGGGCCCTTATCCGGTCGGCGTGCAAACGGTGGTCTTTGAAGACCCCACCCGGACCACCGAGGGGTTTGAAGGCCCACGCCAAGTGATTTGTGAAATCTGGTATCCGGCCACCGACGATGCCCGAGACGCCACCGAAACCTACGTGATGTACGATTTGTTGCCACCCGATTTGCAAGAACAGATTCCGGCCGATGCGCTTGGCAGTTTGACCACCAATGCACTTCGCGACGCGGAGCCCAGAACCATTGGCGGTACGTATCCGTTGGTGCTCTTTTCACACGGCAAAGGTGGGGTACGGGCGCAGAGCACGTTCTTTACCGTGCCCTTGGCCAGTCATGGTTATGTGGTGGTGGCCATGGACCATGAGGGAGATACCATCGTGGATTTGCTGAGAGAAGGGAACGTGGAAATCGATACCACGGTTTTTGCCTTCATCGATCGGCCCCAGGATATTCTGTTTCTCCTCGACGAATTGACTTATTGGGAACATCCCTTGGCGCCTTTGATCGACATCACCCGGGTGGGTGTCTCGGGGCACTCTTTTGGAGCACTCACCAGTTTGCGAACGGCCATTTTGGACACGCGCATTAAAGCAGTGGTGGCCCACGCACCGCCCGGCATCGGCACGGTGAACATTGGCCTCGAGGCTTCCATCAGTGACATCGACACGCCCATCATTATCCATGGTGGCAAAATGGACCGCACCTTACCCATTGAAGAGCACACCGATACCATTTGGCCAGGTCTGAATCCGCCGTCGTACTATCTCACCATGGAATCGGCAGGGCATTTCACCTACAGCGATTTGTGTATTTTTGACGTTGAGGCCTTAGACGCCGCGGTAGAGGTGGATGCGAGCAATGTGCTGTCAGATGGTTGTGGCGATGAGAACATTGAACCGGAACTCGCCTTTGACTTGATTAACCATTTTTCCATTGGGTTCTTTAATGCGTATTTGCGCGATTCGCCCCAAAGCTTGTCCGATCTCAATCAAGGAGCAGCGGACGCATTGGTTAGCAATGAAGCGCTGTTGCAAATTAAGGACTGATTTTACTTGTCGGGGGAGACACACATGAAACGGATAATTTTTGTGAGTGGATGGGCGATTGTGGGCTTGATGGCGTGCACCGGAGACTCCACCGATAACGATAAGACAGAGCCTTCTTCACCCGCCGAGGGACGGTTGGGCCATCCTTGTCGGGACGATGGCAGCTGCGTCCCACCTTTGGTTTGTGTTGATGACATTTGCGTGGTGCAAGGGGATGAGCTTGCCAATGACAGTGATGGGGGGATGGGCGTCGAAACGACCGCCATCGCCGATAGCGGCATGACACCCAACGCATTTGATGCTGGGTCAGAAGCATCCGTGGATTCGGGCATGATCGCCATGCCGGTCACCGATGCCGGTCCAGAATGCGTTCCCAACCTGGATGCAGGCCCAACGCCAACCTTTACCGCGGGTGAATACGAGACCACCATTCAAGTGACGGGGCACACCCTCGGGGCCTCAGGCAACGACCTGGTGTGGCGCCCAGGAGAAACCTTGTCTTTAAACCTGCGTGTGAGCAACCGAGGCCCCCTCAGTCACGGGTATTACCCCGAAGTGGTCCTAGAGTCGGTGTCGCCCATTGATACCGGTGACGGCGGCTTCACCGATGGCATCACGCCCAAGCTCAACAAAAACACCTTTTACGGCATCTATTACGAGGAATGTCACGAGATAGAGGTACCTTTTGATGTGACGGCCAGCGAAGCCATCATCACGCCGGCCACCGTCCAGATGACGGCTTGGGTGCGCACCAGCATTGGCGGTTGTGGCACCCAAACGAATCCTTGCATCATTTCAGAGCCGTACACGTTCACGGCCACGGTGGAATAACCGGCCATCAAGGGCTCAAAACTTTCAGAATCTAGGCGTGAGGGCAAATGTAGCGGGTGCTTTTCCATGCAGGGCCCAGGAACGGATGGGTGTTATTGGCCGGCGGATCTACCTTCCCCATGTGGAAACAGTCGATTGTGGTCTTCGTCGATTGAGTCGGAAGTTCATGACACCATGGGAACAGCGTATTCCGTGTATATGCGAACAGGTCGCGTGGAAGGGCGTTATTTCGATGACGATGGACGTGACACATTTTGGTGCGTGCGCGAGCGTCTCTGAGCGGCTTATGCCCCAATCAGGCCTTGTGACCATTGTCCTGGCCGTGGATTCCATACGCATCCTCAAAGCATGTTGGGCAAGAAGCAAACCGTTCAGTCGATACGGGGCCAGCAATCTCGTTCTTCGGTGAGTCGATCCTCTTCGCGTTCTTGCATGCTTTGGTTCATCCATCCAGGTCGCAGGTAGAGACACGCTTCTTCACCCTCGGTGCCCAAACTGATGGCCACGTAATGAAACTTGATTTGGTCTTCATTCACCCCGGCAGAGGGATCCCAGCCATCAACCCAGGCTGAGTAATAATCGGCGATGGTGAGTGCGTAATCACCGTTGTCGTATTGGCATTCGATAAAATAGGCGAAGTCGAAACCATCCTCTTCAAAATCGATGGTGAAATGAGACGTGGCGTGACTGCCATCAGTGAGGGCGGTTTCAGTGGGGGCCATGCTGTTGAATTGAAACCGCTGGTACCCGTGGGCGTCGGCGCCCCATTCCGTGTCCTGAAGAATATCGGTCACCGAAGTGGTGCAATCGTGTTCTGTTCCCGCATCAGGGCCCGAAGCATTGGGAACGGATGCGTCTGGGGCCGGCTGCGTGTGGGGCACAGAGGCATCCAGGGTCACATGGGGCTCAGGGACAGCTGCATCAGGCGCCGTCGAATTTGGAACGGCTGCATCAGGAGCGGTCACATTCGGAACGGATGCATCAGGGGTTGAGGTGTGGTTTGTGTCAGAGGGGTCATCACAACCCAAAACCAAGCAAGCGATGAAAAAGGGAACCAACTGATGTTTCATTTGAAAACTCCACCGGGGGGGCTGCAGCGCCAACGATGGATGCAGTCTAACACAAAGCCATTGAACATGCCGGTAAATGGCAAAGGAGGTGCCCTGCGATGAAGCCCCAGGGGCCTCAATGCGGCTGAAGCCCAATACTTGATGCCAGGCTCTGGTCTGATCTAGGCTCTAATACCTTAAAGAGGAGTTTACATGTTCCACCGTATTTTGTTGTTTTTGTTCTCGATTTCGATGCTGTCTGCATGCCCACCCGAAGTGCCCGAGCCCGAGCCCGAGCCGGGGTTGGCTCAAGAAGGAGACCCTTGTGATGATGCGGTGGATTGCGATGGGGATTTAGACTGCGAAGAAGGTGTTTGCATCCAACCGACTAGCACCGATGGCAACACCGATGGCAACACCGATGGCAACACCGATGGCAGTGAGGTCACCGATGCCGGAGGCAGCAGCGATGGTGATGCGGATGGCAGCATGACGGTGGATGCCGGAGGCAGCAGCGATGGTGATGTGGATGGCAGCATGTCGGTGGACGCAGGGGGTACAAGTGATGGCACGATGGCCTCTTTCGATGCGGGTGGGGCCGATGGTGCTGCAGAGGGCCAGATGATGCCCGACGCTGGGCATTGGGATGCAGTGTCTTGGGACGCTGGCGACAGCGAGCCGGTAGGTTGTGACGCGGGATATGTGGCCAACGACCATGAGGAATGTGAGCCCTTGTGTACCCCAGATGCTTGCGGTGGCGTGGGACACTGCGTGGTCCGCAATGGCGCGGCGGTTTGCATGGTGTGTAACGAGGCGGGGACCGTTTTCGCCAATGGGGAATGCGTGGACGTGAACGAATGCGACACGGATAATGGCGGGTGTGATACCCATGCCACGTGCACCAACGGGGCGAATTCTGGCGACGCGCCCAGCTGCGAATGCAACAGTGGTTATGAGGGGAATGGCACCGACTGCACCGATGTGAATGAATGCGATACCAACAATGGCGGCTGCGGGGACAGTACGTATTACGCGTGCAGCAATAATGTGGGTGACGATCCCACCTGCGCAGACATCAATGAGTGTGAGACCAACAACGGTGGGTGCCACGCCAATGCCACCTGTACCAATAACGTCGGGGCTGCGGCCACGTGTGAATGCAATGTGGGTTATACTGGCAATGGCACCGATTGTACGCATGCCAATGTGGTGGACGCCGCGAGTGAATGTTCGACGGGGACGCATGTGGTGAACAGAGGTGATGGGACGTACCAATGTGTCCCGCTCAGCACGACGGCTTGTGCTGGGGCGGCCGATCTAGATACGTGTGCCTACAGTTGGGGGGCAAGCACCGTGACGGGCACCTGTTACGGCGGGGCATGTCAGGCTGATTGTTCAGCCGCCGGGAATGATTGTGCGAACCCCAACAGCATGTGCCAGGCCACGGGCCAGATTGGCCGCGATGGGACCGATTACATCTGCTTGGCCAATGATACGTATGCTTCAGCGGGCGCTTGTCCGTCTCAAACCCACATTGTGGTGGTTGGGAACGGTACATTTCAATGCATTCAGCCCAGCGTAGGGGCCTGTGCGGGCCGATCTGACTCTGAAGCGTGTTCCTACAGTTGGGGCACCATTGAAGGGATCGAGGGTCGATGCTGGGGCGGCGCTTGTCATGACACTTGTACGCTGGCCTCTTTGAACGACTCAAACGAAATCGTCGCGGGTGCCGCATGCGAAAACAGTAACAGTGTGTGCCAAGCCAGCGGTCTGATCGGGGCATCCGAATCCATTGGTGTGTGCCAGTTAAACACCACCTTTACCGCAGCCAATCAGTGTGCATCTGGCTCTTTTGTCATCGCACAAGGCGATGGAACATTCCATTGTGTGCCGCCGTCAATTAACGAGTGTAAAAAGGCAGATGTCGCTGACGATGGGCAACTCAATGATTCTAGCGTCGGCACGGCGTGTGAATTTGATCATGATGGCAACGAAAGCATTGCCGGGGTTTGTGCCACCGGGCATGCCTGTAGGCCCACTTGTAACCCCAACGGCGATGCCGCGTGCACCAATTCCAATAGCTTTTGTTTGGCCAACGGCGCATTGGGCAATAACAATACCACAGGGACCTGCATTGTCATGCCAACATCGGCATCGGTTTGTCCGGATACCATGTTCGCTGTCAATAGAGGGGACGGTACTTTTCATTGTTTGCCCCCGAGTGAAACTGCGTGTGTGGGCTTGTCCGAAGGCAACACATGCCTTGTGGAATATCTGGGCAATCAAACGACGAGTACTTGCAACAGTGCTGGTGTGTGTGCGCCGCAATAATGGCGTGTCTTCATGTGAAGGTGGACTCATGATCAACTTTCAAGATAAATTTGCGCAATTCTCCGATCATTGGTCGCCCAAGGTCATCGCTGAGATGAACGACATCCAGTTTAAATTGGTGAAGCTCAAGGGTGAATTTGTGTGGCACCAGCACGACCACACCGATGAGGTGTTCCTGGTGATCGGGGGAGCCATGTGCATCGAATACGCGGATAAAAAAGTCCACTTACGCGCCGGTGAGATGCACGTGGTGCCCAAGGGTGTTTCTCACAAACCCATGGCCGAGCATGAATGCAAAGTGATGTTGGTAGAGCCTCGCGGCGTGGTGAACACCGGGGATACACCAGGCGATTTGACTGCGCCCAATGATGTTTGGATTTGAAGCCTACTTGCTCCGCCAAAAAATCAAGCTGACCAATAACAGCAACAAGGCAATGGACGCCGCCCACAAGGGATTGATGGGATTCGGGTAGCCGCGCCAGCCCGTTTCGGTTTTGGACCACGTCACAGGGTGAATGGTATTGAGCACGGGCGCGGTGTCGGTGATTGTTGTCGAAGCAAGGAGGCCGTTTCGCGTAGCAGTGAGGGATGTATTTGCCGCGTGGGGATATGTGCCGCGCCTAGGTGAGTTGAGCGCTTGAAAATAAATGCGGTGGCCATCATCGGTGTCACAAGAGGTGCGCGTCTCAGGTTCGAAGAGTTGACCGTCACGAGTGAAAAGATGGGTCACCCCCAAATACCGAAAGGCCTGCAGGTGCTTGTTCTGGTTTACTTTGAAATCCTTGCTTTTGATTTTGTAGCCATACCGTCCCGATAACGACAGGCGCCCCAGGGCTGTTTCATTGGTGTCCATGGGCTCGTACAAATGAAGCGCATTCCGTTCGAGCAGAATCATGGCATTGCCCACCATGGGCACGATGGCGGCGGGTTGCGGTTGTCGGCGCTGGTAATCTCCCACAAACGCCAGACGGGATTGCTTGGGGATGTTCGCTTGTTCCAAGCACGCATCAGCCGCAGCGAGGATGCGGTGGGCTCCCAAGTCATGCTTGTCTTGGGTCTCACTCATGAGGTCGAAGTGCCGGCCTTGAAAACAAACAGCCATGGACACCAACGCCACTGCACACAGTGCCCAAGTGAACCCCCGTGACTGGGTGGGTTGCAGTTCAAAGAAGGCCAGCAACATAAACAGGGGGGCGGTGAAAATCACCAGCTTAAAGGTCCAATGAAACCCCTTGAAAGGGCCTTGCATGAAAACCGATGTCCACGAAAATGTCTCATTGCCCAGCAACAACAGCGTGAGCAACACCAAGGTGAGGAGCAACCAGCGACGCTTCACCACACTGATCACCAGACATGCCCAAAGCATGGGTTGGAAATACAGCCCAGGGCCCTGCATTTCGATGGCGTTCACATCCCAAAAATTCATGCGCAGGCCGGAGAGGAGATTGCCCACCACGCTGCCCAGCAACGGCACATGCAACGGCTGCGCGAGGTCCATGACTTGCGTGGGGTTGTTCAGCCGCGCGGTAAGCGTCGAGCTTTGCAGGGCAATTTCGCGCAGGTAAAGCATGGACGGCACTGTGGGCAGCAGGCAAAGCCCCAAAAGAAAAAAGAGTGAACCCCATCGTTCTCGAGGTGCCAGCAGCAAAAATGCAAAGGCCCAAAACAGAACGCCCCATATAAACATTTGGGGATGCGCACTGATGAAAAAGAAGAGCACCAAAGCGGCCAACGTGAATTTCTGTGACAAGCGCTCAAAAAACTGACCCAGCCGCACTTGCTGGTGAACCAAAAGCAACACGGCGATCCACCACAGGTGGGCAATGCCGTAGTTGTGCCAGTTCATGCCCAGTAAAAAAGGCCCTGGCAGAAACATCAACGCCAAGGCCAATAAAAATCGGTGGGTTTGTTTGCCCGGTGCCCAGAGTAACACCAAGATGCCCAA
>PBLQ01000050.1 GCA_002721815.1 Myxococcales bacterium
CAGGCATAACCGCTGTCACAACCACCGTTATCAACGGCACATTCATTAACGTCCGTGACTTGGCAGGTGTTGGCCACACAGCCCCACTGGTAACCACTGTCTATTAGGCCGCTGCAGTCGGTGGCAAATTCGCACTGAACACAACGACCAATGCCTGGGTCATCTCCATCATCTGCATCATCTCCACCGGGGGACTCATCCTCAGCAGCCCCCATGGGTATTTCACCCCCATTGGCACTGCCACTTGAAAAACCGTCTAAACTGCCTTCAACAAATCCGTCTGAGGCACCATCGCCGGACCCGTCTAAACTGCCACCCTCTTCCACGCAAATCACTTCAATGAGATTATCGCTGCAATCTTCGTTACCGAGCGCTAGCCGACAGCCGATACACTCACCCATGGGCACGTCACAGCGTGGGTACTCGCCTTCACAATCTCCGTTTTCCAGACAAAGCACGCATTGGATTTGCCCTGATTCGTCGTTGCAAAGCTCTCCCTGACTGCAGGCACCAGCTGCGCATTCTTGCAAACAAGTTCCGTTCCCATCATTGTCTTGAAAGCCATCTGCACAGGCACAAGAGGGACCATCGTCCCCGAGCGTACAGATTTCATTGGGGTCACAAGAATCGGATTCGCATTCAGGGACACATTCACCATCAAACAGGTCGAACCCAGTGGCGCAAACAGCGCAATCACTCGCGGCACTGTAACCCTCATTGCACTCACAAAGGTATTCGTTGATGGCGTCCTGGCAAAAGCCATTGCCGTTACAAGAGACACCGAGGCAATCATTAATGTTATCTTCACACGAGGCCCCTTCGAAACCGGTTCCAGCGCAATCACAGGTGTAATCATTGGTCGCATCGATGCACAAGCCATTATTGGCGCAGGCGCCATCAAAGCAATCGTCGATATTGTCGCTACAATCGTCCCCAGAGAACCCGGTCCCACTGCATTCACAGGTAAAGCCATTCACACCATCAATACAAACGCCCCCATTGAGGCAAGAGTCCGATGTACAATCGTTGATGGGCTCGAGGCAAAATGCACCATCGTACCCTGTGCCGGCACAATTGCAGGAATAATCATTAATGCCGTCCACACAAACCCCACCGTTCGCACAAGCATTGTCCATACAGTCGTCTATGTTGATTTGGCAGGCGCTGCCCTCAAATCCGGTACCATCGCAATCGCAGGTGGTACTGTTGATGCCATCGATACAGAGCCCGCCATTTTGACAAGAATCGAGGGTGCAATCATCAATATTGGTATCGCAAATATCGCCATCAAAACCAGTGCCCGTACAATCGCAAGTAAAACCATTAATGCCATCTGTGCAGTCCCCACCATTTTGACAGGCAGTATCGCTACAATCGTCAATGTTGGTTTCGCAGGTGTCGCCTTCAAAACCAGTGCCGGTACAGTTACAGGTAAATCCGTTAACCCCATCTGAGCAAAGCCCGCCATTTTGGCAGGCAGTATCGCTGCAGTCGTCAATATTGGTTTCACAGTTACCGCCCTCAAAGCCAGTGTCGGTGCAGTCACAAGTGAAACCATTCACCCCTTCTACACAAAGGCCCCCATTCTGACAGGAATCCTCAGTGCAATCCTCGATATCGACATCACAAGTGTTTCCTTGAAAGCCGGTCCCCGTACAGTCGCAGGTGAAGCCGTTCACGCCATCCTGACAGACCCCACCGTTTTCACAAGAAGCATCCGTGCAGTCATCAATATTCGTTTCGCAAGCATCGCCTTCAAAGCCCGTGTCACTACAATCGCAGGTGGTGGTATTGATGCCGTCCACACAAACCCCGCCGTTTTCGCAGGAAGCATCTGTGCAGTCATTAATATTCGTTTCGCAAGCATCGCCTTCAAAGCCAGTGCCGCCGCAATCACAAGTGAACCCGTTGACACCATCGAGACAGGTGCCACCGTTTTGGCAAGACGTATCGCTGCAATCAATGATATTGGTTTCGCAGTATTCACCTTCAAAACCGGTATCCGCACAATCACAAGTGAATCCGTTCACACCATCAAGACAGGCGCCACCGTTTTGGCAGGACGTATCGCTGCAATCATTGATATTGGTTTCGCAAACATCACCTTCGAAACCAGTACCGCTGCAATCACACGTAGTGGCGTTAATACCATCCAAACAAACCCCGCCATTTTGGCAGGATTCTTCGGTACAATCGTCGATATTGATATCGCAAAAATCACCTTCGAAGCCGGTGTCGCCACAATCGCATGTATAAGTATTTTCTCCATCGATGCAGGCACTCGCATTTTGGCAATCATGGTTCTCACATTCGTTAATTTCGACACATTCGTCGTTGTCTACCGTTTGCCCGGGCGGGCAATTACCGCAGGTAAAGCCCACATGCGGCGCTGCCATGTCAACGCAGTCAACGCCTTCGGGACAAGGCTCACCCAAGCAGGCATCGGTGTCTTCGCAATCAAAACCGTCTCCCGTGTAGCCCACATCACACGTACAGACAGGCTCTCCCAGCTCGTAATTGCAGGAGGCATTGTCATCGCAGGCGATGATCTCGCAGTTGGAATCACACAGACCATCATCGTCCAAATCTTGAAAGCCAGCCAAGCAGGAGCACCGGGCAGAAAAGTCCATGAGGATTTCGCAATACTGGTTCGCGTCACAAGCCCCGTCACAAGGGTCAGTGCAAACTTCAGACTCACAGAGAGGTTGTTCAAGGGGGCAATCTGAATTCTCGCTGCAGGTTCCCAAGGGGATACAGCCTTCTGAAACATTGCTAAACACGTAATCATCCGAGCACGTGCAACTCGCGTGGAGTTCTTCGTTTAAGGCACATTGTTCGTTGTCGCCGCAAACCAATTCGTCGCAGGGGTGGTGACAGACCCCGGAAGAATGACAAACCGGCTTGTTCGAATCGACACAATCCCCGTTGGATTCACAAGTGATGTCCGGGATGCATTGGGCCCCCGCATCTTCCGCATAGGCATAGGTGCCAGGACAAACACAAGTTGCCTCGGTTCCCGTGTCGTTTACCGCACATTGCACGTTGGCCTGTGACTCGCAGGAGAGACTTCCACAAGGATTCCAACATTGGCCCGAGTCCAGGTTGCAGATGGGTGCACTGAGATTTGGACAGTCGGTATCTGACATGCATCTGGCCACACACGAAAGGTCATCACCGAGCACAAAGCCCGCCCCGCAAATACAAACGGGCTCCTCCACCACCACGCATTGGCTGTTCGGTTCGCAATCCAAACTGCAAGGTTCACAAAAACCAGTCTCGGCGTTACACCATGGATGATCGGCATCGCAGTCTGCGGAACTGGCGCAAACCACCCCCGCGTCGTATTGGGCCGGTACGGCCTGCCCAGCATCAACCACTGAGCCGGCATCGATGAGCGACATACCCGCATCGCGTATTTGGCTATTTTGCCCCGAATCAACCAAAGTCATTCCGGCATCGACCACACTTGTGGCACGCCCGGCGTCTTCGGGCACGCCGGGTACGGTCCACCCACTATCGAAAATGGGTGCTTCGATTTGCGGCAGTCCGTTTTCAAGGGGATCTTCGCCAGGTAAGTCCTCACTGCTAAGGGGCAAGGGACAGCCGGCCAACAGCAAAAAACTCATGCTCAACCATGCGCCCACAGACGCGAATTTGGCCAAGTTGAAGTGTTTGCAAAGACTCATTGACAGTACCGACTTTAAGAGATCCAGATCGAGCAAAAGGGTCCCGATGCACACTGCTCAGCTGAGCGGTGGGCGGGGACCAAAATTTTCAGTTTTAAAACAGCGACTTACGAGAACGCGCCCGTTACCCGCCAACCTTAATAGTGTATCACGAAAGGCCGCATTTTGTTAGCGCTGCAAGCTTAAAAAACGATGTGAGAACAAGGCCGTACCCAAACGGAACCTATGGCACCCCAAGTCAAAAACGAGAACCATCTAAGGCATTGTTTTATCGAGCTTTTTGATTCAGATAGGGGTTTTACTTGCCACCGCGCAAGCCGCCGCCCATGTAACCCCGGTTGCCTCGAGATCCCATCCGGCCCCCGTAAGGGTAACCATACATCCCATATCCAACGATGTAGAGATCCCCTCCCTTATAAGACCGCTTATCGTAGTTGCCTTTGTACCCGTAAGCGTCTTCCGCTGACGCGAAGGTGGATGTGAGGCACAAGCCAAAAATAAGGGAGCAAACCAGCAACAATCCCAGAGGCAGGCTTTGCGGTTTTGACGGCGTGAAAATCTTTGTAATCCAGGAAAATCGTCCCGTGACCAACAGAAAAAAAGAAACAAAGACAAAAGCTACAAAGAGATTAAAAAACATAGTCAAACCTAGTTCCATGAACGCCAATCTTCGTTAAAATAGTCCACAATTCGTGGTCGCGTCAATGTGGTCGTTTCTACCTCGTGCTGGCGCATCAAATCCGGAGGAAACACAAATAAACCTTGCTCGATGGGGACCGTCAGAAACTGGGTTGGGGGCAGTTCGGCCCTCGGGTTTGGCTTAACCCCTTTAAAAGCAAGTCCAAAGCCCCACTCTCCAAAGCTCGGCACATTCACGTGGTAGGGCTGCACCTGTAAGGCCACCTGTTCCAAAGTTTTGATGTTGGCCCAGTAGGACCGATTGGCAAAAAAAGGCGAACCCAACTGTAGGCCCATCACTCCCCCCTCGCCCAAGAGCTGACTTAGAAATCCGTAAAAAGCAGTGGAATACAGTTTGGCCAATGACTCGTGGTGGGGGTCGGGCAAATCCACCAAAATCAGGTCAAACGCTTTCCCCCCTTTTGATGCCTGATTGGCCGCGAAAGAAAAGGCATCCTCGTGTAAAACTTCTAGGGGTAACGTTTCAAATGCATTTTGATTGAGTGTCACAAATGGTGGAAAAGTTTTGCCCAAGTGCGTCATGCCGGGGTCCAAATCAACCAATGTGATTTTTTTGATCGATGGGTATTTGGCGAGTTCACGCAACACCAACCCATCACCACCGCCCAAGACGAGAACCCGCTCCAAGTTCTTCACACGCCGCGCTGGAACGTGGGTTAATGCTTCGTGATACCGATATTCGTCCCGGCTTGAAAATTGTAATGAACCATCGAGATAAAGCCGGGTATCGTCGCGATGCTTGGTGACCACAATGCGTTGATAAGGGGTTTGCTGTCGTAAGACGATGCGATCTTCATAAAAATTTTCCTCAGCCAAAATTTCGAGGCGATCCACCCCCGACATGGAAGCGCCCAACAACAGGGCAATACAAACCACGCCCGCCCACAAGGCCTTCTGCCCTGCCATGGTATGCCTGAACGCCCACAAGACCAGAGCCGCCGCCAATACGTTCAAGAGCCCCACGACGAAAGATGTCCCCATTAATCCAAACAGCGGTAAAAACATCAAGGGGAACAAAAGACCACCAATGAGGGCACCAATGTAATCAAAACCCATCATTTGTCCCACCGACCAGCGCAAATTCTCTCGTACCGCGTCTGTAAGGCGAATCAACAAGGGGACTTCCAAACCAATGAGAGCGCCTATCACCAAGATCCAAATCACCCGGCCTGCCTGAAAGAATTCGCTATGGCCGTAGAGGTAAAATAGAACAAAGGCGGCCGTGCCTCCGAACAAGCCAATGATCAGCTCGCTTAATACGAAGATTTCAAGCATTCGCTTTTGCACAAAGCTCGATAAAAAGGACCCGACACCATAGGATGACATGAACAAACCGATGGTTACAGAATATTGCAGGGTGCTGTTGCCCGCCAAGTAGGTACTAACAGTGCCCACCACCAGCTGGTAAATGATGCCGCAGATGGCCACCAAGCCCATACTCAAAGCTAATAAAAATAATTTCGCATTATTGGACATGGGGCTCCATTTTTACCTTTTAATACCCGTGTTCAGTTTCCTCATGGGGTCTTATAGGCTAAAGTTTCATTTGGGCAAACAGCTTCAACATCAGCCTGGAGGCGATTCATGCGGGCCGTCAACTTAGTCTTTAAGTGCTTGTTATTCATATCTTTTATTGGCGCCAGCTGTACACCACCCGCCCCAACAGGAGATGGGCCGTGCCAACAAAACAACGGCGAATGCGATGAACTCACCACTTGTGAAGTCAACAGCTTCGGTTTGGTGGTCTGTGGCGAATGCCCTGCAGGCTACTCCGGAAACGGCCAAGAAGGTTGTAACAATATCGATGAATGTGCGGCGCAACCGCCTAACTTGTGTGATGAAAATGCAACTTGTGAGGACAGTACGCCCGGATATGAATGTGTCTGCAACACCGGCTACAGCGGCGATGGCACGGACTGTCGGGATATTGATGAATGTTTAGAAGAACTGGATGAATGCCCAGAGAATTCAACTTGCCGCAACATCATGGGTGGCTACGAATGCCAATGCGATGAAGGCTACGCCATGAATGATAATGGCGCCTGTATTATCGACCCATGTAGCGAAGACAATGGTGGTTGCCCCGAAGAAGAACTTTGTACTTACGAGGATGGCGCCGTGGTCTGCACCGCCTGTGATGAAGGCTATGCTTACAATGACGACAACGAATGTGTGAACATTGATGAATGTGCCGAAGGCCGCGACAATTGTGATGACATGGCCACTTGCGTGGACGAGACGCCCGGCTTTTCTTGCCTATGCAACCCAGGATACGGCGGCACCGGTGAAGTCTGTATCGACGTCAATGAATGTCTGAGCCAACCTTGCCCTGCCCAACAAGTTTGCGTGAACCTTCCCGGGGAATACGAATGCCGCGCCACCTGCCCAGAAGGCACTATTCTCATCGCACAGGCCTGTGTGGTCGATGAATGTCTCGAAAACAATGGTGACTGTGGCATGTATCGCTTATGCAACATGACCCAAGATGGCGTGGAATGCGGCAACTGTCTGAATGGGTACCGCAACAACAATGGCGTTTGTGAAGATGTGAACGAATGCGAAACCAACAACAACGATTGTGATACCAACGCCTCCTGCACCAACACCAATGGAAGTTTCATTTGCAGCTGCAATCAAGGTTACGAAGGAAATGGCACCAGCTGTACCAACATCGACGACTGCGCCAACAATCCGTGCCTTAACGGAAGTTCATGCATTGATGGCGTGGGCAGTTTCTCTTGTGAATGCATCAATGGTTTTTTTGGTGATCGCTGTGAAGACACCTGCGTGACAGACGCCGACTGCAACAATAATCTTGGCACTTGCACTGAGTTATCAGGTGTTTCCTCCTGCTACTGCCCGCCCGGCTATCAAGGCCTGCATTGTGAACTCTATAACAATCCTTGTGATGATGACCCCTGCCAAAACGGTGGCGCCTGCAATGCGGACGGTGCCGACTACACGTGTGAATGCCCTACCGGCTTTGAGGGCGGTCACTGCGAAAATGCAGAAGGCGGGTGCCTAAATGCCGATGATTGTTCTGACGATTTTCCCTTTTGCGAAAATAATTTATGCGTCCAATGCCAAAATGACAGCCAATGCCCTGATGATAACAACCTGTGCAATGGCACTGAGTTCTGTGATGGGTCCAACACCTGCAGCCATACGGGCAACCCTTGTGATGGTGATGATACTTGCTTGGCACAGGCCGGCAGTTTTCTGTGTTCTGGGGGTGACCGACTCTGTAACAACACCTATCCATGCGACGATGGTATTTGGTGCAATGGGCTCGAAACTTGTGAACTCCCCCCCCCAGCTGACGGCGGGCCGATTCTGGGGCAAGACGCCTCACCAGACGAATCGGTCGGCGTCTGCCAAAACAACCCACCTCCTTGCAACGCATCGTTGGTTTGCAACGAAACCAACGATACTTGCGTGCAATGCCTCACCGCGGACGATTGCCCCGAATCGATTTCAGCCTGTGATGGTATCGCCCAATGTATCAACAACACCTGTGGGTTTTCGGGTAATCCCTGTACCGAAGCGCCCAACACCATTTGTGTCAGCGATGGCTCAACCTATACTTGTGGTGTATGCAATGAACACGATGACTGTGATGACGGGGTGTCATGCACAACAGACACCTGTACCGCTGGGGCATGCGAAAATACTGACAACTGCGCCACCGGCTTTTGCAACGATGACATGGATAGCTGTACTGAATGCATCGGCGATTTAAACTGTGGCGACGGCCTCACTTGTACAACAGATAGCTGTATTGACGGCGCCTGCGTCTATTTTGACAATTGCCCCAATGGATTCTGTCATTCGACGCTGAATACCTGCGCAGAATGTACAGAAAACAGCCAGTGCGGTGATGGTCAATTTTGCAATGGCTCCGAAACCTGTAATAACGGAAGCTGTGTATCGAGCGGGGACCCGTGTTCTGGCGGAACCCCTTCATGTAACGAAACCACAGACACTTGTGAAGAATGTGGCACCAGTAACCCCTGCAGTGATGATGGGCAATTTTGTAATGGCTCCGAAAGCTGCAGCAACGGTATCTGTGTATCGAGCGGGGACCCATGCTCAGGCGGGACCCCCTCATGTAACGAGGCTACAGATACTTGTGACGAATGTGGCGCCAGCAACCCTTGCAGTGATGATGGGCAATTTTGCAATGGCTCCGAAAACTGTAGTAACGGCAGCTGTCTCTCGAACGGGAATCCATGCTCAGGCGCGACCCCCTCGTGTGACGAGGTTTCCGACTCTTGCGAAGAATGCGGTGCGAACAACCCCTGCAATGACGATGGTCTATATTGTAATGGCACAGAATATTGTAGCAATGGCAACTGTATTTCAAGCGGAGACCCATGCTCTGGAGGTACCCCATCATGCAACGAATCCTCTGATTCCTGTGAACAATGTGGCAGCAGTAACCCCTGTGGTGATGATGGATTATATTGCAATGGCACAGAATATTGTAACAACGGAAATTGTATTTCCACCGGAAATCCATGTTCAGGCGATACCCCTGCATGCAACGAGTCCTCGAACTCCTGTGAAGAATGTGGCGCCAGTAACCCCTGCAATGATGATGGATTGTATTGCAATGGCTCCGAAGACTGTAACAACGGAACCTGTGTTTCAAGCGGAAATCCATGTTCCGGTGAGACGCCCATTTGCAACGAAGCAGATGACACCTGCAATCCTGATGGAGAATGTACTGTAGACAATGAAAGCTCGGATTGCGCGGGGAGCTGTGGCCCAGATGCCCCACCCACCGCTTATGATTGTTGCCTCGATGGCTATTGTGGATGTTGTGACGACGGAGAATGCACAGTTGGAACCCAAACTGCGGATTGTGCCGGAAGCTGTGACAGTAACGCACCTGATGGCGCCTACGACTGCTGCCTCGATGGTTATTGCGGGTGCTGCACAGACGATATTTCGTGCGATGGAAACAGTGATTGTGGGCAAATCTCCTGCAACAATCCACCCGATGACGACATGTACAGCCATCAAGTTTGTTGCGGTGATGGTCACTGCGGCTGTGCTTATGATTATTGCAATCATAATGACACCATGACTTTTTGCTTGGGTGTACTTATGTGTGAAGAAAGTGGAGGCACCGATGATGGAACCACCAGTGGCTCGGACGATGGAACCACCAGTGGTTCGGACGATGGGACCACCAGTGGCTCGGACGATGGGACCACCGATGGCTCGGACGATGGGACCACCAATGGCTCGGACGATGGGACCACCAATGGCTCGGACGATGGGACCACCAGTGGCTCGGGCGATGGGACCACCAGTGGCTCGGGCGATGGGACCGGAACGGACGGAACGAGTGACGGCACCTCCACTGGTACAGTAACCGGATCCGTTACAGGAAGTATTACGGGAACGATCAATGGCACCTCCACCGGCACCAGCAATGGTTCTACCGAGGGTTCATCCGAAGGCTCCTCCGAGGGAACCGGCTCAAGCCCCTTCGATGGCGGCACCGACGGTTCCGCGAGTGACGCTGGATCCGATGATGATGACGAAGAAGATATGAGTTGTACCGATGATGACTATGCACATTGTGGCGACAACAGCGACTTGCCTAATGGGTGGCAACCCTGTTGTCTAGATGGCTATTGTGGCAGCTGTGCCGTTATGATTGGAATCTAACCAAAGCCAAAAGCCGTTTTATTATTTTTTAACAACGCCTAATTCAAGGGTTACAAGCGCGCTTCATTCAAAGCGCGCCATGAATCACGATGGCCAAGGCCACGTAAAATGCACCTTCGACCCAACCCACGGCCACATTGTCAGCCTCGTGGATGTGATGGTTAAAATCGAAAGCCGTGGTCTTCACCAACACAAACCGTCCCAACCAAAGCAAAACAAAACACAGCAACAAAAACCCGGCCGTCACACCGATTTCCATGAGAATATCGTCGTGGAGTTTTTGGCCCTGAATCAAACCATGCAAAATGATGGCCGACCCCACCAAGAACCCACCTTTGCTAATGCCCACAGCCACATTCTTATCTTCTGTGAGCTCTTTATCAGCGTCGAAAGGCGTAATGACGTCATAGACCTTACGCGATAAAAATAAGGCGAACATGCCTCCCAAGGACCACCCCAACAAGCTCATTCCCAACTTTACAGTTTCATCTAAAGTCATTCTCTACTCCTTAAGCCGCACTGCCGGCACTAAAATCGATTTCTTTTCGAGACACCATTCTTTTTACTTTGAGGTTCTGCCAGTTGATGGCGCGACTGAGTTCCCATTCGGTATCATTGTCATCGTACTTGGTTAACGACAAAACCAAATCACCATCGTCGTCTGGAATCCCTGCCGTGCTCCGGGCGTTGCCCTTTCCTCTCCAATTCTCCGGTCTTTCCGAATTCATGAATACTTTCTCAACCACCCTGGATTTAAAAACCATGCCATCCTTTTCCGTGTAAACCTCAGATACCCCGGAGTAATCTCTGTCCTCACGAAACTGCTTACCGCGCAAGCTCACCGTACTTTTTCCCACAGCTGACAACTGT
This sequence comes from Myxococcales bacterium, assembly GCA_002721815.1. Classification (GTDB taxonomy): domain Bacteria; phylum Myxococcota; class UBA727; order UBA727. The sequence goes on from PBLQ01000050.1 coordinate 10,935, forward strand.
TCTTGCTCGGCTTCGGTGAGGGGCTCCGAGATTAAGATGGCATCAAAAGAGGCATCATAGTCATCGCCCTCAGAGTCTTCATATTCGTAGTCATAGGTTTCGATGCTCAAATAACGATCTTCGTCTTCGTTGGACTTGAGGTGATAGCTAATGGAATAGGCACCCGGCGTGTTGGCGTAAGGGCGATCGCGACCCGCATCCCCAAAAAACAAGACGTCTTGAACTTCCCAAATTTTATTGTCCCATTTGAGGACGGTGCCTTTGCCCATTTGCCCCAAAAGCTTTTTAAACAAACGACCGCGACTCAAAAAGACAATAAGTGAGATCACCATGAAAACAAAAAAGCCGAACAAAAATGCCCCGGCAGAGTAGGGTTTCTTGGACAAAGTAAATCGAATATTGAGTTTCGCCCCGTTGGCATTGTTGTTCTGTTTGACGGTGAAGTTGTATTCACCAGCGGCGGGCGCGGCAAAATAGAGTTTGGTTGCACCATTTTTCTCGTACCAGGTGCCAGATTCTCCGCCTTCACGCCAAATGCCAGACTCAGCCCAATAACCATCTTCCAACTCAAACAAAGGCTCTTCGTCACCTTCTCGTTGGACAGCCAGCTCTATGTCGGCAAGAAAGCCGTGTTTGGGTTTTCCTTGCATCTTGAGTTCGAGCACATAGCGGGCTTTCTCCTCCAACGAAAAAGGACCCAGTTTTTGGGATTCACCGGGCAACAGCTCAACCCACTCATTTTTTATTTGGCCCTGCCCACCACAGGTCCAGCCCATGCCCAAAAAGCAGGCAAAGGCAAAAGCCAACGGTATCCAGTGTCGACGCATAATCATTTGGCACCTCCCAAGAGGTCGAAAGTGGTTTCAGAAATTTCTTTGCACAAGGAGACTTCAAAATCCCCTTCGGCCCATTTAATCACTTCAAGCGTTTGGCCGTCGGGTCCTTCGTAATTCCAAAAGTCGATTTTTGCTCGAGTGGGCGTGTCTTGTTGTTCTTTCTTTAAAACGGCATCGGCCTTACCCGTGTTATTTTTTTTATAGGTGGCGCCCTCATGCTCTAAGGTGGCCGGAGGGTCACCTTCAAAGTTCATGGTCACCGCTTCGCAGATTTGTAAAACGAGTTCATCATCGTTTTCCACCGCGAGCCAACATTTACCGGTGTCCCCTTGCATGCGATAGTCGTACCAAAAGAAGCCCGATTGGTGGTACGTGATCTTTTGAATTACGATATAGCTTTCCTCGTACCAAAGAACCACATCCCCAATATCCAGCGATTCAAAAGTAGGCACACGTGTGGGCGACTTGTCTTCGCCGCCACCAAAAATATTTTTAAGAAATCCAATCATGGGTTCTCCCTAAGATCGCGTCACAATCACATCGCGTCCGCCCGAATGGGTCCTCACTTCGATCAACCATGGTCGGCAACACACTTCACAATCTTGAACCCATTTTCCTTCATCTTCGAATTCCACGCGAAGGTCATTGGGTTCGCCACACCAAGGACATTGAATAACTGACCAAGTCGCAACTTCTTCAATGGTCATTTTTTCTTCTTCTTCACCAAATCGAGCGTTTTCTTCACTTTTACTTTCCCCAGCCCTTTTGGGGGGTTCACCCGAACTTGACGGGGCAACTCCCAGTCGGGCTTGGGCGCTTCTACCTTCTTAAACAAATCCAAACCGCCCCAAAGACCCAATGCAGTCCCCAAAGCCAGCATCCCTGCCCCTACCGTAGCGGATCCCACACTGGCTTCTGCACCAGCAAATGCACCAGAACTCCCAGCGCAGACAAGACCGCCACACACCAATTTGCCACACCCTAAATTCCGCAGGTTCGACATTTTTTTATTGTGGGTATTCATTTTGATGTGATGCGCTTTTTGCGCCTTTTTCTTCAGCAAAAGGAGTTCCGCCTTCATGCTGGTTTCTTTGCTTTGAAAAACGGGCACCTCTACCACCAGCGGGCGATAGTTTTTGCGTTCCAATCGCAGCTCCACGTCACCGACTTGTAGGTTATGTACAACCATGGGGGTTTTCCCCACCTTTTCACCACCGACGATGATGGTGGCACCAGTGGGAACGCTCTGTACTTTCACGCTGCCCGCCATGGCGAAACCTGTCACACGCCCTGAACCCTTTTCAGATGCCGCAAGAGGTGCAGCCTTTTTCAAAAACTTTTCTCCCATCAACATCACCGTGAGCTTTTCAACCCCAGAAATCAGCTGTTCTTCTTTAGCGGGAATGGTTTTTTGGACGCGCCCCACAGGCTTGAGGCTCTTTCCATCAATTTCGGTCAGACCAATCAAATAAGACTTCCCCATCTTGTCCATGGTCCCAAGCACCAATCGATCCGCATTCATCACGTTGGCCAACTCGGCCAAGCAACTGGCGTCGGTACATCCCATGGATTGCCGCTCGGATTCAAACTCAAAAACCCGACGCAGGTCTTCTTGTCCGAACACCTCACGCTGACGGTCCGTGGCCAATGTGCTTTGCACCACCCCTTCCAACGCCAACGCCAACTCCGGGTCCACTTTTCGTCTGGCCTCCACCCGAAGTACGAGGGTTTTAAGAATGGTTTGAGGCTCTTTTTCGGCTTTGGATGCGGGTGCCTTGGACGCGGGGGCTGGTGTTGGCTCTTGCGCCTTTTCAGCCGCTTGACTGCTGGCAGACCCCAACAACAAAACAGAAAACAACAGCAAAGAAGAAACAGCGCGCACGACAACCCACCTGGACCAAATCAAGTTTGCGACCGAATGCTACTGCAAGGGACCCCTTGCTTGCAACTGGTTATAAGTACCTGTTTTTATTAGTCAACGCAGTTATAGCCCACGGTATCGCTCACCCAATCGCACCGCTCGCCACGATCGGCGCAATCTCGCTCTCTCGAGCGGCCTTGGCGATCGCACCATTTCAATACGGCACCATCACAGAATCCAAGGTAATCCAGGTCTCCACCGCAGCTGGGTGCACAGGCGTACCCAGTTTCTTCACCCAAGTATCGACAGGACTCGCTTTGGGCCGCGCAATCTCTTTCGCGAAGGGTGTCTCCATTTTCGCACCACACCACCGTTTCACCGTTGCAGTAGCCTTCATAGGTGATGCCTTGGCAAGGGTCTTCCTCGCAGGCGTTTCCGATCAGTGCGCTTTGCCATGCACATCGCTCCCCGCACTGACCACAGGGCCGCTCGCGAATGACCCCTTCTTCGCACCACGCCAAATCGCCATTGGCCGCACATTCACCTTGGAAGGTGAGGCCTTCACAGGCATCTTCATCGGCGGTCACACAATCCCACCGGTTGTTAGATGCATCAAACCCGCAATAGGTCCCCTGAGAGCATACTTCCACTTCTAAAACGTCATCCACGCAACGGTAAACTCGCTCTTGGTTGGTGTCGCAGCGGCCTGTTTCGGGCAAGTCGTCACAGGACCTTGGTCCCAGCTCTTCTTCCAAAGGACCCATGTGTTGCTCAATCCAAGATTTAAATCGGTCGGTGCGCGCGTAGCGATCGTACCCCACACAAGACGGGTCGCCCCAGCTTAGAACCCCGGCCACTGCCACATGGCCAGCGTCGGTCACGAGCATGGACGGGCCTCCGGAGTCACCAAAGCAAACCCCGTGTTGCCCTTCACCATTCACCACGTGAAGGTTGCCGTTGTCTTCGAAGCCATGAAGGACTTCGGCCACGAAGCGTCGTCCCTCCCCACTGCCTGACTCGGTACGGCCGTAACCGGCTTGCTCCATAATACGGCCGGGGTCAGAGTTAGAGAAATCCCCCGTCCATACCGGAATGGGAGTGACATCGATGGAATCTGCTGGCTTTTGGGTGAGCCTGAGCAGCGCCATATCGTGACTGGGATGCGCAATGACTTCAGCAACCTGCACACGTAAATCGGGGTTGCGGTCATCAGGGCCAAAGAGCACATATGTGTTGTTGGCGGGTGTACTATTGGTGCAATGCTGAGCGGTTAGCACCCATTCGCTTTTGACCAGTGTTCCCGAACAATTCGCGGGTTGATTGGCTCCGAATCCCAAACCCACCACCGCTTGTTGCTCGGCGGCAGTCAGTGGCACATACTCGGGTGTGGTGGAGCCATAGTAGACCCACATTCCCGAGATATCCGTGAGTTTGTTCGGATAGGCTTCGCAGATGTCTTCAGGCGGGTCGCGATCATCAAGGTCTGTTTCCAGATTGCCGGCCGCGTCTTCGGCGTCTGAGGAACCTGTGGCTGATTCAGATTGGGCCGTGAATCCATCGGTTCGCGGTAGAAGCACACCACAACCGATCATCAGAGGAAGAAGAAACAAAGAAGCACGAGCGGATGATTTGATATTCATGATCTAGCCCTCGGTCCAGAGTAGAAGTCATTTTGGTATATTTTTGAATCCGCCTTTTGCCCTAGGGCAAAAAACCATTCATAATGAGCCTCTATGACCCCATTCACCCACAAAATCATAACGAAAAGCATCACCGCCATCAACACAGGCGACCAAAGAGACATGATGATTTCCAGTCATCTCATGACGCACGAAGGTCATGCGCTCTTTGTAGACTGTGGGACCAACCACTGCGTCCCCCGGTTGCTGGAGGTGCTTCACGAAAAAGGCTTTTCTCCCAAGCACGTGGATTATGTGATTTTAACGCATATACACCTCGACCACGCAGGGGGCGCTGGAACCCTGATGCAAGCCCTCCCACACGCCAAACTTCTGGTTCACCCCAGGGGGCAACGTCACATGATCGACCCGAGCAAACTCTTTGCCGGTGCCACCGCGGTCTACGGAGAAGCGTTCATGCTCGAGAACTATGGCGAGCTCCTGCCCATCGACGCAGACCGCATTATAACCCCCGCTGACGATGAAGTGTTGGACTGGCACGGTCGGCCGCTTCGTTTCTTGCATACAGAGGGCCATGCCAAGCATCATTTTTGTATTTGGGACGCCCAAAGCAAACACATGTTCACCGGGGACACCTTCGGCCTTTCGTACCGCGAATTCGATACCGCCCATGGCGCGTTCATTTTCCCTACCACCACGCCAGTTCATTTTGACCCCCAAGCCATGCATGCGAGCATCGATCGTCTACTCACCTACCAACCAGAGGGCATGTTGCTCACACATTTTTCTCAGGTGCGCAATGTAAGCCGACACGCCGAACGACTGCACCAACAAATAGATGATTTTGTCGCCATGGCCCAAGCGAACCCGTCGCAAGACGCCCTGGCCGAAAAACTCATGACCTACCTCATCGCGCAGTTGCGAGAACATGGGGTGACATTGCCCGATGCGCAATGCAAAGCGGTCCTTCAAATCGATGTGGACATCAATGCCCAAGGCCTGCTGTTTTGGCTGGAACACGTGTATCGCAAACAAGCTTAATCTTTTGTTTCGAGGTGTTTGGCGCCCACATCGCAAACCACTTTGACCACGGCAAACGGTAAAGCCACCAACACAGCCAAACACACAAAGAAATAGAGACCCGGTGGTCCTTCAAAAACGCCAGAACCCACATGCAAGCGATACAGAATCAAAGTGGGCTGAATGGAAAGGACCAACATCAATAAAACAAAACTGGTACCGAGCATCATGTAGAGCACACCCCCAAAACCCGTTGCAATCTTAGCGGCATTGTCCACATGAAATTTAGGAAACCGTGCCCCCAGCCCCACCGCTAAGCCCACCACACCCACAACCATCAAAGAAGCCGTGAAGCTGGCAGACAAGGTCATGACCCAAAAGGAGTCGATGACCCAGTTGGTCAAAATCACTAACGTATTCCCAACGAAGAGAAATGGAACCACCGCGGCCTTCCATTTGCCGAGCAGAAAGTCACGAGGTGAGTTCGGTGATGACTGAATCAACCAAAAAGCTTTCCCTTCGAGGGAAATCAAAGGGTAAACAAAGCGTGCAGACATGGCAACGATCACGAATCCGCTCAGCACCATGTTCAAAAAATGCAAGGTCATCCCACTGATGATGCCCCCCTGAACCACTTTCTCGATAAATGAAAAGTTGAGCACGTACATGGCCACAAGCGCCACCAACAGCAGCAGCTGTGACCATTGCGCTGTATCGCGGACGAACGCCTTAGCGTCTTTGCGCCACAACACTTCAAACAAAGCCAGTTTGCCAGGCTTTGCCTTGAGGTCCGCCATGGGGATTTGTCGCGCCAAACCTCGCCGTTCTTGATCCACGTTGTGAATCATCCCAGCAGCCAAGCCTTCTTGCGCTCTGGAAAAAGCGTAGGGATGCAACGAACGAAACAGCCAGGCCGATAAAAAGAAAGCACTGCCAGACACAAGCATCAGCAAAGCAAATGCATGGGTTTCACGAAAATCGTGGGTGCCGCTCAGATGCCCCCACAAAAGGTCATGGGCCCAAGTGGTGAGCATCCATGGCTGCGATGGCCCTTCCAGGTTGGCCAGGGTTTCAATTAAGGTGCCCCGCATTTCGGTGCGAAGCAGTTCTTCGGGTGCCATGCCCCGGAACAGCAACAACAAAGCCACCAAGGCAAACCCGCCCACAAAAAGAATCAC